>DASXLD010000012.1:0-64670 GCA_036496385.1 Caldimonas sp. | reverse complement strand
CCGGTGCGCTACGGGTACTGGGTCGGCGGAGTCTTGCGCGGCGACCTCGGCGAGTCGGTGCGAACGCAGCAGCCGGTGCTCGATCTCGTCGTCCAGAAGCTGCCGGTGACGATCGAGCTCGCGCTGCTGGCGATGCTGATCGCTCTCTCGATCGGCATCCCGGCCGGCATCGTCTCGGCGGTCGGCCGCGGCACGGCTTGGGACGCCGCCGCCAACGCGTTCGCACTCTGGGGGTTGTCGACGCCGAACTTCTGGCTCGGAATCCTCATGATCCTGCTCTTCTCGGTGCAGCTCGGCTGGCTGCCGGCGTAGGGCTACGTCAGCCCCTTCGTCAGCCTGCGCGACAACCTGGCGGCGATGATCATGCCGGCGTTCGTGCTCGGCAACGCGATTGCCGCGGTGTTGATGCGCCACACCCGGAGCGCGATGCTGCAGGTGCTCAACGCCGACTACGTTCGCACCGCACGCGCGAAGGGGCTGAGCGAGCGCGTCGTCGTCCTCAAGCACAGCCTGCGCAACGCGCTGACGCCGATCATCACCCTCGGCGCGCTCGAGTTCGGCACGCTGCTCTCGGGTGCGGTGCTGACCGAGCAGGTGTTCACGATCCCGGGCTTCGGCAAGCTGATCGTCGATGCGGTGTTCAATCGCGACTACGCGGTCGTGCAGGGCGTCGTCCTCGTCACCGCGAGCGCCTACATCGCCCTCAACCTGCTCGCCGACATCGCCTACGTCGCTGTCAATCCGCGTCTGCGCAGCTGAGGAGGACGACAACGATGGCCGCCGTTCTTGGCGCCGCGCGCGCCGCTCAGGCCAGGCTGCCGAGCGAGGCCGGTGCGTGGCGGCGCGGGTGGCGGCGGCTGCGCCGCCGGCACAGCGCGATGGCCGGCCTGATCGTCGGCTGCACATTCGTCCTCGTCGCGCTGCTGGCGCCCTGGCTCGCGCCGTTCGACCCGGTCGAGACGAGCTGGAGCGCAATTCGCCAGGCACCCTCGGCGACACACTGGTTCGGCACCGACGAGATCGGCCGCGACGTCTTCTCGCGCGTTCTCTGGGGGACGCGCGCGTCGCTCCTCGCCGGCGTCGTCTCGGTCTCGATCTCGCTCGCGCTCGGCGTGCCGATCGGCCTCGCCGCGGGCTTCGCGGGCGGCTTCGTCGACGCCCTGATCTCGCGCATCACCGACGCCTTCCTCGCCTGCCCGTTCCTGATCCTCGCGATCGCGCTCGCCGCCTTCCTCGGCCCCAACCTCACCAACGCGATGATCGCGATCGGCGTCTCGGCGACGCCGATCTTCGTGCGGCTGACGCGCGGCCAGGTGATCAACGTCAAGGTCGAGGACTACATCGAGGCGGCGCGCGCGCTCGGCAATCCGCCGTTCCGGATCGCCTGGCGCCACGTGCTGCCGAACATCCTCGCCCCGGTGCTCGTGCAGGCGACGCTCGCGATCGCCGCGGCAGTGATCGCCGAGGCGAGCCTCTCGTTCCTCGGCCTCGGCCAGCAGCCGCCGGCGCCGAGCTGGGGCAGCATGCTCAACGTGGCGAAGGACTACGTCGACAACGCACCGTGGATGGCGGTCTGGCCGGGGCTCGCGATCTTCCTGCTCGTGCTCTCGTTCAACCTCTTCGGCGACGGCCTGCGCGACGCGCTCGACCCGCGCCAGCGCTGATCGCACCACTGATGCACGAACCCGTTCCGGGCGACGACCGATGGCGCTTGCGCGTCCTCGACGCGGCCGACGTCGACGAGCTGCAGCGCTTCTTCGACGCCAACCCCGAGTATTTCCTCACCGTGACCGGCGAGCCGCCGCGTGCCGACGAAGCCGCGCGCGAGCTCGCCGACGTGCCTCCCGCGGGTATGCCGTACCGCGAGATGCTGCTGATCGGCTTCGTCGACGCCGCGTCGGGGGTGCTCGTCGGCATGGCGACCATCGTCGGCGACTTCATCGCCGCAAACGTGTGGCACATCGGCCTCTTCATCGTCGCCTCGGCGCTGCACGGCAACGGCACCGCGCCGGCGCTCTACCGCATGCTCGAGCGCTGGATGGTCGAGCGCGGCGCAGCGTGGATCCGCCTCGGCGTCGTCGCCGGCAACGCGAAGGCGGAGCGCTTCTGGCAGCGCTCGGGCTACGTCCAGGTGCGCGAGCGCGGGCCGATGCAGATGGGGCTGAAGACCAACCTGCTTCGCGTCATGGTGAAGTCGTTGGCCGGCGGCAGCATCGAGCGCTACCTCGCGCTGGTCGAGCGCGACCGCGTCGGCGCGGCGTGAGGTCACCGCTCGGCCGGCGCCTCGGTTGCGGCGTCCGCCTGCGAGCGGCCAGCGGGTCAGGGTCGGCACGGGGTGGTTCCTCGCCTTGGTGTGGCAATATACCGCCATATACAACGAGGTCGAAATGCCGTCACGCCGATTCTTCCTTCTCGCCGCCTTGCTCGGCGCTGCAATGTCCTGCTGCAGCGCCGCCGCTGCGGCCGCCGACCTCACCATCTCGGCGGCTGCGAGCCTGACCAATGCGTTCCAGGAGATCGGCACGGCGTTCGAGGCGGCGAATCCCGGCACCCAGGTGCAGTTCAACTTCGCTGCCTCCGGCCAGCTGCTGCAGCAGATCGCCAAAGGGGCGCCGGTCGACGTCTTCGCCAGCGCCGATCAGGAGACGATGAACCAGGCCGAGCAGCAGAAGCTCGTCACGCCGGGCTCGCGAGCGAACTTCGCCAGCAATTCGCTCGTCGTCATCGTGCCGGGCGACCGACCGGCGCCGAAGGCGCTCGCCGAGCTGACGACGCCGTCGTTCAAGCAGATTGCCATCGGCGTGCCGGCAAGCGTGCCGGTCGGCCGCTACACGAAGGCGACGCTCGAGAAGGCGGGCCTCTGGCCGCAGATCGGAGCGAAGATGATCGGCGCACAGTCGGTGCGCCAGGCGCTCGACTACGTCGCCCGCGGCGAAGTCGAAGCCGGCTTCGTCTACGCGACCGACGCCGCCCTGATGGCGGACAAGGTCAAGGTGGCGCTGATCGTGTCGACCGAGCAGCCGGTACGGTACCCGATCGCGGCGATCGCGAGCGCGCCGAATCCGGCGGCGGCCGATCGTTTCGTCGCCTTTGTCGCTACGCCGCCGGCGCAGGCGGTGCTGGCGCGATACGGCTTCGGCAAGCCCTGACCGCGCCTTCGATACGATCCCAAAGTGGAGCCCGCCTGGGTAGCGCTCGCCCTTTCGCTCAAGGTCGCCTTGTGGGCCACTGCGATCGATCTCGTCCTGGGCGTGGCCGTCGGCTTCGCCCTCGCGCGGCTTCGCTTCGCCGGGCGCGAGCTCGTCGACGCGATCCTCCTGCTGCCGATGGTGCTGCCGCCGACGGTGCTCGGCTACTACCTGCTCGTCGTCGTCGGCCGGCGCTCGCCGCTCGGTGCCTGGCTCGAGAACGAGCTCGGCATCCGCCTGATCTTCACCTGGCAGGGCGCGGTGCTGGCGTCGGCCGTGGTCGCATTTCCGTTCGTCTGCAAGTCGGCGCGCGCGGCGTTCGAGAACGTCGACGTGCAGTTCGAACAGGCAGCGCGTGTGCTCGGCCTCGGCAGCGGCGCGGTGTTCTTCCGCGTCACGCTGCCGCTCGCCTGGCGCGGCATCCTCGCCGGCGCGCTGCTCGCGTTCGCGCGCGCGTTCGGCGAGTTCGGCGCGACGCTGATGGTCGCCGGCAGCATCCCCGGCCGCACGCAGACGCTCTCGATCGCCGTCTACGAGGCGGTGCAGGCGGGCCAGGACACGCTGGCCAACCTGCTCGTGCTGCTGACCTCGACCACCTGCATCGTCATCCTCCTCCTCGCCGGCAGGCTGGCGCCGTTGCGGATCGCGGGGCGCGGATGAAGTGGGATGTCGCGGTCCGCAAGACCATGGTCGCCGGCGCGCAGCGGTTCGAGCTCGACGTCGCCTTTCGGAGCGATGTCGAGCGCCTGGTCCTGTTCGGGCCGTCGGGCGCGGGCAAGACGCTGACGCTGAAGGCGATCGCCGGCCTGCTGCGGCCGGACACCGGGCACATCCGCCTGGCCGAGACGACGCTCTTCGACGCCGCTGCCGGAGTCGACACGCCGGCCCGACAGCGCGATTGCGGCTACCTGTTCCAGGAGTACGCGCTCTTCCCGCACTTGACGGTGCGCCAGAACGTGGCCTTCGGCCTCGACTCCGGCTGGCGCAACCCGCCGCGCGATGGCGGCGGCGCCGCGGTCGAGCGCTGGCTCGACGCGCTTGAGCTGCGGGCGCTCGCCGATCGTTTCCCGGACCAGCTCTCGGGCGGCCAGCGCCAGCGCGTCGCGCTCGCGCGTGCGCTCGCCGGCGAGCCGCGCGCGCTGCTCCTCGACGAGCCGTTCACCGCCCTCGACGAGCCGCTTCGCAACCGGCTGCGCGCCGAGCTCGCCGAGTTGCAGGCACGTCTCTCGCTTCCGATCCTGCTCATCACCCACGACCCCGCCGACGTCGACGCCTTCGCCGACGACATCGTCCACATCGACCATGGCAGCGCCGTCGCGCCGCCGCTGCAATTCCTCGAGGAGCACGCCGTGCGATCCAGCGCCCGCAACCAGTTTTCCGGCACCGTCAGCGCGGTGACGGCCGGTGCCGTCAACGACGAGATCGAGATCACCGTCGATGGTGGTCACCGCATCGTCGCCACGGTCACGCGCGAGAGCACGGCAAAGCTCGGACTGGCGGTCGGCGCCGCTGCATTCGCGCTCGTGAAGGCCTCTTCGGTGGTCGTCGTCGCCGACGCCGATCGCACGCTGCTGTCGGCGCGCAATCAGTTTGCCGGCACCGTCTCCAGCGTGCAGCCGGGCGCCGTCAACGCCGAGGTCGAGATCGACGCCGGCGGCCTGCGCGTCGTCGCCATCGTCACCCAGGCGAGCGCGCGCGCGCTCGGTCTTGCGCCGGGCGCGAAGGCGTCGGCCATCTTCAAGGCCGGGAGCGTGATCGTCGGCGTGCGCCGCTAGCGGGCGGCGCGGTGAGCTCGAGCAACCGCGCGATGTCGGCAGCGCAGGCACGCTCGGCCGTCGCCTCGATGCGGCGGTAGATGGCGACCAGCTCTTCGCCGAGCGCGGTGAGCGTGCTGCCGCCGCCGTGCTCGCCGCCGACCGCGGTCGCGACCGCGGCGTCGGTCAGGACGCGATTCACCTCGTCGACGAGGATCCAGGCGCGCCGGTACGACATCCCCATCGATTTGGCCGCCGCCGTGATCGAGCGCGTCGCGCGGATCGCCTCGAGCAACGCGATCTTGCCCGGGCCGACGAAGATGACGTCGCCGGCCGTCACGCGCAGGCGAAAGCGCGCGAGAGGCGCCGCGCCGGCGCGGACCTTGCGCGTTGCATTCGGCTGCGTCGGGGCCTTGGCCACGACGCCTTATACCAAGCTGCGTCCTCGATAGACTCGCAAGCCATACCGCAGGCCGGGGCCGCGCCACGTTCGCAACCCCTGCGCCGTCGTCGCGCACACACTGCTGCCGCCGGCCGCTGATCCCTGCGAAACCATCGAAAGGAAAACCGATGCCGACCCTCGCCACCCGTCGCCGCGTCGCCGCGACCTTGGCCGCCTGGCTCTGTGCTGCTGCCGTCGTCGTGCCGCTTCCCGGGCAGGCGCAGGAGAAGAGCATCGTCATGGCCTCGACGACGAGCACCGAGCAGTCGGGGCTGTTCGCACATCTGCTGCCGGCGTTCAAGGCAGCGACCGGGATCGACATCCGCGTCGTCGCCGTCGGCACCGGCCAGGCGATCGACATCGGTCGGCGCGGCGACGCCGACGTCCTGTTCGTGCACGACCGCGTCGCCGAGGAGAAGTTCGTCGCCGAGGGGTTCGGCATCAAGCGCTCGGAGGTCATGTACAACGACTTCGTCCTCGTCGGCCCGGCGTCCGATCCCGCCGGCGTCAAGGGCCACGACATCGTCGCTGCGTTGACGAAGCTCGCGGCGTCGAAGAGCGCGTTCATCTCGCGCGGCGACAAGAGCGGCACGAATGCCGCCGAGCTTCGCTACTGGAAGACGGCGGGGATCGACACGCCGGCGGCGCATTTCGCCGGCTACAAGGAATGCGGCTGCGGCATGGGCCCGGCGCTCAACATCGCGTCTGAGGCCAACGCCTACGTCCTGACCGATCGCGGCACCTGGCTCAGCTTCAAGAACCGCGGCGGTCTCGTCATCCTCGTCGAGGGCGACCAGCGGCTCTTCAACCAGTACGGCGTCATCGTCGTCAATCCGGCGAAGCACCCGCACGTCAAGGTTCGGCTCGCGCAACAGTTTGCCGACTGGGTGCTCTCGTCGGCGGGCCAGGCGGTGATCGCGTCGTACAAGATCGGCGGCGAGCAGCTGTTCTTCCCGAACGCGAAGCCCTGAGCGAAAGGGCGCGCACGGCTAGCGCGGGCCAGGCACCGCGCCCATCACCGCGTCGGGCAGTGCGGTCGCGATCTGCGGCAGGACGCAGATGACCACCACCGCCACGAACATCAGGCCGACGAACGGCAGCACGCCGCGGATGATCGCGCCCAGCGTGATGTCGGGCGCGATGTTCTTGATGACGAAGAGGTTGAGGCCCACCGGCGGGTGGATCAGGCCCGCCTCCATGACGATCGTCATCAGCACGCCGAACCAGATCAGGTCGAAGCCGGCGGCCTTGAGCGGCGGCAGGATGATCGGCGCCGTCATCAGGATGATGCTCACCGGCGGCAGGAAGAAGCCGAGGACGACGACGAGCAGCAGGATCGCCGTCAGCAGCAGCCACTTCGAGAGATGGAGGGCGACGATCCACTGCGCCATCGACTGGCTGATGTGCAGGTAGCTCATCACGTAGGAGAACAGCAGCGACATGCCGATGATGAACATCAGCATCGTCGATTCCTTCAGCGTCGCCGTCAGGATCGGCGCGACGTCCTTGACGCGCCAGACGCCGTAGACGATGGCGATCAGCACCAGCGCGAGGAGGGCGCCGAGGCCGGCGGTCTCCGACGGCGTCGCGAAGCCGCCGTAGAGCGCGACCATGACGCCGATCAGGAGGATCACGAACGGCAGCACGCGCGGCAGCATCTCGACCTTCTGGCGCAGCGTGTAGTGGTCGACGTCGAGGAGCGCCGAGGCAGTGCCGTGGCTGGCCCGCGCGAACGTTGCGGCGCGGTGCTCGCGCCGGTAGCGCAGCACTGCGTAGGCGGCGAAGAACCCGACCAGCAGCAGCGCCGGGCCGATGCCGGCGAGAAAGAGCCTGCCGAGCGATTGCTCCGCGGCGACGGCGTACAGGATCATCGTGATCGAGGGCGGCAGCAGGATGCCGAGCGTGCCGCCGGCGGCGATGATGCCGGCGGCAAAGCCCGGCGAATAGCCGCGCTTCCTCATCTCGGGAATGCCGGCCGAGCCGATCGCCGAGCACGTCGCCGGGCTCGACCCGGCCATCGCCGCGAACAGGGCGCACGCGAACACGTTGGCGATGCCGAGCCCGCCCGGGACGCGGCTCATCCACGCGTGCAGCGCCGCGTAGAGATCCTGGCCGGCGCGCGAGCGGCCGATCGCGGCGCCCTTCAGGATGAAGAGCGGGATCGACAGCAGCGTGATGCTCGCCATCTCCTCGTAGACGTTCTGGGTGATCGTGTCGAGCGACGCTGCCGGCATGAAGAACGTCATGAAGACGACGGCGACGGCGCCGAGCGCGAACGCGAGCGGCGCGCCCGAGAGCATGAAGAGCAGCGTGACCGCGCCGAAGGTCAGCCCGAGGGCGAGCATCGACATCAGCTGCTCTCGGCGATCGAGAAGGCGCGGTTGACGCTGGCGACGAGGTGGACAAGCAATTGCAGCGTGAGGAGCGTCATCCCGACCGCCATCAGCGAGTACGGGATCCAGAGCGGCGGCGCCCACGACGACGACGTCGTCTGCTGGTCGACCCAGGCCTCGTACAGCAGCGTCCACGACTTCCAGCAGAAGAGCGCGCAGAACGCGAGGCAGAGCGCATCGACGGCGACGCGTCGCGACGCATCGGCTCTCCTCGAGAGCAGGGTCGAGACCGCCTCGATGCCGACGTGGCCGCGGATCGACTGCACGAACGCGCCGCACAGGAACGTCGCGCCGACGAGAAGAAAGACCGCGGTCTCGTCCTGCCAGTCGGTCGACGCCTTGAACAGGTAGCGCGTGACGACGCTCGAGGTGAGGACGATCGACGCCGCGAGCAGCGCCAGCATGCCGATCGCGACCATCGCCCGGTTGGCAAGCGCCAGGGCGCGCGCGACGGGCAGCAGCGCGCGTGGCGTCGCCGGGTCGATGTGCGGGTCACCGGCGTCGTTGCCGGCGGCCGGTGGCAGGCTCGCGCCGCTTGCCAGCAGGGCCGCGTCGGCGGCGGCGCGCGGCGGCGGCGCCGCCGCGCGCGGGCCTGCGCTCACGCGATCAGCTTCTGGGCCGCCTTCAGCAGTGCGGCCTCCGTCTCGCCGCGTGCGCCGTAGTCCTTCCACGCCGTGTCGCGCGCGATCGCCTGCCACTTGCGCACCGTCGCCTCGTCGAGGTCGTAGACCTTGGCGCCCGCCTTCGCGTACACCTCGGCGGCGATCTTGTCGTCGGCGCGCGCCGCGTCGGTCGCGAACTTCTCCTGTTCGGCGCCGACCGCCATGATGATGTCCTGCTGCGGCTTCGACAGCTTGGCGAAGATCTCCTTCGACATCAGGAGCGGCTCGAACATGAACCAGTACGCCTTGTTGCGCCCGCTCGTCAGGTGCTTGGCGATCTCCTCGAGCTTGAACGAGATGAAGCTCGTCGACGAGGTCATCGCGGCGTCCATCGCGCCGGTCTGCATTGCCGCGTAGATCTCGTTCGACGGCAACGAGATCACCGAGGCGCCTGCTGCCTTCAGCATCATGTCCATCTCGCGGCTGCCGCCGCGCACCTTGAGCCCCTTCGCATCTTCGGGCTGCACCAGCGGCGTCGCGCGGCTGGCGACGCCACCGGCCTGCCAGATCCAGCTGAGGACGACGATGCCTTTCTCGTCGAGCGTCTTCGCGAGCATCTTGCCGACCTCGCCCGTCTTCCAGGCGGCGCCGACCTCATAGCTCGGCACCAGCGCCGGCATCAGCCCGATGTTGGTCTCGGGAACCTCGCCGCCGGCGTACGACAGCGGGTACAGGCTGATGTCGAGCGCGCCCTTCCTCATCGCGGCGAACTGGGCGTTCGTCTTCATCAGCGACGAGCCGGGGTAGACCGCCGCCTTCAGCGCGCCGTCGCTGCGCTTCTCGATCTCGGCTGCGAAGCGCCGGCAGAGGCGGTCGCGGAAATCGCCTTCGTTGATCGTTCCGCCGGGGAACTGGTGCGAGATCTTCAGCGTTCCTGCCTGCGCCCAGGCGCCGGCGGCCATCGGCAGCGCGCTCGCCGCCGCCACCTTGCCGATCCACTCGCGTCGCGTCATTGCCATGCTCGTCTCCTGGTGGTTCTGATCGAGGCATTCTGGCCGCCCGCCGCAGGCACCGCCATCGGGACTCTCGCCAAGCCGGCGCGGCTGGCCGCGGCCGGGCTGGCGGCGCCCTAGACTCGGGGCGACGCGCCTTGCGCGGGCGAGGAGCCGCCATGCAGAACGCCATCGCCTTCTGCGACAACGACGTCGTCGTCGTCGCCTGGAGCTACGGCCGCAAGCTCTCCGGCTGCATGGGGTTCGCCGTCTACCGCATCGATGCTGCCGGCAAGGAAACGGCGCTGCCGTCGATGGCGGTCTTTCCGGGCTTCACGTCCAGGCCGGGCCAAACGACGGCGAGCTTTCCGGTCCAGAAGTTCTACTGGAAGGATCCCTATGCCCGGCTCGTCGCCGACAAGACCGGCTCCCGGCGCTTTCGCTACCGGATCGTCCCGCTTGCCGGCCAGCCCGCTGCCCTGAAGCCGATGACGGTCGCCTTCGTGATCTCCAACGAGATCGAGATCTCAGCGACCGTCGCGCCCGGCCTCCGCGCGGTCTTCAACCGCGGCCTGATCTCGACCCAGCGGATCTCGAACGCGCTCGGTGGCAAGCCGTCGAAGGCGGCGCTGCTCGCCGCCATCGCGAAGCCGGGCGGCGCGCTGCGGACGAGTTTGGCCGGCGACATGACGGCGGCGCTGCTCGACTTCGTCGGCCGCGCGAGCTCGGGCGGCGCCCTCTACGCAGCCCTCTACGAGCTCGGCGACGACGAGCTGATCGGCGCGCTCGAGAAGGTCGGCAAGCGTCTGCACCTCGTCCTCTCGAATCCGAGTGCGAGCGACGGCCAGAGCGCGAGCGCGATCACCGACGGCAACGCCGCCTCGCGCCAGCGGCTCGCGAAGACCGCGGGCCAGCTGATCGACCGCATGCTGCCCGACGGCCAGATCGGCCACAACAAGTTCGTCGTCCATGTCGATGCGCACGGCAAGCCGGCGGCGGTGCTGTTCGGCTCGACCAACTGGACATCGACGGGCCTGTGCGGGCAGACCAACAACACCATCGTCTGCGACGACGCGAAGCTGGCGCGCCGCTACCACGAGTATTGGAAGCAGCTCGCGCGCGACACCGTCGCTGCCGCCGGCGACCCGAAGGCACTCCAGCGCGCCGCGCTGCGCAGCTGGGACGCGACGTCGAAGTCGTTCGCGCTCGCGGGTGCCAAGGCGACGAGCTGGTTCTCGCCCAACACACCGGCCAAGCGGGCGACGATCGCGAAGGAAAAGCGTCCGCCCGACATGGAGGAGGTCGCACAGCTGATCGGCGCTGCGCAGCAGGCCGTCCTCTTTCTCGCCTTCTATCCGGGCTCGCCGAGCGTCGCCAACTGGGCGGGGGCGGCGCAGAAGGCGAACAAGTCGCTGTTCGTCCGCGGCTGCGTCACCCACCCGTCGGCGGCCGAGTCGTTCTATTACGAGCTGCACGGCAGCGGCCCGGCCAAGGGCAGCCACCAGGATCCGCGCGTGATCCAGGCCCAGGCGCTCGGCGACAACATTCCGGCCGGCTGGAAGAAGGAGATCCTGTCGGCGGGCTTTGCGGTGACGCACGACAAGATCGTCGTCGTCGATCCGTTCTCCGACGGTTGTGCCGTCATCACCGGAAGCCACAACCTCGGCCACCGGGCGTCGTTCAACAACGACGAGAACCTCGTCATCGTCCGCGGCCAGCGTGCCCTCGCCGCTGCCTATGCGACGCACGTGCTCGACATCTACGACCACTTCTCGTGGCGCTGGACGCTCCAGAGCCAGAGCAAGGCCCGCGCGGTCGCCGAGGCGACGCTCTCGCTCGACTCCGACGAGTGGCAGAGCCGCTACTTCGACGCCAAGGGCAATGTCAAGGTCGCGCAGTTGCGTTTCTGGCTGAGCGCGTTGCCCGCGCCGTAGCGCAATGGAGGAGGTCGAGCTCAAGTTCGGACTCACCGACGCCGCTGCCGCCGCCGTCGATGCAGCGCTTCGGGCGCGGGGCGCGAAGACGGCCGTTCTCGAGTCCCGGTACTGGGACAGCGCCGACCGTCGTCTCGCGCGGGCGGGGCTCTCGCTTCGCCTCAGACGCAGCGCCGCGGGCTGGGAGCAGACCGTGAAGGCGGCCGGCCGAAGCCCGGCCGAACGCCTCGAGGAGACGGTGCCGCGGCCCGGCCACTGGAGCGGCGATGCTCCGGCTCCCGAGGTCGAGCTGCACACCGGCAGCGCCGCGGGGCCGCTGCTCGACGCGGCGCTTGCCGGCGGAGGCCGGTCGCCGGCCGCGCTCGAGCTCGTCCACACGACCGCTGTGCGCCGTTGCTCGCTCACCATCGAAACGCTCGGCGCCGAGCTCGAGGTCGCGCTCGATCGCGGCCTCGTCCTTGCCGGCGACCGGTCGCTGCCGATCTGCGAGCTCGAGGTCGAGCTCAAGCGCGGCGGCGTCGGCGCGCTGGTCGCAGTCGGCCGCACCAACGTCGACGTCCACGCGATGTGGCTGAGCACGATGACCAAGGCGATGCGCGGCGCATCGCTCGCCGATGCCGGCGGCGCCGCACACGCGGTCAAGGCAGTGCCGGCGCGCTTCGATGGCGCCGCCGACGGCCCGGCGATCTTTCGCGCGTTGCTGCGCAATTGCCTCGACCAGGTGCTCGCCAACGCAAGCGTCGTCGCCGCGGGCGACGCCGACGACGAAGTCGTTCACCAGCTGCGTGTGGGCCTGCGTCGCCTGCGCACGGCGGCGCGCGAGCTCGCCGCCTGGCGCGGCTCGCTCGGCGAAAGCTGGGAAGCCGCCGCCGCCGATGCGTTTCGCGCCCTCGGGGCATGGCGCGACCGGCGCAGCGTCGCCGCGCCGATGCAGGCCAAGCTCGCCGCCGCCGGATCGCCCGCCGCCACGTTCGGCGGACGCGCTGCCGACGACGGCGTCGACCCGGTCGCGGTCGTCCGCGCGCCGGCGTTCCAGCACGCGCTGCTCGATCTGCTTGCCTTCCTGCTCGAGGCGCAGAGTGGCGTTGCGGCGGTCGGTGCCGGCGCGGTCCGAGACGCCGAGCGGCCGGCGACGCTGATCGCCCAACGCCTCGACCGGCTGCACGGGCAGCTGCGCCGCGACGCGAAGCGGTTCGAGGATCTCCCGCAGGCCGATCGCCACCGTGTCCGCAAGCGTCTGAAGCGCCTTCGCTATCTCGGCGAGATGGTCGCGCCGCTCTACAAACGCGGCCGCGTCGAGCGTTTCGCGCGCGCCCTCGGGCCGGCGCAGGACGCGCTCGGCAGCTACATCGATCTCCTCGTCTCGACGCGGCTCGCGCACGAGACGATCGATGCCGGCGATCCGCGCGCGTGGTTCAACGTCGGCTGGCTGCGGGCGCAGCAGCCGCGCGCGATCGAGCGTTGCGCCAAGTGTTTGCGCGAGGTTGCGGCGGCAGATCCGTTCTGGCGCTGAGCCTGGCGCCGCCGCGCCGGCGTAGCGTTCAGCCGACCGGCCGTGGCCGACGCGGCACGCCGGTCGCGCACTCGAGCGCCGGGTCCCAGCGGGCGAGCGCCGCCACGGCGCGATAGGTCGATGCGAGGAAGCGCAGCGCGACGCGATCGGGATCGCGGGCGCTGCGAACGACCTCGTACGGCAGCAGCCATTCGCCCATCGTTTCGGACCAGGCAGCGCCTTCGGGCTCGATGCGCGCGGCCGCGAACCCGGGTGGCGTCGGATACGCGTACGAATAGAAGGCCGCTTGCGGCGATGCGTCATTGCCGGGCCAGAAGCCCGCGCTGCTCACTTCGTGCGAATACGCCTCGCGCGTCACTGCGTCGGGCAAACCGGGAATGCCGCCGGGATGCAGCGGCGCGGGCCGACCCGAGAAGCGCGTCACCGCGAGATCGAAGCTGCCCCAGAAGAAATGAACCGGGCTCGTCTTGCCGAGGAACGACGTCCGGAAGATGTGCAGGACGCGGTCGATCGAGACGAGAGCGCGCCAGAAACGCTCGACCGCAGGGGCGTCGTAGGCGGCGTGTGTCTCGTCGTCGGGGAACGCGATCGGGTCGGCGATCTCGTTCGGATGGACGTCGATCGCGATCTCGACCCCGGCCGCAGCGAGCTCGGCCATCAGGCGGCGATAGAACGCCGCAACCGACATCGGCGCCAACGCGAAGCCACGCCGGCCGCCGGCGGTCGTGACGACGAGCCGGTGGTCGACGAAGTCGAACTCGATCTCGAGCGTGGTCGTGTCGGTGTGGATCAACGCCGTGCCGAGCCCGCGCGCGCCGACGTAGAGCGGGACGTGCCAGCCGTGGTTGAGCCATGGCGTCAGCGCGAGCCGCACCTTGCCGACGATCTGGGTCCAGCGATGCAGCGTCGTCGCTGTCGCGCGCCAGGCGTCGTAGGGCAGCGGTGGCCAGGGGTCAGTGGCTCGGTTGTGCATCGCGCAATGATCGATCATTCGGCCTTGATGCCGGCGCGCTGGACGACCGCGGCCCAGCGCGCGGCGTCGCGCCGCATCAGCGCCGCCATCTCCTCCGGCGAGCTCGGCGCGACCTCCATCCCTTGCGCCGCGAGCGCGCTGCGCACCTCGGCCAGCGCGAGCGCCTTCGCCATGTCGTCGTGGACGCGGGCGACGATGTCGTGCGGCGTTCCCGCCGGCGCGAGCATGCCGTACCAGAGCTCGGCCTGGATGCCGGGATAGCCGAGCTCGGCGAGCGTCGGCACGTCGGGGGCGAGCGTCGAGCGGCGGTCGCCGGCGGCGGCGAGCGCGACCAGGCGCCCGCCCCTGACTTGCGCCATGGCGACATGCACCGGCAGGAACATCAGCGGCACGTCGCCCGCCAGCACTGCGTTGACCGCGCCCGCAGTGCCGGAGAACGGAATGTGCGTGATCGACACCTTGGCCTGAAGCTTGAACAGCTCCATCGCCATGTGGTGCGGCGTCGCGATCCCCGGCGATGCGTAGTCGAGCTTGCCGGGGTTGGCGCGTGCTGCCCGGACGAGCTCGTCGACCGAGCGCAGTTTCGCAGCGGCGCTGGCGACGAGCAGGAACGAGCCGGTCGCGCACAGGCCGATCGGCGCGAGGTCCTTGAGCGGGTCGTACGTCATGTTCGCGTACAGCGCCGGGTTGATGATCAGCGTGTTGACGCCCATCAGCAGCGTCAGCCCGTCGGGCGGCGCCTTGGCGACCGCGCCGGCGCCGAGGTTGCCCGACGCCCCGGGCCGGTTGTCGACGACGATCGCCTGGCCCCATGCGGCCTGGAAGTGCGGCGCGAGCGTTCGCGCCAGGATGTCCATTCCCGTCCCGGGCGTGAACGGGACGACGATGCGGACCGGCTTGCCCGGCCAGCCCGGCTGGGCGCGGGCGCGCGCCGTCGCAAGGACGGCGAAGGCGCCGGCGACGAGCGTGACGACGACCGGGCGGCGTCGCAGCGAGCGGATAGCGTTCATGCAGGTCTCCCGTGGCGGCGCCTGCTGCCTTTCGAACGGAGCAAGCTCATGAGGGTGGCGCACGACGCAGGCCGGCGACCTGCTTGTAGGCGTCGGCGATCCGCGCCAGCTCTTCGCGCGAGACGACGTCCTCGATGCGCGCGAACGGCTTGTCGCCCGAGCGCTCGTGCACCTCGCGCAGGATGGCGTCGGGCGGCGTGCTGCGGTTGGCGAGGACGACCTGCGCGGTTGCCGGGTTGCGGATCCGTTCGTACTCGGCGAGCGCTTCGATGCCGACGCCGCGCGCCGCGATCTGCTCGGCGAGGCAGACCGCGTCGAGGATGGCCTGGCCGGCGCCGTTCGAGCCGCGCGGCACCATCGGATGCGCGGCGTCGCCGAGCAGCGTGACGCGGCCGAAGCTCCAGCGCGGCAGCGGGTCCTGGTCGACCATCGGATATGCGAGCACGGTCTCGGTCGAGCGGATCAGCGCGGCGACGTCGAGCCAGTCGAAGTGCCAGCCGGCGAACGCCGGGAAGAAGTCGTCGAGGCTGCCGCGCGCGTTCCAGTCGCGCCGGACCGGTTCCTCGCCCTCGAGCTCGGCGACCCAGTTGACGAGCTGGCGCCCCCCGCCATCGACGTCGTTGCGGATCGGATAGATCACCATCTTGCCGACCGAGAGCCAGCCGGCGCGGACCATCGTCGCCCCGCTCAGGAACGGCGCGTGCGCGACGATGCCACGCCACATGTTGACGCCCGACCAGCGCGGCGGCCCTTCGTCCGGATAGAGCTGCCTGCGTAGCGCCGAATGGATGCCGTCGCAGCCGATCGCGACCGCGGCGAACGCATCGGGCAATGCCGTGCCGGCAGGATCGCGGAAGCGCAGCCGCACCCTCGCATCGTCATGGTCGATGCCGCCGCAGGCGTGGCCGGCGATGACGCGATCGTCGCCGATCCGCTCGCGCACCGCGGCGAGCAGCACGGCGTGCAGGTCGCCGCGATGGATCGACAGCTGCGGTGAGTCGTGGCCGGCCCAGCGCCCCGCCGGCTCGACGTAAACGAGCTGGCCGAAGCGGTTGAAGAATGCCGCCTCGCGCGTGACGACGGCGATGCGCTCGAGCCCGGCGAGGATGCCGAGCGCCGCGAGCGTGGCGGTCGCGTGCGGCAGCACGTTGATGCCGACGCCGAGCGGCTGCAGATCGGCGGCAGCGTCGTAGACGCGGCAGGCGATGCCGGCGCGGTGCAGCGCAAGGGCGAGCGTCAGCCCGCCGATGCCGGCGCCGACGATGACGACGTCGCCCGCCTCGTCGCCGTTGCGCCGCGTGCCATCGCTCATCGGTGGCTCGCTGCCGGCGTCACTTCTCGGCGAAGATCTCGCCGCAGCGCGACGCGCTCTTCAGTCCGGGCGCGTCGTAGACCACGTCGACGCGGTTGATCCGGCCGCGCGGATCGCTGGTGACGTGCAGCTTGCAGACGTGTTCATCGAGACCCTCGACCCCCGGCCGCGCATACGGCACCGCCGAGATCCAGTCGTATTCGGTCGAGTGGTCGAGCATCTCGGTGCGCGAGCGCGGCCGTCCATAGCGGTCGAAGAAGTCGCCCACCGGCATGCCGATGACGCGCTGGTTGATGACCGCGAGCACTTGCTCGTTGGGCTTCAGCAGGCTGCAGCCGCCGAGTGCGACGAGAAGCGATGCCGCCGCGAGCGCGCGACCAAAAAACGTTGACCTCATCACGGCGATTCTCCTGTGCCGCGATGATGCCTCGGCGCGGGGAGGCCAACGCGAAGTCGCCGAAACTTCGCCGGGAACCGCTCGGCCCCGACGGCTCGAATCCTTCGCGCGCGCCTCCTTCGCCCGGCGGGTTATTGGTTCAGCAGGATCGCCGCGATGACTCCGGTCGCGATCGCCGCCAGCACGTAGTCGCCGCCGTTTTGCACCCAGTGGTAGCCCCTCGGCGGCGCGCTCAGGTGGTGGCCGCGCCAGTCGTCGACGACGTAGTAGCGGCTGTTGTATTCGCGCGGCAGGCGGCTGCCGCGGTACCAGTCGTGGTTGGGGCCGGCGCCGCGGCCGCGCCAATCGCCGCCGTTGTGGTCGCCCGGGTAGTACCGCCCCTCGCGATTGTCGTAGCGCTGGTAGTAGCGCGGGTCGTAACGCTGTTCGTGACGCGGGTCGCTGCGCGCGCTGAGCGCCGGTCCGACCTGATAACCGCCGTGATTGTTCGTCGGCCGCACCTCGTGGAGGTTGCCGCGCCGGTCGGTCACCGCCGGCGTGGTCGCGTCACCGCTGCGCGGGTCGCCGTTCGGAAAGCCGCGCTGCTGGTCGCGCTGCCTCTGGTCGAGCAGCTCCTGGTTGCGCTCTGCCTGAGCGAATGCCGCAGCGCTGCCCAGGAAGAGCGCACCCGACGTGATGGCGGCGATGATTCTGTTGGTTCGCATGTCAAGCTCCGATGGCGAAGGATTCGTCATCCTCGCCCGCCTCGCGGGCCGCTGCTGTAGGAGAAGTCGCCCCGCTGGCGTCGGGCAGACCCGAGGCTGACACGGCCGCGTCGCTATCATGGAATTATCAGCTTGCACCCAGGCTCGCGGTGTCCTTGCGTGACCGCAACGATGCGCACGCGGGCGCGACGATGGCGCAGACACCGCTCTCGACCTACCGGCAGAAACGCAACTTCGACATCACGTCGGAGCCCGCCGGCGCACCGGCGAAGGCGGCCGGCAGCGACCGCCTCTCGTTCGTCGTCCAGAAGCACTGGGCGAGCCGCCTGCACTACGACTTTCGCCTCGAGCTCGACGGCGTCCTGGTCAGCTGGGCGGTGCCGAAGGGCCCCTCGTTCGACCCGTCGAAGATGCAGATGGCGATTCATGTCGAGGACCATCCCCTCGACTACGCGAGCTTCGAGGGCACGATCCCGCCGCGACAGTACGGCGCCGGCACCGTCATCGTCTGGGACCGCGGCACGTGGGCTGCCGAGGGCGACCCGCGCGAAGGCATCGCGACGGGCAAGCTCGTCTTTCGCCTCCATGGCGAGAAGCTCGCCGGCCTCTGGGAGTTCGTCCGCATCGCCAAGCCGGGCGACAAGCAGGACGCCTGGTTGCTCTTCAAGAAGAAGGATGCATGGGCGCGGCGGGTTGCCGAGTACGACGTCATCGCCGCGCTGCCCGACAGCGTCGTTGCGAAGCCGCTCGGTCTTCTCGAGCAGCGCGAGCCGCGCGCGGCCGTTGCTGCGGGCACCGACGCCGGCGCTGCGGCGGACGCGCCCGACCTCTCGGCCGCCATCGGCGCGCCGCTGCCGGCGAAGCTCGAGCCACAGCTCGCGACGCTGGTCGCCGTGGCGCCGGCCGGCGACTGGATCGTGGAGACGAAGTTCGACGGCTACCGGCTGATGGCGCGCGTCGAGCACGGCAAGGCCAGGCTCGTCACGCGCGGCGGCCACGACTGGACCGACAAGATGAAGCCGCTCGCCGCCGCGGTCGAGTCGCTCGGCATCGCGTCGGCGTGGCTCGACGGCGAGATCGTCGTCCGGGGCGAGAACGGCCTGCCCGAGTTCAACGCGCTGCAGAACGCGATCGACAGCGCGGCGAGCGAGGCGATCGAGTACTTCGTGTTCGACCTGCCGTTTCACGACGGCTACGACCTGCGCAAGGTGCCGCTGCGCGCACGCCGCGCGCTGCTCGCGTCGCTGCTCGCGAAGACCACGGTCGATCGCGTCCGCCTCAGCCAGGCGTTGCCCGCAGCGCCGGCGCAGATGCTCGAGGCGGCGCGCCAGATGCAGCTCGAGGGGATCATCGTCAAGCGTCCCGACGCACCGTACGTCTCGCAGCGCAGCGACAGCTGGCTGAAGCTCAAGTGCGCGCAGCGGCAGGAGTTCGTGGTCTGCGGCTTCACCGACCGCAACGGCGCGCGCGGCGAGGTCGGCAGCCTCTTTCTCGGCACCTACGAAGGCGGCGTGCTGACCTACGCCGGCAACGTCGGCACCGGTTGGGACGCGCGCAGCGCCCGCGAGCTGCACCGCCGACTCGTCGCGCTCGAGACGAAGACGCCGACGCTCGCGACCTTGGCGATCGTGCCGGGGCGCTGGTCGCGCCGTGTCGCCGGCGGCGAACGCTGGGCCCGTCCCGAGCTCGTCGCCGAGGTGTCGTTTCGCGAATGGACGCCCGAAGGTCACGTCCGTCATGCGGTGTTCGTCGCCCTGCGGCCCGACAAGCCAGCGCGCGAGGTGACGCGCGAGATCGCCGCGGCCGCCGCGGCCGGCAGCGCCGCAGCTTCGCCGCCGCCAGCGCGATCGAGCATCAAGGTCACCAACCCCGAGCGCGTCATCGATCCGTCGACGGGTATCACCAAGGTCACGCTCGTCCGCTACTACGAGAGCATCGCCGAGCGGATCCTGCCGCATTTGCGCGACCGTCCCGTGTCGCTGGTGCGCGCGCCGGAGGGCATCGCCGGCGAGCTGTTCTTCCAGAAGCATCCCGAGACTCGGATGCCCGGGCTGCGCGAGCTCGACCCGAAGCTCTGGCCCGGGCACTCCGCGCTGCTCGCCGTCGACACCCCCGACGCGCTCGTCTCGGCGGCGCAGATGAACACGATCGAGTTCCATACCTGGAACTCGACGGCGAAGAAGATCGACCAGCCCGACCGCATCGTCTTCGACCTCGATCCGGGCGAGGGCGTGTCGTGGGCGCAGGTGCAGGAGGCGGCGCTGCTGACGCGCGCGATGCTGACCGAGCTCGGCCTTGCGAGCTGGCTGAAGACGAGCGGCGGCAAGGGGCTGCACGTCGTCGTGCCGATCGTGCCCAGGCTCGGCTACGACGTCGTCAAGGAATTCTCGGCCGCGGTCGTGACGCATTTGGCGAAAACGATTCCGCAGCGTTTCGTCGCCAAGAGCGGCGGCAGCAACCGGGTCGGCAGGATCTTCGTCGACTACCTGAGGAACGGCCACGGCCAGACGACCGCCACCGCCTTTTCGGCCCGGTCGCGCCCGGGCCTGGGCGTCTCGATGCCGGTGGCCTGGGAGCAGCTGATGGCGCTCAGGGGCGCAGCGCAGTGGACGGTCCTGACGGCACGCGAATACCTGAGCTTCGAAGCGACGGACCCCTGGGCCGAGTACTGGACGACGCGCCAGAGCCTCGGTCCGGGCATGAAGACGCTCGGCTTCAAGGCGTCGGCGTCGCGCAACGGCGCGGGGTGACAAGGCACAGGGCTTGCCCGTATATTGCCCGTCCGCTTCGCGGCGCGGTCGCCGGGCGGACCCGAGACTTCGAGGATCTCCGATGGCCGCCCGTTCGATCGCTTCGCTCTCCCTCTCGTTCGGCCTGGTGTCGATTCCCGTCAAGCTCTACTCGGCGACCGAGAGCTCGGCGAGCGTTCGCTTCAACATGCTCGACAAGGACGGCTCGCGCCTCAAGCAGCAGTACGTCTCCGAGAAGGACCAGCACGTCGTCGAGCGCGCCGAGATGGTCAAGGGCTACGAGTTCGAGAAGGACCGCTTCGTCATCTTCCAGCCCGAGGAGCTGAAGGCGCTGTCCGAGAGCCCGAGCCACACGATCGACATCGTCGCCTTCATCCCCGAGAAGGCGGTCGATCCGATCTTCTACGACAAGGCTTACTACCTGGCGCCGGACAAGCGCGGCGCCAAGCCGTACAACCTGCTGATCGAGGCGATGCGCCAGAGCGGCCGTTGTGCGCTCGCCAAATGGGCGTGGAAGGCCAAGCAGTACGTCGTCCAGGTTCGCCCTGCCGAGGACGGCCTCGTCCTGCAGCAGCTGCTCTACGCCGACGAAGTGCGCTCGATGAATGAGCTCGACATCGAGAAGGTCACCGTCTCGCCGGCCGAGCTCAAGCTCGCGATGCAGCTGATCGAACAGATCTCCGAGGACACCTACGATCCGACCATGTTCGAGGACGAGGAGAAGAAGCGCATCCTGACCGCGATCGACGAGAAGATCGCCGGCAAGCAGATCGTCGCCAACGAGCCGCACGAGCCGGCGTCGGGCGGCGCGCAGGTGATCGACCTGGTCGAGGCGCTGCGCGCGAGTCTCGGCAAGGCGGGCGCCGCCAAGAAAGCGGCGCCGGCGAAGGCCGCCGAGGCGGCCCCGGCGACACCGGCGCCGGCCGAGGCGACGAAGGAACGCAAGGGCGTCAAGCGTGCCGCGAAGGTCGAAGAGGCTGCTGCCGCTCCCGCGCGCACGCGGGCCAGGAAGTGACACCAGAGCCTGACCCGAACACCTACACGATTCGCAGCATCCAGGAGATGCTGGGCCTCTCGCGCGGCGTCGTCGCCGGCCTGATCGCCTCCGGCTTCGTGACCCCGAGCCGCGGCAAGCGCAACGAATACCGCTTCACCTTCCGCGACATCGTGCTCCTGCGCACCGCGGTCGAGCTGCAGGCGGCGCAGATTCCGGCGCGCAAGATCCTCGCCTCGCTGCGTCGTCTCAGGGCGACGCTGCCGGCCGAGTTGCCGCTCAGCGGCCTGCGCATCACCGCGGTCGGCAACGACGTCACCGTGCGTGACGGCCGCTCGCAGTGGCACGCCGACAGCGGCCAGCTGGTGATGGACTTCGAGCTCGCGCCGGTCTCCGGCAACGTCGCCTTCCTGCAGCGCGCGCCGGCGCGCGCGGTGGCGCCGCCGGCCGACGCGGCAGCGTGGTTCCGGCGCGCCGAAGCGTTCGAGGCGAGCGACCGCAAGGCGGCCGAGGTGGCCTATCGGCGCGTGATCGAGATCGACCCGATGCATGCCGACGCCTATCTCAACCTCGGTGCGCTGCTGTGCGAGAACCATCGCTCGGACGAGGCGGTCGCGCTCTACGACGAGGCGCTGCGGAGAAAACCCCACGAGGCGCTGCTCCACTACAACCGCGCGATCGCCCTCGAGGACCGCGGCGACGCCGCCGCGGCGCTGGCGAGCTACCACGCGTCGCTGCGCCTGGCTCCCGACCTCGCCGACGCCCACTACAACGCCGCCCGTCTGCACCAGCAGCTCGGCGACGCCAAGCAGGCGGTGCGCCACTTCAACGCCTACCGGCGCCTGCAGCGGCCGCGCTGACGCGGGCTTGCCGAGCGAAGCGGATCGTCGCCGCCACGACTGGCCGCGTGGCGATGCCGACGCGGGCGGCACGAGACCCGGCGCGCGGCCGTATCCTCGTCGCACTCCCACGCCGTGCCGCCGCGCATCATGAGCCACCTGTTCGAGCCGATCGAGATCGGCGCGCTTCGCCTTGCCAACCGCATCGTCGTCGCGCCGATGTGCCAGTACTCGGCGAGCGAGGGCTCGGCAACGGACTGGCACCTGATCCACCTCGGCCACCTCGCGCTCTCGGGCGCCGGTCTGCTGATCGTCGAGGCGACCGCCGTCTCGCCCGAGGGTCGCATCACGGCCGTCGACCTCGGCCTCTACAGCGACGCCAACGAGGCGGCGCTCGCGCGCGTCCTCGCTGCCGTGCGCGTCCATGCGCCGATCGCGATCGGCATGCAGCTGGCCCACGCCGGCCGCAAGGCGTCGAGCCGAGCACCGTGGCAGGGCGGCGCGCAGGTGCCGATCGGCGAGCCCGGCGGCTGGCAGACGGTCGCGCCGTCGGCCGTGCCGCATGCGGCCGGCGAACAGTTGCCGGCCGCGCTCGATGCCGCGGGCCTGGCGAAGATCCGCGCCGACTTCGCGCGCGCCGCCGCGCGGGCGGCGCGGCTCGGCATCGACGGCGTCGAGATCCATGCTGCCCACGGCTACCTCTTGCACCAGTTCCTCTCGCCGATCGCCAACAAGCGCAGCGACGCCTACGGCGGCAGCCTCGAGAACCGGATGCGCTTTCCGCTCGAGATCTTCGACGTCGTCCGTGCCGCGTTCGCGGCCGAGAGGCCGGTCTGGGCACGCGTCTCGGCGACCGACTGGGTGCCGGACGGCTGGGACATCGACGGCACCGTCGCCTTCGCAGGGGCGCTGAAGGCACGCGGCTGCGCAGCGATCCACGTCTCGAGCGGCGGCGTCTCGCCGCAGCAGGCGATCCGGCTCGGCCCGGGCTACCAGGTTCCGTTCGCGGCGCGAGTCAAGGCCGAGGTCGGCCTGCCGACGATCGCGGTCGGCCTCATCACCGAGGCCGAGCAGGCGGAGGCGATCGTCGCCAGCGGCGAGGCCGACGCCGTCTCGCTCGCTCGCGCGATGTTGTACGACCCGCGCTGGCCGTGGCACGCGGCAGCGAAGCTCGGCGCACGCGTCGTCGCGCCGCATCAGTACTGGCGCTCGCAGCCGCGCCAGTACAAGGATCTGTTCGAGAACGCCTCGTTCGGCGCCCGCTGACGCGCCGGACCGCCACCCCGAGACCACGCAAGGAGATCGCGATGAAGCTCAACCCACTCGGCCGCACCGGCCTGTTTGTCTCCGAGCTCTGCCTCGGCACGATGACCTTCGGCGGCGGCGACGACGGCATCTGGGGCCGCATCGGCCGCCTGCAGCAGGACGACGCCGAACGCATCGTCGGCAGCGCGCTCGACGCCGGCATCAACTTCATCGACACCGCCGACGTCTACGCAGGCGGCCGCTCGGAGGAGATCACCGGCCAGGCACTGAAGAATCTGAAGGTGGCGCGCGAGAGCGTCGTCGTCGCGACCAAGGCGTTCGGCGAGACCGGCCCCGGCGCCAACATGCGTGGCGCGACCCGAAGCCACATCGTTGCGGCGCTGAAGGAGAGCCTGCGCCGATTGCAGCTCGATCACGTCGACCTCTACCAGATCCACGGCTTCGACCCGGCGACGCCGATCGAAGAGACCGTTCGCGCGCTCGACACCCTGGTCGAGCACGGCCACGTCCGCTACGTCGGCGTCTCGAACTGGGCCGCCTGGCAGATCATGAAGGCGATCGGGATCTCGGAGCGGCTCGGCCTCGCCCGTTTCGAGAGCCTGCAGGCGTACTACACGATCGCCGGCCGCGACCTCGAGCGCGAGCTGGTGCCGATGCTGCAGAGCGAGGGCCTCGGCCTGCTCGTCTGGAGCCCGCTCGCGGGGGGCTTTTTGAGCGGCAAGTACGGCCGCGATCAGCAGGGCGAGGCGGGCAGCCGGCGCACCGCGTTCGACTTTCCGCCGCTCGCCAAGGAACGCGCCTTCGACTGCATCGACGTCATGCGCACGATCGCGACGGCGCGCGGCGTCTCGGTCGCGCAGATCGCGCTGGCGTGGCTGCTGCACCAGCCGGCAGTGACGAGCGTCATCATCGGCGCCAAGAAGGCCGAGCAACTCGCCGACAACATCGGCGCCGTCGCGGTCGAGCTCGGCGCCGACGAGCTCGCGCGTCTCGGCGACGCCAGCCAGTTGCCGGCCGAGTACCCGGGCTGGATGTTCACGCGCCAGGGCGAGGTTCGGCGCAAACAGCTGGCGCAGGCGCGCCGCGATCGCGGCGCTGCCTGAGCGCCGCGGGCGCTCGCGTCTCAGCGCGGCTGCAGCGCAATCACCTCGCCGCTGCCGCGCTTCAGATAGAGCAGCCCGCCGGCGTCACGCACTTCGTTGCACGACATCTCAGCGCCGCGCAGCCGCGTGCAGAGACGCGAGTCGTCAGCACGCCAGTATTCGAGCCGCCAGCGGGTGCCGTCGGCCAAGTCGACGTTGAAAGTCTTGCCGGCGAGCGACTCCTTGAGCGACGCGGCCGCGACTGGCCGGCTCGCGGCCGGAAATTCGGTCGGCAGAGCGCCTTGGGCAAGGGCCGCTGCGCACAGCAGCGCGAGCGGGCAGGGCAGGAACTTATGCATCCGGACCTCCTCCTGGAACGCTGCCATGGTGGGTGCGCAGGCGCGCCGCGTCATCCGTCGTCGAGGGGAGGGGCAGCGACAATGCGGCGCGGCGCGGGGAGGCCGTCGCGAAAGGAGCGTCATGGACAGCGAACGCAAGGTCTGCGTCGTCACGGGATCATCGTCGGGCATCGGCGCCGCGACGGTGCGCCTCTACGCCAGCAACGGCTGGAACGTCGTCGTCAACTACTCGCGCGAAGCTGCCCCCGCCGAGGCCGTCGCTGCCGAATGTCGTGCGCTCGGCGCCGACGCGCTCGTCGTTCGCGCCGACATCGCCGCCGACGCCGACTGCCGCCGTCTCGCGGCCGAGGTCGAGCAGCGCTTCGGCCGTGCCGACGTGCTCGTCAACAACGCCGGGACGACGAAGTTCGTCGCCGCCAAGGACCTCGACGGCCTCGACGCCGACGACTTTCATCGCATCTACGGCGTCAACGTGGTCGGCGCCTATCAGATGGTGCGGGCGCTGCAGCCGATGCTGGCACGCCGGCCCGGCGCGGCGATCGTCAACATCTCGTCGATCGCCGCGCTGATGGGGACCGGATCGTCGCTTGCCTACATGGCGAGCAAGGGCGCTCTCAACGCCCTCACGGTCGGCCTTGCGCGCGCGCTCGGGCCGCAGGTCCGCGTCAACGCGATCGCTCCCGGCCTGGTCGAGACGCCGTGGCTGCAGAAAGGGCTCGGCGCCGAGCGCTACGCGCAGACGGTGCAGGGCTATCGCGCGCGCGCCGCGCTCGACGCGGTGATCAGCCCCGAGGACGTCGCCGAAGCGGCCTGGTTCCTCGGTGCTTCGGCGGCCAAGACGACCGGCGAGATCCTGCTCCTCGATGCCGGGCTGAGGCTCACGCGCGGCTGAGCGCTGGTCGGACTGAACTCGGCTGCGCGTTCGCGATCGAACCCGTCCAGCCCGATCGGGCGCATTTTGCGAAGGAGCCAAGAGTGAAGATCTCGATCATCGCCGTGGCGCTGGTCGTCGGCGTCGCCGCCCAGGCGACTCCAGCGGTCGCTGCCGGCAATGTCAGCCAGAGCAGGATCGTCGTCGGCAGCATGGAGCCGACCCGGGAGAGCCCGCAGGCGGCGCGCCACGAGGCGGCCGCCGTGCTCGCCGACGCCAAGCGCGATTGCGCGAAGGACCATGACCGGAGCGCCCGCCAAGCGTGCCTGGCGCGTGCCCATGACGACTACCACCAGCTGATGGAGCAAGCCGGGCGGACCGGCTGACGCCGGCCCGCGAGCGGCGCGACACGACGGCGACGGCGGCCGGAGCGATCGCCCCACAATGGAGGCGATGGCTCCGCTGCCCGCCACCGCAATCCCGCCGGCGCGCTTCGGGCGCGCGATGCTCGCTCACTTTCCGCTCGAGGCCGGCGCGGTCTATCTGAACCACGGCACGGTCGGCGTCACGCCGAACGTGGTCTTGCGCGCGCGCAGCGCGCTGCTCGACGAGATCGAGCGCCACCCGGCGCGCTTCATGATTCGCGAGCTGATGCATCTCGGCCTGACGCCGCCACCGCGGGCGCCGCGCCTGCGCGGTGCCGCCGACGAGGTCGCGCGCTTCCTCGGCGTCGACCGCGACGGCCTCGTCTTCGTCGACAACGCCAGCGCTGGCGTCAACGCCGTGCTGCGCTCGTTCGCGCTGCAGCCTGGCGACGAGATCCTCGTCCACGACCACGCCTATGGCGGCATCGTGCGCGCGGCCGCGTTCATCGCCCGGGCACGCGGCGCGACGCTCGCCAGCGTCGCGCTGCCGTTTCCGGTCCACGATCCGGCCGATTGCGTGCGTGCGCTCGAGCGCGCGATCACGCCGCGCACGCGCATCGCGCTGCTCGATCACGTCACGTCGGAGACGGCGCTCGTCCTGCCGCTCGCCGAGATGGCGGCGGCGTGCCGCGCCCGCGGCGTCGCCGTGCTCGTCGACGGTGCGCACGCGCCGGGAGCGATCGACGTCGACATCGCAGCGCTCGGCGTCGACTGGTACGCCGCCAATCTCCACAAGTGGGCCTTCGCGCCGCGCAGCTGCGGCGTTCTCTGGGCCGCGCCCGACCGCCGCCGCGATCTCCATCCGGGCGTGCTGTCGTGGGGAGTGACGAGCGGCGACTGGCTGCAGGAGTTCGACTGGACCGGCACGCGCGACCCTTCGCCCTGGCTCGCCGCGCCGGCGGCGCTCGATTTCATGCGCGACGTCCTCGGTGTCGAAGCGATGCGCGGCCACAACCACGCCCTCGCGCTCGAGAGCGCGGAAATGCTGACGCGGCACTGGCGGCGCAGCTGGACGACTCCGCAATCGATGGTCGGCTGCATGGTCACGGTGCCGCTGCCCGAGCGATTCGGCACCGGCGACCCGGCCACTGCGCAACGCCTGCGCGATGAGCTCCTCGAGCGCCACGCGATCGAGGTGCCGGTGATCTCTCGCGCCGGCGCGCTCTGGGTGCGCGTCTCGCTGCAGGTCTACAACGAGCCGACCGATCTCGAGCGGCTGGCCGGCGCCGTCGACGCGCTGCGCTGACGCTTGCATGCTCAAGCGGATGACACCCGTCCCGCTGCGTCACCGCCTGTTGCTGCTGGCGGCGGTGGCGATCCTGCCGCTGGCGCTGATGTCGGGCGTCGCGCTGCAGGCGCTGCTCGAGCAGCAGCGGCGGCAGAGCGAGCAGTCGGCGCTCGACCTCTCGCGCGCGCTCGCGACCGCGGTCGACACCGAGCTCAGGCTGACGGTCTCGGCGCTGCAGTCGCTCGCGCTGACAGACCCGCTCAGCTCCGTCGACGATGGCGATCTCGCGAGCGCGCACCAGTTCGCGCGCCGCGTCCTCGCTTCGCGTCCCGAGTGGCGGGCGATCCTGCTTGCCGCGCCCGACGCCACCCAGCTCTTCGACACCGGCCTCGAGTTCGGCGTGCCGCCGCCGCCCGTGCGCGAGCCCGACAGCTTCGCCGAAGTGGTCCGGACCGGAGCCCCGATCGTCGGGTCGTTGACCCCTGGCAGGCTCGGCAACCTCGGCATCCCCGTCCGCGTCCCGGTGCTGCAGGACGGTAGGGTCCGCTACGTGCTCTCGGCAATCGTCCGGCCGGAGGCGATCCTGCGGGTCGTCAATCAGCAACGCGTGCCGGAGGACTGGATCGTCTCGGTCTTCGACAACAAGAATGCCCGCGTCGCGCGCTCGCGCGAACACGAGCGCTATCTCGGCGTGCTGCCCAGTGCGACGCTGCTCGCGCTGATGAATTCCGGCGCGCGCGGCGAGGCGGTCGGCCCGACGGCGACGATCGAAGGAACGATCGTCCACACGGCGGTCGCTCGCGTCCGCTCGACGGGTTGGGCGGTCGCGCTCGGCGTTCCCGCCGCCGTCGAGGAGAGCGCGGTGCGCGACTCGGCGCTCGCCTACGGCGGCGGCATCCTGCTCTCGCTCGGCATCGGCGGCATCGCCGCGTGGCGGGTGTCGCGCAGCGTCGCCAGCCCGATCGCCCGCCTGCGCGACGCCGCGCTGGCGCTCGGCCGCGGCGAGCCGGTGCGCGGCGCCGGCGCCGACGTGATCGAGGTCGAGGCGGTCTCGGACGCGCTCGTCGACGCCGCCGCGTTGCGCAGGCAGAACGAGACCGAGCGCGAGCTGCTGCTAGACGCCGAGCGTGACGCACGCGCCCGCGCCGAGAAGGCGCAGGCGCGCCTGCAGCAGCTCGTCAGCGCCGGCGCGTTGCTGTCGCGCTCGCTCGAGGAGCAGACGACGCTGACGGCGATCGGCTCGGTCATCGTTCCCGGCATCGCCGACATCTGTCGCATCGACCTCCTCGACAAAGACGGCACGCTGCAGCGAAAGCTCACCCAGCACGTCGATCCCGAGCGCGGCGCGGCGATGCTCGAGTTCGTTCGCAGCCATGTCTCGACGGCCGACTCGCCGGGGTCGTTCGCCTGGGCGGTGGCGACCGGGCGCACGTTCCTCGCCAACCTCGAGCCGGACCACGCCGAGTCCTACGCCGATCCTGCCTTTCGCGCCTTCGTGCGCGACTTCCATCTCGGCGCGGCGTGCGTCGTTCCGCTCGTCGCGCGCGGCCGGACGATCGGTGCGATGTGCGCGCTGCAGGCCGAGTCGGGGCGCCGCTTCAGCGACGAGGACGGTGCGCTCGTCGTCGAGCTCGCGCAGCGCGCGGCGCTCGCGCTCGACAACGTGCGGCTGTTCGGCGAGTCGCGCGACGCGCTGCACGAAGCCGAGATCGCGAACCGCGCGAAGGACGAATTCCTCGCCATGCTCGGCCACGAGCTGCGCAATCCGCTCGCGCCGATCGTCACTTCGCTCGAGCTCATGGCACGCCCCGAAGCATCGGGCGACCGCGAGCGGCTGATCATCGAGCGCCAGGTCGCGCATCTGTCGCGGATGGTCGACGACCTGCTCGACGTCTCGCGCATCGCTTCGGGCAAGATCGAGCTGCGCCAAGAGCGGGTCGACCTGAGGGATGTCATCACGAGGGCGCTCGAGCTCACCCAGCCGGCGCTGCAGGGGCGCAGCCGCCCACTCGCGGTCCGCGCCGGGGCGGCGCCGGTCTGGGTCAGCGGCGATCCGTTGCGGCTGACCCAAGTCGTCTGCAACCTGCTCGCCAACGCCGCCAAGTTCTCGTCGCCCGACGGGCGCATCGTGGTCGAGTTGTCGCAGCGCGCCGGCGAGGCCGAGCTCGTCGTCGCCGACGACGGTGTCGGCATCCCGACCGGCTTGCTGCCGCACGTCTTCGATCGCTTCGTCCAGGGCGAGCAGGCGCTGCAGCGCGCCGGCGGCGGCCTCGGCCTCGGCCTGGCCATCGCCAAGAACCTGGTCGAGCTGCACGGCGGCACGATCGTCGCCGAGAGCGCCGGCACCGGCCACGGCGCGCGCTTCACGCTGACGCTGCCGCTCCTCGACGATGCCGGCGCAGCGACGCTGCCGGCCGCGCCGGCGGTCGCCGCAGCGCACGCGCGCCGTTCGCGCATCCTGGTCGTCGACGACAACGAGGATGCGGCGCAATCGCTGGCGTTGATCCTGCGCCTCGAGGGCAACGAGGTCTGCACCGCGCGCGACGCCGAGGAGGCGCTCGCGCTGCTCGACGAGTTCTTTCCCGAGGCGGCCGTGCTCGACATCGGCCTGCCGAAGATGGACGGCTACGAGCTCGCCAAGGCGCTGCGCGCGGATTCGCGGACGCAGTCGATCGCGCTGGTGGCGCTGACCGGCTATGGCCGCGCGCCCGACCGCAAGCGCGCCCTCGAAGCCGGCTTCGACGAGCATCTCGTCAAGCCGGTCGAGCTCGACGCACTCCTCACGACACTGCACCGGCTTCTCGCCGACGCCAGCGCCGCAGTCGCCGGCTGACCGGGCGGCTCAGCGGATCGACGCCAGCAGCGGCGCGAGATCGAAGCGGCCGCGCTCGGCGAGCATCGGCGCCCACAGATCGCCGACCGCGGCCACGCGCGCCGGCATGTTGCGCAGGTCGAAGTCCTCGATCCGCGCGCCGCGCTCGAGCTCGTCCCAGGTCAGCGGCGCCGAGACCGTCGCGAGCGGCCGCGGCCGCGGCGAGTAGGCCGACGCGAGCGTCCTGCCCCAGGCATTCTGGTTGTAGTCGACGAGGGTTCTTCCCGCCGGCCGCTTGGCGATGCGGTACTCGGCGGTGACGACGTCGGGGCGAAGCGCCGCGATGTCGAACGCGAAGCGCTTGGCGAAGCGCCAGACATCCTTCTGCGTCGGCCCGCGCACGATGGCGACGTAGACGTGCAGCCCCTTCGATCCCGTGGTCTTGACGATCGGCGCCATGCCGAGGCCCTCGAGGCCGGTGCGGACGAGCTGCGCCGTCGCCACGACACCTGCGAACGTCGCCCCGGGTACCGGATCGAGGTCGAAGTGCAGGACGTCGGGCCGGTCGACGTCGTCGCAGCGCGCGTACCACGGGTTGAGGTCGATGCAGCCGAGGTTGACGACCCAGAGCAGCGACGCCAGGTCCTGGATCATCGGGAAGTCGATCACGTTGCCCGACGCATGCGCGATCGCGCAGGTCTCGATCCACTCGGGCCGGGGCGACGGCGCGCGCTTCATGAAGAACGGCTCGCCGCCGGCGCCGTCGGGGTAGCGCTTCATCACCATCGCCCGGTCGGCGAGGTGCGGCAGCAGCACGTGGGCGACGTCGGCGTAGTACTGGAGCAGGTCGCGCTTGGCGATGCCGAGCTCCGGCCAGAACGGCTTGTCGAGGTTGGTGAGGCGAACCTCGCGGTCGCCGATCGCGAGCACGGCGTCCTTGCCCGAGGGGATCTGCGCCGCGAGCGGGGCGGCAGTTCTCACCGGCCGCGGCTCGCGATGTCCGCTGCTTGCCGGTGCCGCCGCTGCGGCGACGCGTCTGCGCGAGGGCTTCGACGGATGATGCTCGCGGGTCGCGGGCGGCTTCGTGGAACGCATGCGGGAGCCCGGGTCGGAGTGCTGGCCAAGGATACGCGCGGCAACGCATAGACTTCCCTCACGCATCGGAGGAAGCGATGAAGAACCTCAGCAAGCGCCGCTTCGAGACGCTCGCCGTGCACGCCGGACACGGCGTCGACCCGGCGACCGGCGCGGTGACGGCGCCGATCCATCTGTCGACGACCTTCGAGCGCGACGCCGACGGCGCGTATCCGCACGGCTTCGTCTATTCGCGCAACCACAACCCGAACCGCAACGGCCTCGAGGCGGCGCTCGCAGCGCTCGAGGGCGGCGCCGCGGGCGCCGCGTTCTCGTCCGGCCTGGCCGGCGTCAGCGCGATCTTCCAGGGCCTCGGCCCGGGCGACCACGTCGTCGCACCGAGGGACATCTACCACGGCACCGCCAACGTGCTGAAGCATCTGTTCGCGAAGTGGCAGGTGGAGGCGAGCTTCGTCGACATGACGAACCTCGACGCGATCGCCGCCGCGTTGCGGCCGACGACGCGCATCGTCTGGATCGAGACGCCGTCGAACCCGCTCCTGCAGTGCGTCGACATCGAGGCGGCCGCGGACATCGCGCATCGCGCCGGTGCGCGCGCGGTCGCCGACAACACGTTCGCATCGCCGGCGCTGCAGCGCCCGCTCGATCTCGGCTGCGACCTCGTCATGCATGCGACGACGAAGTATCTCGGCGGCCGCAGCGACGTTCTCGGCGGCGCGGTCGTCAGCCGCGCCGACGATGCCGCCTTCGCCGACATCCGCACCGCGCAGCTCTACGGCGGCGCGGTGCCGTCGCCGTTCGACTGCTGGCTCGTCATGCGGAGCCTGCCGACGCTGCCGGCGCGAATGCGGGCGCATTGCGCCAACGCGCGCCGCGTCGCCGGCTTCCTGCACGACCATCCACAGGTCGCGGCGGTCCACTACCCGGGCCTCGACGGCAGCCCGTTTCACGCCCTCGCGCGGCGACAGATGAGCGACTTCGGCGGCATGCTGTCGTTCGAGGTGCGCGGCGGCAAGGACGCGGCGATGGCGGTCGCCGCTGCGGTCGAGATCTTCACCCGAGCGACCAGCCTCGGCGGCGTCGAGAGCCTGATCGAGCACCGGGCATCGATCGAAGGGCCGGAGAGCCGCACGCCGCAGGGCCTCCTGCGCGTTTCGGTCGGCCTCGAGCATCCCGACGACCTGATCGACGACCTCGCGCAAGCGCTCGAGCGCGCGGCGGCCTGAGGGCGCGGCCGCGGCGATGGCGTCGACGACCGACCCGCAGCCGATCGGGCTCGGCCGCGTGCGGGCGGCGCTCGCGCTCGTCGTCGTCGCGCAGTGGCTCGGTACCTCGCTCTGGTTCAGCCCGAGCGGCGCCGCCGACGGCCTGATGGCGCGGCTCGGCATCGACGCTGCGGGCTTTGCCTGGCTGATCGCCGCGACTCAGCTCGGCTTCATCGCCGGCACCTTCGGCTTCGCCTTGACAGGCACTGCCGACCGCTTCGCCGCGAGCCGCATCTTCACGCTGAGCTGCATCGTCGGCGCCACCGCCAACGCCGCGCTCGTCCTGCCCGGCGTCGGCTACGGTTCTGCTTGGCTGCTGCGCTTCGCCGTCGGCCTTTGCCTGGCCGGCATCTACCCGCTCGGCATGAAGATGATCGTCCAGTGGGTCGGTGCCCGGCCCGCGGCTGCGCTCGGCTGGCTGGTCGGCATGCTCACGCTCGGCACGGCGATGCCGCACGGCATCCGCGCGAGCGATGCCGCGTGGCCGTGGCAGGCGGTGGTGCTGGCGTCGTCGGCGCTCGCGATCGTCGGTGCGCTCGTCGTCCACGCCCTCGGCGACGGCCCGCACGGCGCACCGCCGGCGCGCGGCGGCGGCGCCGTCGCCGCCGGCGTTCGCGGCGTGCGTGAAGCGTTCGCGGTGCGCGGCTTTCGCGCCTCGGCGCTCGGCTACTTCGGGCACATGTGGGAGCTCTATGCGTTCTGGAGCGTCGTCCCGTGGCTGTGCCGGCCGATCGCCGTCGAGCTCGCGCGCCGCGTCGGCACGACCGACGCGCCTTCGGTCGCGCTGCTCAGCTTCGGCGTGATCGCCGTCGGCGCGGTCGGCTGCATCGCCGGCGGGCAATGGAGCCGACGCATCGGCAGCGCCCGCGTCGCCGCGCTCGCGCTCGCCGGCTCGGGGCTGATGTGCATCGTCTATCCGCTCCTTCCCGAGCAGGGGCTCGCGCTTCGCATTGCAGCGCTCTTCTTCTGGGGCTTGTGCGTCGTCGCCGATTCACCGCAGTTCTCGGCGATGTCGGCGCAGTACGCGCCGCCGCAGTGGCTCGGCAGCGCCCTGGTGGCGCAGAACGGCATCGGCTTCGCGATCACGGTCGCGAGCATCGTCGTCCTCGGCCATGCCTTGTCGGCCTGGGGAACGTCGGCGGTCTGGCTGCTCGCGCCGGGACCGCTGCTCGGCCTCTGGGCATTGCGCCCGCTCCTCGTCCGCGACACGGTCGCGCCAGCCGGCCGCTGAGAGCGCGAGCCGCCGCCCGCGGCGAGCAATCGGTGTCGTCCGCTTTCCTGTCGAGCACGTGCGCGCCACACATGTTGGGCGCACATCGTCGGAGCGCGGTCGCACGCTCCTAGAATCGCCGCGTCGCAACGCTCCGAGGGCCCGGCATGCTCGTCAACTGCGTGGCCTACCAGGACGGCAGCAAGCTCGCCGACATCACGGTCGACGAGATCAGCGACTACGTCGCGCGCCCGGGTTATTTCGTCTGGGTCGCCCTCAAGGACGCGAGCGACGACGAGCTGTCCGAGATGCAGAAGGAGTTCTTGCTCCACGATCTCGCGATCGAGGACGCGCGCCACGGCCACCAGCGGCCGAAGATCGAGGAGTACGGCGACACGCTGTTCGCCGTTCTGCACACCGTCGAGCCGATGAAGGACGGCGCGCTTTCGGTCGGCGAGGTCGACGTCTTCGTCGGCCCGAACTTCGTCCTCTCGGTGCGCAATCGAACGCAGAGCGATTTCCTCGGCGTACGCCGCCGTGCCGAGCGCGAGCCGCACCTGCTGCGGCACGGCCCGGCGTTCGTCTTCTACGCGCTGCTGGATGCCGTCGTCGACCGCTACTTTCCGATCATCGACAGCCTCGAAACCGACCTCGAGGCGATCGAGGACCAGATCTTCGAGCCGCGTCTGGGCCGCACGAACATCGAGACCCTGTACGCGCTCAAGCGCAAGATCGGCGTCGTCAAGCACGCGGTCGCGCCGCTCCAGGAAGCGGTTGCCAAGCTGATCAGCGGCCGCGTGCCGCAGGTGTGCAGCAACAACCGGGAGTACTTCCGCGATGTCTTCGACCACCTGACGCGGATGAACGCGTCGCTCGATGCGCTGCGCGACACGATCGGCACCGCGATCCAGGTCAACCTCTCGATGGTGACGATCGAGGAGAGCGAGATCACGAAGCGGCTCGCCGCCTGGGCCGGCATCTTCGCGATCGCGACCGCGTTCGCCGGGGTCTGGGGAATGAACTTCCAGAACATGCCCGAGCTGAAGCTGGCGTGGGGCTACCCGGCGGCGCTCGGCATCATCGCCGCGGCCTGCCTCTTCGTCTGGTGGCGCTTCCGTCGCGCCCGCTGGCTGTGAAGGACGGCGGCTCGGCGCGAGCGACGCGTCGGCGCTGACCGAGACCACGCCGACCACCGCCGCGCGGTGTCATCGTGCCAGCGGTGATGCCAGCGGGTGTGCCGTTTGCTGGGGACTGCTCAGCAAGTGCGTCGGCCGAGGCACAACGAACGCATCCCCCGATAGTGGACCGCACCAAGCAGGGCACTCCCTCCTGGCCGCCGCGCGCCGCTGCCGGCTCGTCGCAGCCCGGTACGAAGCCGGACGGCGCGAAGAAGGTCAACGTGCCGCCGCGCCGCGCCTGGTGGACGTTCGTCGCGCTCCTGGTCGTCAACTACCTCGTCATGCGGATGCTCTTTCCCGGCGACGATGCCGCGGTGACGATTCCCTACACCGCATTCAAGGACGAGGTCACCAAGGGCAACGTGCAGGCGATCTACAGCCAGGGTGCGGGCATCGAAGGGCGCTTCAAGACCGCCGTGCTCTGGCCGCCGGCCAGCGCCGCCTCGGCCGCCGCGTCGGCGGCGCGCGGCTTCTTCGCCGCCGCCGAGCCGCGCAAGGCGACGTCGTTCACGACGACGTTGCCGACCTTCGTCGGCCCCGGCCTCGAGACCTTCCTGATCGACCATCGGGTCGAGATCCGGGCGGTGCCGATCCAGGGCAGCGGCCTGACGACGTTGCTCTACGGCTTCGGCCCGGCGCTGCTCCTGATCGGCTTCTACGTCTGGATGTACCGCCGCGCGCAGCAGCTCGGCGGCGGCATCGGCGGCGGCTTGCTCGGCATCGGCAAGAGCCGGGCGCGACGCTATGACCAGGAAGCCGGGCCGAAAGTGACGTTCAAGGACGTCGCCGGCATCGACGAGGCCGAGAACGAGCTGGTCGAGATCGTCGATTTCCTGAAGGCGCCGGAGAAGTACACCCGGCTCGGCGGCTCGGCGCCGAAGGGCGTGCTGCTGATCGGCGCGCCCGGGACCGGCAAGACCTTGCTCGCGAAGGCCGTCGCCGGCGAGGCCGGCGTGCCGTTCTTCTCGATGAGCGCCGCCGAGTTCGTCGAGATGATCGTCGGCGTCGGCGCCGCCCGCGTCCGCGATCTGTTCCGGCAGGCGCGCGAGAGCGCGCCGGCGATCATCTTCATCGACGAGATCGATTCGATCGGTCGCGCGCGCGGACCGGTGGCGCTCGGCGGCTCGAGCGAGCAGGAGCAGACGCTGAACCAGATCCTCACCGAGATGGACGGCTTCTCGGGCCGCGAAGGCGTCATCGTGCTGGCGGCGACCAACCAGCCCGGCGTTCTCGACCGCGCGTTGCTGCGCCCGGGGCGGTTCGATCGGCGCGTCTTCGTCAACCTGCCCGACAAGGCAGGCCGCAACGCGATCCTCGAGGTCCACACCCGCAACGTGCCGTTGGCGCCCGGGACGAACCTCGAGGAGCTCGCGGCCATGACGCCGGGACTCTCGGGTGCCGACCTGAAGAACCTCGTCAACGAAGCGGCGCTGCTCGCCGCCCGCCGCGACAAGAGCGACGTCGGCCAGAAGGACTTCATCGATGCGCTCGAGAAGATCGTCCTCGGCCCCGAGCGGCCGCTCCTGCTGAGCGACGAGGACCGCGAGCGGATCGCGACCCACGAGAGCGGCCACGCGATCCTCGGCCTCGTCGTGCCGGGAGCGGATCCGGTCCAGCGGGTGACGATCGTGCCACGCGGCCGGGCGCTCGGCGTCACCTACCAGCGGCCGCAGACCGACCGCTACAACTATCCCGAGGCGTATCTGCGCGCGCGCATCGTCGGCATGCTCGGCGGCCGCGCTGCCGAGGAGATCGTCTACGGCACGCGCACGACCGGCGCCGAGAACGACATCGAGCAGGCGACGCAGCTGGCCCGCAACATGGTGACGCGATGGGGAATGAGCGACAAGCTCGGCATGGTGCAGCTGGCGCCGCCGGAGAACCCGTTCCTCGAAGGACAGTCGACCGGCCTCACCGGAGAGAAGCCGTTCGGCGAGCACACCGCGAAGCTGATCGATGCCGAGGTGCAGCGCATCATCGGCGAATGCCACGAAGAGGCCAAGGCGCTGATCGCCGAGCATCGGCACCGGCTCGACGCGCTCGTCGCCGCACTGCTCGAGCGCGAGACGCTCGACCAGCACGAGATCCTGCAGGTCACCGGCCTGCCGCAGGCGCCCGACCTGCAGCACCACGCCGTCGCCGCCGCGTCGGACCAGGGCGTCGCCGTCTGAGGCGCTGCGGCCGGGCGCCGCGCGGGTAAGCTTCCCGTCCCGACGACGACAGGACGCGAGACGCCATGCCCCACCTCCCAGGCCTCGCCTTCGACCTCGGCGAGACGATCGACATGCTGCGCGACACGGTGCAGCAGTTCGCCGACGACGAGATCGCGCCGCGCGCCGCCGCCATCGACCGCGACAACGTCTTCCCCGCCGACCTCTGGCGAAAGCTCGGTGCGCTCGGCCTGCACGGCATGACGGTGAAGGAAGAGTACGGCGGCAGCGATCTCGGCTACCTCGCGCACATCGTCGCCATGGAGGAGGTCTCGCGCGCGTCGGCGTCAGTCGGCCTCTCGTACGGCGCGCACTCGAACCTGGCGGTGAACCAGCTGCATCGCAACGGCAGCGCGGCGCAGAAGAAGAAGTACCTGCCCAAGCTGGTCTCGGGCGAGCATGTCGGCGCGCTCGCCATGAGCGAGCCCAACGCCGGCTCGGACGTCGTCAGCATGAAATTGCGAGCCGATCTGCGTGGCGACCGTTACGTGCTCAACGGCTCGAAGATGTGGATCACCAACGGCGGCGACGCCGACACGATGATCGTCTACGCCAAGACCGACCTCAACGCCGGCCCGAGCGGCATCACTGCGTTCATCATCGAGAAGTCGATGCGCGGCCTCTCGTTCGGCAACAAGCTCGACAAGCTCGGCATGCGCGGCTCGAACACCTGGCCGGTCTTCTTCGAGGACTGCGAAGTGCCGGCGGAGAACGTCCTCGGCAGCGAGGGCGGCGGCGTCAAGGTGCTGATGAGCGGCCTCGACTACGAGCGCGCGGTGCTGTCGGGCGGGCCGCTCGGCATCATGGCGGCGTGCATGGACGCCGTCATGCCGTTCGTGCACGAGCGAAAGCAGTTCGGCCAGTCGATCGGCGAGTTCCAGCTCATGCAGGGCAAGATCGCCGACATGTACTCGACCTGGTCGGCGTCGCGCGCCTACGTCTACGCGGTTGGCAGCGCCTGCGACCACGGCGACCATTCGCGCACGCTCCGGAAGGACGCGGCCGGTGCCATCCTCTACTCGGCCGAGAAGGCGACCTGGATGGCCGGCGAGGCGATCCAGGCGCTCGGCGGCGTCGGCTACACCAACGAGTACCCGGTCGGGCGCCTCTGGCGCGACGCCAAGCTGTACGAGATCGGCGCCGGCACGAGCGAGATCCGGCGCATGCTGATCGGCCGCGAGCTGTACGCGGAGAGCATGTGAGGGCGGTGTCGATCCCGCTCACCCCATCATCGCCGTCTTGAGCACCCGGGCGTAGTTGGTGCAGGCGACGCGCTCGATCGCACTGTCCGGCAGCCTCAATTCCTGCAGGTGCGCCACGACCTTGCGCAGATCGGCGTAGTCGTTGATCGACGCGCTCGCACCGACGCCCGCCAGGTCGGTTCCGATGCCGACGTGATCGGCGCCGATCTGGTCGACGAGGTCGGCGAGCTCGCGCGCGTAGCCCATGGCGTCGTTGCGGCCGACCGACCACGCATTGCGCCCGACGCCCGGCCGCTCGAGGCCGAAGCCCCAGACGCCGACGACGCCGCCCCGATCGGCGATCGCCTTCGCGCGAGCGAGCGACAAGCGGCGCTGCTGGTAGCCGTAGGTGTCCTGCCATCGGCCGCCGACCTCGCGGACCCAGCTGTGCGACCAGACCATGGGAACCTTCGAGATCTGCAGCGCCTGGTCGACCGCGGTCTCGGCGCAGTGGGCGAGATCGATCAGCAGGCCGCGCTCGTTGCACGCTTCGACGAGCAGCTTGCCGACGGCGCTCAGCCCGTTGAATTGCGGCTCCGATGTTTGCCGATCGCCGATCGGGCTGGCGATGTAGTGCACCAGCTGAAGGTGGCGCAAGCCCTGGTCGTAGACGGCCGAGAGGCCGTCGAGTCGACCCTCGAGGAAGTCGGCACCCTCGGCAGCGAGCACGACGCCGTGCTCCTCGCCCGCGACGCAGGCATCGACGTCGGCGGCGGTCAAGACCCGCTTCAGACCGGCGTTCGCAAGCGTCACGTTCTCGCGGTCGAGCCGGGCGGCGAAGAAGGCCGCGGGCTCGCCGGCGGCAGGAACGGATCTCTGGGCGATGCCGGTGCTGACCGCGTGGGTCCAGGGAAGGTCCGACGGCAATGCCCAGGCGACGAGAGCCACGCCGTTGGCTCGCATCTGGTCGGCGAGCGAGGCGCGCGAGAGCATGCCGAGATGGCTGTGCATGTCGGCCAAGGGAACGCGATGCTGGGCGAAGGCGGCACGAGCGCCGAGTGCGAGCAGCGAGGCACCGGCCTGCAGGAGGGTGCGGCGACGAAGCGCCGGCGCGCTGTCGCTCCAGCGAGGAGCCTCCCGATCGACGTCCGCGGCGCTCACGACCTGCGGCGAATGGGGCATACGCTTCTCCCGATCGGCGCGTCAACGGCGTCGCGCTTCGATGCCTCGTTCTCCCTTCGGAGATGGCCGACGCGATCGTGCCACGGCAGACGTTAAGCTCGCGCTCGGAGAAACGACAGCGAGCAGGAGACCCATGGCCGCGTTGATGTCGCGCATCGACACGCGTTCCGACGAGTTCAAGGCCAACGCGGCGGCGCTGCAGCGCCAGGTCGACGATTTGCGCGCCCGCGCCGCCGAGGTCGCGCGCGGCGGCGACGCCAAGTCGCGCGAGCGCCATGTCGCGCGCGGCAAGCTGCTGCCGCGCGAGCGCGTCGACGGGCTGCTCGACCCGGGCGCTTCCTTCCTCGAGATCGGCCAGCTCGCGGCCTACGACATGTACGACGGCGAGGCGCCCGCCGCCGGAATGATCGCCGGCATCGGCCGCGTCCAAGGGCAGGAATGCATGATCGTCGCCAACGACGCGACGGTGAAGGGCGGCACCTACTATCCGATGACGGTGAAGAAGCATCTGCGCGCGCAGGAGATCGCGCAGCAGAACCGCCTGCCCTGCATCTACCTCGTCGATTCCGGCGGCGCGTTCCTGCCGCGCCAGGACGAGGTCTTCCCCGACCGCGAGCACTTCGGCCGGATCTTCTTCAACCAGGCCAACATGAGCGCGCAGGGGATCGCGCAGATCGCCGTCGTCATGGGCTCGTGCACGGCCGGCGGCGCGTACGTGCCGGCGATGAGCGACGAGACGATCATCGTCAAGAACCAGGGCACGATCTTCCTCGGCGGGCCGCCGCTCGTGAAGGCGGCGATCGGCGAGGTCGTCAGCGCCGAGGAGCTCGGCGGCGGCGACGTCCACACGCGCCTGTCGGGCGTCGCCGACCATCTGGCCGACGACGACCGCCACGCGCTCGCGATCGCGCGCCGGATCGTCGCCAGCCTCAATCGCCGCATGCCCGAGACGGTGACGCGCGAGGCGAGCGAAGAGCCACGCTACGACGCCAGGGAGATCTACGGCGTCATTCCGCACGACACGCGAAAGCCTTACGACGTTCGCGAGGTGATCGCGCGCATCGTCGATGGCTCGCGCCTCGACGAGTTCAAGGCGCGCTACGGGTCGACGCTCGTCACCGGCTTCGCGCGTCTCTACGGCATGCCGGTCGGCGTCGTCGCCAACAACGGCATCCTCTTCAGCGAGTCGGCGCAGAAGGGCGCGCACTTCATCGAGCTTTGCTGCGAGCGGCGGGTGCCGCTCCTCTTCCTGCAGAACATCACCGGCTTCATGGTCGGCAAGAAGGTCGAGAACGCCGGCATCGCGCGCGACGGCGCGAAGATGGTGACGGCAGTCGCGACCGCGCTGGTGCCCAAGCTCACGGTGCTCATCGGCGGCTCGTTCGGCGCCGGCAACTACGGCATGTGCGGCCGCGCCTACTCGCCGCGGTTCCTCTGGATGTGGCCGAACGCGCGCATCAGCGTGATGGGCGGCGAGCAGGCGTCGGCGGTGCTCGCGACGGTCAAGCGCGACGGCATCGAGGCGCGCGGCGGCAGCTGGTCGGCTGACGAGGAACGTGCGTTCAAGGCGCCGCTGCTCGAGCAGTACGAGCACCAGGGCCATCCGTACTACGCGAGCGCGCGCTTGTGGGACGACGGCGTGATCGATCCCGCCGAGACGCGCCGCGTTCTCGGCCTCTCGCTGGCGGCGACGCTCAACGCGCCGATCCCGGCGACCAAGTTCGGCGTGTTCCGCATGTGACGACGGCCGCGGCCAATGAAAGAGGCTGCACGACGACGAAGCAAAAGGGGAGGACGTATGAGGGGAAGAGGGGCGATGCTCGCAGCCATGCTCGTGGCGGCCTTGGCCGGGACCGCGCGGGCCGAGACCCCGCCGACGGCGGCGCCGCCGAGCGAAATGGCGACGATCGTCGATACCGCCGCCGGCGGATCTGCCGGATCAGCCCTGGGCGCCGCCAGGCCACGCCCGAGCGTGCCGACCGCGGCCTTCTTCGTGCTCAAGCGCGTCAACGGCGAAGACCTCCGCACCGGCATCGACGCCAGCCTCGCAGCGAGCAGAGGTCTCGGCCGAAGCATGCGGGTCGTGCTGCCGGAACACTCCGTCAAGGCCGGCAAGTCGACTCTTCGGCTGCTGGCGAGCGTGGTCCATGCGGTGCCCATCGAATCGATGTTCGCGCGCAGCAGCGGGTTCGTCGCCGAGGGCGAGATCGAGGTCGATCTGAAGGCGGGCGTCCGCTACCGGGTCACCGGCGCGCTCGATGATTTCAAGCGCGAGGTCTGGCTCGAGGAGGAGGCGACGGGCTGGATGGTCGGCAAGAAGATCGTCCAGTCGCCGAGCCCGGAAGCGATGGCAGCGATGGCGACGGCCGATCGCTACACGTGCTGCAACCTGCGCTACGACGGCGACTGGATCAGCGACAACAACTTCATCGGGCAGCCCTTCATTCCGGCCGGATCGCGTGTCAAGGTCGCCGGTTGGGGCCGCAAGCGCGTGCACGTGAACATCGAGGGTCGAACGATGAGCGCCGGCCCCGACAGCGATTTCGAGCCGCTGACGCGCGAGCAGTTCGCCGACCGGATCTTCGTCAAGGAGGACCCCAAGACGAAGGTCGAAGGGTATTCGCCCGAGGTGCAGCAAGCCATCGTCAGCGGCCGTGTCCTTGCGGGAATGACCCGCGAGCAGGTCGTGATGGCGATCGGCTTTCCCCGCGCCGATCGCACCGAGGGTGGTCTCGGCGGCAAGCGGTGGGTGTACTCGCTGGCCGAAGAAGGCGACGAATTCGACCTCGATTTCGACGGCGACGGCAAGCTGGTCGCGGTCAATGCCAGCAGCCGCGTCAGGCGGTCGGTCGTCCACAACCCCTAGCGCCACGACGGCACTCGCGCCGCCTCACCGGGATTTGCACCGCCCATGTTCACGAAGCTCCTGATCGCCAACCGCGGCGAGATCGCGTGCCGCGTCATCAAGACCGCGCGCAAGATGGGGATCGCGACCGTCGCCGTCTACAGCGACGCCGACGCCAACGCGCGCCACGTCCGCCTCGCCGACGAGGCCGTGCGCATCGGGCCGCCGCCGGCGCGCGAGTCGTACCTCGTCGGCGAGAGGATCGTCGCGGCGGCGCGAGCGACCGGCGCGCAGGCGATCCACCCGGGCTACGGCTTTCTGTCCGAAAACGAGGCGTTCGCGGCGCAGTGCGCCGCGGCCGGCATCGCCTTCGTCGGGCCACCCGCGACGGCGATTCGCGCCATGGGGTCGAAGTCGGCGGCGAAGGCGCTGATGGAAAAGGCCGGCGTTCCGCTCACGCCTGGCTACCACGGCGAGGCGCAGGACCCGGCGCTGCTCGCGCGCGAGGCGGCGAAGATCGGCTTTCCGGTGCTGATCAAGGCGAGCGCAGGCGGCGGCGGCAAAGGCATGCGTCGCGTCGACGACGCCAAGGACTTCGCCGCTGCGCTCGCGTCGTGCCAGCGCGAGGCCAAGAGCGCGTTCGGCGACGACCGCGTCCTCGTCGAGCAGTACGTGCTGAAGCCGCGCCACGTCGAGATCCAGGTTTTCGCCGACACGCTCGGGTCTTGCATTTACCTGTTCGAGCGCGACTGCTCGGTGCAGCGGCGCCACCAGAAGGTGCTCGAGGAGGCGCCCGCGCCCGGCATGACGGCCGAGCGGCGAGCGGCGATGGGGCGTGCCGCGGTCGAGGCAGCGCAGGCGGTCGGCTACGTCGGCGCCGGCACGGTCGAGTTCATCGCCCATCCCGACGGCCGCTTCTACTTCATGGAGATGAACACCCGGCTGCAGGTCGAGCATCCGGTGACCGAGATGATCACCGGCGTCGATCTGGTCGAGTGGCAGCTGCGCGTCGCCGCCGGCGAGCCGCTGCCGAAGACGCAAGAGCAGGTCTCGATCTCGGGTCACGCGATCGAGGCGCGCATCTACGCCGAGGACCCCGACCGCGGCTTCCTGCCGCAGTCGGGGCGGCTGGTCCATCTCGCGCCGCCGCCCGAAGGCGCGTCGGTGCGGGTCGACACCGGCGTCGAGGAGGGTGACGCGATCACGCCGTTCTACGACCCGATGATCGCCAAGCTGATCGTCCACGGGCGTGATCGCGCCGGCGCGTTGGTGCGGATGCGCGAGGCGCTGGCGCGCTACCGCATCGTCGGCGTCGCCAACAACGTCGAGTTCCTCGGCCGCCTCGTCGCGACACCGTCGTTCGCCAACGCCGACCTCGACACCGCGTTGATCGAGCGTGAGCACGACCGCCTGTTCCCGCCCGCGAGCTCACCTGCCGACGACGTCTGGCTGCTCGCCGCGCTTGCCGAGGTCGAGCGCGATGCCGAGGCGGCGCGGCGCGCGGCCGCCGGCGCTGCCGACGGCGGCTCGCCCTGGCGCGCGCTCGACGGCTGGCGCCTCAACGGCAGCGCCCTCAGGCGGCTCGGCTTTCGCCACGCCGAGACGATGCGCGAGGTCGACGTCGCGGCGGTGCCGGGCGGCGGCTGGCAGCTCACGCTCGACGGCGTGACGACGCCGGCGAGCGCCCGGCCCGGCGTCGACGGCGCCATCGCGGCGACGCTGGGCGAGCGCCGCTTCACCGCCGCCGTCGTCGCCGAGGGCGAGCTGCGCCACGTCTTCGTCGGCGGTCGTTCGCACGCGCTGGCGCTGGTCGACCTGCTCGGCGTCAGCGGTGCCGAGCACGACGAAGAGGGTGCCGGCCTGCTCGCGCCGATGCCCGGCAAAGTGATCGCCCTGCTCGCCCGGCCCGGTGCCACGGTCGACAAGGGCGCGCCCTTGCTCGTTCTCGAAGCGATGAAGATGGAGCACACGGTCAGCGCGCCGCGTGCGGGCATCGTCAAGGGATTTCGCTACGCGGCGGGCGACCAGGTGAGCGAGGGCGCCGAGCTCGTCGATTTCGAGTAGGAAAGGCGCCGTCGCCGAGCGCACCCGGCGACTTCTCAACCGCGCGGCTCTTCCCAGTCGAAGCGCCAGATCGCGATGGCGGTGAACAGCACGCTGAACGCGAGCAGCACCGCGACCGGCGCGATCGCGGCGTCGATGCCGAGGCCGCGCCAGGTCATCGCATCGAGGCCGTCGACCGCCCAGCGCGTCGGCACGACGAGCGATGCGGTCTGCAGCCACTGCGGGAAGACGAACGAAGGCACCCAGGCACCGCCGAGCATCACCATCACGAGCGTCGCGAAGATCGCCAGGCCGCGGGTCGCCTCGGGCGTCTTGCCGATCGCGGCGATGAGGAGGCCGAAGCTCGACGTCAGCAGCGCGAATGCGACCGCGATCGCGACGAAGCCGACGACGCTGCCGTCGATGCGAACCTGAAAGATCGCCATCGCCGCCGCGTAGATGATCGCGAGCAGGACGAGCGCGGTGATCGCGCCGCTCGCGATGTGGCTGCCGAGCAGGAGCGTGCGCGAGAGCGGCGCCGCGCGCAGCCGCTTCCACAGGCCGAGCCGGCGCGCCAGCAGGACGCCGACCCCGACCTCGATTCCCATGAAGAGGATGAACTGCACGCCCATGCCGGCGAACGAATGGGCGTAGCCGTTGTACGGCGCCTCGCCGCTCGCGACCGACTCGACCGCCCGGGTCGTGAACGGCAGGCTGAACGCCGACACCGGCGCGCCGCTCCTGCCGAGGCTCTCGCCGAGCGCCCGCATGACGTGCTGCGACAGCAGCCCCTGCACGAGCGGCATCGCCGTCGCCTGCGAGGGGTCGTAGTGGACGGCGACGACCGGTTTTTCGCCGCCCGCCATCAGCGCCGCGGGCAACCGCTCGCCGAAGCCGGCCGGCAGGACGACGGCGGCGCGCACCTTGCCCTGGCGCGCCCGCTCGATCGCCGCTGCGGCGTCGATCTGCTCGACCTGGAACGCCGGATCGGCAGCGATCGATGTCGCGACCGCGCGCGAGATCGCGCTCGCGTCCTGGTCGGCGAGCGCGATCGGGATCCGCGACGGCTTGGTCTGGCCGTTGCCGAAGATCGCACCGAAGAACGCGGCGATGACGATCGGCGCCGCGATCGACATGACGAGCGCGCGCCGGTTCGAGAAGTAGAGCACCAGGTCCTTGCGGACGAGGGCGCGAAAGGCTGCGAGGTTCATGCGGTCAGTCCCTGAGTTGGCGGCCGGTGAGCGAAAGGAACACGTCCTCGAGATCGGCGCGGCCCGACGAGATGCGGTGCACGGCATGTCCGCGCGCCGCGAGCCAGCCGAGCAGGGCAGGGGCATCGCGACCGAGGTCGCCGATGCCGACGCGAAGGCGGGTACCGTCCTGCGTCGGCGCGGCGAGGGCGGCGTCGCGGCCGAGGGCGACGAGGTCGACGGCGCCGTCGACCTCGACTTCGAGCGTCTCGACCGCGGGCAGCCTCTTGTACAAGCCGGCGAGCGTGTCGCTGGCGACGACACGGCCGTGGTCCATGACGACGATGCGGTCGCACAGCCGCTCGGCTTCCTCCATGTAGTGCGTCGTGTAGAGCAGCGCCTTGCCGCGGTCGCGCAAGCTCTCGAGGTTGTCGAAGATGGCGTTGCGGCTCTGCGGGTCGACGCCGACCGTCGGCTCGTCGAGGATCAGGACATCGGGGTCGTGGACCAGCGCTGCGGCGATGTTGAGGCGCCGCTTCATGCCGCCGCTGAAGACCTGGGGCTTGTCCCTGGCGCGCTCGGCGAGGCCGACCAGCGCGAGCGCCGCGTCGACGCGCTCGCGCAGCAGTGCACCGCCGAGCCCGTAGAGGGCGCCGAAGAGCGCGAGGTTGGCGGCAGCGCCGAGGTTCTCGTAGATCGAGAGTTCCTGCGGGACGACGCCGATGCGCCGCTTCGCGGCCGGGGTGTCGACGCCGAGCGCGAGACGCTCGCCTCCGCTGCCCACGAACACGCTGCCGTGCTCGGCGGCGACGAGCCCGCACAGCATCGCAACCGTCGTCGACTTGCCGGCGCCGTTCGGGCCGAGCAGGCCGACGATCTCGCCGGCGCCGACGTTGAGAGACAGGTCCGCGACGACGACACGGCTGTCGTACGACTTGCAGAGGCCTTGCGCTTCGAGCATTCGGGATTCTCCTGGGGGACGGCGCGACTCTAGCGGCCGGACTCGGCGTGCGCGCCGCCCTGCGACCGATCGCGGCCGTGGCGGCGCGAACGGCAGGTCATCGGCGCGAACCGACGCGAGCTCCTGCCGTGCTGCCGTGGCGCGACACGGTCGAGCGCCTTGCAAAGCAGCGCCGACCTCCCCACATGGCCGGTGCGCTCCGCCGTTCGGCGGGTTCGCCGGCGGCCCTCCGGCCGTACCGTCGCCCGCATTGCACTTGCGAAAGAGACGCCCATGAACACTCCCGCCCAAGCCAGCACCGGCGACGCGCTGCGCGCCCACTCCGACCGCATCGCGGCAATCGTCGACGACATCGGCGCGTCGACGGTCGCCGTTCTCGGCCGCCGCCACACCGTCGCGTCGGGCGCCGTCTGGCGCGCCGGCCTCGTCGTCACCGCTGCCCATGTCTTTCGGCGCACGCCGGCAGCGGTGACGCTCGTCGCCGCGGGCGGCACGCAGCTCGCCGCGACGCTGGTCGGCATCGACTCGGCGACCGACCTGGCGCTGTTTCGCCTTGCCGATGCCGGTGCGCTGACGCCGCTCGTGCCCGGCGATGCGTCGGCGCTACGCGCCGGGCAGACCGCGATCGTCGTCGGCCGCAGCGGCGAAGGCGATGCGATCGCCAGCGCCGGCATCGTCAACCGCGTCGGTGGCGCGTGGCAGACCTGGCTCGGCGGCTCGGTCGATCGCCTCGTCCGCCTCGACGGCGGCGTCTACGACGGTCTCTCGGGCGCGCCGGTGGCGGACGCGTCGGGCGCCCTCGTCGGCGTCGCGACCGCGGCGCTTTCGCGCAGCTACGGCATCGTCGTTCCGGCGTCGACCGTCGCCCGCGTCGTCGATGCGCTGCTCGCCAACGGCCGCGTCGCGCGGCCATGGCTCGGCATCGGCGCGCAGGCGGTGCCGCTCGCCGAGGCCGGGGGCGCGACCCTCGAAGCCGGGCAGAGCGGTCTGCTCGTCACCTCGCTCGCCGCCGGCGGACCGGCCGAGCGCGCCGGCGTGCGGATCGGCGACATCATCGTCCGCGCCGCCGAGAGCGCCGCCGCGAACCTTCGCGAGCTTCGCCAGGCGCTGGCGTCGCATGTCGGCCGTAGCGTCACGCTCGGCATCCTGCGCGGCGGTGCGCCGCTCGACCTGCGCGCCGAGGTCGGCGAGTGGCCGGGCGAGCGAAGCTGCCGCTGACGCCGAAGGGAGCCTTGCCGATGCTGCGGATCGCGATCGCTGCACCGTCGCCGCTGGTGCGGGCCGGCATCGCCGACGGGCTCGTCGCGCAGGGCGACTTCGACGTCGTCCGCGCCGCGGCGACGTTCGCCGAGCTCGCCGAGGCCGGCTACGGCGGTGCCGAGATCGTCATCGTCGACGCCGGCGCTGCTGGCGATGCCGAGCTCGACGCGCTCGCCGGCAGCGGCCCGCAGACGATCGTCCTTGCGGCTGCCGGCGACGAGCGCGTCGGCGAGTGGCTGATCGACGGCTGCTCGGTGCTGCCGCGCGGCGCCTCGCCGGCGGCGATCGCCGGCGCCGCGCGCGCCGCGCGCGCCGGCCTCGTCGCGACGTCGCGGGCCTTCGCTGCCGAGGCGCTTCGCTACGAGCGCGTCGGCGAGCGGCGCGGTGCGCCGCCGGGCTTCGAGGCGTTGACGCCGCGCGAGCGCCAGGTCCTCGCGGCGATGAGCAACGGGCTCGGCAACCGCGAGATCGGCGGCGCGCTCGGGATCTCGGCACACACCGCCAAGTTCCACGTCGCCCAGATCATCGCCAAGCTGCAGGCGCAGTCGCGCGCGCACGCGGTCGCCAAGGCGCTGCGCGCCGGCTTCGTCGACGTCTAGCCCCGACCGCCGGCCATCCGTCGGAAGTGGCGCCGAGGCGCGGAATCGCGCCGCGCGTCGTCGAGAATGGGACCCTGACGCATCGCCACGGGAAGGTGCCCAGTGTCCATTCAGCAGATCGCCGCGCAGGTGAGCGCATTCCTGGCGGGCCAGTTCTCCTCGCCGATCCAGATCCTCTCCCTGTGCGCCGCCGCTGTCGGCGCAGGCTTCACGATCAGCAGCTCGTTCGTCAAGACGATGGTGCCGCTGCGCTGGTTCGGTGTCCTCAGCAACATCGGCTTTCTGACTTACGGCGTTTTGCTTCCGGCGCCGGTGATGGCACTGATGCACGGCGTGCTGCTGCCGATCAACTGCGTACGGCTGGTCGAGATGACGCGGCTGACGCGGCGGGTGCACAAGGCGACGCGCAGCGCCGACCGGTCGGGGCTCTGGCTGAGGCCCTACATGAAGCAGAGCCGGAAGAAGGCCGGCGACATCCTGTTCCGCCAGGGCGACGAGGCCGACCACCTCTACATCCTCGTCGAAGGCCGGATCGAGTTTCCGGAGAGCGGCGGAAGCTTCGGGCCGGGCCAGATGTTCGGCGAGATCGCCTTCTTTTTGCCTGAGCGCACGCGAACGCTAAGCGCGCGCTGCGCCGAGGACTGCACCTTGCTCAGCATCAACCAGGCGACTCTTCGCGAGTTGTACTACCAGAATCCGGCGTTCGGCTTCGAGATCGTCGGCCTCGTCGCGGGGCGTCTGTCGGCCGATATCTCCCGCTTGCGGACACAACTTCGCGACGCGCAGCCGCTCGCCTGAAAGCCGCGTCTCTCAGAGGTCTTCGTCCTGGTCCTCGTCGGCCGATTCGTCGGCAAGGGACTCGATCGTGTCGTCGTTGCCGGTGATCGACTCGGCCGAATCGAGCGCGTCCTTCGAGCGCGCGATCCGATCCGGAGCGATGTCGGCGCCGTCGCGGGCGCCCTCGGGAACGGCCTCCGCGCGCTCGCCGGTGCCCATCGAATCGGTATCGCTGTCGACGTCGACCGGAGTGGCTCCGCCGAGGTCGCCTTCGGGAGTGTCGGTCTTCAGCCGCGTCGCTCCCTTGACGTCGCTGCCGCTGTCGGAGGTGTCGCTCGGACCGAGCGTCTCGTCGTCGCGGCCGCGGGCTTGCTGGGGCGCACGATCGCCGCCGAGGATGCTGCTTTGGGACATGGCTTCGCTCCGAGAACGTTGAACCTAGCTTGGGCAAACGTTGTGCCGCGCGGCGTCGTCAGACGCGCTCGACGATCACGGCGATCCCCTGGCCGACGCCGATGCACATCGTGCAGAGCGCGTACCTCCCGCCGCTCTGGTGCAGCTGGTTGACGGCGGTCGTGACGAGGCGCGCGCCGCTCGCGCCGAGCGGGTGGCCGAGCGCGATCGCGCCGCCGTTCGGGTTGACGCGCGCGTCGTCGTCGGCGATGCCGAGGTCGCGCAGCACGGCGAGGCCTTGGGCGGCGAACGCCTCGTTGAGCTCGATCACGTCCATCTGGCCGAGCGCAAGGCCGGTCAGCTCGAGCACCTTCTTCGTCGCCGGTGCCGGGCCGATGCCCATGATCCGCGGCGCGACGCCCGCGGTCGCCATGCCGACGACACGCGCACGCGGCACGAGGCCGTGGCGTGCCGCGGCGCGCTCGCTCGCCAGCAGGAGCGCGCAGGCGCCGTCGTTGACTCCCGACGCGTTGCCCGCGGTCACCGTGCCGTCGGGCTTGACGACGCCCTTCAGCTTGGCGAGCGCTTCGAGGCTGGTGTCGCGCGGGTGCTCGTCCTTGGCGACGACGATCGGATCGCCCTTCTTCTGCGCGATCGTCACCGGGACGATCTCCCGGTCGAAGAAACCGGCCTTCTGCGCCGCGACCGCCTTCTGCTGCGAGGCGAGCGCCATGCGGTCCTGGGCCGCGCGCTCGATCCGAAAGTCGGTCGCGACGTTCTCCGCCGTCTCGGGCATCGAGTCGACGCCGTACTTCTCCTTCATCAGCTTGTTGACGAAGCGCCAGCCGATGGTGGTGTCATGGACCGCGTTCGCGCGCGAGAAGGCGCTTTCGGCTTTCGGCATTACGAACGGCGCCCGGCTCATGCTCTCGACGCCACCGGCGATCATCAGCTCGGCCTCGCCCGACTTGATCGCGCGCGCCGCCGTGCCGACGGCGTCCATGCTCGATCCGCACAGGCGATTGATGGTCGCGCCCGGCACCGACTGCGGCAGCCCTGCGAGCAGCGCCGACATGCGGGCGACGTTGCGGTTGTCCTCGCCGGCCTGGTTGGCGCAGCCGTAGACGACGTCGCTCACCGCCGCCCAGTCGACCTTGGCGTTCCTCGCCATCAGCGCGGCGATCGGAATCGCGCCGAGGTCGTCGGCGCGCACCGTCGCGAGCGCACCCGCGTAGCGGCCGATCGGAGTACGGATGGCGTCGCAGATGAAGGCTTCGGTGATGTTCATGGTCTCGCTCCTGCGGCACGCGCGATCGGCGCGCCGGTCTTGGCCTGCAGTGCGTCGAAGGGCATTCCTTCGACCATCTCGACGAGGACGAGCCCGTCCGGGCCGACGTCGATCACCGCAAGGTCGGTGTAGATCCGCGCCACGCAGCCGATCCCCGTGAGCGGGTAGCTGCAGCGCGCGACGATCTTCGCCTCGCCGCCTTTGGTCGTGTGCTCCATCATGACGTATGTCTTCTTGGCGCCGATCGCGAGGTCCATCGCGCCGCCGACCGCGGGAATCGCGTCGGCAGCGCCGGTGTGCCAGTTGGCGAGGTCGCCGTGCGCCGAGACCTGGAACGCGCCGAGCACGCAGACGTCGAGATGGCCGCCGCGCATCATCGCGAAGCTGTCGGCATGGTGGAAGAACGAGCCGCCCGGCAGCAGCGTGACGGGCTGTTTGCCGGCGTTGATGAGGTCGAAGTCCTCGTCGCCTTCACGCGGCGCCGGGCCCATGCCGATGATGCCGTTCTCGCTGTGCAGGACGACTTCGCGTCCCTCCGGCAGGTGGTTGGCGACCAGCGTCGGCAAGCCGATGCCGAGGTTGACGACCGCGCCGTCCGGAATATCGCGTGCGACGCGTGCGGCCATCTCGGCGCGGCTCCATCTCCGTTCGTTCATCGCTCGCTTCTCATGCCTGCTGGCGAAAGCCGCCGGCGCTCGTCGCGAGGCGGTCGATGCGGACGACCCGCTGCACGAAGATCCCCGGCGTGACGACGCATTCCGGGTCGAGACCGCCGAGCGGGACGATTTCGTGCACGGTCGCGATCGTCGTCTTCGCCGCGATCGCCATCACCGGGCCGAAGTTACGCGCGGTCATGCGGTAGGTGAGGTTGCCCCAGCGGTCGCCACGCTCGGCCTTGATGAACGCGTAGTCGCCGTGCAGCGGCGTCTCGAAGACGTACATGCGGCCCTCGAGCTCGCGCGTTTCCTTGCCCTTCGCGAGCTCGGTGCCGTACCCGGTCGGCGTGAAGAAGCCGCCGATTCCGGCGCCGGCAGCGCGGATCCGCTCGGCGAGGTTGCCTTGCGGCACCAGCTCAAGCTCGAGCTCGCCGGAACGGTAGAGGCGGTCGAAGTGGTGGCTGTCGGCCTGGCGCGGGAACGAGCAGACGATCTTCCTGACGCGGCGCGCCGCGAGCAGCGCCGCCAGGCCGGTGTCGCCGTTGCCGGCGTTGTTGTTGATGATCGTGAGGTCCTTCGCGCCCTGCTCGAGGAGCGCGTCGACGAGCTCGTTCGGCAGCCCCGCGGTGCCGAAGCCGCCGATCATCACCGTCGCGCCATCAGGCACGTCGGCGACCGCCTCGGCGAGCGAAGCGATTTGCTTCTCGATCACCGTCGCGCTTCTGTCGGCGGCGCCGCTGCGGCGCGCGCCAGGCCTTCGACTGCCATCGCGTAGCCGGCAACGCCGAAGCCGACGACGATCCCGGCGCATGCCGGCGACAGGTACGAGTGGTGACGAAACGGCTCGCGCGCGTGCACGTTGGAAAGGTGAACCTCGATCACGGGCGGAAAGATGGCCTTGATGGCGTCGTGCAGCGCCACCGACGTGTGGGTGTACGCGCCGGCGTTGAGGACGATGCCGGCGACCGAGCCTGGCGCTGCAGCTCCGGCAGCGTGAAGCCAATCGATCAGCTCGCCTTCGTGGTTGCTCTGGCGGAAGTCGATCTCGATACCGTGCGGGCGCGCTGCCGCTCGGCATGCCTGCTCGACATCGGCGAGCGTGGCCGCCCCGTAGATCGCCGGCTCACGGGTGCCGAGCAGATTGAGGTTCGGCCCGTTGAGGACCCAGATCGTCTTTGGCATGAGCGCCCTCGCGCCGCGCGCGTGCCGACGCCGCAGACATTGTCAGGCCGAACAGGGGCAGGCATCGGCGGCCGGGCCCGCGCCGGGCCGCCGGTGGAACCTTCAGCGCGGGCTGCCGCGGCGTACCAGGTTGACGATCGCGAGCAGGATGATCGCGCCGAGGAGCGAGACGCCCAGACCCGCGAGGCTGAAATCGTTCTGGTTGATCGTGCCGGTGCCGAACACGGGAGCCAGCAGCCAGCCGCCGAGCAGGGCGCCGACGATGCCGACGACCACGTTCAGGATCACGCCCTGCTGGGCGTCGGTCTTCATGATCATGCTGGCGATCCAGCCGATGAGCCCACCGACCACGAGCCAAATGATGAAATTCATGCTCTTCCCCTGTTCAAGCCGTTGAGGACGACCTGCCCACACCGGAAGTGGCATGTGCCCGGCCGCGCTGACTTCCCAGAGCCGCAGCGAAGCGGTGCTGGTAAGCGATCCTAGGTTATTCGGACCCGAACGGGGCTCCCATGAGCAAGCATCCTTAGACGGCGTCAGCGCCTTCCTACAGAGGGCCGGTTTGGGCGCTTCCGGCGGGCGTCGGATCAGCTCGCGAGGACGAGCGCGCCCTGGTAGAGCGCGAGCAGCACGGCGTTGATCCCGACGTGGGCGGCGAGGTAGCGGCCGCCCTTGCCGATGCCGACGCCGAGGCGGGCGCCGATGCAGCCCCAGGCGCTGACGACGAGCAGCGCGCCGGCATCCCTCGCCTGCAGCGCATGGCCGCTCACTTGGGCCAGGCCGATGACGGCGACCCAGAGCCCGACCGCCATGACGGCGGCGGCGGTGACTTCGCTGAAGGTGGGTCTGCGCAGTTGAATGCCGAACATCGTCATGGCGAAGGCAAGGAAGGGGTGGGCAGGTGGGAAGCGTATGGGGAGCGGGCGATCCGGGCGCGCCGATGAGCGGGCGGGCGGCGCGCCAATTCGATCGATTGGCACCGGCGGGCATCTGCGGCCCGCTTCCCGTTTCACCTTCCCTTCACCGACCCGGCCGTCTCGCCGCGTCGCGCTTCGTATTGTCTTCGCGCCGGTGATCGATCCTCGCGGCCACGTCGCACACGGCGACCCAACCCGTCGAAAAAGGCACAGCCATGGCAATGCGTCGCTTCCCCCTCTTCGGCAGGACGATCGCCCTCGCGGCTGTCCTCGCCGCCCTCCTGCTCGCCCTGCAGTCGGTGAGTGGCATCGTCGCCGAGCGCGAAGGGCGTCTGCGTGAAGCCGAGCGCAGCGTCGCGGCGAGCCTGGCGTCGGCGCAGACGTTGGTCGGCCCGATCGTCTCGCGCGACTGCAGCGAGAGCTGGGAGGTGACACAGGGCGAAGGCAAGGACCGGAAGACCGTCGTCGAGCGGCGCGACTACAAGCTGATCGCGACGCCGGCGACGCTCGAGGTGAAGGGCGACGTCGCCATCGAGCCGCGCTATCGCGGCATCTTCAAGGTCAACGGCTACGTCCTGAAGGCACGCCTGCGCGCTGGCTGGAACGAGGGAACGAGCCTCGTTCCCGAACCGCAGCATGCCGGCTCGCGGCTGCATTGCGAGGCGCCGATCATGTTCGTCGCGCTCGGCGACTCGCGTGGAGTGCGCAGCGCCGCCATGCAGATCGACGGCGCTGTCGTCGCCGTCCTGCCGGGGACGCTGCACGGCGCGCATCCGCGCGGCTTCCACGCCGATGTCGCCGAGTCGTTCGCCGGCGCCCGCCGGCCGCTCAGCGCCGAGATCGGCGTCGAACTCGTCGGCACTGGCGAGCTGGCGTTCGCTCCCGTCGCCGACAGCACCCAGGTCGTGCTCGCGTCGGACTGGCCGCACCCGTCATTCGCCGGCCGCTTCCTGCCGCTCGATCGGCAGGTCGGCGAGACCGGCTTCAAGGCGCGCTGGCAGCTCAATGCGCTGGCGACGACGGCGCCGCAGTCGGCGGCATGGGGAGCCTCGGCCTGTCGTCTCGACGACAACGAGATCGATGCCAGCTCTGGCCGTGACGACGGCCGCCGGCCACCCTGCATCGAGACCTTCGGCGTCTCGTTCATGGATCCGGTCAGCCCCTACGTGCTGAGCGACCGGGCGACCAAGTACGGCCTGCTCTTCATCGCCCTGACGTTCGTCGGCGTCGCTGCGATCGAGGTGCTGCGGCGGCTGCGGGTCCATCCGATCCAGTACCTGCTCGTCGGCTCTGCACTCGCGGTCTTCTTCCTGCTGCTCGTCAGCCTGTCCGAGCACGTTCCGTTCGCGATTGCGTACCTCGCCGCCGCTGCCGCCTGCACCGGCCTGCTCACCTTCTACGGCGCCTTCGTCCTGCGCGGCAGTCGCGCCGGCGCCGCGTTCGGCGCGGCGATCGCCGCGCTCTACGGTGCGCTCTACGCGTTGCTGCAGCTCGAGCAGACTGCGCTTCTGCTTGGCTCGATCATGCTGTTCGGAGTGCTCGCGGCGCTCATGATCGCGACCCGGCGGATCGATTGGTATGGCCTCTTCGCACGGCTGCGCGCCGAGAACGGCGATGCGGCGGCGACGCCGCGCACGACGGGCGTCCCCGCGGCCGGCTAGACGCTGAAGATCTTCTTCAGCGCGTACGGCGCGACGGTCTCGAGCTGGTCGTAGCGGCACGCCTCGGCCGGCTTGTCGGGGCGCCAGCGGACAAAGGTCGTCGCGTGCCGGAAGCGGTCGCCCTGGAGATGGTCGTATCGGACCTCGCAGACGCGCTCGGGACGAAGCGGCTGCCAGGCGAGGTCCTTGCCGGCGCTCCAGCGGCTCGTCGCGCCGGGCAGCCGTTGCGGCATCGTCCCGGGCGCGGCGTCTGCGACCCGAGCGGCCCAATGCCGCCATGGATGGCCGACGAGCGCGTCATGCCGCAACGGCGCGAGCTCTTCGACGAGCCGGCGGCGGGTTTCCATCGTGAACGACGACGTCACGCCGACGTGATGGAGGACCCCGGCGTCATCGTAGAGCCCGAGCAGCAGCGAGCCGATCGCTTCCGCCCCGCCCGCCTCGGTGCTCTTGTGCCAGCGAAAACCCGCGACGATGCAATCGGCCGTGCGGGCGTGCTTGATCTTCAGCATCGTCCGCATGCCCGGCTGGTACGGCGCGTCGAGCCGCTTGGCGATGACGCCGTCGAGGCCGGCGCCCTCGAACTCGCGTAGCCATTCCGCGGCGACCTCGCCGTCGCGCGTTGCCGGCGTCAGGTAGAGCGGAGGGCGGGCGCCGCCGAGCAGCTCCTCGAGCGCGGCGCGACGTTCCTCCTGTGGCCGCTCGATGAGGCTCCTGCCGCCGGCGGCGAGCAGGTCGAAGGCGACGAACGATGCCGGCGTCGCCACCGCCAGGTGGGCGACGCGAGTGGCCGCCGGATGCAGCCGCTGCTGGAGCGCGTCGAAATCGAGCCCGGCCGCGCCGACGACGACGATCTCGCCATCGACGATGGCGCCGTCGGGCAGGCCGGCGACGAGTGCCTCGTCGAGTTCGGGGAAGTAGCGGTCGAGCGGCCGCAGGTCGCGGCTCTGGATTGCGATCTCGCCGCGCGCGGGGCGAAAGACGATCGCGCGAAAGCCGTCCCACTTCGGCTCGAAGAGAAAACCCTCGGCCGCCGGCAACGCGTCGACCGCCTTTGCGAGCATCGGCTCGATCAACGTCGGCGGCGGCACGACCTTGGCCGCGCAAGCAGGGCTCGACCTTCTCGTCGCCATGGTCGTATCGACTCTAGCGATTTGCGATTCCCGCGCCGGAGGAGGGCCGCGCCGGCCTCCGCCGCCGTGCCATGATCCGCCGAACCTTGGCACCGCTCCCGATCGACCCCGCGGCGCGCCGCCTCGCCACGACCTGGCTCGGGCGGGGCCTGCTGTTCGTCGCCATCGTGCTCCTGCTCGAGCACGCGCGGCCGCTCCTGCTGCCCGTGACGATCGCGATCGTCTTCACGTTCGTGCTGTCGGCGCCGGTGCGGGCGCTGCGCCGTGCCGGCATCCACGAGTACCTCGGCGCCGGTGTCGTCATCGTCGCCGTCCTCGGCGCCGCGGTGCTGATCCTGATGCTCGTCGCCGCGCCGGCGGCCGCGTGGTGGTCACGGGCGCCGCAGATCGTCCACGAGCTCGTCGAAGCGCTGCAGGGCTGGCGCGACGCCCTGTTCCCGTATGCAACACCGGCGCCGCTCATTCGCGCGCCGGCGGCCGTCCCGGCACCCGATCCGCTCGGCGAGCGGCTGGCGAGCGAGGGCTGGATCTTCACGCGGTTGGCAATCGGCGAAACGGTGTCGTTCGCGCTGTCGGCGTCGGCGACCGTCATCCTGCTCTATTTCCTGCTCGCGTCCGAGCAGTGGCTGGTGGCGCGAACCGTCGCCGCGGTGCGCCGTCCGCGCACCCGTGCCCTGATCCTGGCCGGCGTCCGCCAGGCGCAGCGCGACATCGGCCTCTTCATCACCACGATGAGCCTGGTCAACATCGCGCTCGGCGTCGCCACCGGCCTCGCGCTATGGCTGATCGGCCTGCCCAATCCGGTCCTCTGGGGGACGACGGCAGCGGTGCTCGCGTTCATTCCCTACCTCGGGCCGCTCTTCATCACGCTGCTGCTACTGCTCGCCGGCAGTGTCACCTTCGGCACCGGCTGGGCGATGCTCGGCCCGCCGGCGGCGTTTCTCCTCCTGCACGGCGTCGAGGCGAACTTCCTGAGCCCGATGATCATGGGCCACCGCCTTCGCCTGCGGCCGGTGTTCGTCTTCCTGGCGGTGATGGTTTGGGGCTGGCTCTGGGGAATCGCGGGCGCCTTCCTTGCGGTGCCCCTCCTGCTCGCGACCCGGGCTCTTTGCAAGCGAACGCGCACACTGCGCCTGGTCTGCTACTACCTGGAAGGCGACTAGCCCCACGAGGCACGGCGTCACGGCGGCGTCACGTCCCGGGCCGACCATCGGCCGAACGGAGTTGCGGCCGCGTCCTACTTCGAGCCGGCATCCGAGTTGCCAGAATTCCCGGATGGACAGAGCTCGCCGCCCGATGCGCATCGCCTACGTCTCCGAAACCTATCCGCCCGAGCTGAACGGCGTCTCGCTCACGGTCGAGCGAACGGTGCGATTCCTGCGCGCGCGCGGCCACAACGTCGAGCTGATCCGGCCCCGCCAGCCAGGCGAAGCCGCGCTCGACGCCGGCGACGAATTGCGCACCGCCGGCTGGCCGATCCCGGTCTATCGCGAAATGCGCTTCGGCATCTCGCGGATCGCGCCGCTCATGCGTCGCTTCCGCGACACGGGTCCCGAGCTGGTTCATCTCGCGACGCCCGGCCCGCTCGCCTGGGCAGCGCTCGCGGCGGCGCGCGCGCTCGGCATCGCGACGACGTCGGACTTCCGCACCAATTTCCACCAATACAGCCGCCACTACGGCCTCGGCGCGTTCGCGACGCCGCTGCTCGGCCTGCTACGCCGTTTTCACAACCTCACGGAGCGCACCTTCGTGCCGACGCGGGCGACCGCACGCGAGCTTCGGGCGGCGGGCTTTCATAACCTGACGATGGTCGGCCGCGGTGTCGACAGCCAACACTTCGCGTCGTCGCATCGCAGCGCCGACCTTCGCCGCCAATGGCACGCCGAGAGTGCGCCCGTCCTGCTCATGGTCGGCCGCGTCGCGCCGGAGAAGAACGTCGAGCTCGGGTTGCGCGCATTCGAGCAGGCGCGGCATGCTTGCCCGGGACTGCGCATGGTCGTCGTCGGCGAAGGGCCGGCGCTCGGCCGTCTGCAGGCAGCGTACCCGGACGTCCGCTTCGCCGGCGTCCAGCGTGGCGCGGCGCTCGCCGCGACCTACGCGTCTGCCGACGTGTTCCTGTTTCCGAGCCTCACCGACACCTTCGGCAACGTCGTCCTCGAGGCGCTCGCCTCGGGGCTGCCGGTGGTCTCGTTCGCCACCGCTGCCGCCGCCGAGCACGTCGACGACGGTGTCAGCGGCCGGCTCGTCGCCCCCGGCGACGAGGCCGCCTTCATCGCCGCAGCGTCGTCGCTGAGCTCGCGCGGCGTGTCGCTCGAGCCGATGCGTGTCGCGGCGCTCGCCGCCGCTCGCCGGGCGAGCTGGCCCGAAGTGCTGATGCGCTTCGAGGCTCGACTGGAAGACACCCTCCATGCACTCGAAACGCCGTCAGGACGCGTCGCCGTCGTGGCCTGAGCCCTCGCATTCCCTCTGGCTGGAGCGCGAGCTCTGGCTCGCTCGCGAGCGCGAGTGGGCCCTCTGGATGCATGGCGCGGCGACGCGCGCATGGGTGGTCCGCCTGCTCGACACGGTGAGCCGCTTCGGTGATGGCTGGATCTGGTACGCGATCATCGTCTGCCTGCCGGTCGCGGGCGGACCGGTCGGCACGTCGGCGTCGGTGCGGATGGTCGGCGTCGGCATCGTCAACCTCGTCCTCTACCGAATCATCAAGCGCTGGATCGCGCGGCCGCGCCCCTACCGCACCTGCCCGGGGATCCGCGCCTGCGGCCGCTCGCTCGACGAGTTCAGCTTCCCGAGCGGCCACACCCTGCACTCGGCGGCGTTCAGCCTGATCCTGACGGCCTACTACCCGATGTTCGCGCTGTTCGTCTGGCCGCTCACGATCCTGATCGCGGTCTCGCGGATCGTTCTCGGGCTGCACTACCCGAGCGACGTCGTCGTCGGTGCGCTGATCGGCGGCATCACCGCGGCGGTCAGCTTCAACCTGCTCTAGCGCGCCCTCACCAGATCGTCGAGGTCTTGCGTCCACGCGAGCGGCGCATGAACTCGGCGACGGTCGCGGGCTTGCGCGCGTGCAGCGCGCGGGCGAGGATCCGCTGCCATGAGCGACGCACCGATGCGAAATCGGCGTCGCGCGGGTGCAGCTCGATGCGCAGGACTGCGTTCCTCCGCTCGGCGAGGTCGACGCAGGCGTTCCACGCGACCGACATCCGCCGCCGCCAGCCGCTCGACGTGCTGTAGACGACGCTCTGGCTCGTGACCGCGCGCTCGGCGGGCAGCTGGATCAGCTGGCGCAGCGTCGCCGTGTACTCGAACGGTCGCGCGACGACCGCCTCGCGGGCTCCCGGTCCGAGCAGCCACGCGGGCGCGACGAAGCCGGAGAGCGGCCATCGGTTCTTCGCGAACCAGGCGATGCCGACGTCGATCCGCGCCAGCGCTTCCTCGCGCGAGAGCGCCCAGAACTCGCCTTCGCCGCGGGTGTAGCGCGACCGACGCAAGGCATCGATCGCGCCCGCGGGCTTGCCGTCGTCGCGGTGCGTGCAGCCGTGCAGCGCGAGCTCGTCGCCGCGGCGCGCGCGCTCGCCGAGCCAGGCTTCGAACTCGGGCGTCGGCGCCTCGTCGTGGTAGCGCGGCACGGCGAGGATCGTCACCGGCGCATCGCCGGCGACCTGGCGAACCGCGGCGAGCGTGCGCACGCAGGCCTGGCGCGTCGATGGCGCCGCGTCGTGCAGGACGATGCAGACGGTCGGCTCGCGCACCCGCTCGCTCATCGCTGCAGCGCCGCTGCGGCGGCGTCGCGCCCGCTCTGTGCGGGCGTGCCTGCCGCCGTCTCGACGAGACGCCGATAGTGGCCGAAGAGGCTGGCAAAGACGCGCTCCCAGTCGCTGTTCTCGGCGCGCTCGCGTGCCGCGCGCGAGTGGCCGTCGAGACCCGCGGCGAAGAGTGCGGCGATCGCCTCGGCGAAGGCCTCGGCGTTGCCGTCGCGCACGCCGACGGCGCCGCGTTCGCCGTCCGCGAGCTCCGCCAGCCCTTCGCTCGCGCGCAGCACGGCCGGCGTGCCGCATGCCATCGCCTCGAGCGCTGACAGGCCGAACGTCTCCTGGTCGCCGGCGTGCACGAATGCGTCGGCGCTCGCGAGCACGGTCGCGAGGTCGCGCGCCGACGCGACGAAGGGCAGCACGACGACCCGGTCGCTCGTCGGCGGCGGCGCCGGCCCGGCGCCGATTGCGAGCAGCAGGTACGGTGCGCCTAGCCGCTCGACCGCGGCGGCGAGCACGTCGAGGTGCTTCTCCGGCGCGAAGCGGCCGGCGTAGACGAGAAGCCGCGTCGCCTCGGCCCAGCCGTGTCGCTCGCGCCACGACCGGTCGCGCGCCCGCGGATGAAAAACCGTGGTGTCGACGCCGAGCGGCTGGCAGGCGACGCGCGCGACGCCCCACTCGTGTAGGTGTGCGGCCATGCTGCGGCTCGGCGCGAGGACGAGGTCGAAGCCGCGGTAGACGCGGCGCGCGTAGCGCTCGGCGAGACGTGCCGCAGCGCGCGCAAGATGTCGACCGGCGGCGAGCCGGGCCATCGCGACGATGTTCGAGTGGCAGCAGGCGAGCGCCGGAATGCCGAGCGTGCGCGCGGCGTCGAGCGCGCACCAGGCGACGCGGTACGGATCGCCGGCCTCGATCAGGTCGGGCCGCATGCCGACGAGGACCTTGGCGATCGCGCGGCGGTGGATGGGCAAGCGATAGCCGCCGTTGCCGGGCAATGGCCACGACGGCAGCGACGTCGCCGTCGCGTTCGTCCCGGCGACGCGCGGCACCGCGATCGAATGCCGCCAGCCCGGCTGACCCGCGAGCCAGGCGTGCTTGGCCTCCAGGTAGCGGCGGACACCGCCGCCGGTCGGACTCCAGAACATCGTGGCGTCGACGAGATGGAGCGGGTCGGGCATCGCTGCATTGTGCCGATCCGGGCCGATCGCCCGCGCCGGCGGTGCGTCAGCGCGCCGCCGCCACGGGCACCCGGCTTGCTGCTCCGGGCGATTCAACAACCAGGAGCCGACGTGAGCACGGGCCGAAACGTCGACAGGAAAGCGCCGCACCAGCAGCGGCAGGACGCCACCGTGCGCAAGCAGCGCGACATCCAGCGCGAGCAGGACCGCATCGACGGCAAGAAGAGCGCGCGATCGGGCGAGCAGAAGCGTGCCGTCCAGGCGGGCGCGCGGCCGCATCCCGCGAAGCTGCCGCCCGAGCACCAGCCGAAGCCCGGGAGCGAAGCCGACCTCGCGCTCGCCCCGCAGTTCATCGCACCTTCCTACCGCGGCAGCGGCAAGCTCGAAGGACGGGTGGCGATCGTCACCGGCGCCGACTCCGGCATCGGCCGTGCGGTCGCGGTGCTGTTCGCGCGCGAGGGAGCCGACGTCACCGTCGCCTACCTGAGCGAGCACGAGGACGCAGCCGAGACCAGACGCTGCGTCGAGGCCGAGGGCCGGCGCTGCGTGCTCGTCGCCGGCGACGTGAAGGAGTCGAGGTTCGGCGACGAGGTCGTCGCCGCGACGCTCAAGGCGTTCGGCCGCATCGACGTGCTCGTCAACAACGCCGCCTTCCAGGAGCACGCCTCGTCGATCGAGGACATCAGCGACGAGCGTCTCGACGAGACCTTCCGCACCAACATCTTCGGCTACTTCCACATGGTCAAGGCGGCGCTGCCTCACCTGCGGCGAGGCGCGTCGATCATCAACACCGGGTCGGTCACGGGCCTCGAAGGCAGCCCGAGGCTGCTCGACTACTCGGCGACCAAGGGCGCGATCCACGCCTTCACGAAATCGCTCGCGCGAAACCTGGTCGACAAAGGCATCCGGGTCAATGCAGTCGCCCCCGGTCCGGTGTGGACGCCGCTCAATCCTGCCGACTCGCCCGCCGAGAAAGTTGCCGAGTTCGGCCAGGACACCGGCATGAGGCGGCCGGCGCAGCCGGAAGAGCTCTCGCCCGCGTACGTCTTCCTCGCCTCGCCGGTGTGCTCCGGCTACATCAGCGGCATCGTCCTGCCGGTGACGGGAAGCGTCGGCGCGATCTGAATCGGCGGCACGGCTTCAGGCGACGACGCGCCCCATGCCGATCGCCTTCATCGCCTTCGCGACGCTCTGCTTCGCTTGCGCGTAACCGCGCCACGGATCGGCGCGCTCCTCGATCCGTTCGTGGATATTGCGGATCGTCCAGTGCGCACCGCCGCTCAGTGCAGCAAGCTCTTCCCAGGCGCACGGCACCGAGACGCCGAGGCCCGGGCGGGCGCGCGCCGACCATGCACACGCGGTCGTCGCACCGAAGCCGTTGCGAAGGTAGTCGACGAAGATCCTGCCGACGCGATTCTTCGGCCCGCTCTTGGCGACGAAGCGCTCCGGGATCGTCGCCGCCATGTGCTCGACGATGCGCTTGGCGAGCTCCCTGACCGTGTCCCAGTCCTCCCTCGGCGCGATCGGCACGACGACGTGCAGGCCCTTGCCGCCGCTCGTCTTCAGAAAGCCCTCGAGGCCGAGCTGCTGCAGCAATGAGCGCATCAGCGCAGCGCCCTCCTGCATCTGCTGCCAGCCGACGGCTTCGCCGGGATCGAGGTCGAAGACGATCCGGTCGGGATGTGCCGCATCGCGCGTCGTCGCGTTCCAGGTGTGGAACTCGATCACGTTCGCTTGCGCAGCACCGACCAGGGCGGTGGACGAATCGACCTCGACCATCGGCTCGTGGTCGGGCGAGAACGCCGGGTCGAGCTCGCGCAACTCGGGAATGCGCAAGGCGCCGGCGTGGCGCTGGAAGACGAGGTGGCCGGCGAGCCCTCCGGGGGCGCGAACGAGCGACACCGGGCGCTTCACCAGATGCGGCAGGATCAGCCGCGCCACCCCGAGGTAGTAGTTGACGATCTCGAGCTTGGTGACGCCCGTCGTCTTGTCGACGACGCGATCCGGGTGGCTGATACGGAGGCCCGCCACGGTCGCGTCGTTGCGTCCCGTCGACGACTTCGCCTTCACCGCCGGCGACGCCGCCGCCTGGCGCTCGGGCCCGGCCTCAGCCTCGATGCCCGTCCTCGTCCGCGTCGCCGCCTTCGCTCGCGCGTCCGATTTCGCTGTCGCGGTCGATGGTGCCGCCACCTCGTCAGGCGAGGCCATCCGTTCGCGACCGATCGCGCTCGCGTCCTTGTCGTCGCGCAGGCCGTGGAACACCGAGTGGCGGATGCGGCCGTCGGGCGTCCATTCGCCGAACGACACCTCGGCGACGAGCTTTGGCTGCACCCAGTGGCCGCGAACGTCGCGCGGCTTTTCGAAGAACGGCGTCTGCTCGGCGGGGATCGCGGCCAGCGCCTTCTTCACTGCGGTCAAGGCCTTCTGGTCGAAGCCGCTGCCGACACCGCCTGCGAACCGCAGCCGGCCACTCTCATCGTGGATGCCGAGCAGCAGCGACCCGATGCCGACGCGCGAGCCCTGCGGATCGGTCCAGCCGCCGACGACGAACTCCTGGCGCCGGGTGCACTTCAGCTTGATCCAGGCGGGGCTTCGCCGCGACACGTAGGGCGCATCCGCGCGCTTGCCGATCATGCCCTCGAGCCGCATCCGGCACGCCTTCTGCAACAGCTCCTCGGGCTTCGAGTCGAAATCCTGGCTGAAGCGGATGCGCTCCTGCGCCGACGCGCGGTCGAGCAGCGCCGCGAGGAGCGCGCGGCGGTCGATGAGCGGCACCTTGCGCAGGTCATGGCCGTTCCAGTACGGCAGATCGAAGACGAAGTACCGGATCTCGTCGACGCGCGCGGACTCGAACGCGTTCTGCAGCGCGTTGAAGTCCGGGACACCATCGGCGCCGCTGACGACGATTTCGCCGTCGAGCCAACCCGTGCCGACGGCGAGCGCGCGCACTGCGTCGACGAGGCCCGGCATGCGGTCCGACCAGTCGTTGCCGCGGCGCGTGAAGAGGCGCACGTCGTCGCCGTCGACGCGTGCGAGCAGCCGGTAGCCGTCGAACTTGATCTCGTAGATCCAGTCGCCGCCTTGCGGCGGCGCGCTGACGAGTGTCGCGAGCTGCGGCAGCAGCGCTGCCGGAAGGCGCGCCTTCACGGCGCCTGCGGGAAGCGCCGGCGGGCCGACCGGAGCTGTCTCGCCCTGCTTCACGACCGCCTTGCTCGCGCGCGGGGCCGCCTTCCTCATGGTCGTACCGGGCTTCGTGTTCTCGCGCGGAGTTGTCTTCGTCGCCGTCGACTTGTCGTCGATCGTCAGGTCCGAGAGCACGCTGCCGGGCTCTGCGTCGACGACATTGAAGTCCGCCGCCGGCCGCGCCGCATCGTCGCGTTCCTTGATCAGCAGCCACGGCTCCTGGCGCTCGCCGGCGCGGCCGTGCATGCGCACCAGCGTCCAGCCGCCGTGCAGCTTCTTGCCGTCGAGGCGGAACTTGAGCTTGCCGGCGCGATAGCCGGCGCGGGCGTCGCCGACCGGCTCCCAGGTGCCGTGGTCCCAGACGATCACCTTGCCGGCGCCGTATTGGCCCTTCGGGATCGTCCCCTCGAAGCCCGCGTAGTCGAGCGGATGGTCCTCGACGTGAACCGCCATCCGCTTGTCGCGCGGGTCGAGGCTCGGTCCCTTCG
>DASXLD010000011.1:0-35748 GCA_036496385.1 Caldimonas sp. | reverse complement strand
ACTCGAAGCGCATCGGCATCAACCTGGCCGGCGCGGATCACCTGCGCACGTTCGGCATTCCCCTGCGCGCCGGACGCATGTTCGACGCCACCGAAGTCCGCCGCGGCGACCGCGTCGCCGTGATGTGCGGCAACCGTGTCGAGCTGCTCGAGATCGTCCTCGGCTGCGGCTGGATCGGCGCCGTCGCGGTGCCGATCCACATTGCCGCGATGGCGCCGCAGATCGAGTACGTGCTGGGCGACAGCGGCGCGCGGCTCCTCGTCATCGAGGCAGCGTGGCTCGATCGCCTCGACACGCCGCGCCGCGCCACCGCCGCGCTCGAAGCGGCATGGCTCGTCGGCGGCGAGCCGCCCGGCGTCGACGAGGCGCCGCGCACCGTGCCGTGCGTGTCGTTCCCGCGCGGCGAGACGGCGATCGAAGCCGCCGACGTCCGCCCCGGCGACCCGCTCGCGATCCTCTACACCTCGGGGACCACCGGGCCGGCGAAGGGCGTCGTCTGCCCGCACGCGCAGCTCTGGTGGTGGGGCGTGAACACGGCGACGATCCTCGGCATCGGCGGCGACGACGTCCTCTGCACGACGCTGCCGCTGTTCCACGTCAACGCGCTCAACACCTTCCTCCAGGCGGCGCTCACCGGCGCGCGCGTCGTCCACGAATCGCGCTTCTCGGCATCCGGCTACTGGCAGGCGATGCAGGCGGCCGGCGCGACGGTCGGCTACCTGCTCGGCGCAATGGTGCCGATGCTGCTCGCCCAACCGGCGAGCACCGCCGAGCGCTCGCATCGGCTGCGCGTCGTCCTCGGTCCCGGCGTGCCGGCGCCGGTCGCCGAGGCGTGGCGCGAGCGCACCGGCGTCGCGATCGTCGACGGCTACGGCTCGACCGAAACCAATTTCGTCATCGCGAGCACGCCCGCTGCGTCGCGCCAAGGCACGATGGGCTGGCTGCAGCCGGGTTTCGCGGCGCGCGTCGTCGACGACGACGACGTCGAGCTGCCCGCCGGCGCCGCCGGCGAGCTCGTCCTGCGCGCCGATCCTCCGTTCGCGTTCGCGACCGGTTACTTCCAGCGCGCCGAAGAGACGCTGCGCGCCTGGCGAAACCTCTGGTTCCACACCGGCGACCGCGTCGTCCGCGATGCCGACGGCGCGTTTCGCTTCGTCGACCGCCTGAAGGACTCGATCCGCCGCCGCGGCGAGAACATCTCGTCGTTCGAGGTCGAGCAGGTACTGCTCTGCCATCCGGCAGTCGCCGCGGCCGCGGTCTATCCGGTGCGCTCCGAGCTCGCCGAAGACGAAGTGATGGCCGCGCTCGTCGTCCGCCCGGGCGCGGCGCTCGCCCCCGCCGAGCTCGCTGCGTTCTGCACGTCGCGGCTGCCGCGGTTCGCGATCCCGCGCTTTCTCGACCTCGTCGCCGAGCTGCCTCGGACCGAGAACGGCAAAGTTCAGAAGTTCGTCCTCCGCGAGCGTGGCGTCACGCCGACCGCCTGGGATCGCGAAGCCGAGACGGCGCTTGCCAGACGCGCCGCCTTCGACTAGACTGCTTTAGCACTAAACTATTCAGATCTCATGAAGATCGTCTGCATCGGCGGCGGCCCCTCGGGGCTCTACTTCGCACTGCTGATGAAGCAGCACGATCCGCGCCACGACATCGTCGTCGTCGAGCGCAACAAGCCGTACGACACCTTCGGCTGGGGCGTCGTCTTCTCCGACCAGACGCTCGGCAACCTGCAGGCGGCGGACCCGAAAAGCGCGGACCGGATCCTCGGCGCGTTCAACCACTGGGACGACATCGAGGTCAACATCCGCGGCCACAGGATCCGTTCGGGCGGCCACGGCTTCTGCGGCATCGGCAGGAAGCGCCTGCTCAATATCCTGCAGGAGCGCTGCGAGGAGCTCGGCGTCGAGCTCGTCTTCGAGACCGACGTGCAGAGCGAAGACGCCTACGGCGACGCCGACCTCGTCATCGCGAGCGACGGCCTCAACAGCCGCATCCGCAGCCGCCACGCCGAGGCGTATCGGCCCGACATCGACCTGCGCGACTGCCGCTTCGTCTGGCTCGGCACCCACAAGCTGTTCGAGGCGTTCACGTTCGCCTTCGAAGAGACCGAGTGGGGCTGGTTCCAGGCGCACGCATACCGCTTCGACGACGACACCTCGACCTTCATCGTCGAGACGCCGGAGCGCGTCTGGCGCGCCGCCGGCCTCGAGACGATGGAGAAGGAAGAAGCGATCGCGTTCTGCGAGCAGCTCTTCGCGAGGTACCTCGACGGCCACAAGCTGATGTCCAACGCCACCCACCTGCGCGGGTCGGCGCAGTGGATCCGCTTCCCGCGCGTCGTCTGCGACACCTGGGTGCACCGCGGCGGGCGCCACGGCTCGACGCCGATCGTCCTCATGGGCGACGCCGCGCACACCGCGCATTTCTCGGTCGGCTCCGGCACCAAGCTTGCGCTCGAGGACGCCATCGAGCTCGCGCGTTGCATCGCCCGTGCCCCCGGCGACATCGACGGCGCCCTCGAGGCGTACGAGGCGGTGCGCAGCGTCGAGGTGCTGAAGATCCAGAACGCGGCGCGCAACTCGACCGAGTGGTTCGAGCACGTCGACCGCTACGTCCACCTGCCGCCCGAGCAGTTCGCGTACTCGCTGCTGACGCGCAGCCAGCGCATCAGCCACGAGAATCTGCGCCTGCGCGACAAGGACTACGTCGAGGACTACGAGGACTGGATCGCCGAGCACGCCGGCGTGCAGCGGGCCACGCTCGGCCATTCGATTCCGCCGATGCTGACGCCGTTCACGGCGCGCGGCGTGACGCTCAAGAACCGGATCGTCGTCTCGCCGATGGCGCAGTACTCGTGCGTCGACGGCATGCCTGCCGACTTCCACCTCGTCCACCTCGGCGCGCGCGCGATGGGCGGCGCCGGCATGGTCGTCGCCGAGATGACGTGCACCTCGCCCGACGCACGCATCACGCCGGCCTGCCCGGGTCTCTGGAATACGGCGCAGCGCGACGCCTGGCGGCGGATCGTCGACTTCGTCCACGCCAACACCGAGGCGAAGATCGCGATGCAGATCGGCCACGCCGGCGCCAAGGGATCGACGCGGGTGCCGTGGGAGGGCGAGGACCAGCCCCTCGCCGACGGCAACTGGCCGCTCGTCTCGGCGTCGCCGCAGCAGTACCTCGACGGTGTCAGCGACTGGTCGCGCGCGATGACCCGCGCCGACCTGGACCGAGTTACCGCCGATTTCGTCGGCGCGACGCGCTACGCCGCCGAAGCCGGCTTCGACTGGCTCGAGCTGCACTGCGCGCACGGCTATCTGCTGTCGTCGTTCATCTCGCCGCTCACCAACCAGCGCACCGACGGCTACGGCGGCACGCTCGCCAACCGGCTCCGCTTTCCGCTCGAGGTCTTCGCCGCGATCCGCGCGGTCTGGCCCGAGCAGCTGCCGATCTCGGTGCGCATCTCCGCGCACGACTGGGTCGCGGGCGGCATCACGCCCGACGACGCGGTCGAGATCGCGCGCGCGTTCAAGGCCGCGGGCGCCGACCTGATCGACTGCTCGTCGGGCCAGGTCAGCAAGCGCCAGCAGCCGGTCTACGGCCGGATGTACCAGACGCCTTTCGCCGACCGCATCCGCAACGAAGCCGGCATCGCGACGATCGCGGTCGGCGCGATCTCGGAAGCCGACCACGTCAACAGCATCATCGCCGCCGGTCGCGCCGACCTGTGCGCGATCGCGCGGCCGCACCTCGCCAACCCGTCCTGGACGCTGCTCGAGGCGGCCAAGATCGGCGTCACCGAAGTCGACTGGCCGAAGCAGTACCGCTCGGCCAAGCAGCAGCTCGAGCGCAACCTCGAGCGCGAGAAGCAGATGGCGGCGCAGGGCGGCGGGCTCTCTGCGATCGAGCAGGCCAACCGCGCGCTGGGAGTGTGAAATGAAGAACGACGTTTCGCATGCGGTCCTCGAGAGCGCGCAGGAGCTCGGCCACGAAGCGCGCGCCGGCAGCGGCGACCACGCGGCGCTGCGCCTGTGGCTGCGCATGCTCGCGTGCACGACGCAGGTCGAGGCCGAGATCCGGCGGCGCCTGCGCGAGCGCTTCGGCATCTCGCTCGCGCGCTTCGACTACATGGCGCAGCTCTACCGCTTCAAGGACGGCATGAAGATGCGCGAGCTCTCGAAGCTGCTGATGGTGACCGGCGGCAACGTCACCGGGCTGACCGACGACCTCGCGAGCGAGGGTGTCGTCGTCCGCGAGAGCAGCCCGGGCGACCGGCGCGCCTGGATCGTCCGCCTGACGCCGAAGGGCAGGCGCGGCTTCGAGGCGATGGCGCGCGAGCACGAGGGCTGGATCCTCGAGCTCTTCGCCGGCCTCGACGCGAGCGCGGTGCAGCAGCTGCACACGCAGCTCGGCCGCCTGCGCGTCCAACTCGTCCAGAGTGAACAACGAGCGGAGGCCGACCTGTCATGAGCGATCCCGTTTCGACCGGCATCGACCCGGCGCTCGTCGCCGGCAATCGCCGGCAGCTCGCCGGCTACCGGGCGCGCCACTTCGCGTGGCACGTCGCCGACGGCGTCGGCAGCGTCACCCTGAGCCGGCCCGAGCGCAAGAACCCGCTGACGTTCGACTCGTACGCCGAGCTGCGCGATCTGTTCGGCGGCCTGAAGCACGCCGACGACGTGCACGCGATCGTCCTCGCCGGCGCCGGCGACAACTTTTGCTCGGGCGGCGACGTCCACGAGATCATCGGCCCGCTGGTGAAGCTGAAGGCGTCCGAGCTGCTGATGTTCACCCGCATGACGGGCGATCTCGTCAAGGCGATGCGCGTGTGCCCGCAGCCCATCGTCGCCGCGATCGACGGCGTCTGCGCCGGCGCCGGCGCGATCCTGGCGATGGCGTCCGACCTGCGGCTCGGCACGGCGCGCTCGAAGACCGCGTTCCTGTTCAACCGCGTCGGCCTCGCCGGATGCGACATGGGCGCGTGCGCGATGCTGCCGCGGATCGTCGGCCAGGGGCGAGCGAGCGAGCTGCTCTACAGCGGGCGCGCGCTCGGCGGCGAGGAGGCCGAGCGCTGGGGCTTCTTCAATCGAATCGTCGTCCCGGAGAGGCTGCTCGACGAAGCGAATGCGCTCGCGCGCGAGCTCGCCTCAGGGCCGACCTTCGCCAACGGCATCACCAAGACGATGCTCCACCAGGAGTGGGCGATGACGATCGAGCAGGCGATCGAGGCCGAAGCGCAGGCGCAGGCGATCTGCATGCTGACGCAGGATTTCACGCGTGCCTACGAGGCATTCGCGGCCAGGCAGAAGCCGCACTTCGAGGGGAACTGACGAGATGCTCAGGCTGCACGGCTTCGCCCAGTCAGGCAACAGCTTCAAGGTCGCCTTCCTGCTGCGCGCGCTCGGCGTGCCGTGGCAGCCGGTGGCGATGTCGCTGGCCGAGTTCGCCGGCGGCGCGACGCGCAGCGCCGCCTGGCGCGAAAGCGTCAACGAGATGGGCGAGGTGCCCGTGCTCGAGCTCGACGACGGCAGAAAGGTCACGCAGTCGGGCGTGATCCTGACCATGCTCGCCGAGCAGCACGGCCGGTTCGGCGGCACCGGCGCCGACGCGCAACGCGAGGTCCTGCGCTGGCTCTTCTACGACAACCACAAGTTCACCAGCTACTTCGCGACCTGGCGCTTCATGAAGTCGTTCGCCGCAAAGGCGCCCGACCCGGCGGTCGCCGAATTCCTGAAGGGCCGCATCGACGGCGCGTTCGGGGTCGTCGAGAAACACTTGACGGGTCGCCGGTTCATGCTCGGCGACGCCTTCACGATCGCCGACATCTCGCTCTCGGGCTACCTCTTCTTCCCGGCCGAGGAGAGCGGCTACGTGCTCGAGGAGCGCTTCCCGAACCTCGCCGCGTGGCGCGAGCGCGTGCGCGCGGCACCGGGCTGGGGCGACCCGTACGAGATCCTGCCGGGCGAGCGCATCGCGCCGAAATGGTGATGGCCGCGCCCCGCGCCATGTCCGATGGCCTCGATTGGCCGTTCTTCGAGCCGCAGCATCGCGCGTTCGCCGCCGAGCTCGACGCGTGGGCCGGCGCGAACCTCGGCCATGCCCACGGCCACGAGCGCGCCGAGGTCGACGCCACCTGCCGCTCGCTCGTCCGCTCGCTCGGCGACGCGGGCTGGCTCGCCCACGCCGTCGCCGGCCGCGGGCACGGCGGCGCGGCCGACGCGATCGACACGCGAACGATCTGCCTCGCGCGCGAGACGCTGGCGCGCCACGACGGCCTCGCCGACTTCGCGTTCGCGATGCAGGGACTCGGCTCCGGCGCGATCAGCCTCGCCGGCACGGCCGAGCAGAAGGCGCACTACCTGCCGCGCGTCGCCGCCGGCAAGTCGATCGCCGCGTTCGCGCTCTCCGAGCCCGACGCCGGCTCCGACGTCGCGGCGATGGCATGCGCGGCGCACGCCGATGCCGACGGCTACGTCCTCGACGGCGAGAAGACCTGGATCAGCAACGGCGGCATCGCCGACTTCTGCGTCGTCTTCGCCCGCACTGGCAGCGCCGACGACCCGGCCGCCAAGGGCGCGCGCGGCATCAGCGCCTTCATCGTCGACGCCGACGCGCCGGGCTTGTCGATCGCCGAGCGCATCGACGTCATCGCGCCGCACCCGCTCGCGCGCCTGCGCTTCAGCAACTGCCGCGTCCCGGCGAGCCGGCGCATCGGCGTCGAGGGCGAGGGCTTCAAGGTGGCGATGCGGACACTCGACGTCTTTCGCACCTCGGTCGCCGCCGCCGCGCTCGGCTTCGCCAGGCGCGCCTTCGACGAGGCGATGGCGCGCGCGACCTCGCGCAAGATGTTCGGCGGCGTCCTCGCCGATTTCCAGCTCACGCAGGCCAGGCTCGCGCAGATGGCGACGACGATCGACAGCGCCGCGCTGCTGACCTACCGCGCCGCCTGGCTGCGCGACCACGGCCGAAACGTCACGCGCGAGGCGGCGATGGCCAAGCTCGCCGCGACCGAAGGCGCGCAGCAGGTGATCGATGACGCGGTGCAACTCTGGGGCGGCCTCGGCGTCAAGAGCGGCGAGACCGTCGAGCGGCTCTATCGCGAGATCCGGGCGCTGCGCATCTACGAAGGCGCGAGCGAGGTGCAGCAGCTCATCATCGGCCGCGACCTGCTGAAGGCGTATGCCGGCGACAGCCACCAGGAGAAGCGATCATGAACCGCAACGAAGCGCTCCTTCCCGAGGGCTGGCCGCGACCCAAGGGCTACGCGAACGGCGTTGCCGCGCGCGGACGGCAGCTCCACGTCGCCGGCCAGATCGGCTGGAGTCCCGAGGGCGTCTTCACGAGCGACGACTTCGCCGCCCAAGCGCGGCGCGCGCTCGAGAACGTCGTCGCGGTCCTGCGCGCGGGCGACGCCAGGCCCGAGCACATCGTCCGCATGACGTGGTACGTGACGAGCAAGCGCGAGTACCTCGCCGCGGGCCGGGCGATCGGCGCGGCGTTTCGCGAGGTCATCGGCCACTACGACATCGCGATGACGGCGGTCGAGGTGACGGCGCTGATGGAAGATCGCGCCAAGGTCGAGATCGAGGTCACCGCGGTCGTGCCCGACTGAGCGTCGCGAAGCAGGAGAACATCACATGGCCAAGACGAAGGCGAGCTTTCACTGGGACGATCCGCTGCTGCTCGACCAGCAGCTGAGCGGCGACGAGCGCGCGGTGCGCGAGGCGGCGCGCGCATACGCGCAAGACCGGCTCGCGCCGCGCGTCCTCGAGGCGTTTCGCAACGGCACGACCGACCTCGCGATCTTTCGCGAGATGGGCGAGCTCGGCCTGCTCGGCGCGACGATCCCCGAGCAGTACGGCGGCGGCGGCATGAACTACGTCTGCTACGGCGTCGTCGCCCGCGAGGTCGAGCGCGTCGATTCCGGGTATCGCTCGATGATGAGCGTGCAATCGTCGCTCGTCATGGTCCCGATCCACGAGTTCGGCACCGAGGCGCAAAGGCAGAAATACCTGCCCAAGCTCGCCACCGGCGAATCGATCGGGTGCTTTGGCCTCACCGAGCCCGACCACGGCTCCGATCCCGGCAGCATGGTCACGCGCGCCAGGAAGGTCGCGGGCGGCTATTCGCTGAGCGGCGCCAAGATGTGGATCACCAACTCGCCGGTCGCCGATGTGCTGCTCGTCTGGGCGAAGGACGACGAAGGCGCGATCCGAGGCTTCCTGCTCGAGAAGGGCGCCAAGGGCCTCGCGACGCCGGCGATCCACGGCAAGGTGGGCTTGCGCGCCTCGATCACCGGCGAGATCGTGATGGACAGCGTGTTCTGCCCGGAGGAGAACGCGTTCCCCGAGGTGCGCGGCCTGAAGGGCCCGTTCACCTGCCTCAACTCTGCGCGCTACGGCATCGCCTGGGGTGCGCTCGGCGCCGCCGAGGACTGCTGGCACCGCGCCCGCCAGTACACGCTCGACCGCAAGCAGTTCGGCAAGCCCCTCGCCGCCAACCAGCTGGTGCAGAAGAAGCTCGCCGACATGCAGACCGAGATCACGATCGGCCTGCAAGCGTGCCTGCGCCTCGGCCGGATGAAAGACGAGGGCACGGCCGCGGTCGAGATCACGTCGATCCTGAAGCGCAACTCGTGCGGCAAGGCGCTCGACATCGCGCGCATGGCGCGCGACATGATGGGCGGCAACGGCATCAGCGACGAGTTCGGCGTCGCCCGCCACCTCGTCAACCTCGAAGTCGTCAACACCTACGAGGGAACGCACGACGTGCACGCGCTGATCCTCGGCCGTGCGATCACCGGCATCGCCGCGTTCTAGTCGTCGGTAAAGAGCAGGCCATGGCGACCACGGCGCACGTCGACACCTTCGCGCGCGACCACCTGCCGCCGCCGGCGGCGCAGCCGAGGTTCCTGTTCGATCTTCCCGAGCTGAAGTTCCCCGACCGGCTGAACTGCGCGAGCGAGCTGCTCGACCGCCACGTCCGCGAAGGGCGCGGCAGGCGGCCGTGCGTCAGCGCTCCCGGCGGCCCGGCGTGGACGTACGCCGGGCTGCAGCGCCAGGCCGACGCGATCGCCCATGTCCTCGTCCGCGAGTGCGGCCTCGTCGCCGGCAACCGCGTGCTGCTGCGCGCCGCCAACAAGCCGATGCTCGTGGCCTGCTGGTTCGCGGTGATGAAGGCGGGCGGCATCGCGGTCGCGACGATGCCGATGCTGCGCGCCAAGGAGCTCGTCCAGATCATCGACAAGGCGCAGGTGACGATCGCCCTCTGCGATGCGTCGCTGCGCGGCGAGCTCGAGGCCGCCGCGGCAGCGCGACCCTCGCTCGCGACGACGATCCTGTTCGACGATCCGTCGCCGGTCGGGCTCGAGATGCGAATGGCGGGTCACGACGCGCCGTTCACCGCCGTCGGCACCGCCGCCGACGACATCTGCCTGCTCGCCTTCACGTCCGGCACGACCGGGCAGCCGAAAGCGACGATCCACTTCCACCGCGACGTCATGGCGAGCTGCGCGTGCTTTCCACCGCACGTGCTGCACGCTGCGCCCGACGACGTCTTCATCGGCAGCCCGCCGCTCGCGTTCACGTTCGGCCTCGGCGGGCTGACGCTGTTCCCGATGGCGATCGGCGCCCGGACGGTGCTGGTCGAGAAGCCCTCGCCACCGGAGCTGCTCGAGGCGGCGATCGCGCACCGCGCGACGGTGCTCTTCACCGCGCCGACGTCGTACCGCGCGCTCGCCGCGGCTGCGCGCGAGCGCAGGATCGGCGTCCGCGACGGCGGCGTGTTGCGCAAGTGCGTTGCCGCCGGCGAGGCGCTGCCCGCGGCGACGCGCGCGCTCTGGCGCGAATCGACCGGGATCGAGATCATCGACGGCATCGGCGCGACCGAGATGCTGCATATCTTCATCTCCGCCGACGAGGCCGACGCTCGTCCGGGCGCGACCGGCAAGGCCGTGCCGGGTTATCGCGCCCGCGTCGTCGACGACGCTGGCAAGGAAGTTGCACCTGGGACCATCGGTCGCCTCGCCGTGCAGGGCCCGACCGGCTGCCGCTACCTCGACGACCCGCGCCAGGCCGACTACGTGAAGGACGGCTGGAACTACACCGGCGACGCCTACCTGATGGATGCCGACGGCTACTTCTTCTACCAGTCGCGCACCGACGACATGATCGTCTCGGCCGGCTACAACATCGCCGCGGTCGAGGTCGAGGACGCCCTGCTGCAGCACGAGGCCGTCGCCGAGTGCGCGGTCATCGGCGTTGCCGACGAGGAGCGCGGCCAGATCGTCAAGGCCTTCGTCGTCCTGCGCGAGCCGCACGCGGCGGGCGAGGTGATGGTCAAGGCGCTGCAGGACCACGTGAAGGCGAGCGTCGCGCCGTACAAGTACCCGCGCGCGATCGAGTTCCGCGACTCGCTGCCGCGGACGGAGACGGGCAAGCTGCAGAGATTTCGGTTGCGGGGCTGAGACCGTTCGAGGCAGTGACCGGGACCGCCGCCCCGGCTCGCTCTCAGTAGGAAGAGGGATGACGACGCAGCGGGCCGACGCTGCAATGGACGCCACTGTGGCTGACGGAGAGATTTTCCCTTACGCTCGCCAGCACCTCGCATGAACGACCGCATCGCGCAACTCTCGGCTGCCATCGCTGCGCTCGAGGCGCAGCGGGCGACGCTCGGTGAAGCGGTGATCGCAACCGTGCTGGCGCCGCTGCAGAGCGAGCTGGACGCGCTGCGCTCGCACGAGAAACAGGCGCAGCAGCAGCTCAAGCAGGTCACGGTGCTGTTCGTCGACGTCGTCGGCTCGACGGCGATGGGCCAGCAGCTCGATCCCGAGGAGATCCACGCGATCATGGACGGCGCGCTCGAGCGCTTCACGGCGATCGTCAGCACGCATTTCGGCAGGGTGCTGCAGTACACCGGCGACGGCATGCTCGCTGCCTTCGGTGCCGGGGAGGCCAACGAAGGAGACGTCGAAAGCGCGGTCCGCGCCGGCCTGGCGATCCTCGAAGACGCGCAGGCGCATTCCGCCGAGGTCCGGCGGCGGCATCGCGTGCCCGACTTCAACGTGCGAGCCGGGCTGCACACCGGCACGGTGCTGCTCGGCGGCGGCGTCGATGCGGAAGGCAGCATTCGCGGCGCGACCGTGAACGTCGCGGCGCGCATGGAGCAGAGCGCGCCGCCGGGCCGGCTGCGCATCAGTCACGACACGTACCGTCACGTGCGCGGCCTGTTCGAAGTGAGCGAGCCGGTGCCGGTCCTGGTCAAGGGGATCGAGCAGCCGTTGCGCAGCTATCTCGTCGAGCGCGCGAAGCCGAGGGCATTTCGGGTCGCGAGCCGCGGCATCGAGGGCGTGCACACCAAGATGATCGGCCGCGAGACCGAGCTCGATCTCGTCCGGGCGACGTTCGTCGCCACCGGCGCCGAGCGCCGTTCGCGGGCGATCACCATCGTCGGCGAGGCCGGCCTCGGCAAAAGCCGGCTGCTCGCCGAGTTCCAGCAGACGCTGGATCTCGACGCCTGCTGGCTGCTGCTCGGCCGCGCGCACCCGCGCAGCGCGTTGCACCCGTACGGCGTCCTGCGCGACATGCTGCTCGGCCAGGTCCAGATCGTCGACAGCGACTCGGCCGAGTCGGCGCGGCAGAAGCTCAGCGAGCGGCTGGCGCCGCTCTTCAGCGAAGAGGGCGAAGCGCCGATCCATCTCATCGGCCAGCTGATCGGGCTCGACTTCTCGACCAGCGCGCATGTCCAGGAGCTTCTCGGCGACGAGGCGCGGTTCAAGGAGCTGGCCTTCGACGCCTGCCTGCTGTGCCTGCACCGCCTCGGCGAGAGTCGCCCGGTGGTCGTCGTTCTCGACGACCTCCATTGGGCCGACGCCGGCACGCTCTCGTTCATGCGCCGGCTGCTGTCGGCGAGCCAGGACACGCCGCTGCTCAGCCTGATCATGACCCGCCCGACCCTGTTCGAGACGCAGGTCGATTGGGTCGAGGGCGACATCGCCCACAAGCGGGTCGATCTCACGCCGCTCGACAAGACGTTCAGCCGCGAGCTCGCCGACGTCCTGCTGCAGCGAATCGACGATGTGCCGGCGGCGCTGCGCGCGGTGATCACGGATGGCGCCGAAGGCAACCCCTTCTACATGGAAGAGCTCGTCAAGATGCTGATCGACGATGGCGTCATCGAAGTCGACGCCGAGCGCTGGCATGTCCTTCCCGACAAGCTCCTCCGGGTGCACGTGCCGACGACCCTCACCGGCGTGCTGCAGGCGCGACTGGATGCTTTGGGCGAACGCGAAAAGTCGGCGCTGCAACAAGCCGCGGTGGTCGGTCACGTGTTCTGGGACCAGGCGCTCGCCGCGATCGACGCCGCGGCGATCGACGCGATCCCCATGCTGCTGCGAAAGCAGCTGGTGGTGCGACGCGACGGTCAGCTCGACAACGGCGAGTACGCCTTTCACCACCACCTGCTGCACCAGGTCGCCTACGGTACCGTGCTGAGGGAGCAGCGGCAGCGAGGCCACGAGCGCGTCGGCGCGTTCTGGAGTGCACGCGCCGAGGTCACGAGCCCGGAAGAAGTGACGCCGGCGGCGTGCCGGGCACTGGCCGAGGCGCACGACCACCGCCGCCTCGCCGATCCCGCTTCCTTCGCGAGCTGGTTCGATGCCCAGTTCGTCAACTACCTCCGCGCGTTCGCGAATGCGACTCTCTTTCCGCTGGCGCAGTCGGTGGTCGAGATCTGCGAGCAGCATCACGGGCCGGACCATGTCGAGACCGCCCGAGCGCTGACGAACCTGGCACGCATGGCCGTCCAGCGGCGCGACATGGAGGTCGCCGAGCCGGCGCTCAGACGGGCGCTCGTGATCCAGGAGCGCGAGCTCGAAGCCGACCACCTCGATACGGTCCGCACCGTCGCCGTCCTCGGCGGCGTGCTGCAGGGGCGCGGTGACTACGCCGCGGCGGAACCGTTCTTTCGCCGTGCGCTCGCCGTGCGCGAGCGCGTCCTCGGCGCAGAGCATCGACTGACGTTGGCAACCCTCAGCGACCTCGCCTACGTGGTCAAGGAGCTCGACCGTCTCGACGAAGCCGAGGAGCTCAGCCGGCGCGTGCTGCAGGTTCGCGAGCGCGTGTCGGGGCCCGATACGCCGGAGACGGCCGACGCGCTGACTTCGCTCGGGGAAGTGCTGGTGAAGAAGGGCGACGCGACCGGCGCCGAGCCGGTGTTGCGGCGGGCGCTTGCCATCCAGCAGCGGCGGCTTCCTGCCGACAACGCCGACCTCGGATTGACGATGTGGCATCTGGCCGAGGCGTTGCGTGCACTCGGCCGTTCCGTGGAGGCGGAGCCCCTGGCGCGCCGCACCCTGGAGATCTGGGAGGGCGTCTTCGGGCCCGACCACGAATGGACCGCATGGGGTCTGATCTGCTTGGCCGAGATCAGGCTCGCGCTCGGCGCTCCTGTCGACGCCGTCGAGCCGGCGCTGCGTGCGGCGCGAATTCTTGAACGCCTGTTCGGCAGCGCTCATCCAGTCCTCGGGTCGACCTTGAACCTGCACGGCCGTGCCCTGGTCGCCGTCGGTGATCTCGCGGCGGCGGAAGTCGCGTTGGCGAGAGCGCTCGAGATTCAGTCGGCCCTCGCTCCGAACGGCGCGGCGACGGCCGAGACGACGCGGGCATTGCTGGAGTCCTGCCGGCAACGTGCTCTGTCGCCGAAGGCCGCGTGGAGTGCCCCTGTGACCTAGGGAAACCACGCCCCTCGATCGCGGGGTGCGGCATTCGGCACCCCCTTCGGCGAGCGACGCAGTTCACGGAACGCGCGATATTCGATCCCAACAAGCAGAAGATCGGAGGACAAGATGCGACAGCCGACGCGCGGTGACCGCGCTGGAGCGGGACATGTTGCTCGCCGCCCAGCTCGCGCGACTTGCACTGCCCCCGTCGTTCTCGCGTTCCTCGCGTCGCTCCTCGTCGCGGAGCACGCCGCGGCGGACGTGACGCGGGCCGGCGACGTCTCGCCGCCGTTCACCGCGGCATCCGCTGTCGATCTTTCCGGGCAGCAGATCTTCATCGGCAACACGCCCGCAGGTGTCGGCACGATCGGCACGGTGAACGTCACCGGCGGCGGCGTTCTGACGGCGGCGCAGATCGTCCTCGGGAACGGCGGACTGGGCATCGGCTTCGTCAACGTCACGGGCGCGGGAAGCATCATTCACCTGACCGGCGGGGCGGTCCAGAACGGGCTCGATATCGGCCATTGGGGAACGGGCACGGTCAATGTCTCGGCGGGCGGCCTGATCGCATGCTCCTCGCCGCTTGCGTGCCCATTCAACGTTGTCGGCAATGCCGCCGGATCGACCGGCACGCTGGCCGTCAACAATGGCTCGGTCACTGGCTTGGGTCAGCTCATCGTCGGCATAGGGCAGCTGGGGCCTGGCTTCGGAACACCCGGCGCCCACACCTCGGCGACCCTCTCCATCGTCAACGGGGGGCTGGCGTCCTCCACGGGCGTCGGCTTGGTCGCAGCCAACTTCGGACAGGCCGGGATCGTCACTGGCAACGTCACGATCGACGGTCCAGGCTCGACCTGGGCCATCACGCGCGATCTCGCCAACGGAGGAGCGCAAGCCGGTCTCTCGCTCGCCGGCAATGGCGGCAACGCCGCTGCGAACGTCACGATCAGCAACGGCGGCACGCTGAGCATCTCGGGGTCGCGGGCGAATCCCGCGACCGACAATTCGTTGCCGTTCCTGAGCATGTCGCACGACCCCGGATCGTCGAGCACGTTGACGGTGACCACCGGAGGATCGGTTCGCTTCGCGGGCGACACTGGCGTTCTCAATGTCGGCGGCGGCCCGACATCGACCGGTGGCAGCGCCACCGTGAACATCACCGCCGGCGGCACCGTGTCGGGCACGGGGGCGAACGGCCTGCTGCTCGTGGACATCGGCCGCTTCGGAACCACCGGCGTCGTCAACATCAGCGGCGCCGGCTCGCAGCTCGCCGTTGCCGGCGTCGGCGGCCAGAACACCCAGGGCCTCGACGGTGTCGGCGGCCTCGTGTTGGTGGGCGCCAACGGCGGTGTCAGTGGTGCACTCAACATCACGGGCGGGGGGTCGCTTTTCATCGGCGACAACGGGTCGGCGGCGCCCGCGGGCGGGGTGGGCCTGCGGATCGCCGACCACGTCGGCGTCACCGGCGCGGCGACCGTGTCCGGCGTCGGCTCGTCGGTCGTCGTGTCGTCGACGTCGGCAGGCACCGATGCGTCGCCTTACGTCATCGTCGGCAACGGCGGCGACGCGCAGATGACGATCAGCGACGGCGCGACCGTCTCGATCCTGGCCAACGGCCAGCGCAACGTCATTGTCAGCAACACGGCGACGGGGTCGGGCGTGCTCACCATGACCAACGGCGCGCAGATCGTCGCGTCGCGCTTTGCCATCGCCGACAACGGCGGCAGCGGCACCGCGACGCTCGACCATTCGAGCGTGAATCTCGACGGCGTCATCTTCTTCAACGGTGCGCCGATCGGCGCCGGTGTCCGCGTCGGCCGCGGCGTCGGCGCCAACGCGTTGCTGACGATGCAGAACGGCGCCGTCATCAACATCAACAACACGATCGACAGCGCGAGCGTGATCCTCGGCGGCACGTCGTCGCTCGCCGGTGGAACGGGCACGCTCAACATGTCGGGCGCTTCGGCAATCAACTTCACCGGTACTGCGGCCAGTGCTTCGCTGCAAGTGGGCGGCACCAGCGGCACCGGCTTCATGACCATGGCCGGCGGCAGCACCGTCAACGTCGGTGCGACCGGCACGGCGACGGTCGCAAGCACGGCCGGAAGCGCCGGCACGCTCACCGTGGGCAGCGGCTCGTCGATCGCCGCCAACATCATCAGCGTCGGCGGCAACAGCGATACCGCCGCCGGCGGCACCGGCACCGCGACGATCACCGGAGCGGGCAGCGCGTTCAACGCCAGCGGCGCCAACGGCGCCGTCACGGTCGGGCGCGGTGGGACCGGCTCGCTGGCAGTGAGCGACCAGGGCACCGTCGCGGCGACTTCCTTCAGCGTCGGGCGAACCGCCACGGGATTCGGAACGTTGCTCGTCGATCATGGCGTCATCGCCCTGTCGGGCCAGCAAACCATCGCCAGCAACGCGAGCGGCGCGAACCTTTCGGTCGGCATCGCCGGCGGGACTGGCATCGCCACGATCGCGAACGGCAGTGTTCTCTCGATCACCAATGCCGGAACCCTCGGGGCCGCCCTGAACGTCGGCGGCAGGCCCGACACGCCGGGCGCGACCGGAAACGGGGTCCTGAGCGTGACCGGGTCGCAGATCAACATCCTCGCCGCTCCGGGCCTGGCGACGGCGCGCATCGGCTACGACGGCAACGGCATCGCCACGTTGACGAGCAGCACGATGAACGTCGGCAACCCGACCGCGAGCGGCGCCGACGGCTCGCTGCTGATCGCAGCGCAACCGACCGCGACCGGCGTGCTTTCGCTGAATGCGGGATCGGTGATAAACGCCGGCTACGTCGGCGTCGGCGCGACGACCGCCGGCCCGGGAGGCGCAGGGACGCTGATCCTCAACAACAGCACGGTCAGAACGACGACCTTCGAGCTCGGCGCGGGCGGGCTTCTCAGCGGCGACGGCGGTGTCATCGAGGCCAGCGGCGACGTCATCATCGCCGGCACGATCAGCCCGGGCAACTCACCCGGCCGCGTCACGATCCAATGCAATCTGGTCACGCTTCCGGGCAGCATGCTGGTCCTCGACATCCTCGGCGACGCCGCCGGGTTCGACGTCGACCATCTCCGCATCGGCAACACATCGACCTTCGATCTGACGGCGTTGCACATCGTCTTCAATTTCCTCGGCGACACCGATCCGAACGCTTTCGCGGCCTCCGGCGGATTTGATCTCGACACGTTCCTGCAATCGATCGACCCAGCCACCGGCGGAGTCAGCGGGCTGTCGACCGCGTTCGCGCCGGGCCAGACGTGGGAAGACGTGGTCAGCGCCGCGAACATCACCGCGGTCTCGTCCGCCTTCGACATCAGCGACCTGCACCTGGGCCCCGACGGAACGATCGACGTGGTCGCGATTCCGGTTGCGGTCCCAGAGCCCTCGACCTGGGCGCTGATGGTGCTCGGGATGATGGTCATCGTCAGCGCGTCGCGACGTCGGGCCGTGCCGGGTCGGCGCCGCACCGCATGCTGAGCGGGCGGCAGTTCGTCGCGCTGACCGTCCTCGGCGTCCTGGCCCTACTGCTGACGTTCGTCAACGCCGCGCTCTTCACCTTCAACCGCGATTCCCAGCAGGAGATCGCGCAGCGCCAGCAATTCATCCAGCAATCGGTCGCCCTGGAAGGCCTGTACCGCGAGATCGTCAAGGCGCTTGCGGAGCTGGGAACGAGAACCAACGACCGCCGCTTGCTCGACATCCTCGCCGCCCAGGGCCTGAGCGTGACCGTGAACGGCGCCGCGGCGCCGTCGGCGAGCGCCGCAGCCAACGGCACCGGCCACAAGTGACGGCGGCGATCGGTTCTCTCCGGACCCCGTTCCATGGATGACGAGCAGAGCGTGAACGATGCGCCGCAACGGAGCGCGTTCGTGCCCATCCTTCTGCCGGCGCTCGCCTTGACTTGCTGGCTCGCCTTTCAAACGCTGCAGCTCGTCCGCGAACAGCGCCAGCTCGACGCCGTTCAGTCGGGGCTGCTGGTTCAGGAGCAGGCCGCGAAGAAGGTGCGGACCGCGTTGGACGAGGTCGCCACGGCGACGGCGAAGCTGGCCGGCGAAGGCAACGCCAACGCACGCAGCATCGTCGAGCAACTTCGCAGCCGCGGCATCACGATCAATCCTTCAGGAGCGACGAAGCCGCCGTGACCGCGGCTCGAAAGGCGCATCGTGCGCTCGGCTGCCGAGCGAACCGCGCGCCGCGGCTAGCGTCCGCCGGATCCCGCCGCGTCCGTCTCGGGAACGCCGCCGGTCGGCGCGGTGAGGCCGGCCATCCCGGTCGCGTCGCTTACCGCCGCATCGCCGCGCACATCCGGCTCGGTGCCCGCGAGGCGGCCGTGGAGCTTGCGCGCCGTCGCGCGTGAATCGATGGGCTTCCGACCGGCATCCTCGCGCGCCGCCTCGGCGCTTTGCAGCTCGGCGCGCACGCGCGGCAGCGCCTGCGGCTGCTCGCGCTGCAGGAACGCGATCAGGCTCTCGCGCAGCAGGCAGCGCAGGTCCCAGTTCTGCCCCGCCGTCTGCGAGCTGACGATCAGCCGCAGCTGCATGCTGCGCTCGCTCGTGTCGACCACCTGCAGCAGGCAGACCCGGCCGTCGAAGTCCTTCGACGACTTCGCCAGGCGGGTCGCCTCGGCCCGCAACGGCTCGAGGTCGGTCGTGTAGTCGACCCAGAGCAGCACGCTGCCGATGATCTGCGCGGTCTTGCGCGTCCAGTTCTGGAACGGATGCTCGATGAACCACTGCAGCGGAATGACGAGGCGGCGCTCGTCCCAGATCTTGAGGACGACGTAGGTGCCCGTGATCTCCTCGACGCGGCCCCACTCGCCTTCGACGATCAGCACGTCGTCGATGCGGATCGGCTGCGACAGCGCGATCTGCAGGCCGGCGAGCAGGTTGCTGAAGACCGAGCGCGCGGCGATCCCGATCACCAGCGCCGAGAGCCCCGCCGACGCGAGCAGGCTGGTGCCGAACTGGCGCGCGCGCGGGAACGTCATCAGGATGAAGGCCAGGCCGGCGAAGACCAGCACGCCGCTTGCGATCCGCGTCAGCACGTGCGTCTGCGTGAGGACGCGGCGCGCCTGCAGGTTGTCGGCCACGTCCTGCGGGTTGAGCACGGCGACGACCTCGCCGATGCCCTGCACCGCGGCGATCGCGACCCACGTGCCCGCGGCGATCAGCAGCACGCCGACCAGGTGGAGCACACCGCCGATCCCCGGCAGCGTATCGGGCGCGCCGTCGAGCACGACCGCCAGCGCGGCGAGCGGCAGCAGCAGGTGCAGCGGCCCGTGCATGTGCTCGACCATCGCGCGCAGGACGAGCGAATGCCGGGTCAGCCGCAGGACGACGGAGCGGCCGATGCGGTACGCGAGGAGGGCCCCGAGCATGGCCACGACGGCCACGCCCAGCGGCCCGGCCCAGGCGCGGGCGATCTCTTCCAGAGCCATCGGTTCCACCTTAGCGGCCGGGCATTGCCCCTTTGCCTGGCGTTGTCAACGGCGATCGGGTAGCAGCGCAAGGCCGCGGCAGGAAGCGATCAGCGCTGCACCCTGTCGTTCGCGTGCTGCGCCTCGATCAGCTCGCGTGCCTGCAGAGGCGCGGGACGTGGTTCGAGGGTTTCGAGTTGCTGAGGAGCTGGCACCTGGGGGCGTCGCTTCATCGGCGTGGCGGCAAGACGTGATCGCCGTCGACACGAACGTTCCCGCCCGGTTCTATTGCCACGACGCCGCCGATCCCGAGGCGCGCCGGCAGCACTTGATGGGAATGGCCCATGTCACCGTCGAGCGATGGGAAGCCGTGAAGGACGCGATCGATCTGCATCGCGGCGGCGTCGACTTCGCCGATGCCCTGCATTGCACGACGAGCAGCGGGTGCGAGGCCCTGGTGTCGCTCGACAAGCATCTCGCCCGCATCAGCGGCAAGGCAGGGTCGCCGTTGCCGGTGAAGCTGCCAAGCTGAGGGTGTCGCTGACGATCGAGCGGCTCGCCGTCAGTCAAAGGGCTTCACCGCTGCGCCTTGTCCTTCGCGTTCTGCTTCTCGATCATCTCGCGTGCCTGCATCCAGTCGCTGTCGCTCCACTTGCGCAGCTCGTAGAAGTTGCCCCCCGTCGCGAGCGCATGCGCGCCGTCCATGAAGATGCTCTGCCCCGTCAGCCAGTCGCAGTGCCCCGGCGCCATCAAGAACGTCGCGAGGTTCTGCAGCTCGCTCATCTTGCCGTTGCGCGCCATCGGATTGTTCTCGCGCGACCGCTCGCCGGGGTCCTGTCCGGGGTTCAGCCGCTTGCTCATGCCTTCGGTCGGGATCTCGCCCGGGCCGACGGCATTGAGGCGGATGCCGTAGCGCGCCCATTCGATCGCGAGCGACTTCGTCATCACCTCGATGCCGGCCTTGCTCATCGCCGACGGGACGACGTAGGGCGAGCCGTTGTCGACCCAGGTCACGATGATGCTCATGACGCTGCGATACGGCTGGACAGGCGTCCACTCGCCCGCCTTCGCCGCCGCGACCCAGCGCTTGCCGACCGCCTGCGTGACGTAGAACGAGCCGTGGAAGACGATGCCCGCGATTGCGTCGAAGCCGCGTGGCGACAGGCTTTCGGTCGGCGCCACGAAATTGCCGGCGGCGTTGTTGACGAGGCCGGTGAGCGCCCCCGACTGCCAGAGCGACGCCACCATCTCCTCGACGGCGTCGGCGTTGCGGATGTCGACGCCGAAGGTGTCGATCCGGCGCGCGGGGAACTGCGCGCGCCAGGCGTCGGCGGTCGCGTCGCAGACCGACTTGCGGCGGCCGCAGATGGCGACGTCGGCGCCGAGGCGGAGGAACTGCTCGGCCATTGCCTGGCCGAGGCCGGTGCCGCCGCCGGTGACGAGGATTCGCTGGCCGGCCATCAGCTGTGGATCGAACATGGTTGCGCTCCCGGAGTCAGAAGGTGCTGCCGCCGGCCAAGCATAGGCTCCCGCTGCAGCTCGCCGGTCTTGCTACAGTGTTTGTTTGCGCCGCCGCCTGCGAGCGCGCTCCTGTCTCACCGAGGTTTCCATCATGCCCCTCGTCTCCATGCGCCAGCTGCTCGACCACGCCGCCGAGCACGGCTACGGCATTCCCGCCTTCAACGTCAACAACCTCGAACAGGTGCAGGCGGTGATGACCGCCGCCGACGAGGTCGGCGCGCCGGTCATCCTGCAGGCGAGCGCGGGCGCGCGCAAGTACGCGGGCGAGCCCTTCATCAAGCACCTCATCCAGGCTGCGATCGAGTCGTGGCCGAAGGTGCCGCTCGTCATGCACCAGGACCACGGCCAGAGCCCCGACATCTGCAGGAGCGCGATCGAGCTCGGCTTCTCCTCGGTGATGATGGACGGCTCGCTCGAAGCCGACGGCAAGTCGATCGCGAGCTACGACTACAACGTCGACGTCACCAAGAAGGTCGTCGACATGGCGCACGCGAAGGGCGTCACGGTCGAGGGCGAGCTCGGCTGCCTCGGCTCGCTCGAGACGATGCGCGGCGACAAGGAGGACGGCCACGGCACCGAGGCGACGATGACGCGCGACCAGCTCCTGACCGACCCCGAGCAGGCGGCCGACTTCGTCAAGCGCACCCAGCTCGACGCGCTCGCGATCGCGATCGGCACCAGCCACGGCGCCTACAAGTTCACCAGGAAGCCCACCGGCGACATCCTCGCGATCGACCGCATCAAGGAGATTCACCGCCGGATCCCGAACACGCACCTCGTGATGCACGGCTCGTCGAGCGTGCCGCAGAACCTGCTCGCCGAGATCCGCGAGCACGGCGGCAAGATGAAGGAGACGTACGGCGTTCCGGTCGAGGAGATCCAGGAAGCGATCAAGCACGGCGTGAGGAAGATCAACATCGACACCGACATCCGGCTGGCGATGACCGGCGCGATCCGCAGGTACCTGGCGGAGAACCCCGACAAGTTCGATCCGCGCGACTATTTGAAGCCGGCGCGCGAAGCGGCGAGGAAGATCTGCCGCGAGCGCTACCTGCAATTCGGCTGCGAAGGACAGGCCGCGAAGATCGCCGCCGAGCCGCTGCCGCAGATCGCCCGCCGCTATGCGCAGGGCGAGCTCGCGCAGACCGTCGTGTGAGCGCTTCCGGCGGCGACGACGCGCCGCTCTACGAGAGCAACCTCCGCTCGCTGCCGCTGATCGCGCGCGGCAAGGTGCGCGAGAACTACGCAGTCGGAGCCGACCGCATGCTGATGGTCGCGAGCGATCGCCTGAGCGCGTTCGACGTCATCATGAAGGAGCCGATCCCGGGCAAGGGCCGGGTGCTGACCGAGATGGCGCTGTTCTGGTTCGCGCGCCTCGGCCACCTCGCCCCCAATCACCTCACCGGCGACGAGCCCGAGAGCGTCGTCGCCGTCGACGAGCGCACGCAGGTGCGCGGCCGCTCGATGCTCGTCAAGCGTCTGAAGCCGCTGCCGATCGAGGCCGTCGTGCGCGGCTATCTCGCCGGCAGCGGCTGGAAGGAGTACCAGCAGAGCGGCGCGATCTGCGGCGTCCAGCTGCCGCCCGGCTTGCGCAACGCGGCCAAGCTGCCGGCGCCGATCTTCACACCGGCGACCAAGGCCGAGATGGGCGACCACGACGAGAACATCGACTTCGCGCGCGCCGGCGACATCGTCGGCACCGACCTCGCGACGAAGATGCGCGCGATCGCGATCCGCCTCTACAGCGAGGCGGCTGCGTTCGCGCTGACGCGCGGCATCGTCATCGCCGACACCAAGTTCGAGTTCGGCCTCGACGACGCCGGCACGCTGACGCTGATGGACGAGGTGCTGACGCCCGACTCGTCGCGCTTCTGGCCGGCGGCGAGCTACGCCGAAGGAGCGAATCCGCCGAGCCTCGACAAGCAGCTCGTTCGCGACTGGCTCGAGGCGGTGCGGATCGACGGCGCGCCGTGGAACAAGAAGGCGCCGGCGCCGACCTTGTCGAACGAGGTCATCGCGCAGACGGCGGCGGGCTACCGAGAGGCGCTGCGCGCGATCACTGCGCCGGCCTGAACGCGCCGGCGTGGCACGCGACTGCGCCGGTTCCCGCGCAGGGCGCGGTTCAGAACAGCGCCATGCTGAGCTTGCGCCGGTAGGCGTCGACGACCGGATCGCTCGGCGGCGTCACCGCCTTGCCCGCGACCTCGAGCGCTCCCTTCGGCGCCGCAGCGTCGGCCTTCGGCGCCGCCGCCGGCTTCGCCATGATCTGCAGGATCGCGACATAGGTCTTTCGCGCCAGCTCGTCCTGCCACGACTTGTCGCGCATCACGATCTCGAGCAGCTCGTCCATCGCCTGCGTGAACTCGCCCTTCGCGAAGTGGAGCTGGGCGAGCTCGAAGCGTGCGCCGAAGTTGCGCTTGTCGGCGGCGATGGCCGCTGCCAGCGAGTCGCGCGGCCGCGCCTTGGGCGCGGCCTCGAGGGCGGCGATCCAGTGGCCGGCGGCGACCAGGCGGGCGTCGAGCACCGGGTTGGCCGCGACCGCGTCGTACGCGCTGCGCGCCTCGCCGACATGACCGGCGTTGAGCAAGGCGCGGATGTAGTCGTAGCGCGCGGTGTCGTTGCCGGGATTGGTGGCGAGCGCGGCCTGCAGGCGGTCGATCGCGACGCCGGTGTCGCCGTCGGCGAGCGCTTCCTCGGCGGCCTGGACGTCTTCCTCCGCCGCCTGCTCCTCGGCGCTCGCCACGTGCTTGTCGAGGAACTTGCGCACTTCGGCCTCGGGCAGCGCGCCGACGAAGCCGTCGACCGGCTGGCCGCCTTTGAAGAGGACGCAGAACGGGATGCTGCGGACGCCGAACATCTGCGACAGCTGCTGCGCGATCTCGGGCTCTTCGTCGGCGTCGAGCTTGACGAGCTTGAAGCGGCCGGCGTAGGCGACTTCGAGCTTCTCGAGGATCGGGCCGAGCGTCTTGCACGGCCCGCACCACGGCGCCCAGATGTCGAGCAGCACGGGCTGCGCGAGCGAGGCGTTGACGAGGTCGGCTTCGAGGTTCTTGTGGGTGATGTTCTGCATGGTGTCGAGCCGCGAAGGGAGAGCGCCGCCGGCGGACGCCTGAAATCCGGAGGTGAAGCCTCGCCGCCTACAATTCAAGCCTCTTGTCACGAACCCCGAAAGCGAACGCCGTGCGCAGCGCCCCGGCGGTGGTCGGCGTGGTCATGGGCTCCAGCAGCGACTGGGAAACGCTCCGCGCCGCCACCGAGATTCTCGCCGAGTTCGGCATCGCCCACGAAGCGCGCGTCGTCTCGGCGCATCGCATGCCGGACGAGATGTTCGCTTATGCCGAAGGCGCTGCCGCGCGCGGCCTGAAGGCGATCATTGCCGGTGCCGGCGGTGCGGCGCACCTGCCCGGCATGCTCGCCGCCAAGACGACGGTGCCGGTGCTCGGCGTGCCGGTCGAGAGCCGCATCCTGAAGGGCGTCGACTCGCTCTACTCGATCGTCCAGATGCCCAGGGGCGTTCCGGTCGCGACCTTTGCGATCGGCGCGGCCGGCGCGGCGAACGCAGCGCTGTTCGCGGTCGCGATGCTCGCCACCGACGACCGCGGATTGCGCGACCGGCTCGATGCTTTCCGCCAGCGCCAGACCGAGGCAGCGCGGGCGATGAGCGGCGAGCTGAAGTGAGCGCGAGCGTGGCAGGACCGCGCAGCGCGCGCGGCGGCGAGGCGTCGGCAACGCCGTACATCGCCCCCGGCGCCACGCTCGGCGTCCTCGGCGGCGGCCAGCTCGGCCGCATGTTCGTCCACGCGGCGCAGGCGATGGGATACCGCACGGCGGTGCTCGACCCCGACCCGTCGAGCCCTGCGGGACTGGTCGCGCACGAGCACATCCGCGCCGACTACCTCGACTCCGCGGCGCTCGCGCGTCTCGCCGAGCGCTGCGCCGCCGTCACCACCGAGTTCGAGAACGTTCCCGCTGCCGCGCTCGAGGCACTCGCGCGCCGGCGGCCGGTCGCGCCGGCAGCCGCCTCGGTCGCCGTCTGTCAGGACCGCGCCGCCGAGAAGGCAGCGTTCGTTCGCAGCGGCGTCGCCTGCGCGCCGCACGCAACGATCGCGTCGCGCGCCGACCTGGCACGGGTCGACGACGCGCTCCTGCCCGGCATCCTGAAGACCGCGCGCCTCGGCTACGACGGCAAGGGCCAGCAATCGGTGCGCGACCGTGCCGGCATCGCCGCCGCCTTCGACGCGCTCGGCGCCGTGCCGTGCGTGCTCGAGAAGCGCCTGCCGCTGGCCGCCGAGATGAGCGTCGTCGTCGCCCGCAGCGCGCAGGGCGTGGTCGTTCACCTGCCGGTCCACGACAACGTCCATGCCGGCGGCATCCTCGCCGTCACCCGCGTGCCGGCGCGCAGCGTCGTTGCCGCGGCGACGGCGGCCGAAGCGATCGTGCTCGCCGAGCGGCTCGCCGGCGCACTCGACCACGTTGGCGTTCTCTGCGTCGAGTTCTTCGTTCTCGAAGGCGGCGCGCTCGTCGCCAACGAGATGGCGCCGCGGCCGCACAACTCGGGCCACCACAGCATCGACTCGTGCGACGTGTCGCAGTTCGATCTCCAGGTGCGGGCGATGACCGGAGCGCCGCTCATTGCGCCGCGCCAGCATTCACCGGCAGTCATGCTCAACCTCCTCGGCGACCTCTGGACCGGCGGCGTCGCTCCTGACTGGCGCGAGGTGCTGGCGCTGCCCGGCGCGCACCTTCACCTGTACGGCAAGAACGAAGCGAGGCCCGGCCGCAAGATGGGCCATCTCACGGTCACTGCGGCAAGCGGCGGCGACGCCGAAGCGAACGCCGGAGAGGCGGCGCGCCGGCTTGGCCTCGCGTGGCTCGGTGTGGTCGGCGGAACAAAGTAGCGCATGCGCCTCGACGGTCTCGACGCGGCAGCGATCGACCGCGCTGCCGATGCGATCGCTGCAGGCGATCTCGTCGCGTTCCCGACCGAGACCGTCTACGGCCTCGGCGCACGCGCCGACAGCGATGCCGCAGTGGCGAAGATCTTCGCGGCGAAAGGGCGGCCGGCCGACCACCCGCTGATCGTCCACGTTGCCGATCGTGCGCACGCCGAGCGCTTCGTCGCCGCGATGCCGCCGCTCGCGGAGCGCCTGATCGACGCGTTCTGGCCGGGGCCGCTGACCGTGATCGTGCTGCGCGCCGCAGGCGTCGCCGACGCCGCCGCCGCGGGCGCGCCGACGATCGGGCTGCGTTGCCCGGCGCATCCGGTCGCGCATTCCCTGCTAGCCAGAGCCGCCGAGCGCGCCGTGCCGGGGATCGCAGCGCCGAGCGCCAACCGCTTCGGTCGCATCAGTGCGACCACCGCCGCGCACGTCGTCGACGAATTCGCCGATACGGCCGGCCTTCTCGTCCTCGACGGCGGTGCCGCGCGCATCGGCATCGAGTCGGCAATCGTCGACTGCTCGACCGGGTCGCCGGTGCTGTTGCGGCCGGGAATCCTGACCCGCGATCGGATCGAGACCGCCGCCGGCGCGCCCCTGCGCAGCGCCGGCCCGGAGGCGCCGCGTGCGCCGGGCACGCTGGCGTCGCACTACGCGCCGAAGGCGAAGCTGCGCGTCATGGAGACCGGCATGCTGAAGGCCGCGCTGCAGGTCCTCGGCGGCGACTCGCTGAAGCTGGCGGTATATTCGCGCTCGATCCCTTCGGGCGTCGCTCCCGGCGTCGTCCATCGGCGCATGCCGGCGCGGCCGGAACAGGCCGCGCACGAATTGTTTTCGATCCTGCGCGAACTCGACGGCGAGGGCGTGCATCTGATCTGGGTCGAGGAGCCGCCGCCCGGTGCCGAGTGGGACGGGGTGCGCGACCGGCTCAGCCGCGCCGCGGCGACATGAACCCGATCACCCATCCTGGAGCCCTGAATGACCGACCTTGGACCTGACCTGCGCCGCGTGCTCGGCGGCATCACCGCCGCCGCGGCAGCGCTGCTCGCGGCGGCGTGCGGCGGCGGCGAGCCGACGACACACTTCCAGGCGAGCCGCGTCATCGCGTTCGGTGACGAATCGAGCATGATCGTCGACACCGCAGGCGACGCAGACGGGCGCAAGTACAGCGTCAACGCGACCGTCTCCGACGTCGACCAGACGATCGTGTGCAGCAGCAACCCGATCTGGAACCAGAGCGTTGCCCTGCTCTATGCGCTCGTCTTCCCGGAGTGCAACAACGGCACGTCGCCCGCCATCTCGCCCGTGAGCCGGATCCGCGCCCAGCTCGGCGCCCGCGCGATCGACCTGGGCCCGCAGATCGATGCCCAGCAGACCGACAGCCCGATCCAGGCCGGCGACCTCGTGACCGTGATGGTCGGCGCCAACGACGTCATCGCGCAGTACGCGCAGTACCCGGCCGTGGGCGAGGCCGAGCTCGTCGCCAACGTCGAGGCGGCCGGTGCCGAGACCGGCCGGCAGGTCAATCGCCTCACCGACCTCGGCGCCAAGGTGCTGCTGTCGACCATCTTCGACATGGGCGTGACGCCGTTCGGTGTCGCCGAGCGCGCCGCCAACACCGACACCGATCGCGCCGCGCTGCTGACGCGACTCTCGTTTCGCTACAACGCCGAGATGCGGGCGACGATCGTCAATGACGGGCGCAAGATTGGCCTGATCCTGCTCGACGAGTTCGTCTCCGAGGCGGCCGCCGTCCCCGGCTTCGGGGGTTTCACCAACACGACCCTAGGCGTCTGCGACCTCACCAAGTCGACCTTCACGCCGCCGTCGGCGCTCGACTGCACGGCGCAGACCTTCATCAGCGGCGGCCTCGCCACCGACCTCTGGGCCGACGACCGACACCTGAGCGCGACCGCGCAGAGCAGCTTGGGGACGCTCGCGATCAACCGCGCGCAGAACAACCCGTTCTGATCCGAGGGCACAGCAGCGGTCAGGGCGGATCGGAACCAGTCGGCGACAGCGCCGGCGCGTCGCTCGCCGCCCATTCCGCGAGCGCCTCGAGCGCCGGCCGCGCCGCGTTCGCGTTGACGTGGTTGACGATGCCGACGACGACGTAGCGCCGGCCCGAATCGGCGAGGACGTAGCCGGCGACGCCGACGACGTCGCGCAGCGATCCGGTCTTCAGGTGCGCGCGACCCGGCGCGCCTTTCGCGCGACGCAGCGTGCCGTCGATGCCGGCCACCGGCAGCGAGCTCATCAGTTCCGGCATGACCGCGCTCGACCACGCAGCCTGAAGCAGGCGGCCGAGCAGCGCTGCGCTGAGGCGCGAATCGCGCGACAGCCCCGAGCCGTTGCTGATGACGGCGACGCTCGCAGCGCTGCCGACGCGGCTCTTCAGCCAGTCGCGCACGACCTCGCGCGCCGCTTCCGGCGTGCCGGTGCCGCGCTGCGTCGCGGCGAGGGTGAGGAACAGCTGCTGCGCCATCACGTTGTTGCTGAGCTTGTTGATGTCGCGGATGACCTCGGCGAGCGCCGGCGAGCGCAGCTCGAAGCTCGGCGTCAGCGCCGGCGCGGTGCCGTCGCGGACGCTACCGCTCATCTTGCCGCCTTCTTCGGCCCAGAGGCCGGCGAGGGCACGCGCGTTGTAGCTCTTCGGATCGGCGTATGCGATCGGCCAGACCTTCTCGCCGCACGCGATCTGGAACACGCCCGCGAAGTGCATGCGCAGGGGATCGTCGAGTTCGCCTCTGAGGGCTCCGCGCCAGTCGTCGCACGGGCCGCTCGTCATGGGCACGCTGGCGTCGACCTGGACGCCGGCGAGCGGCGGATCGACGGCGATCGTCGCCACGCCGCGTCCGGGATCGGGCGTGAACGTCAGCAGCACCGAGCGGTAGTTGAGGAGCAGCGCGTCGGCGCCGGCGTTGTAGGGCCTGAGCGGTTCGCCGTCGAAGTCGGCCGGGTTGATGTCACCGGGAACGAAGGCGCTGCGGTCGAGGACGATGTCGCCGCGGATCTCGCGGATGCCGGCCTGTTGCAGCCGGCGCACCAGCAGCCACAGGCGTTCGAGGACGAGCTTGGGATCGCCGTTGCCCTTGATGACGACGTTGCCGGTGAGCACGCCGTCGGCGATGGTGCCTTGCAGCCAGACCGGCGTCGACCAGGTGTACGCCGGGCCGAGCAGCTCGAGGCCGGCGAAGGTGGTGACAAGCTTCATCAGCGACGCCGGATTGACTGCCTTGTCGGCCTGCCAGGCGAGGCGCGGGCGTGCCGCGTCGACCTCCTGCACCCAGGCGACCATGGCATCGCGCGGCAGGCCGCCGCGCACGAGCGCCGACTCGACGGTGCGCGGCAGCGCGCGCGTTTCGCTCCCCGCCGGCGGCCTCGTCGACCCGCGCGCGCTTGCCGCTTCGGTCGCGGCGGCCGCGGCGAGCAGTGCCGCCGCCGCGAGCGCGGCGGCACGGCCGATGCGCGCGCGCAGCGCGCTGGACGAAGGCGATCGCATGGCGACGATGATGGCACGCGATCGGCCGGCGATTGCGTGTGGGCGGCGCCGCTAAACTCGTTCCGATGCGACTTCCCGGCGACGCCACGGCGCGCTCATCGCGATGGCGGCGCTGATCGCCTTCGACACCTCCACCGAGCGGATGACGGTCGCGCTGCAGAGCGGCGGTCGCGTGCTCGCTCGCGGCGGCGACGGCGGTGCCCGGGCGTCGGCGACGCTGCTGCCGACGATTTTCGCGGTCCTCGCGGAGGCCGGCCTCGGGCTCGCCGATCTCGACGCGATCGCGTTCGGCCGCGGCCCGGGCGCGTTCACGGGCCTGCGCACGGCGTGCGCGGTCGCGCAGGGCCTGGCGTTCGGTGCCGGCAAGCGCGTGCTGCCGATCGATACGCTTCTCGCCGTCGCCGAGGACGCCCGCGGTAACGCCGCGAACGCGCGTGTCTGGGCGCTGCTCGACGCCCGCATGGACGAGATCTACGCCGCCGAGTACGAGCACGCCGACGGCCGCTGGACGACGCGCGTCGCGCCGTTGCTCGTCGACTGCGAATCGCTCGCGGTGCGCTGGCGTGCCGCGCCGCCGGCGCTCGTCGCCGGCAACGCGATCGGCGTTTTCGGCGCTCGCCTTCGAACCGGCAATGCCAGGCTCGTGCCCGACGCAGCGCCGAGTGCAGTTGCATTGCTGCGCTTGGCCGAGAGCGCGTGGAGGGATGGCGCCGCCGTCGATCCTGCGCTCGCGCTGCCGCTCTACGTGCGCGACAAGGTCGCCGAGACGGAGGCGGAACGCGCGGCGCGGTCTGCCAGAGCTTCGTCATGAGTGCGCGCCTCGACCCGTCGCTGGCAATGCTGCGGCCGATGACGGTCGCGTCGCTCGACGGCGTCCTCGAGCTCGAGCTTGCTGTCTATGCGTTTCCGTGGACACGCGGCAACTTCGTCGACTCGCTCGTCGCCGGGTATGCCGCGTGGACCCTCAACCATGTCGACGGCGACCTCGTCGGCTACCTGGTCGCGATGCCGGGTGTCGGCGAGATGCACCTGCTCAACATCACGATCGCACCCGCGGCGCGGCGGTGCGGCCACGCCCGCCGCCTGCTCGCCGAGCTGGTGCGTCTGTGTCGGATGCGCCAGGCGGACCGACTGTGGCTCGAGGTCCGTGAGAGCAACGACGAGGCACGCGAGGTGTACCGGCGGCTCGGCTTCTCGCCGGTCGGCCGTCGCAAGGGCTACTACCCCGCTCCCGAGGGGCAGCGCGAGGACGCGATCGTGATGAGCATCGACGTTGTCGAAGGCGAGGCGGCCGATGCGCTGGACTGAACGCCAGCGCGCGATGCTGCGCGAGATGGGCGTGCGGCTCTGGCTGCCGGAAGACGCACCGACACCCGCGGCGAGGGAGCTGGCATTGCCGGCCGGCCGCGGTGCGGTTGAGAGCGCGCGCGCAGCGACGAAGAATGAGCCCGCGGTATCCAGTGTCGCCGCCGAGCTGGCACCCGGACCGCCGCGCATGCCTGGCCTGGCGCCCGCCGACTGGCTCGTCGTCAGCGAGCGGCTCGACGACGGCGACCCGCAACAGGAGCAGCTGCTCGAGAACATGCTGCGTGCGATCGGCGTCGGTCTCGTCGCGCCGAGCCGCGAGCGCCGCGCCGTCTGCTTCACGGTCGCCGCCGCCGGCGGGGCCGCTGGCGGCGCGGACGCCGATATCGGGCCGCCGCCGCTGCGCGCGGCGATCGATGCGGTCCGGCCGCGCTGTGTTCTCGCTCTCGGTCGTGCCGCTGCCGCCGCGCTGCTCGGCGCCACGGCGCCGCTCGGTGGCCTGCGCGGCCGTGTCCATGAGCACGACGGCGTGCCGGTCGTCGTCACCTTCTCGCTCGCCTTCCTGCTCCGCCATCCGGCCGAGAAAGCGAAGGCGTGGGCCGATCTCTGCCTCGCCGTGGGCGCGCTCAGCGCTTGACCGGCCTCTTCCAGCCGCGCAGCGTCGTCTGCCGCGCGCGCGCGACCGTCAGCTCGCCGGCGGGCGCCTGCTTGGCGATCGTCGAGCCGCCGCCGATCGTCGCGCGGGCGCCGATCTCGACCGGCGCGACGAGGACGCAGTTGCTGCCGATGTGCGCGTCGGCGCCGATCACCGTGCGGTGCTTGTTCGCGCCGTCGTAGTTCGCGGTGATGCTGCCGGCGCCGAAGTTGACGCGCTCGCCGACCGTCGTGTCGCCGAGGTAGGCGAGGTGGTTCGCCTTGGCGCCTTCGCCGAGAGTCGAGTTCTTGATCTCGACGAAGTTGCCGACGTGGACCTCGGCGCCGAGCTCGGCGCCGCCGCGCAGCCGCGCATAGGGGCCGACCAGCGCCCGCTCGCCGACGGTCGCGCCGAGCGACTCGCCGTCGATGTGCGTATACGGGCGGATCACGGCGCCGGCGGCGATGCGCGCGTTCCTGAGCATGCAATGGGCACCGACGCGAACGTCGTCGCCGAGCTCGACCGTGCCTTCGAAGATGCAGCCGACGTCGATCTCGACGTCGCGCCCGCAGCGCAGTGCGCCGCGGACGTCGAACCGTGCCGGATCTGCGAGCCGCACACCTGCGGCCATCAGCCGTGCCGCCTCGGCGTGCTGCAGACGTCGCTCGAGGGCAGCGAGCTGGGCCGGGCTGTTGACGCCGAGCACTTCCGTCTCGTCGTACGCAGCGACGCCGACGACGGCGACGCCGTCGGCGACCGCCAGGCCGACGACATCGGTGAGGTAGTACTCGCCGGCGGCGTTGTCGTTGCGCAGCGCGGCGAGCCAGCGCTTCAGCGCCCGCGTCGGTGCCGCCATCGCGCCGGTGTAGACGTCGCGAATCGCGCGAACGTCGTCGGAGGCATCCTTTTCCTCGACGATCGCGGTGATCGCGCCGCTCGCGGTGCGGACGACACGGCCGTAGCCGTGCGGGTTCTCGAGCCCGACCGTCAGCAACGCGAGCCGGTCGGCGCCTGCGGCGGCGACGAGCCGCTTCAAGGTCTCGCCGGCGACCAGCGGGACGTCGCCGTTCAGGACCAGCGTCGTGCCGTCGTCGTCGAGGACGGGCACCGCCTGCTGCAGCGCGTGGCCGGTGCCGAGCTGCGGCTCCTGGCGGACGAACGCGATCCCCGGGGCGCGCGCGCTCTGCTCGACCGCAGCGGCGCCGTGGCCGGTGACGACGACGATGCGGGTTGCCCCGAGACCGGCGATGGCGCCGAGAACATGCTGCAATAGTTGGCGCCCGGCGAGCGTGTGCAGCACTTTCGGCCGTTGAGAGCGCATCCGCGTTCCCTGCCCGGCCGCCATGACCACGACATTCAAGACCATGCCGACTTTCGCGTTGCCCCGGCCCGCTGGCCGGTCGTCGATTATCGCGGCGCTCGGCGTCGCGCTCGTGCTCGCCCTCGGTGGTTGCAGCCTGGTCAAGGTCGGCTACGGCCAGATCGACGCGATCGCCTTCCGCTGGCTCGACGCCTACGTCGACTTCGACGACGCCCAGTCGTTGCGGGCGCGGACGGCGCTCGCCGACGCGCTCGCCTGGCATCGCCGCACGCAGCTGCCCGACTACGTGCAGCTTCTCGCGCGCGCCGAGGCCGAGGCCGTCGACGACACGACGCCGGAGCGGATGTGTGCCTGGGCGGGCGAGATCCGCGATCGCCTCGATCCGATCCTGCAGGTTCTCGCACCTGCGATCACCGACGTCGCGCTCACGCTCGCGCCGGCGCAGTTCACTCGGATCGACGAGCGCTTCGCCAAGACCAACGAGGAGTTCGCCGACGAGCACCTGCAGAAGGGCTCGCAGCGCCGCCAGCGCGCGATGGTGCGGCGCGAGGTCGATCGTGCCGAGCTGCTCTACGGCAAGCTCGACGATGCCCAGCGCGCGCTCGTCGTCGAGTCGGTCCGAAGCTCGCCGTATAGCGCCGAGCTCGTCGATGGCGAGCGCAAGACCCGCCAGCAGGAGGCGCTGGCGTTCTTTCGCCGCCTGCGCACGTCGAATCCGGGCCGCGACGAGGCGCTTGTCCAAGTGCGCGCGTTCCTGCGCGCGATCGGCCAATCGCCGCGCGAGGCGTATCGCGCCTACGCCGAGCGCGTCACGGCGCACAACTGCGCACTCGCGAGCGCGCTCCACAACGCGGCGAGCCCTGGCCAGCGGCGCGAGGCGGTGAAACGCCTGAACGGCTACCGCAACGACCTGCGGGCGCTGATCGGCGACAGCGCCGGCTGAGCTGCTCTAGCGCCGGCGCTCACTGCGGCGCCGGTGGCTTTTCGACCGCGACCCGGTGCGGGTTGGACGCGCTGCCGCTCGGGAAGTCGCGCAACGCGGCAATGAACATCGCCGGCAGCACGTCGGCGACACCGGAGGTGTTGCCTTCGCTGCGGGCGCGCGCTTCGTAGAGCGGCTCGCTGCTGTGCTTGTCGCGGATCAGGATCGCGACCTCGCGTTCGTAGACCGGAAACGACGAATACGGTCCCCAGGCGCCGTAGCCCCAGCCGGGACCCCAGTACGGGCCCCCGTACGGCCGGCCGTAGCGGCCGTAGGCGAACGGGCGGTGCCAGTAGCCGGCGCCGCCGTACCAGAACGGATCGTCGAACGGCGACAGGTCGTAGGCGGTGATGCGGGCGCCGATCTGGACAGTGACATCGGGCGCCTCACCTTCGGCGGCCGAATGGAAACCCGCCGCCTCGATCGCAAGCCGCGCCGCGTCCTCGAGCATCTGGGCCTGCTGCGGATTCGCCTGTTGCGAGGGCAGCCGCTCGAACGCGTAGGTCGAGGCTGCGCGCCCCGCCGGCCAGTGGCTGTAGCTCGAGACGTCGCTGACGATGCTGTTCAGCGACGCGCAGCCGGCGAGTGCCGCGGCGGCGAGTACGGCGACGGTCGTCTTCACTGCGCCGGCTCGCCTCGACCCGGCGCCAGTGGCGGCGCGGCGATGTCGTCGGCGTCGAAGGCGCGATCGCCGCCCGCGTCGGCGACGCCGGTCGCCTGCAGCGTCGCGAACGGAAACAGGCTCCGGTCCATGAGATGCGACGGTACGACGCGCGCCATCGCGTCGAAGATCCGGTCGATCCGGCCCGGGTCCTCGCGCTCCCAGCCGCGCAGCATCTCGCCGATGCGAACGCGCTGCAGGTTCTGCTGGCTGCCGCACAGGGTGCACGGGATGATCGGGAATTGCCGCTCCGCCGCCCAGCGGGCGAGGTCATGCTCGGCGACGTAGGCGAGCGGGCGGATGACGATGTGCTTGCCGTCGTCGCTGACGAGCTTGGCGGGCATCGCCTTCAGCCGGCCGCCGAAGAACATGTTCATGAACAGCGTCGCCACCATGTCGTCACGGTGGTGGCCGAGCGCGATCTTCGTTGCACCGATCTCGCCGGCGACGCGATAGAGGATGCCGCGGCGCAGGCGCGAGCACAGGCTGCACATCGTCTGCCCTTCGGGGACGAGACGCTTGACGATCGAGTAGGTGTCCTGCTCGACGATGCGGAACTCGACGCCGCGCTCGCGCAGGTACCGCGGCAGCACATCGGCCGGAAAGCCGGGCTGCTTCTGGTCGAGATTGACGGCGACGATCTCGAACTCGATCGGCGCACGCGCCCGCAGCTCGATCAGGATGTCGAGCAGCGAATAGCTGTCCTTGCCGCCCGAGACGCAGACCATGACGCGGTCGCCGTTCTCGATCATCGCGAAATCGGCGATCGCGCGGCCGACCTGGCGGTGCAATCGCTTCGCGAGCTTGGCGAGCTCGACCGGGAGCTTGCGGCGCGGCTCGCCGGCAACGCCTGCGGGAGCGCGATGGCGCGCGCTCTCTTCGACCGGAACGTCAGGTGTCGGGAGCACGATTCCTACAATGCGACGGTGCGCGAGAGCCTGGACGACAGCAGTGTATCGGCGGCCCTCGCGCGATTGATCGGTGTGGCCATCGACCGCGCGGGCGGCTGGATCCCGTTCAGCCGCTTCATGGCGATGGCCCTCTACGCGCCCGGGCTCGGCTACTACGCGAGCGGCCGGCCGATCGTCGGCCGGATGCCGGGGTCGGGCAGCGACTTCGTCACTGCGCCCGAGCTCTCGCCTCTGTTCGCACGCGCGCTCGCCCGCCAGCTCGCGCAGGCGCTCGCGGCGGCCGGCAGCGACGAGCTCTGGGAGTTCGGCGCCGGCAGCGGCGCGCTCGCCGCGGGACTTCTCGATGCGCTCGGCGATCGCATCCGGCGCTACACGATCGTCGAGCTGTCGGCGCCGCTCCGCGAACGTCAGCGCGAGGCGACCGCGGCGTTCGGCGACCGGGTCCGCTGGCTCGACGCGCTGCCGGAGTCGTTCGCCGGCGTCGTCGTCGGCAACGAGGTGCTCGATGCGATGCCGGTCGACCTGCTCCATTTCGACGGCGCCGCGTGGCAGGCGCGCGGTGTCGTGCGCGGCGAGGGCACGCCGTTCGCCTGGTGCGATCGGCCGACGGCGAGCCGACCGCCGGTCGAGGTCGCGTTTCCTGCCGGCAGCACCACCGAGCTGCACGCGCAGGCCGAGGCGTTCGTCGCGACGCTCGGCGAGCGGCTCGAGCGCGGCGCGATCTTCCTGATCGACTACGGCTTTCCCGAGCACGAGTACTACCACCCGCAGCGCGCCGGCGGCACTCTGATGTGCCACCGCGGCCATCGCGCTGATCCCGATCCGCTCGCCGACG
>DASXLD010000010.1:0-50487 GCA_036496385.1 Caldimonas sp. | reverse complement strand
CGGTGGCGCCGCATCGCCTCTGCGTCGGGGCGTTCGACGGGTGGCCGGTGCTCCGTCTCGTGGCCGGCGCGGTACTTGTTGACGCCGACCACCACCTGCTCGCCCGACTCGACGCGCTGCTGGAAGCGCATCGCCGAGGCGCCGATCGTGCGCTGCACGAGCCCGTCTTCCACTGCCTTGTACATGCCGCCGGCGTCGTCGACCGTCTTCATGATCGCGACGATCTTCCCTTCGATCGCGTCGGTCAGCGACTCGACATAGAACGAGCCGCCGAGCGGATCGATGACGTCGCTGAGGTGCGCGTCCTCGCGCAGGATGTTCTGCGTCGCGATGGCGATCCGCGCGCCGGCTTCGCCCGGCGTCGCGTAGGCCTCGTCGTAGGCGTCGGTGTGGAGCGACTGCAGGCCGCCGAAGATGCCGGCCATCGCCTGCGCGGTGACGCGGGCGATGTTGTTGAGCGGCTGCTGGCGCGTCAGGTCGACACCCGAGGTCTGGCCATGGAACTTGAAGCGCCACGACTTCTCGTCCTTGGCGCCGAGGCGTTCGCGGGCGAGCCGCGCCCAGATCCGCCGGCCGGCGCGGAACTTGGCGATCTCCTCGAAGAACGACAGCGAGATGTCGAAGAAGAAGGTGAAGCGCGGCAGGAACTGGTCGGGGTCCATGCCGCGCGCGATGCAGTCCTCGGCGTTTTGCACCGCCGTCGCGAGCGTGAACGCCATCGCCTCGGCAGGCGTCGCGCCGGCCTGCTGCATGTGCTGGCCGACGACCGACATCGGATTCCAGCGCGGCACGCGGCTGCGGCACCAGGCGATGTGGTCCATCAGCACCCGCCGCGCGCCCGGCAGCGCGAGCCGGTAGAACATGTGGTTGGCGACGTAGTGCGACAGGTAGTCGCTCTGGTTCGAGGTGCCGCTGATCGTCTTCCAGTCGATGCCGCGCCGCTCGGCGGCGACGAGCATGAAGGCGAGCAGCGTGAACGGCGACGGGTCGTTCATCGCGCACGAGACCGCGGCGAGGTCGACGCCGTCGAGGCAGCGCGCCATGTGGTCGGCGTTGTCGACGACCGTACCGCAGGTGCCGAGCAGCTCGAGGTCGACCGAGTCCATGTCGAGGCCGCGGTAGACCGAGTTGCATGGGATCAGCGAGACCGCGGTCGCGCCGCGCGCGAGCAAGCCTCGCAGTCGCTCGTTGTAGTCGGCGGGCGTGCCGAGGCCGACGAGCTGGCGCTGCGTCCACGTCCGGCCGCGGTGCATCGTCGCGTAGATGCCGCGCGTGAAGTCGGGCTGGCCGGGATAGCCGAGCGCGTCGTCACGGCCCGGTGGCCGGTCGGCGGCGGTGTAGAGCGGCGCGATCGCGATCCCGGAGACGTTGGCGACCTCGTGCTCGACGCCGACGCCGTCGTGGTACTCGCGCTGCCAGCGCGCTTGCGCCGATCCATCGTCGGCGAGGAGGGGGCTCTCTCTCGGCCTGTTCATGTCGCTTTCTCCGTGCCGGCGCGGGCGCGCCTGGTCTCGCGCGCGTAGCTGCGGATGCGGGTCGTGATCTCGTCCATCGTGCTGCCGGGGTGGAAGACCTCGCGCACGCCGCTCTCGAGCAGCACCTGCTCCTCGCGATCGGGGACGATGCCGCCGACGACAACGCGCACCTCGCCGAGGCCGGCGTCGGCGAGTGCCGCCATCAGCTTGGGCACGATCAGGTGGTCGGTGGCGAGCGACGAGATGCCGACCACGTCGACGTCTTCCTCGAGCGCGAGCTTGACGACCGCGGTGATGCTTTGCCACGGCGGCGTGTAGATCACCTCCATGCCGGCGTCGCGGCACGCGGCGGCGACGATGCGGCTGCCGCGGTCGTGGCCGTCGAGGCCGATCTTGGTCACCAGCACGCGCGGCCGGAAATCGTTGTCGTCGCTCATGCGTGCTCCTTCTTCGCGCCGGCGGCAAGACCCGCCTTCAGGATGCCGACGAAGCGGCGCGCGATCCGCTCGGGCGAAGCACCCCCGCCGTCGCGGTACCAGGTCTGGCTCCAGTTGAGGGCGCCGACCAGCATCAGGCGCAGCATCGTCCGGTCGGTCGGATGCGCGAGCGGCAGCGCGGCGACGAGGCGCAAGAACCGCTTCTCGTACGAATCGCGCAAGGCGACCAGCTCGGCTTCGGCGGCCGGCGCGTCGCTCGGCCGGACGCGGATGACGACCTGCGAATAGTCGGTCTGGTCGAGCAGCGAGACGAGGTGGGCGACGCACGCGGCCTCGAGCCGTCGCCAGGGGTCTTCGAGCGGCGCGATCGCGGCGTCGACGGCGGCCCCGATGCGCTCGACGCCTTCCCGGTAGACCGCCGCGAGCAGCGCTTCCTTGGTCGCGAAGTGGCAATAGAGCGAGCCGGGCAGCATGCCGACCGGGCCGACGATCTCGCGCACCGAAGCCGCGGCGAAGCCGCGCTGCGCAAAGGCGTGCGCGGCCTCGTCGAGCAGGCGCGGCAGGCGGCTGGAGACCCGCCTCGCCGCAACCGCAGGGCGCGGCCGCGCCGTGACGGCGGCGGCAGGGAGAGCGGATCGCATGCCACGCATTAGACAGACAAACACTTGTTTGGTCAAGGCGCGGCCGCGCACGGCAGCGCGCATGCGTGCCGCGTCGCTTTTGCCGGAGGGCAGCGTGCCGCCACCGCGTCCATGGCGATGGCGATGGCGATCCGCCGAAAGTCAGGCGTTGCTGATGCCCGAGGCGACGTGCCCCGAGGGGACGTGCACCGACGCGTTCTCGATGTGGCCGGTCTGGTCGTCGAAGAAGAAGTCGGGCTCGAACTCGCGCAGGAACTCGCCCTTCTGCAGACCACCGAGGAACATCGCCTCGTCGATCTCGACCTTCCATTCCATCAGCGTCCGGATCGCGCGCTCATGCGCCGGCGCGCTGCGCGCGGTGACGAGCGCGGTGCGGATGCGCATGCCGTGCGCGGGCTCGTTCTGCAGCCGGTGCAGGGCGAGCAGCAGCGGCTGGAACGGCCCGGCCGCCAGTGGCGTCTCCGCCTGTTCGCGCTCGTGCGCCTGGAAGGCATCGAGGCCGCTCTCCTGGTACACCCGCTCGGCCTCGTCGGAGAACAGGACGGCGTCGCCGTCGAACGCGATCCGCACCTCCTGCGGATGCGCGTCGGAGGCCCGCGCCGAGCGCGGGAAGACGCGCGCCGCCGGCACGCCGGCTTCGAGCGCGGATCGCACGTCGGCCTCGTTGGCGGAGAGAAACAGGTTGGCCGCGAGCGGCCTCAGGTAGCGCCAGGGCGTTCCGCCGCGCGTGAAGACGCCGCGCTGGATCGGCATGCCGTACGCCTGCGCCGAGCGGAAGACGCGCATCCCCGACACCGGATCGTTGCGCGACAGGATGACGACCTCGACCCGTTGCGCCGCGGCGTCGTTGAAGGCGAGGAGCTTTCGCACCAGCGAGAACGCGACTCCGGGCTTGGCCGCGCTGTCGATCCGCTCGAGCTGCAGCCGCATGTAGGCGCGGTCGTCGTTGGCCTCGAAGTGCTCGTTCTCCTCCTCGAAGTCGAACAGGGCCCGCGACGAGATCGCGACGACGAGCTGACCGGCGAGCGAGGCAGGCATCGAACGATCATAGAGGCCGCGGGGCGGCTCACTTCGGCGCGATGTCGACGATCAGCTCGTATACGCGCGGGTTCAGCGATCGCATCGCGTCGCTCTCGGACGAGAGCTGCCGATCGCCGAGGGTCTGTTGATAGGCCGGCGAATCCTGCAGCGCCGGGTTGGCCTCGAGGCGAAGCACCAGGGTCCGTCCGACGAGACCGGTGCGGTCTTCGTGTCCGAGCTCGGTGAGGCTGCCGCCGTTGCAGTCGAGAACGGTGCCGGCGAGATCCCAGCCGAAGCCCGTCAACGTCAGCGGCTTGCCGTTGATGCGGCGCAGCGTCGCGAGCGGGGTTCCGAGGGTGATGCCCTTGTCGGTTTTCCACACCGTGCGCTCGCCCCGGATCAGCACCGATTCCGGCGCCGTCCGCGTCTCCGGATCGCGCCAGAGGACGACGGCCCGGCGCGACGGGTCGCTCGCGAAGACGACCGTGGCCGGCAGCGCGACGCCGGGCTCGACGTCGAGCGATTCGCGCGTCACGTTGCCGGCACCGAACAGCTCGATCAGGCGGGCCTCGCCGGCGCCGGCGTCGATCGGCCCGGCGCGCTGGCCGGGAACGATCAGCCAATCGGCGGCCCGCGCACACGGTGACGCCAGCAAGAGCACGGCGACGGCGGCGGCCAAGAGCCTCACTTGACGAAGCTGTTGAGCTGGATGATCGGCAGCAGGACCGCGAGCACGATCAGCATGACGACGCCGCCCATGCCGACGATGAGCAGCGGCTCGAGGATCGTCGCCATCTGGAGCGCGCGCCGCTGCACTTCGCCGCCGAGCTGCTTGGCGGCGCGGTCGAGCATCTCGGGCAGCTGGCCGGTCTGCTCGCCGAGGCGCGAGAACATCGACAGGATGCCGGGGAAGCGCTTCTTGCCGGCAAGCGCCGAGGCGAGCGGTGCACCTTCGCGGACCTGGACCAGCGCGTCCATCGCGTCGGCGCGCATGGCGCGGTTCGAGAGCGTTTCGGCCGCCGCCTGAAGCGCCTTCAGGATCGGCACGCCGGCGCCGGCGAGCATCGCCAGCGTGCCGGCAAAGCGCGCCGCGTTGTAGCCGCGCGCGAGCCGGCCGATCAGCGGCAGGCCGAGAAAGCCGGCGTCGAAGCGCTGGCGAAAGGCGGGATTGCGCAGCATCGCGGCGAGCGCGCCGGCACCGGCGACGATCGCGAGGATCAACAGCCAGCCCCAGCCGCGCAGGAAGTCGCTGAACGCCATCATCGCGATCGTCAGCAGCGGCAGCGATCGCTTCGTGCTCGTGAACACCGTCGCCACCTGCGGCACGACATAGGTGACGAGGAAGATCACGATGATGACCGCGATCACCGACACGATCGCCGGATAGAGCGTCGCGCCGATCAGCCGACCCTTCAGCTCCTGGCGTGCCTCGAGGTCGTCGGCCAGGCGCTCGAGGACGAGGCCGAGCGCGCCGCTCTGCTCGCCGGCGGCGACGACGCCGCGATAGACGTCGTCGAACTCGCGCGGCGCGGTGGCGAGCGCGCGCGCGAACGGGGCGCCGGCGTTGACCTCGCTGCGCAGATGGGCGACGAGATCGCGCTGGCGATGGTCTTCGGCCTCGTCGGCGAGCGCCGTCAGGGCGCGCTCGAGCGGCAGGCCCGAGCCGACGAGGCCGGCGAGCTGGCGCGTCCAGACGGCGAGCGCGGTCGCGTTGAAGACCTTGCGGCTGAAGTTGAAGCCGCCGCTCTCGCTCGCGTCCGTCGCCACCTGCGTGACCGCGAGCGGCACCAGCGCTTGCGCGCGCAGTTGCGACCGCGCGGCGCGCATCGTATCGGCCTCGACCAAGCCGCTCTGCGACTTGCCGGCGGCGTCGAGCGCCTCGAAGCGGTAGGCAGGCACGTCAGGAGGAGACCGGATCGGCCGGGCGCCGGGCCGCTCGAAGGCCGGCCGGGACGCCGCGAGGTGGAGCGTCGCTGCGCAGCAGCAGGCGTGGCGGCTTCATCTCATTCGCGCGTCACGCGCATGACTTCCTCGGCCGACGTGACGCCCTCCTCGACCAGCCGCTGGCCGTCCTCGCGCATCGACCTCAGCCCTGCCACGTGCGCGGCGGCGAGGATCGCCGCCTCGGCGGCGCGACTGTGGATGAGCGCGCGAATGCCGTCGTCGACATCCATCAGCTCGTAGACACCGGTGCGGCCCTTGTAGCCCGTCATGCCGCACTGGACACAGCCGACCGGATGCCAGTGGCCGCGCTGGTCGACCTTGCGGCACGCGGTGCAGAGCTTTCGCACCAGGCGCTGGCCGAGGACGCCGATCAGGCTCGAGGAGAGCAGGAACGGCTCGACGCCCATGTCGACCATCCGCGTCACCGTGCTCGGCGCGTCGTTGGTGTGCACCGTGGCGAGCACGAGGTGGCCGGTGAGCGAGGCCTGGATCGCGATCTGCGCGGTCTCGTAGTCGCGGATCTCGCCGATCATGATGACGTCCGGGTCCTGGCGCAGGATCGCGCGCAGCGCCTTCGCGAAGGTGAGGTCGATCCTGGCGTTGACCTGCGTCTGGCCGATGCCGGCGAGCTCGTATTCGACCGGATCCTCGACCGTCAGCACGTTCGTCTCGGCGGTGTTGACGCGGCCGAGCGACGCGTAGAGCGTCGTCGTCTTGCCCGAGCCGGTCGGGCCGGTGACGAGGAGGATGCCGTGCGGCTGCTGGATCAGGCGGTCGAAGCGGCGCAGCACATCGCCGCTCATGCCGAGGCCTTCGAGTGTGAACTTCGATTCGGCCTTGTCGAGCAGCCGCAGCACGGCGCGCTCGCCGTGCGCCGACGGCAGCGTCGAGACGCGGACGTCGACGGCGCGGCCACCGATCCTGAGCGAAATTCGGCCGTCCTGCGGCAGCCGTCGCTCGGCGATGTCGAGCTCGGCCATGATCTTCAGGCGCGAGATCAGCGCCGCGTGCAGGGCGCGGTTGGGCTGCACGACCTCGCGCAGCGTGCCGTCGACGCGAAAGCGAACCGAGCTCGAGCGCTCGTAGGGCTCGATGTGGATGTCGCTCGCGCCGTCCTTGGCCGCCTGCGTCAGGAGTGCATTCAGCATGCGGATGATCGGCGCGTCGTTGCTCGCCTCGAGCAGGTCCTCGATCGCCGGCAGCTCCTGCATCATCCGCGACAGGTCGACCGCGCTCTCGACCTCGCCGATGACGACCGCGGCGCTCGATTCGCCGCCGGCGTAGGCCGCGGCGATGCGGCCCGCGAGTGTCGCGGCCGGCTCGCGTTCGAAGGCGTCGACCTCGTACAGGCGCAGCACCTCGGAGAGCGCCGGCAGACCGACCGTCTCGGGCGCCCATAGCACCATCCGCGCGCCGTCGTCCTCGAGCAGGACGGTGTGGGCCTTGGCGTAGGCGTAGGGCAGCGGGTGGCGCATGAATCGGCCTCAGCCGCCGGGCGACGATGCGGGTGCCGCGGCGGGAACCGCGGCGGGAACCGCCGACGCGGCCGGCGCCGCCGGAACGATCACCGGGACGACGAGCGGCACCGCCGGCTGGGTCTCGGTTCGGGGCTGCACGCCCAGCGGCTTGGCCGTTCCGGGCGAGGTCTGCGGTGCCGAGAGCTGGCCGGGGCCCTCTTCGACGTGCCTGAGCGGCGCGATCACCGGCGAATCGTTGATCGGAACGAGAACGCTCGGCGTCGGCTGCATCTCTCTCTGGAAGCCGCGGATCTGCTCGTAGCGGTCGAGCGAGATCCTGTTCGTCGTCTCGGCGTCGCGCATCACGACCGGGCGCAGGAAGACCATCAGGTTGGTCCGCGTCTTGGTCCGGCTCTCGCTGCGGAACAGCGCCCCGAGGTAGGGGATGTCGCCGAGCAGCGGCACCTTCGACTTGTTCTCGCTGTATTTGTCTTCGATCAGTCCGCCGAGGACGATGATCTGGCCGTCGTCGACGACGACGTTCGATTCGATCGAGCGCTTGTTGGTCGACGGGCCGGCGTTCGAGGTGCCCGGAGCGACCTGGTCCGAGAGGCTCGACGCTTCCTGGAAGATCGTCATCCGGATCGTCCCGTTCTCGCCGATCTGCGGCCGGATGCGCAGCGTGATGCCGACGTCTTTGCGCTCGATCGTCTGGAACGGGTTGGCCACCGCGCCGCCGGTCTGGGTGAACTGTCCGGTCACGAACGGCACATTGCTGCCGACGACGATCTTCGCTTCCTCGTTGTCGAGCGTGACGAGGTTCGGCGTCGACGCGATGTTCGTGTTGGCCTGGCTCTGCAGCATCCTCGCGATCGCGGCCAGCCCGTAGGTGCCGAAGTAGTTGTGGATAAGGCCGATGTTGAGACCTTCACCGAGCGAGAGCCCGCTCGTGCTGCCGCCAGGCGACGGGTTGACACTCGGCGCGAGAGCCGCTTGGGTGATGGCGAGCAGGTTGCCGGTCGTGCCGAAGTTGGTGCCCGCCACGATGCCATTGTTGTTGTTGGGGGCTGCAAGCAACCCTTGCCATTGGAAGCCGAAGTCGGCGGCGTTGTCGCCCGTCACCTCGACGATCAGGCTCTCGATGTAGACCTGCGCCCGCCGCTCGTCGAGCTGGTCGATCATCAGGCGCACTTGGCGGTAGAGCGGCTCTGGTGCCGTGATGATCAGCGAGTTGGTTGCCGGATCGGCCTGGATGAAGCCGCCGGTCGACGGCCCGGCCGACGGCGTGATCGGCGTCGTCGCAGCGCTCGACAGGCCGCCCGTCCCCGCCGTGCCGGCGGGGTTCGCGCCGAGAGGCGAGGTCGGTGTCGACGTGACGCCGGCAGCGCCGAGCGAACCGCCGCCACCGCCACCGCCACCGCCGCCGCCGGTGCCGGTGGCACTGAACGCGGCGCGCAGAACGGTCGCGAGCTTGGTCGCATCTGCGTTCTTCAGATGGACGACCCAGATGTTGCCGGTCGTCGCCGACCCTTGCGGCGGCAGGTCGAGCTTGGCGATCAGCGAGCGGATGCTCGCCATTCGCGCCGGGTTCGCGCTGCGCACGATGACCGAGTTGCTGCGCCCGTCGACCAGGATCACGGGCGCCGCGAGCGCCCCCGCGGCGCCGGCTCCCGGGATCGCCGTCGGGCCCCCGGTGGCTCCTTCGCCGAGCCGCTGGATCAGCGGCGCGACGTCGCTCGCGACCGCGTATTTCAGTGGAATCACTTCGACCTCACCGCTCGCCGGCGTGTCCATCGCCGCGATGATCTTGCCGATCCGCTGCAGGTTGTCGGCGTAGTCGGTGATGACCAGGGTGTTGTTGCCGGGATTGGCGTTGATCGTGTTGTTGGGGCTGATCAGCGGCCTCAGAACGGGGACGAGATTGTTCGCGTTCTCGTGGTTGAGGCGAAAGATCTGGGTCATGATCTGGTCGCCGCGGCGGCTCGGCTCGCCGACCGAGACGGTGCCGGTCTGCAGCTTGGCATCGGCCTCGGGAACGACCTTGAACAGGCCGTTGACCTCGACGACAGTGAAGCCGAGGCCGCGCAGCGCAGCCAGAAAGTTGAAGTAGGCCTCGCGCGGCGTCAGCGGCTGCTCGCTGTACAGCGTGATCGTGCCGCGGACGCGCGGATCGACGATGAACTGCTGGCGCAGGATCGCCGACATCGCTCGTGCGACCCCCTCGATGTCGGCGTTGACGAAATTGAGCGTCACCGGCTCGCCGCGGAATCGCGCCGCGCTCGGAGTGGTCTGCGCGAAAGCGCCCGGCATCGGCAGCGAGGCGACGACGAGCGCCGCCGCAACCGCCGTGACGCCGGACTTGCGCAGCCAGGTCGTGCGCGAAGCGCAAGTTCGTTGCATCGTCATCCGATCGAAATGATCGATCGCGCGCCATCGCGGCGACCGATGATGTTGAGAAGGTTCGAGAGCGCCGCCTCGTCGCCCGTCTCGGCGCGGGCTTCGCCGCGGAACTTGACGCCGCCCGGGCCCCAGGTGCCGTTGCCGGTCAGCTGCAGCGGACCTTCCTGCGTCGCCACCGTCAGCAGCGTCGGGCCGTTGCTCGAGCCCGTGAGCGCGACGCGATAGGTGCCGAGCGTCTCGAGCGTCGTCAGGCGCGACGATACCTGCTCGAGGACCAGCTCGACGCGACCGTCGAGGCGCCAACGGCCCTCGACCGACTCGATCGTCACTCCGGGCGAGAGGAGGCGGAAGCTGCCGCCGAGCTGGAGCGTGTTCCACGGCGTGCCGAGGCCGCCGAGCCAGGCGCTCGGCCATTGGCCGACCCAGTCGGTGCGCGGCACGAGGGTCGCGCGGATGCGGCCGAGCCCGGGCCGGATCTGCACCGTCGTCGTCCCGTTCAGGCAGCAATCGTGGCGGGCGGCGAGGTCGACGCCATACCAGCGCGGCGCCAGCGTCCACTCGAGCCGCCCCGGCAGGTAGGTCGCGTCGCGGCTGTCGGGGCCGCCGGCGAGGACGGCGACGGCGCTGCCGGACCAGATCGTTCCCCGCGCGTCGGCGAGGACGAGGCGCTGGTTCGTCGCCGACGCGATCGCGGCCGCCAGCCACGATGCGGGCGCGAACGCGACGACGCCGACGAGGATGCCGACGATCGCCCCGGCGATGGCCCAGCGCACGGTCGCGCCGCGCGCCTCGACCCACGCCTGCTCGGCAAACGTCGACTCGGCCCAGCCGGTCGTCGCGACGGTGGGCGTCCAGAGCTGGCCGCTGCGCTTCTTGCGGATCACGAGGTTCCCGCGAGCACGACGGTGATCGCGCCGCTGTATCCGTTTACGCCCTTGAGCAGCTGCGCTTCGACCGGCCGCGCGCGCGCCGCGCTGCGCGCCTCGCCGATCCAGTTGCGCAGCGCCTCGAACGGCACGGTCGAGAAGGTGAGGACGGCGCGGTCGCCTTGGAGCGCGATCTTGCCCTTGCCGCCGAGCCGCTCGGTCGCGGCCCGCAGGGCCTCCGACGCCTGCTGTGGTGGTACCGGCGAGGCGGCGCGCAGTGTTGCGCTCTCGAACGCGGCAAGTTGCATCTGCTGCCATTGGCTGTCGAGTTGATCGAGCTCGGCAGGCGTCTCGCGCAAGGTGTTGAGCGCCGGCCGCACCGCGATCAGCCAGACGATGAGGACGCCGAGCGCCACCGCCATCGCGACGATCAGCTGGCGCTCGCGCGGCGCGCGCTGCTGCCAGAACTGGCCCGCCTGCTGGCGCGCCCCGGCGACGCCGGGTGGCAGTGTGGCGGCGTTGTCGGTGCTCATCCGAGCGCTGCTCCGCCGCGGGCGCGGGTGAGGACGAGGCGGCCCTCGCTGGCGTCGACGCGAACGCCGGCGGGCCGAAGGATCGATCGGAACTGCTCGATCTGCTTGTCGCTCCAGCCCACCGCCGACAACGTCAGCTTGCCGGGTTCGTAGCGCAGGTTCTCGACCGGCGGCCGCTCGCCCGGCCACGCCGCGGCCGCGGCTTGCAGCATCGGCTCGAGATCGCCGTCTCCGGCCTTGCCGGCGAGCGTGCGCAGCGCCTGCGCTTCGCGCAGCATGACGGCAGCCGGATCGCGCTGGATGTCGGCGTCGGCGGCGCGCGGAAACGTCTTCTTGACGAGCGCCTGGATCGCCGCGCGGCGCGACTCGACCGCGCTCTTCTGGTGCCAGGCCCAGACGTTGAGGCCGATGATCTGGGCGACGACGAGCAAGGCGACGCCGATGCGCACCGGCCGCCACGCCGGGCTCATCAGCTGGCGTCCCCAGTCGGCGATCGCGCGCGCGCCGCGGGTCCGCCGGGCGAGATCGAACTGGCGCAGGTTCCACAGGCTCCGGCCGGCCTGGAGCAAGCGGTGCTCGGTCGGCATGACGTTGACCGGCGCGCCCAGCCAACGCTCGGCCGCGGCGGCCGCCATCGGGCTTGCGGTCCAGCGCGTCGCCGGTGGCGGCGGCTGCGGCACGAGCGCGCGCGCCAGCCCGCCGTCGAGACGCAGGGTCGCGACGCCGTCGACGCTGGCCCACGTCAAGAGCGCGCTCTCGAAGCTGCCGACATCCTCGGCGGGGGTGTGGAAGTGACCCGCAGGCGGATCGTCGGGCCATGCCATCGGCACGACGCGGTCGACGAACACGCCGGCCTTCTCGAGCGCAGCGAGCTCGTCCTGCAGCCATGCCTTGTCGACTGCCGCAACCCAGGTCTGCTGGCCGGCGGCCGCGAGCGGCGCGATGGCGAGATGCACGGTGTCGGCGTCGTCGAGCAACTCCTCCTCGAGCACGCCGACGAGCGCGGCGCGCAGCCGCGACGCCGGCGATTTCGGCAGGGCGATGCGGTGCCAACTGACGTCGGCGTCCGGCACGACTGCGATCACCACCGAGCGACTCGGCAGCAGCGCGGCCGCGGCGTGGCCGTGGGCGTCGAGCTCGAGGCCATCGTCGCTCGTCGCATAGGCGTACTCGCGCCGCCGCGCCGCGGCAGCGGCAGGCTCGTCGGCCGCGCCGGCGCGCAGGCGCCGTCGCTCGGGAAGCTGGAGCACGAGAGTCGACATTGGAAGGCGGCGAAGGCTAACGCGATTCTAGGGAGGTGAAGAAACCGATCCCTTCGCAATCAAGGACTTAGAAGGGCATCTTGCGGCGAAATCGCCGTATTGGTTCTCGCTTTGCCGACCTTTTGCAGGGCTAGGAGCCGGCCTGGTCGCGCGTCGAGACGCGCTCGCGCTGGAGGACGACGACGTCGAGCCCTCGTCGTTGGACGAGCGAGCGCTGCTCGAGAACGACGTCGCCGAGCCGCAGCCGCCCGCGCACCTCGAAGAAATTCGAACCGACCGCGAGGTGCTCGAAGCTCGCGCTCGGCAGGCCGGGCGTGAGCGCCTGGATGTCGGCGACCGATTTCATCGGCGCGCGCTGGCGCGCCTGGACGATCCGCTCCGCAGTCGCGAGGTCGAGGCCCGGGATCGCGGCCACGAGGACCTCGCGCGGCGCGGTGTTGACGTTGACCCACGCCTTTTCCGGCAGCAGGACGATGTAGGGCTCGAGCAGGCGCAGCGATTCCGGGTCGATGCCGAGCCAGCCGAGCTGATGCGCCGAGCGCGGCATCAGCGGTGGATCGGCAGGCGTTTCGACAGTCGCGGCAGCGCTTGCTGCCGGCGCGACCGGCTGCGGCGGTGCCGCGTCGCGGAGGCCACTCGCGATCCGCGTCGCGACATCAGCCGACACGCCGACGGTTTCGCACAAGCGCTGCAGCGCTGCGAGCTCGAGCGGATCGACGCGATTGCCGGTGACGACGTTGGTGACGTTGTAGCGCGACAGCGCGTCGGTGATCGCTCCCGAAAGGAAGGCGTCGGGGGCGTCGTCGGTGTTGTCCTTGTCGACTGCCAGGAACGTCGACAGCCGGGCTTCGGCGAGCGGCACGGCCCAGGGCTCGCCGAGATGGTCGACGCCCCCGTTGCGAGCGTCCTCGCGCAGGATGAGACGAGCCCAGTCGAGCGCGCCGGAGAGGATCCACGCCGACTGGGTGCGCGCGCGCTCGGCGGCCTCGACCTGGATCGCTCGCCACTGCTGCCAGACCATGGCGCCTGCGAGCGTCGCGACCAGGGCGACGATGATCATTGCGGTGAGCAAGGCGGCGCCCCTTTGCGCGTCGTGCGCGCAAGCGGGCGCCGCCCTGCTCACCGCGACGCGGCACAGGGCTGCTCTCTCCCCGCTTCGCTCCCCTCCCTCCGAGAGGGAGGGGCCGGCCCCGGTGGGGCCGACACCTTCGTGCCGGCGATCGCGGGTCGTCATGGCGCGAGCAGCACGTCGCGAACGAGGCTGCCGTTGAGGCCGCTGCCGGGTGCGAAGGCGAGGACGACGCGAACGCCGCTCGGCAGCAGGACGACCGGCGCCGCTCCGGACGCGGGAGCCGACGCAGACACCGGCGTCATGGGGGCGATGTCGCCGGTCGACTGGCAGTTCGACCAGGCGTTGCCGCGATAGAAGTAGACCTGCCAAGCGTCGACGCCGTCGAGGACGCGCAACAGGCCGTCTTCGCCACCCTGAAGCTGCTGGCTGCGCAGCCAGCTCTCCTGCAGGCCGTGCGTCGTTGCCGTCGCCGGGCCGGCCCAGCGCTGCCAGACGTTGCCGCCGGCGTCGGGGCGCAGCGACCAGAGAACGACCTGCATGCCGCCTTCGGCGCGTCGCGTCAGGCGCACGCTCTGGCCGTCGCAGCGAAGGGCGGGGACCGCGGTCGTCTCCTGCAGCGCCGCAAAGTCCTGCTCCCATTGCGCGATCACCGTCTCGAGCCGCAGGATCTGCTCGAGCCGGATCTGGTTCGATTCACGCGTGCGCGAGATGCCGTCGACACCTTGCCACGCCAAGAGCGACATGATCGCCATCACGACCATCGCCACCAGGACCTCGATCAGCGTAAAGCCTCGCATCCGTGCGCCTGGAGTTGCTGCGGTCATGAGCGTCCGACGATGGTCGAGAGAAGGACGATCTGGTGTCCGTCGGAGTCGAGGATGCGAGCGTCGACGCGGCGAAAGTTCGGATTCGGCGTCGGTCGCACGACGAGCTTGCCGGCGTAGCCGCGGCCGAGCTGCTCGCAGGTGAAGTCGCCGTCGCCGATGTCCGGGAACAGGTGCGCGAGCCTGAGGCCGGTGAGGCGGTTGTCGGCGCACCACTGCGCCGCGGTGACGTCGGCAAGTCGCGCAGTGTTGGCGGTCAGCGAACCGGCAGCCTTGATGCCGGCGCCGAGCGTGATCGCGACGATCGCGAGCGCGACCAGCACCTCGATCAGCGTGAAGCCGCGTGGCCGCCCGCTCATCGCGGCGTGCTGCCGTCGGCGACGACGAACGGCCCGATGCCGTCGGTCGCAAGCGTCAGTCGATGGTCGCCGAGGCCGAGGACGATCCGCTGCGCGCCGATCAACGGCTCGGGACCGAGGATGACGGCACGTGCGCCGATCACCTGTGCCGATGTCCGCGGCTCGATCCAGTGCGTCGGCAGCGGCTGGCCTGCGGGAAGGCCGACGAAGCGAAAATCGTCGGCCTGCTCGGCGAGCGGCTCCCAATAGGCGGCCACTCCCGATGCGCGTGCCTCAGCGCGCGCCGACTCGAGCAGCGACGCGAGCCGCGCCGCCTCCTGCTCGAGCTTCGATTCCGACGGATCGCGCAGCGCCAGGCTCGCGACCGCAGTCGCGATCGCGATCACTGCGACGACGACCATCAACTCGATCAGCGTGAAGCCACGCGAACCTCGTTGCGCAGAAAAGAACGGCCCCAGCGGGGCCGGCCCCTCCCTCTCGGAGGGAGGGGAGCGAAGCGGGGTGGGAGCGATCCTGTTCATGCCTCGGCAGTGAAGTTGCGCCCGCAGGGCGCCGCGTCACTGCCACGACCCGATGTCCGCATTCTTGCCTTCGCCGCCGGCGACGCCGTCGGCGCCGAAGCTGTAGACGTCGATCTCGCCCTTCAGCCCCGGGTTCGCGAACTGGTATGGGCTCTTCCAGGGATCGCTCGGCAGCTTGTCGAGGTAGGGGCGCCAGTTCGGCGGGATCGGACCGACGGTCGGCTTGGCGACCAGTGCCTGCAGTCCCTGCTCGCTGGTCGGGTAGCGCAGGTTGTCGAGCTTGTAGAGCTTCAGCGCCTGCATCAGGTTGTTGACGTCGGTGCGAGCGGCAGTGACGCGTGCGTCGTCGGCGCGATCGAGCATGTTCGGCACGATCAGCGCAGCGAGGACGCCGATGATGACGAGCACGACCATGAGCTCGATCAACGTGAAGCCGCGGCTGCGGGCGCGCCTGGATGGCAGCGGTGGTTGCGTCGACATCGTCGTCCCGTGCGGTTCTACCGCTCCGATGCCCGGAGGGGCAAAGCGTTCCATGATAATCGTCGCATGTTCGCTCGCCTGTCGGCGTTCGTGATCTGGTCGCTCGTCGGCGCGACGGCGGTGTTCTGGGCGCTTCGTTTGGCTGCCAGCCCGCCGCAGGTGCCCCCGTATGCGATCGCGGTCGGCAACGCGGCCGCGGTGCGCGGCGACCTCGGCCGCCTGTTCGGCGCCGCGCCACGGCAAAGCGCCGCGGTCGCGCAGGCCCCCGAAGCGCCTTCGCGATTCAAGCTCATCGGCGTCATGGCGCCGCGCGGCCATGCACAGGCCGAGCCTGGCAACGGCGTCGCCTTGATCGCCGTCGACGGCAAGCCGCCGAAGCCGTTCATCGTCGGCGCGCAACTCGACGGCGATCTGGTGCTGCAATCGGTCGGCTTGCGCACCGCATCGCTCGGGCCGGCGCAAGGCGCACGCAGCGTCCTCCTCGAGTTGCCAGCGTTGCCGCCGCCGAACTCGGGCGTCTTGCCGCCCGCCGGTGCCGCGCCAGCGTTGGCGCCGGCGCGGACACCGCTGCCCGTTCCGGGCGCCGCGCCGCCGGCCGCGGTCGGCGCCGCACAGCCGGGGATTGCGCCACCGGTGATTCCGGGGCAGGCGCCGTCCGGAATGCCGACACCGGGGGGACTGGCGACGCAGTAGCCGCGCCCTCCCTTGTCTCAGGCGAGGAAGAGCCGGTAGGCCGGATTGGCGGTCTCGTCGGCGCACGAATATGCAAGCGTCGCCAGGAACTCGCGAAACCGATCCTCGTCGGCGCTCGGCACCTGCATGCCGACCAGGATCCGGCCGTAGTCGGCGCCCTGGTTGCGATAGTGGAACAGGCTGATGTTCCAGCTGCCCGGCATGCTCGACAGGAAGCGCATCAGCGCGCCCGGACGCTCGGGAAAGACGAAGCGATAAAGACGCTCGTCTTGCGCGAGCGCGCTGCGCCCGCCGACCATGTAGCGCACGTGCTCCTTCGCGAGCTCGTCGTCGGTGAGGTCGAGCGCAGGGAAGCCGTGACTCTCGAATTCGCGCGCCAGGAATGCCGATTCGGCGCGGTCGACGGTCGCAATGCCCACGAACACGTGTGCGACCTGTGCGTCCGAGATGCGATAGTTGAACTCGGTCACCGCGCGCGGTCCGATCAGCTCGCAAAAACGGCGGAAGCTGCCGCGCTCCTCGGGGATCGTCACCGCGAAGAGCGCTTCGCGCTCCTCGCCGACCTCTGCCCGCTCGGCGACGAAGCGCAGGCGATCGAAGTTCATGTTGGCGCCGCAGGTGATCGCGACGTAGGTCTCGTCCTTCGTGCCATGACGGTGCACGTACTGCTTGATCGCGGCGACACCGAGCGCGCCGGCAGGCTCGAGGATCGAGCGCGTGTCCTCGAAGACGTCCTTGATCGCGGCGCACGCGGCATCGGTGTCGACGACGATCCATTCGTCGACGAGGTCGCGGGCGAGGCGAAATGTCTCGGCGCCGACCTGCTTGACTGCGGTGCCGTCGGAGAACAGGCCGACGTCGGCGAGCTCGACGCGCCGGCCGGCGTCGATCGAACGGATCATCGCGTCCGAGTCGTTCATCTGCACGCCGACGACCCGGATCTCGGGCCGCACCGCCTTGACGTACGCGGCGATCCCGGCGACGAGCCCGCCGCCGCCGACGGCGACGAAGATCGCGTCGATCGGTCCCTGGTGCTGGCGCAGGATCTCCATCGCGATCGTCCCTTGGCCGGCGATGACGTCGGGGTCGTCGAAGGGATGGACGAAGGCGAGGCCGCGTTCGCTCTCGAGCTGTTGCGCATGCGCATGGGCATCGGAGTAGCTGTCGCCGAAGAGCACGACCTCGGCGCCGAGCGCACGCACGGCGTTGACCTTGAGCGAGGGCGTCGTCGTCGGCATGACGACGAGCGCCCGGCAGCCGAGCCGACCCGCCGCGAGCGCGACACCTTGCGCGTGATTGCCGGCCGACGCGCAGATCACGCCCTGCGCAAGCGCCGCCGGCGCGAGATGAGCCATCTTGTTGTAGGCGCCGCGCAGCTTGAAGCTGAACACCGGCTGGGTGTCTTCGCGCTTCAGGAGCACGGTATTGCCGAGCCGGGTCGAGAGCGACTGCGCAGGTTCGAGGGCAGATTCGATCGCCACGTCATAGACGCGCGCGGTCAGGATCTTCTGCAGATACCCCGCGAGTTCGGTCGAGCGTTTGAGCGGGTTCTTGCGGGCAGAGGTCGCCATGCCTGTGGGGGTCTTCAGCGACAGGATTGCGGCAGCGCATCATACGCGGCGCGTTCGCGGCCCCGGTTCGCCGGGGGCGCTTGTCGACAGCGGAAAAAAGCCCGAGGCGTCGCCGCCTCGGGCTGAATCCACCAATGAGGAGGTGGAGGAGACAATCCGCTCGATCGCCGCGTGCCGACATGGTGACGTCGCTCACCGGGGATCGATGAAAAGTGAGTGTAGGTGCTTTTTTGCTGCACTGCAATATGGAGTCTGGGCATGGAATGCACGATCGACTGGCTGGCTGCGAATGGCCTCGCATTCAGCGCCGAAACCGGCAGCGGCCACCTGCTGACGATGGACGGCGCGCCCGACGGCGGCGGCCGCAACCTGGCGCCGCGGCCGATGGAGACGGTGCTCGCAGGCACCGGCGCATGTGCCGCCTACGATGTCGTCCTGATTCTTCGCCGTGGCCGTCACGCCATTCGTAGCTGCCGCGTGCGGGTCACCTCGGAGCGTGCAGCGGAGGATCCCAAGGTGTTCACCGCGATCCATCTGCACTTCGTCCTCGGCGGCGTGCAGCTTCCCCCGGCGGCGGTGGAGCGCGCGATCGCGCTTTCGCACGACCGCTACTGCTCGGCGACCATCATGCTCGCCAAGACGGCAGCCATCACGACCAGCTACGAGCTTGTCGCCGTCGCTGCCGATCAGACGTAGTGGGCGGTGATGGTCATCACCTTGGCCGCCGCGCCCATCGCCCAGCGGATCGGTGCCGGCAGCTCCCTTGCGCCGGCACGCTCCGCGGCCATTGCGTGACCGGCCTCATCGTCCTTCATCTGCGCGACGATCGCGCGCGATGAAAGATCTGCCGCGGGCAGGCGGTCGAGATGGCGGTCGAGGTGGCGCTCGACCTGACGCTCGGTCTCGACGAGAAAGCCGAGGCTGCTGGCGTCGCCGGCACGCGCCGCGACGAGTCCGATCGCGAATGCGCCGGCGTACCAGATCGGGTTGAGCAGGCTCGGTCGCGCGCCGAGCTCGCGCAGGCGTTCGGCGGTCCAGGCGAGATGGTCGGTCTCCTCGTCGGCGGCCTGTCGGAACTGGCGCTCCAGTCGCGGGTCGGTGGCGGCCAACGCCTGCGCGCTGTAGAGCGCCTGCGCGCAGATTTCGCCGACGTGGTTGACGCGCATCAAGGCACCCGCTTCACGCCGTTCGACATCGTCGAGCGGGGCGCCGGGCATGCTCGCGAGCGGCTTCGGCCGCGCCGCCTGCGGCGCCGTCGTCAGGGCGCGCAGGCCATGATCGAAGGCCGCCAGCAAGCGGTCGGCAGGCGAGAGAATCGGGCTGCTCACGAGGCACGGCAGGATAGCGCGAGGCGATCGAAAGATCCGGCGAAATCCTCGTTGTGCCAAGACAACATAAGGCCTTTTTTTCTCCGGCAAGCCTTTCCAGCCCCGGATCGCTCTGGTGCAATATGGACAACTTCCCGCTGAGGGGGTTGTGCCTGATCTGCTCCAGCGCGGGTTTTTGGTGATCGGGACCTCTTGTTCAACCTAGGAGATAGTTGCAATGAAAAAATCTCTGCTCGCTCTCGCTGTATTGGGCGCTTATGCGGGCGTCGCGTCGGCCCAGTCGTCGGTCACGCTGTACGGTACCGTCGACCTGAACGGTCGCCTCGTCAAGAACGAGGGCGCGTCCAAGAAGTGGAGCATGGGGCGTGACGGCATCAACAGCAGCCAACTGGGCTTCCGCGGCATCGAGGATCTGGGCGGCGGCCTGAAGGCCGGCTTCCTGCTGCTCTCGAGCGTTGGCGCCGACTCCGGCGACATCGGCGCCGGCCAATCGGCGGCGGGCTCGGGCAAGTTCTGGACGCGCCGTTCGACGGTCAGCCTGTTCAGCAATGCCGGCGAACTCCGCCTCGGTCGTGACTACGTGCCGACGTTCTGGAACAACACGATCTTCGACGCGTTCGGTACCAACGGCCTCGGCGACTCCTCGCACGTCCTGCAGATGGCGACGTCGACGTTCGTCCGTGCCGACAACTCGGTCGGCTACTTCCTGCCGCCGAACATCGGCGGTTGGTACGGCCAGCTCATGGGCGCCACGGGCGAGCCGGGCCAGGCAGGGCAAACGAGCAATGGTGGCCGCTACCTCGGTGGTCGCGTCGGCTTCGCTGCCGGGCCGTTCGATGTGGCGTTCGCGTATGGCCAGCAGGAAAACGTCGCGGTCGTCGGCAACACCCAGGACACGTGGAACATTGGCGGCGCCTACGACTTCGGCTTCCTGAAGCTGCTCGGCTACTACGTTCACGACAAGCGGGACTTCCTCAAGGAAGACCGTTGGTCGATCAGCACCGTGATCCCGCTCGGTCAGGGTGAGGTCCACCTCGGCTACGAGCGCAGCAAGCTGAACAACGACATCGTTCCTGGAGCGAGCTTCGACAATTCGATCTACCAGTGGGCGGCGACCTATCAGTACAACCTGTCCAAGCGGACGGCGATGTACGGCACCTACTCGCAGCTCAACAACGGTAACCACTCCGCCGCGTCGGTTGCTGGCGGAACCAACATCTCGCCCGGGACGCCGACCATCGGCGGCAACTCGAAGGGCTTCGAGATCGGCCTTCGTCACTTCTTCTGATCCGGCCCTCGCGCGAGCGAGTCTCCCGATCAAAGTTCCAAGGCCGCCTGCGGGCGGCCTTTTTCTTTGCTGCTGCCGATTCGGGGTGCATCCGGGCAATCCCCTTTGACGCCTGGCGCACGTTTTGCTGTCATTGGCTGCCGCGCAACGACGACGCACCGAACCGCTCCGAGCTCGCGCGCCGCGCCGCGCCCGCGACTGCCGACAAGCGGACCCTCGGTCGCCTCGGTGCACGCCCTTCGGTCCTCATGCTCGCTTTCGTCCTTCGCCGCTTCGTCCAAGCCGCCCTCGTCATGCTGACGGTGGCTTTCATCTCGTTCATGCTCTTTCAGTATGTCGGCGACCCGGTGACGAACATCCTCGGCCAGGACGCGACGCCGCAGCAGCGCCAGCAGCTTCGCGCCGATCTCGGGCTCGACCGCCCGTTTCCGGTCCAGTTCGCGCACTTCGTCGGCAACGCCGTGCGCGGCGAATTCGGGTTGAGCCTGCGCCAGGGCCGCAGGGTATCGTCGCTGATCGCCGAGCGGCTGCCGGCGACGCTCGAGCTGGCGCTCCTTGCTGCGCTCCTTGCGCTCGCGATCGGTATTCCGATGGGCGTCTATTCAGCGCTCAAGCGCGGCTCGTTCGCTTCGCAGGCGATGATGACGATCTCCCTGATCGGTGTGTCGCTGCCGACGTTCCTGATCGGCATCCTGCTCATCCTCGTCTTCGCGGTCACGCTGAACTGGCTGCCGAGCTTCGGCCGCGGCGAGGTCGTCGCCTTCGGCCCGTGGACGACCGGGATGACGAGCGTCGACGGCTGGCGCCACCTCGTCCTGCCGGCGGTCACGCTGGCGATCTTCCAACTCACGCTCATCATGCGGCTCGTGCGCTCGGAGATGCTCGAGGTGCTGCGCACCGACTACATCAAGTTCGCACGCGCGCGGGGCCTCCCGGACCGCGCTGTCTATTTCCGCCACGCCCTGAAGAACACGCTGGTGCCGGTGGTGACGATCACCGGATTGCAGATCGGCGGCCTGATCGCGTTCGCGATCATCACCGAGACGGTGTTCCAGTGGCCCGGCATGGGCCTGCTCTTCATCCAGGCGGTGCAGTTCGCGGACATTCCGGTGATGGCGGCCTATCTCTGCCTGATTGCGCTGATCTTCGTCCTCATCAATCTCGTCGTCGATCTCCTCTACTTCGCAGTCGATCCGAGGCTTCGCGTCGAGCGCACGGCCCTCGCGCGCTGAACCCATTCTCACAAGGAAGGCTCTCATGAAAAGAATCGCTCCCTGGCTGCTCGCCGCGACCCTCTCTCTCGCGGCACCGCTCTGCGAAGCCGTCACTCTGCGAGTCGCGAACCAGGGCGACGTGCAATCGATGGATCCGCATTCGCTCAACGAGAGCCTGCAGCTGAGCTTTACCGGCAACGTCTACGAACCGCTGGTCGAGCGCGACAAGACCATGGCCCTGACGCCGGCGCTGGCGACGAAGTGGACGCAGAAGAGCCCGACCGTCTGGCGCTTCGACCTGCGGCCCAACGTCAAATTCCACGACGGCACGCCTTTTTCCGCCGACGACGTGGTGTTCACTTTCAAGCGCGCAGCCGGCGACGGCTCCGACATGAAGGGCTACACCAATCCGATCAAGGAGGTGCGCAAGGTCGGCGACCTCGCCGTCGAGATCGAGACCACCGCGCCGTATCCGATCCTGCCCGACACGCTGACGACGCTCGGCATGATGAGTCAGAAATGGTGCGAGGAGAACAAGGCCGAGCGCCCGGTCGATCGCCGCAAGGGGATCGAGAACACGGCGAGCTTCAAGTCGAACGGCACCGGTCCCTTCCGGCTGAAGGAGCGCCAGCCGTCGGTCCGCACCGTGCTCGTCAAGAACTTCAACTGGTGGGGCAAGGCCGACGGCAACGTCGACGAGGTCGTCTTCACGCCGATCGGCAACGACGCGACGCGTGTCGCTGCGCTGCTGTCAGGAGAGGTCGACGTCATGGAGCCGGTGCCGCTGCAGGACGTCGAGCGCGTCAAGGCGGCCGGCCTCATCGTGCTGCAGGGCCCCGAGCTGCGCACGATCTTCCTCGGCATGGACCAGAAGCGCGACGAGCTCCAGTTCAGCAGCGTCAAGGGCAAGAACCCGTTCAAGGACGTCCGCGTTCGCCGCGCCTTCTACGAGGCAATCGACGAGGAGACGATCAAGTCGCGCGTCATGCGCGGCGCGGCCTTGCCGACCGGGCTCATGGTCGGCGCCGCGGTGCGCGGCTTTCAGCCCGACATGAACAAGCGCCTGCCGTATGACCCAGAGGCGGCGAAGAAGCTGCTCGCGGAAGCCGGCTACCCGAGCGGCTTCGAGGTCGGCATGAACTGCCCCAACGACCGCTACGTCAACGACGCGGCGATCTGCCAGGCCGTCGCCGCGAACCTCGCGCGGATCGGCGTCAAGGTCAACCTGATGGTCGAGACCAAGGTGACCTACTTTCCGAAGATCCTGCGCCGCGACACGAGCTTCTATTTGCTCGGCTGGACTCCGAGCACGGTCGACTCCCACGACGTGCTGCAGTCGATCATGGCGACGCCCAACGAGAAGGGGCAGGGCCAGTTCAACCTCGGTGCGTACAGCAACGCCAAGCTCGACGAGCTGACCTTGAAGATCCAGTCCGAGACTGACCAGAAGAAGCGCAACGACATGATCCGCGAGGCGTTCAGGATCCACCAGGAAGACGTCGGCCACATCCCGCTGCACCAGCAGGCACTGGCGTGGGCGACCGCCAAGAACGTGCAGCTCACGCAGCTGCCGAACAACTACATGTACTTCAAGTGGATCACGTTGAAGTCCAAATAGGCGATGCCAGCTCGCTCGCTCCGGCCGGCGGCAACGTCGCGCCCGAGCGACGCGACGTGACTCCCGCGGCGCTGCCGCTCGCCCCGGCCCCGGGTCGATGGGTGCGATTCCTCGATGGCGACGTCTGGCACTCGTTCCGCCGCTCGCCGATGGCGATCGCCGCGGCGGTGATCGCGCTGATCTGCGTTCTCTCGGCGGTGTTCGCCAACGTGATCGCACCGCACAACCCGTTCGACCTCGCGACCCTCGAGCTGAGCGACTCGATGCTGCCGCCGGCGTGGCTGGCAGGCGGCGTGGCCAAGTACCCGCTCGGCACCGACGAGCAGGGCCGTGACGTCCTGTCGGCGCTGATGTTCGGCGCCCGCATTTCGCTCTTCGTCGGCGGCGCTTCGGTGCTGCTGTCGCTGGTCGTCGGTGTCGGGCTCGGCCTGCTCTCGGGCTACGTCGGTGGCCGGACCGACGCCTTCGTCATGCGAGTCTGCGATGTGATGCTGTCGTTCCCGTCGATCCTGATCGCGCTGCTTTTCGCCGGCGTCGGCCACGCCCTCTTTCCCAACGCCAACGATTCGCTCGCTTTCAGCGTCGTCATCGTCGCGATCGCCCTGCCGGGCTGGGTCCAGTACGCGCGGGCCGTCCGCGGCTCGACGATGGTCGAGCGCCACAAGGAGTACGTCCAGGCGGCGCGCGTCATCGGCGTGCCGCCGTGGCGGATCATGCTGCGCCACGTCCTGCCCAATGTGATGGGCCCGGTGCTGGTGCTCTCGACGATCCAGGTCGCCGTGGCGATCATCGCCGAGGCGACTCTTTCGTTCCTCGGCGTCGGCGTCTCGCCCACTTCCCCATCGCTCGGCACCTTCATCAACGAGGGCAACAAGCAGCTCTTCAGCGGTGCCTGGTGGCTTGTTGTCTTTCCTGGTGCCACACTCGTGCTGATCGCGCTCAGCATCAACCTGTTCGGGGACTGGCTGCGCGATGCGTTGAACCCGCGCCTGCGCTGAGGGTCCAAACAGGCGCCCATCCAAGGAGCAGACCATGCAACTCGACCTGACGTTCCTTCGCCGCTCCGCCGTTCTGTGTGCAGCGGTCGCTCTTGCGGCTTGCGCGAGCACTGACTATCACTATTCGCAGCTTTTCGGCACGCGCTACTACAAGACCCCGATCGACACCTACCCGGTGACGATCGTTCGCGTCGACGGCAAGGACACCACGCTACGCCCGGTGCTCGTCGATCCGGGCCAACGCAACATCACGGTCCAGGGTCCCCCCGGGGCGGCCGACCATCTCGGCCAGGAGCGCCAGTTCGCGCTCGACGTCCGGCCGTGCACGCGCTACTACCTCGTCGCCGTGCGGCCGAACAAGCTTTCCTCCGACTTCACCGTCCGGGTCGACTACGAAGAGCCGGTCGGCGGCTGCACGGCTCCTCACAGCTAGCCGCCGGATGCCGGCGCCGCTCCTCGAAGTCGACCACCTTCGCGTCGAGTTCCCCAGCCGGCACGGCCGGCTGGTGGCGCTCGACGACGTCTCCTTCTCGATTGCACCCGGCGAAATCCTCGGCGTCGTCGGCGAGTCGGGCGCCGGCAAGTCGCTGACCGGCGCGTCGATCATCGGCCTGCTCGACCCGCCGGGCCGGATCGCCGGCGGCGAGATCCGCTTCGACGGCGCCCGGATCGACCAGCTGCCGTACGAGCAGATGCGCAAGATCCGCGGCCGCCACATCGGCGCCATCTTCCAGGACCCGCTGACCTCGCTCGATCCGCTCTACACCATCGGCCAGCAGCTGGTCGAGACGATCCAGACCCACCGGTCGCTCGGCGCCGCCGATGCCCGGCGGCGTGCCGTGCGGCTGCTGCAGGAAACCGGCATTCCGGCTGCCGAGGAAAGGCTCGACCAGTATCCGCACCAGTTTTCGGGCGGGATGCGGCAGCGCGTCGTGATCGCCCTCGCGCTTGCCGGCGAACCGCGCCTGATCGTCGCCGACGAGCCGACGACTGCGCTCGACGTGTCGATCCAGGCGCAGATCATCTCGTTGCTCAAGCGGCTGTGCAGCGAGCACGGCGCCGCGGTCATGCTCGTCACTCACGACATGGGCGTGATCGCCGAGACCTGCGATCGCGTCGCCGTCATGTACGCCGGGCGGATCGTCGAGATCGGCCCGGTCGATGCCGTCATCCATGCGCCGGCGCATCCGTACACGGTCGGCCTCATGGGCTCGATCCCGGCGATGGACGAGGACCGGCCGCGGCTGCTCCAGATCGACGGCGCGATGCCGCGCCTGAACGCGATCCCGCCCGGCTGCGCTTTCCACCCGCGCTGCCCGCATGCGTTTGCGCCGTGCACGACCCAGCGCCCCGACCTGATGACGGCAGGCGCGACGCAGGCGGCGTGCTGGCTGCACGCGCCGGCGATGCGGGCGGCGGCGTGAGCGCGGCGCTGGTCGAGGTCGAAGGCCTCGCCAAGGCGTTCGATGTCTCGTTGCCGTGGCTCAACCGCGTAGCCGAGCGCAAGCCCCGCCAGTTCGTCCACGCGGTCGACGACGTCGGCTTCGCGATCGCGCGCGGTCGCACGCTCGCGTTGGTCGGCGAATCCGGTTGCGGCAAGAGCACGGTGGCGCGCCTGCTGGTCGGCCTCTACGCGCCGACCCGCGGCCGTGTCGTCTTCGACGGCGTCGATGCCAGCACGACCTTGCGTTCACCGGCGGTCCGCCGCCGGATGCAGATGATCTTTCAGGATCCGTACGCGAGCCTGAATCCGCGCTGGAAGGTGCGCGACATCGTCGCCGAGCCGTTGCGCGAGCATGGCTTTGCCGGCGAGCCGGTGGTCGGCCGGCAGCGCGACCTGAATCGCCGCATCGCCGAGCGCGTCGGCGAGCTGCTCGCGTCGGTCGGCCTCGCGGTCGCCGATGCCGACAAGTTCCCGCACCAGTTCTCGGGCGGCCAGCGGCAGCGGATCTCGATCGCTCGAGCGCTCGCGACCGAGCCGGAGTTCCTAGTCTGCGACGAGCCGACGTCGGCACTCGACGTGTCGGTGCAGGCGCAGGTCCTCAACATCATGAAGGAGTTGCAGGCCAGGCGGGGCCTGACGTATCTCTTCATCTCGCACAACCTCGCGGTCGTCCGCCATGTCAGCGACGAGGTCGGCGTCATGTACCTCGGCCGCATCGTCGAGATCGCCGACAAGGCGCTGCTGTTCGCGCGGCCGCGGCATCCCTACACGCGGATGCTGCTCGACGCGATTCCCGACATCCACATGAGCGGGCGATCGCGCACCCCGGTGCAGGGCGAGGTGCCGAACCCCCTCCAGCCGCCGAGCGGCTGCACGTTCCACCCCAGATGTCCGCACGCGAACGCACGCTGCAAGGCGGAACGGCCGGCGCTGCTGGCGATCGACGGCGTCCGCGTCGCTTGTCACGCCGTCGAGGAACGGCGGATCTGAACGCGCGGCGCCCGGCGGTCAGGGCGTGCGGCGTGCGGCGGCCGGCAACGGGTGCTCGCCGCGCATCAGTTCGGCGACCGTCTCGCGTTCGCGGATCAACCACGCGTCGCTGCCGGCGACGAGCACCTCGGCAGGGCGCGGCCGCGTGTTGTAGTTGCTCGCCATGCTCATCGCGTAGGCGCCGGCCGAAAGGACGGCGACGAAGTCGCCCGGAGCGACGGCGAGCGGGCGGCCGCGGCCGAGCCAGTCGCCCGACTCGCACACCGGGCCGACGACATCCCACGTGGTGACCGGCGCGGCACCGCGCCGGCACTCGACGATCCGCATCCAGGCGTCGTACATCGCCGGTCGGACGAGGTCGTTCATCGCGGCGTCGACGATGCAGAAGTTGCGCTCGTCGCCGCGCTTCAGGTAGAGCACCTCGCTGACGAGGAGACCGGCGTTGCCGACCAGCGATCGCCCCGGCTCGAGGATGATCTTCTTGCCGCCGTGGCCGCGCGCATCGACGTGCGCGAGGAGCTGCCCGACCAGCGTGCCGGCGTCCGGGGGCGACTCGTCGCGGTAGGTGATGCCGAGGCCGCCGCCGACGTCGAGGTGGGCGAGCACGATGCCGTCGGCCTCGACTGCGTCGACGAGGTCGAGCATCCGGTCGAGCGCATCGACGTAGGGCTCGGTGGCGACGATCTGCGAGCCGATGTGGCAGTCGATGCCGACGACCTCGAGTCCCGGCAGGCTCGCGGCGCGGCGGAAGGCAGCGCGCGCGTCGCCGTGGGCGATGCCGAACTTGCTGGCGCGCAAGCCGGTCGAGATATAGGGGTGCGTCTTCGGGTCGACGTCGGGATTGACGCGCAGGCTCACGCGCGCGCTGCGGCCGGCGGCGACGGCGACATCGCTCAGGAGCTCGAGCTCACCGACGCTCTCGACGTTGAAGCAGAGAACATCGCGGCCGAGGGCGCGCGACATCTCGGCGCGCGTCTTGCCGACCCCGGAAAAGACGATCCGAGTCGGGTCGGCGCCTGCGGCAACGACGCGTTCGAGCTCGCCGCCCGAGACGATGTCGAAGCCGCAGCCGCGTGCGGCGAACCATTGCAGGATAGCGAGCGTCGAGTTCGCCTTGATCGCGTAGCAAAGCAGGTGGTCGCGACTCGCGAGGACGCGCTGGTACGCGGCGAGCGCGCGCGCCATCGCAGCGCTCGAATAGACGTAGAGCGGCGTGCCGAAGCGGCGGGCGAGATCGACGGCGGCGATGCCTTCGACGAAGAGCTGGCCGTCGCGCTCGACGATGTCGGGGGCGCCTGGCAGGTTCATCGGCGAGGGACGGGGTTCGACGCCGCCACCGACGCCGGCACGGCGACGGCGGCGTCGGGAGCGACATCGGCGGCGATCGCGGGCGCCGCCGGCTTGACGCCGACCAGCGGGCCCTTCTGGCCGCATGCGGCGAGCATGGCCAACACCGCCGCGCCCAGCATCCGCTCAGCCGTCGCCACTACACTGCCGAAGCGCCTGGACATGCGCGATTATCGACCGTGACCTCCGCCCCGCCTCGCCGCGACGATCTCAGCGACGCCGAGTACGACCGGCGCGCGCGCGCAGTCCTCGCCGCGGTCGAAGCCGCCACCGACCGATTCCTCCAGGACGACGTGATCGACATCGACGCCGGCCGTACCGGCGGGCTGCTCGAGCTTGCGTTTCCGAACGGCAGCAAGATCGTCCTCAACACCCAGCCGCCGCTGCACGAGCTGTGGCTCGCGGCCGGCGCCGGCGGCTTCCATTTCCGCGCCGTCGGCGGGCGCTGGATCGACCGCGACGGCCACGAGTTGTTCGACGTGCTGTCGCAATGCGCCACGGCCCAGGCCGGGCGGGCCTTGCGGTTCGATCCCTGAGGGTCGCCGGCCGCGCTCAGCGGCGAAACAGGTCGAGGATGGTGTTGCGTTCCTCGTCGCTCGGCGGCGTCGGCGCGGCCTTGTCGTCGAGGCCGAGGCTGCTCACTCCGGCGCCGCGCGCGTACTCGTCGTAGTACCACTCGCCGTTCAGGTTGACGACGCCCTCAGGAGGCGGCGGCTCCTGGACCGGAACGCCCTTGAGCATCGTTGCCATGTAGTCGATCCAGACCGGCAGCGCGAGGCCGCCGCCGGTCTCGCGATCGCCCAGCTTTCTCGGCTCGTCGTAGCCCATCCAGACGACGGCGACGACGTTCTTCTGCCAGCCCGCGAACCAGGCGTCGTGTGAATCGTTGGTCGTTCCGGTCTTGCCGTAGATGTCGGCCCGCTTCAGGGTGGCTCCGGCCTTGGCCGCGGTGCCGCTGTGCGTCACCTCCTGAAGCAGGCTGGTCATCACGAAAGCGTTGCGCGCTTCGATCGTTCGCGCCGCCTCGTCCAGCACCGGCACCCGCGCCTCGTTGATCACGTGGCCCCTGGTGTCGGTGATGCGGCTGATCAGGAGCGGGTTGACGCGATAGCCGCCGTTGGCGAAGACGCTGTATGCCGAGGCCATCTGCAGCGGCGTGACGGCGCCGGCGCCGAGCGCCATCGGCAGGTATGCGGGGTGCTTGTCGGCGTCGAAGCCGAAGCGCTTGATCCACTGCTGCGCGTACGGCGGCCCGATCGACTTCAGGATCCGGATCGAGATCATGTTCTTCGACTTCGCCAAGCCGCGCCGCATGGTCATCGGGCCGTCGTACGTGCCGTCGTAGTTCTTCGGCTCCCAGGGCTGGCTTCCGGTCGTGCCGGCGTCGAAGAAGAGCGGCGCGTCGTTGATGATCGTCGCCGGGGTGAAGCCCTTCTCGAGGGCCGCCGAGTAGATGAACGGCTTGAAGCTCGAGCCCGGCTGCCGCCATGCCTGCGTGACGTGGTTGAACTTGCTCTTCGAATAGTCGAAGCCGCCGACCATCGCGCGGATGCTCCCCGTGCGCGGATCCATGGCGACGAACGCGCCTTCGACCTCGGGCAGTTGCGTGATCGACCAGTCGCCCTTGGCGCCCCGGATCAGGCGAACGACAGCGCCCGGACGAAGCTGGGTCTTCGGGTTGGCCTTCGCCGCCAGCGCCGACGCCGCCGGCCTCAGGCCGTCGCCCGTCACCGTCACCGCCTCGCCGTTCTGCAGCATCGCGACCACCTTCTTCGCCGACGCCTCGGTCACCACCGCTGCCCGCAGCTCGTCGTTGTCGGGGAAATCCTGCAGCGCCTCCGAGACCCGCGCGTCGAGCTCGCTCTTGTCGGCGGGCAGGTCGACGTAGTCCTCCGGGCCGCGATAGACCTGGCGCTTCTCGTATTCCATGATCCCCTTGCGCAGCGCGTGGTAGGCAAGCGTCTGCTCGGCCGAGTTCAGGGTCAGGAAGACGTTCAGGCCACGTGTGTAGGCGTCGGTGCCGTACTGGCTGAAGATCATCTGGCGCGCGGCCTCGGCGACGTACTCGGCATGCACGGCGACGTCGCTCGGCGCGCGGTACTTGAGCACCTGGCCGCGCGCCGCCTCGCGCTGCTCGGCCGTGATGAAGCCGTTCTCGAACATCCGATCGATGATGTAGCGCTGGCGAGTCCTCGCGCGCTCGGGATTGACGATCGGGTTGTTGGCCGAAGGTGCCTTCGGCAAGCCGGCAAGCATCGCCGCCTCTGCCACCGTGATGTCCTTCAGCGGCTTGCCGAAATAGATCTCGCTCGCCGCCGCGAACCCATAGGCACGCTGGCCGAGCGCGATGTGATTCATGTAGACCTCGAGGATCTGCTCCTTGCTGAGCAGGCTCTCGATCTTCAGCGATAGCAACATCTCGTAGATCTTGCGAGTAAATGTTTTCTCGGTTGAGAGGTAGAAGTTGCGGGCGACCTGCATCGTGATCGTCGATGCGCCCTGCGCGCTGCGCGCCTCGCCGAAGTTAGCCAGCCCGGCCCGGATCACGCTGATGTAGTTGACGCCGCTGTGCTGGTAGAACTTGGCGTCCTCGGCCGCGAGCACCGCGTCCTGCATCACCTTCGGGATCTGCTGGATCGAAACGAAATTGCGGCGTTCTTCGCCGAACTCACCGAGCAGCACGCCGTCGGCGGAGTAGACGCGCATCGGCAGCTTCGGCCGATAGTCGGTGAGGCTGTCGATCTCGGGCAGGTTGGGATACGAGATCGCCAGCGCGATGCCGGCAAGCAGCGCGATCGCGACCGCGGCCGAGGCGGCCAGGCCGAGCAATGTGGCGACGATGCGGACGATCACGCGGAGCCATCCGGGCAGTGCGCTCTGCGGCGCTTGCCGGCGCGGCCGCGGGCCGCGGTCGCCGTGGAAATCGGAATCTGTCACACGCATCCAGTGAGAGCGGTTGCATTATAGAAACTCGACCTTCGCGGACGTTGCGGGGGCCCTCCGGAGGGTTGATCAGTGACGGAATCGACGGCCCGAAAAACGCGTTGCAGATGGACGCATCTTGCCGAGCCGGCACGTGTGAGATTTGCAACGCGCACGGGGTAGCGGCGGGGTGTTTTCCTTGGGTAATCAAAGGCTTTACTGCTAGCATCGAAGTAACTTATTAACAGCCAGCGCGCCGGTATTCGCGACGCTGGAAAAGGGGCACCGTGAGCTTTCTCGACACGCTGTTGGGGCGCAAGCACCCACCGATGATCGGCCTCGACATCAGCTCGTCCAGCGTCAAGCTCGTCGAGCTCGGCCAAAGCGGAAGCGGCGAATACATCCTCGAGCGCTTCGGCTCGGAGAGCTTCGAGAAGGGCTGGATCTCGGACGGCCAGATCGAGAAGTTCGACGAGGTCGCCGAAGCGGTCAAGCGGCTCGTGACCAAGAGCGGCACGAAGACCCGGCAAGTCGTGATGGCGATGCCGCAGTCGGCCGTGATCACCAAGAAGATCATGCTGCCCGCGGGGCTGCGCGAGGAAGAGCTCGAGATCCAGGTCGAGACCGAGGCCAACCAGTACATCCCGTTCTCGCTCGACGAGGTGAGCCTCGACTTCTGCGTCATCGGGCCGAGCCCGACGTCCGTCGGCGACGTCGAGGTGCTGATCGCGGCTTCGCGCAAGGACCGGGTCCAGGACCGCCAGGGCCTCGCCGAAGCGGCGGGCCTGAAGCCGGCGGTGCTCGACATCGAGTCGCACGCGTCGCGCCTGGCCATGAGCCGCGTCGTTGCCAGCCTGCCGAACGAGGGCCGCGATGCGCTGGTCGCGCTGTTCGAGATCGGTGCCGACACGACCAGCCTGAAGGTGCTGCGCGACGACGAGATGCTGTACGACCGCGACCAGGCCTTCGGCGGCTCGCAGCTGACCCAGCTCATCTCGCGCCAGTACGGCTTCTCGTTCGAGGAGGCCGAGCAGAAGAAGCTCGCCGCCGACCTGCCCGACGACTACGAGACGTCGCTGCTCGCTCCGTTCGTCGACAGCCTGTCGCAGGAGATCGGCCGCGCGCTGCAGTACTTCTTCACCAGCACGCCGCACCACAAGGTGCACTACGTGATGCTCGCCGGCGGCACGGCCACGCTGCCCGGCCTGAAGGACCGCGTCACCGAGCTCACCGGGTTCGCGTCGATGGTCGTCAATCCGTTCGAGAACATGAAGCTCGGCTCGGCGGTGCGTGAAGCCAAGCTGCGCCGCGAAGCGTCGTCCTACCTCACGGCCTGCGGCCTGGCGATGCGGAGGTTTGCGCAGTGATCATGATCAACCTGCTGCCGCACCGCGAGGAGCGGCGCAAGCGCAAGAAGATCGCTTTCTATGCCGGGCTGGCGGTGGCCGCGTTCGTCGGCGTCGCGATCGTCGGCGTCTGGTACCTCGCCGTCCAGCAGCTGATCTCCGGCCAGCAGCAGCGCAATTCCTATCTGCAGGCGGAGATCTCGAAGCTCGACATCCAGATCAAGGACATCGCGAGCCTGAAGGCCGAGATCGCGTCGCTGAAAGCGCGGCAGAAGGCGGTCGAGGATCTGCAGATCGACCGCAACGTTCCGGTGCACGTCCTCAACGAGCTCGTGAAGCAGGTCCCGGAAGGGATCTACATCACGGCGGTCAAGCAGGAGGGGCAGACGCTCAACGTCACCGGCATCGCGCAGACGCAGGAGCGCGTCTCGGAGCTTCTGCGCAACACCGCCTACAGCTCCGAGTGGCTCGTCAAGCCGGAGCTGATCGAGAGCAAGGCGGCCACGATCCAGGCCGCCAACAAGGAGCAGAAGCGCCTGTTCGATTTCTCCGTCCGCCTGACCGTCAAGCGCCCGCAGGACACGCCGGTGGCTGCGTCGCAGGCGCTTGCCGCCGGGCCGATCCCGGCTTCGGCCAGCGCGCCGGCTTCGACGGCCGTCGTCGCCAAGAAGACCTGATCCCATGGCAACGAAGAGCAAGACCGTCAACGTCGACCTCAATTCGGTCTTCGAAGGGGCCGCCTCGCAGTTTCGCGGGCTGAATCCGAACGAGCCCGGACAGTGGCCGCTGCTGCCGAAGGCGCTGACCTTCGTGGCGGTCGCGTTCGCGATGCTGGTCGCTGGGTGGTTCACCGTCCTCTCGTCGGAGCACGACGAGCTCGACGGCGAGCGCAACAAGGAACCGACGCTCAAGACCGATTACCGCAACAAGCTCGCGCAGGCCGTCAACCTGGGCGAGTTGCGCAAGCAGAAGCTCCAGGTCGAGGAGTACGTGACACAGCTCGAGAAGCAGCTGCCGGGCAAGGCCGAGATGGACGCGCTGCTGTCCGACATCAACCAGGCGGGCCTCGGCCGTGGCTTGCAGTTCGAGCTCTTCCGCCCAGGCCAGGTCGTCGTCAAGGACTACTACGCCGAGCTCCCGATCGCGATCCGCGTCTCCGGCCGCTACCACGACATCGGCTCGTTCGCGGCCGACATTGCGAACCTGTCACGGATCGTCACCCTGCACAACGTCAATCTGGTCGCCGCCAAGGAACTGTCGGGAGTCCTCTCGATGGAGGCGACGGCGCGCACGTATCGCTATCTCGACCCGGCCGAGATCGAGGAAGTCAGGAAGACCGCAGTCAAGGCGAAGCCGGGGGCCAAGCCATGAGCAACGCGATGTGGCACCGTGGCGTCGCGGCAGCGCTGGTCGTCGGCTTCGGCGTCCTGCTGGCGGGATGCGCCGGCGATCAGGACGAGCTGCAGCAGTGGATGGAGCAGCAGAAGCGCGAGGTCAAGCCGAACGTCGAGCCGCTCTCGCCGCCGAAGAAGTTCATTCCGCAGCCGTACGCGGCGCTCGGCGCGGTCGAGCCGTTCAGCACGCAAAAGCTGACGGTCGCCCTCAAGCAGGAGGCGAGACAGCCGAATTCCCTCCTCGCGGCCGAGATCAATCGTCGCAAGGAACCGCTCGAGGCCTACCCCGTGGACAGCATGGCGATGGTCGGAAGCGTGACCCGCAGCGGTCGACCCTACGCGCTGCTCAAGGTGGACAACCTGCTGTATCAGGTGAAGACAGGCGACTACCTCGGCCAGAACTACGGAAAGATCACCAAGATCTCCGAAACCGACGTGTCCTATCGCGAGATCGTGCAGGACGCGGCCGGTGAATGGATTGAGCGCAGCAGCGCCCTCCAGTTGCAGGAGAAGGCGCGTTGAAGAGCATTTGGGAGAAACCGATGACCAGCCGGCGCTCGCGATTCTTGGCCCTTGCCGTCCTGGCAGGGTCGGTGTTCCCCGCCTTCGCGCAGAACGCCATCCAGTCGATCAACAGCTCGCAGCAGGCCGGCTCCGAGGTCATCCGGATCGAGATGAGCGAGCCGCTCGCCGCGATTCCGGCGGGCTTCACGGTACAGGCGCCGCCGCGGGTCGCGATCGACCTGCCGGGAGTGACCAACGGCCTCGGCAAGTCGTCGGTCGACATCAACCAGGGCAATCTCCGCTCGGTGAGCATCGCCCAGTCGGGCGAGCGGACTCGCCTCGTCCTCAACCTCAAGGCGCCGGCCGGCTATCGGGCGCAGATCGATGGCAAGGTGCTGGTCGTCACGCTGGACAACAACGCGCCGGCGACGCTCGCCAGCTCGAGCGGCCAGACGACGCGTTTTGCCGAGAGCCTGAACCGCACCCAGCTCTCGTTGCGTGACATCGACTTCCGCCGCGGCTCCGACGGTGCCGGCCGGGTCGTCGTCGAGCTGCCGAACAACCAGGTCGGCGTCGATATCCGCCAGCAGGGGCAGAGCCTCGTCGTCGAATTCCTCCGCTCCAGCCTGCCCGACAATCTTCGCCGCCGCCTCGACGTCACCGACTTCGGCACGCCGGTGCAGAGCATCACGACGACCCAGGCGGGTGACCGTGTCCGCATGGTGGTCGAGCCGCGAGGCGCCTGGGAGCACAGCGCCTACCAGAGCGACAACCAGTTCGTCCTCGAGGTGCGGGCGCAGAAGGTCGACCCGAACAAGCTCGTCCAGGGCGCCGGTTATGCTGGCGAGAAGCTCTCGCTCAACTTCCAGAACATCGAAGTGCGGGCGCTGCTGCAGGTCATCGCCGACTTCACGAACTTCAACGTCGTCACCAGCGACACCGTGACCGGCAACGTGACGCTGCGGCTGAAAGACGTTCCCTGGGACCAGGCGCTCGACATCATCCTGCAGGCGAAGAACCTCGGCCTGCGCAAGTCCGGGAACGTCATCCTGATCGCGCCGAAGGACGAGCTGAACTCCAAGGAGAAACTCGAGCTCGAGGCCAAGAAGCAGATCTCGGAGTTGGAGCCGCTGCGGACGCAGGCGTTCCAGCTCAACTACGCAAAGGTGCAGGACATCGCGAACGGGTTGACCGGATCGTCGACCGGCACCAGCGGCTCGTCGGGCAACGCCTCCCGGATCCTTTCGACGCGCGGCGCCGTGGTCTTCGAGTCGCGCACGAACCAGTTGTTCGTCACCGACATCCCGTCCAAGCTCGAGGAAGTACAGGCGCTGATCGCCAAGATCGACATTCCGGTGCGCCAGGTCCTGATCGAGTCGCGCATCGTGATCGCCGACGAGGAATTCGGCCGCTCGCTGGGTGTCCGCCTCGGCGCGACCGACTTGCGCGGGATCCGCGGCGGCGTGCCCGGCTACAGCATCGGTGGCAGCGACACGCGCGTCACGATCGGCGGCAACCTGAACGCCGTCGGCGCCCAGACGCTGCAGAGCGGCACGTCGAACGTCGACGTCAACAGCACCACCTTCGTCAATCTGCCGGCGACCGGTGCCAACGGCTTCGACCCGGCGACCTTTGCGCTGTCGCTGTTCAGCGCCACGGCGAACCGGTTCCTCAACCTCGAGATCTCTGCGCTCGAGGCCGACGGCAAGGGCAAGGTCGTGTCGAGCCCGCGCGTGATCACCGCCGACCAGCAGAAGGCGCTGATCGAGCAGGGCGAAGAACTCCCGTATCAGGTCGCCACCTCGAGCGGCGCCACGTCGCTGCAGTTCCGCAAGGCCAACCTCAAGCTGGAGGTGACGCCGCAGGTGACCCCCGAGGGCAACGTGATCCTCGACGTCGACGTCACCAAGGACAGCGTCGGCCGGGCGACGACCGCGGGCTTCGCGATCAACACCAAGCACGTCAAGACGCAGGTCTTGGTCGAGAACGGCGGCACGGTCGTGATCGGCGGCATCTTCGAGCAGCTCGATCGCGAGGACATCACCAAGGTTCCCTGGCTGGGCGACGTTCCCTATCTTGGCAACCTCTTCAAGACGAAGACCCTGACGACCAGCAAGACCGAGTTGCTGATCTTCCTCACGCCCAAGGTCGTCACCGAACGCACGGCGGCGCGCTGAGCCCTCCGCACCCGCAGATCGCAGCGAGCACCGCATGAACAAGTTGCTGAACATCCTGGCTGGTAGCTTCGTCGTCGCCCTCCTCGCGGCGTGCGGCGGCGGTGGCGGAAACCCGGGAACGTCGCCATTCGGCACCGGCAGCGGCGGTGGCACCGGGTGCACCGGCGCGGCCGCTTCGGCCGCGTCGGGAGCTTCCGGGACCTGCGTGACCGCTTCGGCGCTCACCCTGCAGCTCGATTCCGGGAGCATCCAGAACACCGGCGCGACAACCGTCAAGGCGACGGCGACGGCGACGACCGGATCAGGTCAGGCGCTGGCCGGGATTCCCGTCACGTTCGCGGTCGACAACGGTGCGACGTTCACCCAGTCCGCTTCGTCGACCGACGCCACCGGCACGGTGACGGCGACGGTCGGCATCGGCTCTGATCCTTCGAATCGGGTGATCACCGTCACGGCAACGAGCGGCACGCTCACGGCGTCGAGTGCGTTCGCAGTCACCGGTGCGAGCCTCACCGGGACCCGCCTGCCGGCGGTCGTGGCGCCCAGCAGTACGAACAACCAGGTCAACTTCCGCCTCGTCGACGCCAACGGCAAGGCGATTTCGGGAGTGCCGATCTCGGTCACAGCGGGCGCGCTCGGAACGACGACCGGCACGACCGGGGTCAACGGCGACTACTCCTATGTCTATACGGCGCCTGCGACCGTCGGCAACCTCGATGTCGTCGCGACGGCCGGTGGCGTGACCAACACGCAGTCGGTGCAGGTGCAGTCGACGTCGATTGCCTCCGCGATCGGGCCGATCAACAGTGCGTCGGTCTCGGCCAACCCGAGCGTCGTCTCGACCAACACGGCGTCGACGAGTAACCAGACCCAGATCCGCGCCCTCTTCGTCGGCAATGCCAACGCTGCGGTCGCCAACGTCCGCGTCCGCTTCGACCTGAACGGCGACCCGTCGTCGATCGGCGGGTCGTTCTCGACGCTGTCGAACATCGTCTACTCGGATGCGAACGGCGTCGCCGCCAGCGCCTACATCCCGGCCTCGCGGTCGAGTCCGACCAACGGGGTGACGATCCGCGCGTGCTACGACCTCGTCGATTTCCCCGCAGGCACGTGCCCGAACTCGACGACCACGACGATCACTGTCGTCGCCGACGCTCTCTCGGTGTCGATCGGCAGCAACGACAAGGTCGTGATCGGTCCGGCCGATCTCACCTACATCCGTCAGTTCGTCGTGCTCGTCGTCGATGCGTCGGGCAAGGCGAAGTCGAACGTCGACGTCATCCCGTCGATCGACCTCGACTACTACTGGAAGGGTTTCTACACCCACGGCGCGACAGAGTGGGACCAGAACCTGAACCCAGGCGGCTGCATCAACGAGGACCTCAACCGCAACGGCATCCTCGAGGCCGGCGAGGACATCAATCACAGCGGCGCCATCGAGCCTCGCAAGTCGGACGTGGCCGTGACGATCCTCGGCACGGGCCAGACGGACGCGTCGGGCTCGGCGATAGTACAGATCGAGTACCCGCAGAACGTCGCCACCTGGGCGCGGGTGAAGATCCTCGTGTCTGCGACCGGGGTCAGCGGCACCGAAGGCCGTGCGACCTGGACCGAGATCCTGCCGGCGCCCGGATCAGCCATCACCCAGCAGACGGCACCGGCGTTCGTCGTGAGCCCCTACGGCGCCGTGTACTTCGCCGAGGATCCGACGTCGCGGCCGCCGCCGCAGACGTCGCAGACAATCTTCCCCGACGGAACTCCGATTCCCCCGGGTGTTGTCATCTCCAATCCCTGCAAGAACCCGTTCTGAGCTCGCTGCCCCGGTCGCGCTGATCGGCATGCCGGGCAGCGGCAAGTCGACGATCGCCAGGGCGACCGCGAACCGGCTCGCCTTGTCCTACGCCGACTGCGACGGGTCGATCGAGCGCCGCGCCGGCTGTTCGATCGCCGTCCTGTTCGAGCGCAATGGCGAGCCGGCGTTCAGGGACATCGAGGCGGAGATCCTCGGGATCCTCGTGGCCGAGCCTGCGTCCGTGATCGCGACCGGCGGCGGCGTCGTCCTTCGCGGCGCCAACCGCGACCTGCTGCACGCGCGCACCTGCTGCGTCTACCTGCGGGCAAGCCACGATCTTCTGTGGCAACGCCTGCGCCGCGACCGCCGCCGTCCGTTGCTCCAGGTCGCCGACCCGCAGCAACGCCTGCGCCAATTGAGCGCCGAGCGTGAGCCGCTCTACGAGCAGACGGCTCACATCGTGATCGACACCGATGGCCTCGCCTTCGATCACCTCGTCGAGGAAGTGGTGCGGCGAGTCTCGCCGGCACCGGCGCGATGACGACGAGCCCGAGCGCCGTCGTCGAGGTGCAGCTCGGCGACCGCAGCTACGCGATCCGCGTCGGCTCCGGCCTGCTCGGCGCGTCGTCGAGCTACCGCCAGTTGCCCCGCGCCGGCAGTGCGGTGATCGTCAGCAACGACACCGTCGGTGCGCTCTATGCCGAACCGCTGGCGGCCGCCCTCGAGCAGCACTACCCGAAGGTCGACATCGTCCTCGTCGCCGACGGCGAAGCGGTCAAGACCTGGGCGACCCTGCAGGAGATCGTCGACGGCCTCGTCGCCGTGCACGCAGACCGCGGCAGCACGGTGTTCGCTCTCGGCGGGGGCGTCGTCGGCGACCTCGCCGGTTTCGCCGCGGCGTGCTACATGCGCGGCATCGCCTACGTGCAGGTGCCGACGACGCTGCTCGCGCAAGTCGATTCGTCGGTCGGCGGCAAGACCGGCATCAACCACCCGGCTGGCAAGAACCTGATCGGCGCGTTCCACCAGCCGCTCGCGGTGATCGCCGATGTCGACACGCTTGCCACCCTGCCGCGGCGCGAGCTCGTCGCCGGACTCGCCGAGGTCATCAAGTACGGCGCGATCGCCGACGACGCGTTTCTTGCCTGGATCGAGACGAGCCTGCCGCTGCTCGTCGCCGGCGACAAGGCCGCGCTGGCACAGGCGGTGACGCGGTCGTGCCGGATCAAGGCGATGGTCGTCGCCGCCGACGAGCGCGAATCGGGCTTGCGTGCGGTCCTCAACTTCGGCCACACCTTCGCGCATGCGATCGAGACGGGCACCGGCCATGGCACCTGGCTGCACGGCGAGGCCGTCGGCTGCGGCATGGTGATGGCAGCCGACCTCTCGGTTCGCCTCGGACTGGTCGACCCCGCGCACGCGAAGAGGATCGCCTCGCTTGTCGCCGCCGCCGGCCTGCCGGTGCACGCGCCCGCCCTCGGCGTCGAGCGCTATCTGGAGCTGATGCGGATGGACAAGAAGTCGTCCTCCGGGGCGCTGCGATTCGTCGTGCTGGAGGGGCCCGGGCGGGCCGCGCTGCGCGCCGTCGACCCGGCGCTGGCGGCTGCCACGATCGAGGCGTTTACCGGTGCGAGCACCCCGCCGCGGACTTCGTGAGATTGTGCGAGCGGTGGTCGCCGTTCGCCGTCCGATCCCACCCGTTCGTCGCCTCGGGCCGCCCAGGCTCGAAGCGGCCTTTTTACACTTCGTCGCCTGCCAGAGGATCGCCATGAAACGCTGCCGTGGATTCACGCTGATCGAGCTGATGATCGCCGTTGCGATCATCGCGATCCTGGCTGCCGTCGCCATCCCGTCGTACTCCGAATACGTCCGTCGCGGCCGCATCACCGAAGCCGTCTCGGCGCTGTCCGGGATGCGGGTCAAGATGGAGCAGTTCTTCCAGGACAACCGGACGTACGCCGGCGCCTGCGTCGCCGGCACGGTGGCGCCGGCGCCGACCAACTCAACCAATTTCACCTACACCTGCGCCAACCTCACCGGGACGACGTACACGGTGACCGCGACCGGGCAGGGCGGTCTGGCGGGCTTTGCCTACGCGATCGACCAGAGCAACGTCCGTTCGACGACGATGACCGCGCCGTCGACCTGGCCGAGCAACGCGACGTGCTGGGTACTGAAGAGGGACGGATCGTGCTGAGCACGCTGCAACAGCGCGGCTTCACGATCGTCGAGCTGCTCATCGGCCTCACGTTGCTCGCCGTGCTGATCGGTCTCGGTGCGCCTGCGATGGGCAGCTTCCTGCAGAACTCGAAGTTGGCAAGCGTCGCCTCGAGCTACTTCGCAGGCCTGCAGATCGCGCGAAGCGAGGCGATTCGCCGCAATGTCCGCACCGAGTTCGTCCTGACCGACGACGCGGTATCGACCCCCGACCTCGCCAATGTCGTGGCGCCCGCGGTCTCCGGCCGCAACTGGGTCGTCCGCGCCGCGTCGGGTCCGGCCGCGTTCGCGTCGGCAGTCGAGGCGAAGGCCGGCGCGGAAGGCGAAGGCAGCGCCGCCGCGGTGGCGATCGTCGTCACTGGCTCGGCGTCCGCACCGGCGGTGTTCGACGGGAGGATTCCGTTCAGCGGCTTCGGCGGCACCGCCGATGGCGCCGCGTACTCGCTCGAGATCACGCGCCCGGGTGCCGGCACCTGCGTCCACCTGGGCGGCAACGTTCGCTGCCGCCGCGTCAACATCTCGCCCGGGGGGCAGATCACCTCGTGCGATCCGGCCGCGCCGGCGGGAGATAGCCGTGCCTGCTGAACGCCACCGCTCCGCGCCGCGCCGACAAGGCGGCTTCTTCCTGATCGAGGCGATGGTCGCGATCCTGATCTTCGCGCTCGGCATCCTCGGCCTCGTCGCGATGGGCGGGACGGCGGTGTCGTCGCAGTCCGACGCGCAGTACCGGACCGAGGCGAGCAGCCTCGCCGATGCGATTGCCGGCGAGGTCGCGCTCGGCATCGACCGGACCAGCGAGGCATCGAAGGCGGCGACCCTCGCGGCGTTCGCCCACCAACCCAACCCGGTGCCGTCGACGGTGCCGGCGCCGTGTGCCTTCGCCGGCGCGGCGATCAATCCGGCGACGGCGCCCGGGGTCGCGGCGCTCCTCGACCGGGCGGCCAACCTCACCGCAACCCCGGGCTTGCCGGGAGCGACGGCGGCGAACCAGCAGATCTTCATCGACGGCGCGGGCAACTACAACCGCGTCGTCATCACGCTGTGCTGGCGGACGGCGAGCGACGGTGCCTGGCGCCGCCACACGCTGGTCACCTACGTCAACTGAGCCTGGCATGCGCGCCCGAACGTCTTCCATCCTGGCCAACCGATCGCTCGGCCTCTCGCTGGTCGAGGTCCTGGTCGGCGTCGCGATCGGCCTGATCGGCGTCGTCGCGATCTTCCAGGCCATCGCCGTCTGGAGCCGGCACACGTCGACAACGACTGCGGGCGGTGACGCCCAAGTTGCCGGAACGCTCGCGCTGTTCAACATCGAGCGCGACGTCAAGCAGGCGGGGCACGGCTTTGGACGCGCGATCAGTCAGGTGATGGGTTGCGACGTCGCCGCCACCGACACTACGCCGGCGCGTGCGTTCAATTTCGGCCTTCGCCCGGTCGAGATCGCGGCCAGCGCGGGCGGCGCCCCTGATTCGATCAGCATCCTCTACGGCAACTCGTCGTTCTACGTCGAAGAGGGCGACTTCACCGATGCGACGGCGTCGACCAAGAAGATGCGGCGCCGCGGCGGCTTCAAGATCGGCGACGTCGCCGTCGTCGCCGTCAACCCCGGCGCATCCGCGGCGACCGCCGCCTGCCAGCTCGTCCAGCTCACCGACGACACCGACCCGGACGGCTACACCGTCGCACACTCGACGGTGCCGTTCGTGAGCTTCTACGCCGCGTCGTCGCCGGCGGCGGCTTCGCGGTTCAACAGCGCAGTCGCGCCCGGTGCGCTGTCGGGGACGATGTACAACCTCGGGCCCGATCCGCGGCTCGACGTCTGGTCGATCCAGAACAACCACGTTCTCGTCCGCGGCGATTCGATCCACGCCACCGCGCCGATTCCGATCGGCGAGGGCGTGATCAACCTGAAGGCCGAGTACGGCGTCGACGGCGACGGCGATGGAGTCATCTCCCCCGCGGAGTGGCAGACCGCCGCTCCCGCCGACTGGCGCAGGGTCCTCGCGATCCGCGTCGCCGTACTCGTGCGCAGCCGCCAGTTCGAGAAACACGGCGACGCCGGCGCGGCGAGCGGAGTGCTGGCGGTGACGCCGACCGTGAAAAACCCCTACTACTTCGGCGACGCGGTCAATCGGAAGTTCCTGATGACCAACGTCGACGGCTCGGCGGACACCCTGAGCGACACCGATGTCGATCCGAACAACTGGCGCTTCTACCGGTACCGCGTCTACGAGCGCGTGATCCCGTTGCGCAACATGCTGTGGGGAAACTGGGGATGAAATCTCCTCGTCGTTTCCGCGCACCGCCGGCGGCCCGTCGCCAGCGCGGCGTGGTCCTGTTCGTCGCGCTGATCGTACTGATCATCATGACGCTGGCCGGCCTCGCGTTGCTGCGTCAGATGGGCGTCGGGACGTCGATCGCGGGCAACGTCGCCTTCAAGGAGAACGCGACTTCGGTTGCCGACCGTGGCACCGAGGCGGCGCGCGCCTGGCTCATGGCGAATGCGGCCGCAACGTCCAACGATTCAGTCGTCGACGGCTATCTTTCGAGCTGGGCCGGCGGCGTCGATCCGACGACCTTCGACTGGGACGGCCAATCGCGTACGCTGGTCGACGACCAGGCCCAGACCGGCAACACGGCGCGGATCATCATCCAGCGCCTCTGCGCCACCGCCAACATGAGCGCGCTCGACGCGGCGCAGCGCTGCTCCGACTTCCCGGTTATCAATGCAGGCGAATCGAGGGGTGGCGGCGGCTATCCCTCGGTTCTGCCCGGCACGGCTCCCACTCCGTTCTATCGCGTCACGACTCGCGTCGACGGCCCTCGCAACACGGTCAGCTTCACCCAGGTGCTGATGCAGTGAGCGGCGGAGCGCCGACCCAACGAGAGACCATCATGAAGCACGTCGAACCCTTATCCGCACTGCGCAGCGCGCGTGGCGTGGCAGTCGTTCTGGCGATGTCGCTCGGCGCCGCGCAGGCGGCGCAGACCGACATCGCGAGCACGCCGATCATCACGACCACCGCGGCGCTGGTGAAGCCCAACATCATGCTGCTGATGGACGCGTCGGGCTCGATGGGCCGGACGCACATGCCCGACGAGGTCGAGACGCAGACCCGCCCGACCAGCGTCGGCTACAAGTCATCGCAGTGCAACGCGCTCTACTACAACCCGGCGCAACAGTATTTCCTGCCCAAGCGCTACGACGGAACTCCTTTCCCGACGCCGTCGTACACGGCGGCACCCTATGCCGGGTTCGGCGCCTACTACCTGATCCCCGACGTCAGCACGACCGACCTGAGCTCGGCCTTCGTCGCCTATGACGCCGTCACGCTCGAAGTGGCGCCGCCGTTCCCCGACACGCCGCAGTCGGCGTACTACTTCGTCTACACCGGCGCACAGACGCTGACCTTCGCGACCGCGCCGTGCACCGACAACGACACCGGCGCGACGCGCGCCGCGACCGGCGGCGGTACGTGGACGAAGGTCAACGTCTCGACACTGTCTGCCGGCGAGAAGGACAACTTCGCGATCTGGTACTCGTACTACCGAACCCGCCTCAGCCTGATCAAGAGCGCGGCGAGCCTCGCGTTCGCGCCGCTCAACGACACCAAGCGGGTCGGTTTCATCACCGTGCAGCCGAAGACCACGCCGGCGTCGCCGGGGATCAATGGTGTCCGCTTCCTGGCGATCGGCGACTTCAACTCGGGCCAGAAGAACCTCTGGTTCAGCAAGCTCTTCTCGCAACGGGCCGGTGGTGCGTCGCCGGCGCGCGAAGGCCTGGCGCGCGTGGGCCGCTACTACGGCGGCATGGAAGACAGCATCAACACCGACATGCCGGCGACCGGCGCTGACGATCCGATCCAGTACGCGTGCCAGCAGAACTTCACGATCATGACGACGGACGGCTACTGGAACGGCCAGACGGAGTCGAGCGGCCCAGGCCTGTACGGCGGCGGCCTGCAGCTCGACGGCGTCACCCAGGTCGGTCAACAGGACGGCGACCCGACCTGTCCGCTCAGCGATCCGTTCTGTCCGCGCCCGATCTGGGACGGCACCTCCGGCTCGATCCACGTCGTCACGAACAAGGCGAACGCATACACCGACAACGTCTGCAGCCTGGCCACCTTGTATCGCCAGGACTTCCAGACGCAGCGCCAGGTCTCGAACACAACGCGCGATACGACCCGGACGACCATGCGGACGGTGCAGTACTTCCAAGCCAAGACGCAGGCGCTCGCGACGACCACGCAGACGACGTTCACCCAGACCTACGACTTCAAGTCCACGGAGCAGTTCGCCAAGCGCAAGGAGCACTGGGTCGAGGAGCGCTGGCAGGTCTTCCAGTGGCAGGAACAGACGACCAAGGTCACTCAGCAGCACCAGCTGCAGACGACGCAGTTCGCTCAGCAGACGTTCCAGACGGTCGAGCACAAGCAGCAGTACCACTACACGCAGGAGCAGTGGACGACCGCGAAGTCGCAGTCGGTGCAGGCGACGACGCAGTACATCATGGAGAAGGACCAGTACCGGCTCGGTATCCGGCAGGTCTACATGCACCAGTACCAGACGATCGAGAAGATCGGCGCCGACGAAATCGGCGTGCCGCTATCCGGCGATTGCGTGCCGGGCCCCGGCATCCGCTGCGAGACGAACGACGTCTTCCCGAGTCAGCTCGTCGATCCGAGTACGTGCACCTCGGGCCCTGCTCCATCCGTCGGTCCTGGCCCGGGCTTCCTGAAGACGACCTGCATTGACGGGCCGCTCGCCGTGGCTTACGGGCCGATCGCGACCTGTGCGCCGGGGTTCACCGGTGCGACGTCCGGCAACGGCTGGGCGGAGACGACGTGCGATCGCGTCGTCGTCGGCGCGCCTGCGGCCTTCAACGGCACCTGCACCGTCGGCTCGAGCCAGGGGCCGTCGCCCGACTTTTTCATCTTCATCTGCACCCGACCGGCCGCCAACAACACGTCGGTGCCGGTGGCCTCGTGCGGCGCCTCGACGCCGGGAGTTGCACCCGACTGGATCACGACGACCTGCAGCCAGCCGCCCGGCCCGAACAACTTCGCGGCGACGCCTTCACTGCCGTGCGTGGTCGGCTCGGTGACAGATGGATCGTTCGTCACGACGACGTGTGCGAAGCCGGTCGACACCAACGGCTTCTCGGCCGCTTGCGTGGCCAACCCGGGAACGACTCCGCCCTACATCAAGACGACCTGCACGCTGCAAGTCCTCTCCAACAATCCGATCGCGAGCGCGTCGTGCGTTCCAGGCACCGTCGGGCCCGTCGTCACGACGTGCCCGAAGACGGCCGCCGGCCCCTTCCCGGCGGTCTCGCCGATCGACGTCTGCGTCCCCGGTTCGTCGACGGGCGCGCCGAACTACTTCGAGACGACCTGCACGAATCCGGCGGCCAACAACCAGACCGTCTTCACGACGGCGGCCGGGTGCGGCCCGCTCGGAGTCACGGCCGGGACGTCGCCGACCTGGATCACGAGCAACTGCACCCTGCCCGCCGGCGCGAACAACGCCACCGTCTTTGCCGATCCCGCCGCGTGCGTCGCCAATCCGGGCACGAGCCCGCCGTATGTCAACGTCACCTGCTCGACGACGACGACGATGGCGCCGGTCCCCGTTGATTCAACGACGTGTCCGATCGGCACGACCACCGGGCCGGGCCCGGGCTTCATCGTCAACCACTGCGACAAGCATCCCTTCTCGCCGCCGACGCCGGTCGCGTCGTGCACGCCGGTGGATTCCGGCCCGCCGGACTTCGTCGTCACCGGTTGCGGCTTCATCTCGACCGACACGCCGATTCCGCCCTCGTGCGTGCCGGGCCCGCTGCCCGACGAAGGCGTCGACAAGGTCACGTGCATCCGAAACGTCACCGGGCCGACGCAGGTCCCGACCTGCACCGCCGCGGCTCCGGTCGATCCGACCTACATCAACGTGACCTGTGCCGGGTCGACCACGACCGCACCCGTTGCGATCGACCCGGCGATGTGCCCGGTCGGCACTTTCCTCTATCCGACCTACAGCCTCACCTGCAGCGTGAATCCGGCCGGGCCGTATCCGGCGGCGACGCCGGTGGCCAGCTGCACGCCCGGCACCGACGGAAGTCTGATCACGACGACCTGCACCGTCGGGCCGCTCGCCGTGCCCTTGGGGCCGGTCGCGCCCTGCACGGTAGGGACGACGCTCGACGCCGTCACGCAGGTCCAGACGACCTGCTCGAAGACCGACACCGGCGACGTCTACGTTCCGACGTCGGCCTGTCCGGCGAGCATTCCGCAGAGCGGCACCGGCCCCGATCTCATCTGCACGACGACGCCGATCCTCGGGACGGCGGTGTCGAGCTGCGCGATGGGCGCGGTCGACCCCGGGCCGTTCTTCGACACCACGACCGCCTGCAATACGACGGTGACGTCGCCGATGGCCGATTACTCCGGCGTCTGCACACCGGGGCCGACGGCGACGCCAGGGGAGGTTGTCACCTGCAATCTGCGTTCGCTCGGCGCCCCGGTCGCCGACGCCGGCTGCGTTGGCGGAACCAACGGTGGGACCGGCGTGGTCACCCAATGCACGCCGACCTCGGGGTCGGGCCACAAGTACTCGGTCGTCACGACCAAGACGGTGACGACGACGCCATTCAGCGGTGCCATTCCGTCCGGGCCTGACAACGTCGTGACGACGAGCTCGGCGTCGACGCCGGTCGACGGCGTCTGCTACGCGACTCCGCAGGCCTTCCCGGCAACGCCGCCGGTCGACATCGCCGGCTGCGGTGCGTGGCCGTGCACGCAGATCACGGCGACTGCGGGCGGCAGCCAGAACTCGCTCGCCGACGTCTCGCAGTACTACTACAAGACCGACCTGCGTCCCGCGATGCCGAACAACGTCCCGAGCGCCGGCCCCAACGTCGAGGACGACAACGCGCCGCACCAGCACATGACGACGTTCGCGATCGGCCTGGGCGTGTCTGGAACGCTGAAGTTCCGCAACGACTACCGCAGCTTGTCGACCGTGACGGGCGACTTCGCCGAGATCCGTGCCGGCACCAAGAACTGGCCGCTCTGGCCCGACCCGTTGCTCGACTACTCGAACCCCGACAACTACAACGACCCGAAGTCGATCGACGATTACTGGCACACCGCGGTCAACGGGCGCGGGCGCTACTTCAGCGCCAACAATCCGACCACCGTGGTCCAGGGTCTGGGTGACGCGCTCGCCAAGATCGACAGCGTCCTGGCAGCGGGAGCACCGATCGGAACGTCGACGTTGCAGCCGGTGGTGGGCAACAACTTCGCCTATGCGACCAGCTACCTGTCGGGTTCCTGGGACGGCGACCTGCAGGCGAGCACGATCGATCTCGCGACCGGCACGCCGTCGGCCGCGGTGTGGTCGGCCAAGGCATTGCTCGGCGGGCGGACGTTCGACAGCTGCGACAACCGCACGATCTACGTGATGCGCGGCAGCGCCGCGCTCGGCAACTTCACCTGGAACACCGACATCTGCCCGACCGGCACGCCATCGGGATCGCTGGTGACGGGTCTGAGCGCTGCCGAGCAGGCAGCCTTCGGGCCGCTGAACGTCTCGCTGCTGAGCCAGTTCCCGTACATGACGGATGGCACCGGCGCGACCGCGGCGCAGCAGCAGGAGGCGCAAAAGCCCGGCAAGCTCGTCAACTTCCTGCGCGGTCAACGCGGTCTCGAGGACTTCGACACCAACTCGCTCACCAAGCTCTTCCGCCACCGCGAGGGCGTCCTCGGCGACATCGTCGACTCGCAGCCTGTGTACGTGAAGGAGCCGTTCGCGAGCTACCAGGACGCGTACTACGCGCAGTTCAAGGCGAACAACGTGTCGCGCACGGCAATCGTCTACGTCGGCGCCAACGACGGCATGCTGCATGCGTTCTATGCCACCCTCGATCCCAATCCGGCGCTCAAGGCAGGTCAGGAGGCCTGGGCGGTCATTCCGAGCGCCGTGCTTGGCAACATGTACAAGCTCGCCGACGAGAACTACAAGCGCGATGGCCACCAGTTCTATGTCGACGGCACTCCGGCCGTCGGCGATGTCTGCACCGGAGCGTGCGGCGCTTCGACGGACTGGCGGACGATCCTGGTCGGCGGCCTGAACGACGGCGGCAAGGGCTACTACGCGCTCGACGTCACGGATCCGTCGCTGCCGCCAACGCCGCTCTGGGAGTTCAACCAGAACGGCGCTGCCTGCCCGGCCACGCCGGCGGCCGCCGTCGGCAACACCGCCGATTGCAACCTCGGCCTGAGCTTCGGCAAGCCCGTCATCACCAAGCTCGCCGGAACGTGGGTGGTGATGGTCACGTCCGGCTACAACAACGTCAACGGTGCCTCGAACGGGTTCGACGGCGGCGGCTTCCTCTACGTCCTCAATGCCGCCAGCGGAGCGATCATCTACAAGATCCCGACCGAGAGCACGCCAGGCACCAATGTCGGCACCTCCGGCACGCCGAGCGGACTCGCCCAGATCAACAACTACGTCGACAACGTCGTCATCGACAACACGACGCTGCGCGTCTACGGCGGCGACGTGCTGGGCAACATGTGGCGCTTCGATTTCCTGCCGAGCCCGGCGTCGACCCTGCTGGCCACCGCAAAGGACCCGAGCAACAACGTCGAGCCGATCACGATCAGGCCCGAGCTCGCCGAGCTCGACGGCAAGCCGTTCGTCATGTTCGGCACCGGCAGGCTGCTGGGCGCGAGCGACGTCACCGACTCGCACGTCCAGTCCGTCTACGGCATGCGCGACACGCTCGCCACCGGCGGAACGCTGTACCCGACGCCGCGCACGTCGTTCAGGCCGATGCAGGTGAACCAGGCCGGCAGCGGCGCAGCGGCCGTCCGGACGATCGCCTGCACCGGCTCGCCTGGCGACTGCGCCCGCACCGACGGCTGGGTGCTCGACCTTGCGGAGGCCGGCGAGCGGGTCAACGTCGAGATGAAGCTCGTGCTCGGTGCGCTCGTCTTCGCGAGCAACGTTCCGGAGCAGGTGCCGTGCAGCATCGGCGGCCACAGCTGGTTCAACCAGATCGACTTCAGGACCGGCGCACCGATCCCGGGAGCGACGACGTCGGAATACCTGTCCGATTCGCTGAACGTCGGCTTCACCGTCCTGCAGCTGCCGCCGCCGGCCGGGGTGACGAACCCGACCTACACCGGCGTGTTCCGGCAGGGCAAGGCGACCACCGTCAACAAGAACATCACGCCGCCCGAGCCGCTGCCGGTTGGCAAGCGGATCAGCTGGCGCGAGATCCCGCAGCAATAGACGTGACGAGGAACGGCAGGTGAGCGGGACCTTCACAGGTCCCGCCGTTCCGCTGCCGGCAGGCGCTGGCGCGATCCGCCTGCCGCGCCTGTGGGCAGCGGTCGCGGTCGCCGTCGCGATGCATGTTGCCTTGCTGGCGATTCGTCCCGGCGGCCTCACCGGCAGCCATGTCGCACCAGCGGCAAGAGCCATGGCGGTTCGCTTGCTGCACCCCCTGGCGGCGGCCGAGCCCGCTGCGGCTGTCGGCGAGCGCGAGCCGGTACCGACCGCCGCCGCCGCGCCGCCGCCAGCGGCCATCGCGCGCAGCCAGTCGCCGGCGCCGACGCGGACTGCAAAGGCGCTGCGCGAGACCTCCTCCGAGCGCGCCGAGCCGCTTGCGAATCGCCGCGAGCCGGACCCGGCGCCGGCGCCTGTGGCCGCGATGCCGAGCGCGGCCGAGACCGCGCTGCCCGCGGCGCCCGACTATGCGTTTGGCGTCCGCCTCGATCCTGGCCCGCGGCCGCTCGATGACATCGAGCCCGCCTATCCTGATGTCTACCTGCGTCAAGGCACGGTCGTGCTGCGTCTGCTGATCAGCGAGACCGGCCACGTCGACAACGTCGCCGTCGTTCGCGCCGAGCCGCGCGGCGTGTTCGACCAGGCGGCGCTCGAGGCCTTCGGCAAGGCTCGCTTTGCGCCCGGGTTGGCGGCAGGAACGCCGGTCAAGAGCCAGATCACGGTCGAGGTCAGCTTCGTGCCGATCAATCGTGGCGCTCGGGTGTCGGGCCGCACCTATTGAGCGTCCTCGGCGAGGATCGCGTTTGCTGCGCTGCGGTATTCTTCGCCTTCAGTGGCAGAGGTGAGGCACGGCGTGGGCGAAATCGAGAAGGGGACGTTGCCCCCGCGGGAAGAAGTGGACCTGGCGTCGGCGTCGGGTCTCTATTCGCCCGCACATGAGCACGATGCCTGCGGCGTCGGCTTCGTCGCCCACATCGCCGGTCGCAAGTCGCACGCGATCGTCGAGCAGGGCCTGAAGATCCTCGAGAACCTGAACCATCGCGGCGCGGTCGGCGCCGACCG
>DASXLD010000009.1:0-40080 GCA_036496385.1 Caldimonas sp. | reverse complement strand
TCGCGAGCAGCGCGATCAGCACCACCACAACCGCGATCGCGGTACGGCGGCGGGAAGGCGAGGCAGGCTCCATGTCGTTCACCTTCCGGAAGACGTCGACGCGGTCTCGATCGCGGCAGCTGGCGGCGCTGCGGCCCGGGTCGCAGCGACGTCGTCGCGGCCCGGCGACCAGCCCCCGCCCGTCGCGGTGATCAGGGCGACGCTGGTCGTCAGCTGGCGGCTGCGCAGTTGCACGGCCGTGCGCGCGTTCGAAAGCGCGAGCGCCTGCGCCGCGACGACGGTCAGGTAGTTCGCCGTGCCGCCGCGGTACTGGGCGAGCGCGAGCCGTTCGGCGAGCCGCGCCGCGGCGACGGCCTCGTCCTGCAGTGCCGTCTCCCGCTCGAGCACGGCCAGCGTCGCGAGGTCGTCCTCGACCTGCTGGAAGCCGCCGAGCACGGTCTGCTTGTACTGGGCGACGGCGACGTCGAAGGCGGCGACTGCCTCGGCCGTGCGGGCGCTGCGCAGGCCGCCGTCGAACAGGGTCTGGGCCAGCGTCGCGCCGAGCGACCAGACGCGGCTCGGCGTCGCCAGCAGCGACGCGACGGTCGCCGCCGAGGCGCCGCCGCCGGCGCTCAATGCGAGCGACGGATAGTAGGCGGCCTTGGCGACGCCGATGTTGGCGTTGGCGAGCGCGGCGCGGCGCTCGGCCGCCGCGATGTCGGGGCGACTCTCGAGCAGCTCCGACGGCAGGCTCGGCGGAATCGCCGGCATGCGCGCTTCGAAGCCATCGGCCGGCGACACCGCGGGCAACACGAAGGCGGCCGGCGGGCGACCGATCAGGATGGCGATCGCGTGCTCGAGCTGGCTGCGTTGCGCGTCGAGGTCGACGGCCTGGGCCTGCGCGGTTTTCAGCTGCGTCTCGGCCAGCGCGACGTCGGAACGCAGGACGACACCGGCACGGTATTGCGCCTGCGTCAACTGCAGCGCCTTGGCATAGGCGACCGTCGTGCGGGCATAGAGCTCGCGCTGCACGTCGGTGTAGCGCAACTGCAGATAGTCCTCGGCCAGCGCGGCCTGGATGCTGAGTCGCGCTGCCGCGAGGTCGTCGGCGCTGGCCTGTGCGCCGGCCTCGCCCGATTCGACGGCCCGCCGCACGCCGCCCCAGAGGTCAGGCTCCCAGCTGGCGCTGAGGCTGACTGCGAAGCCGGTCGCGTCGTTGCCGGTGACCGACGAGACGCCGCGACCCGCAGTCGCGGCGGCGCCGACGTTCGGAAAGAACCCGGCGCGGGCCGCGTCGGCGATCGCCTTGGCCTGCCGGTATTGCCCCTCGGCCTCGCGGATGTTCTGGTTGGCGTCGTTGGCCTGCTCGACCAGCCCGTTCAGGGTCGTGTCGCCGTAGCGTTGCCACCAGGCATGCCGCGCATCGACCGGGTGCGGCTCGGCCGCCTTCCACAAGCCGGCCTCCTTGTAAGCGGCAGGCACCTCGACCGGCGGGCGGACGTAGTCCGGGCCGACCGCGCAGCCGGCAAGCAGCACCGTCGCCAGCGATGTCGCAACGAGCGGGCGTTCATCGCGCAGACGCTTGCGGGAGCGCTTTCTGCAAGGCATGGTTGGGGAGGTCCGAGCGGCCCGTTTCGTGCCGGCGAACCGTGGACTCTAGGCAGCGCTTCCGGACGCCATCCTGTCGCGAGGCTGACGGCTTTGTCAGGCTGGGCGTTGCAACGACCCGATTCGCTGGAAGAATCGACGGCACGCTCACCACCGGCTCGCCTCGAGGGGCCGACACGCCATGCGGCTCGGAAACAAGACAGCCATCGTCACCGGCGCGGCCTCCGGCTTCGGTGCCGGCATCGCCGCCAAATTCATCGCCGAGGGCGCGCGGGTGATCGTCGCCGATCGCGACGGCGAGGGCGCCGCGCGCGTCGCTGCATCGCTCGGCACGGCAGCCTTCGCGGTGCGCGCCGACGTGACTCGAGCGGCCGACGTGAAGGCGATGGTCGACGCCGCGGTCGATCGATTCGGCGGTCTCGACATCCTCGTCAACAACGCCGGCGTGGGCCATTTACCGCAGCCGCTCGAAACGCTGGCCGAGGCCGAGTTCGACCGCATCCTCGCCGTCAACGTGAAGGCGATCTACCTCGCCGCGAAGGAAGTCGTGCCGCGCCTCAAGGCGCAGAAGAAGGGCGTCATCCTCAACATCGCGAGCACGGCCGGGGTCAGCCCGCGGCCGCGCCTGGCCTGGTACAACGCGAGCAAGGGCTGGGTCATCACGGCGACGCGGGCGATGGCGGTCGAGCTGGCGCCGTTCGGCATCCGCGTCGTCGCGCTCAACCCGGTCGCCGGCGAGACGCCGATGCTGAAGACCTTCATGGGCGAGGACACGCCCGAGATGCGCGCGAAGTTTCTCGCCACGATCCCGATCGGCCGCTTCTCGACCCCGGAGGACCTCGGCAACGCCGCGGCGTTCCTGTGCAGCGACGAGGCGTCGATGATCACCGGCGTGGCGATGGAAGTCGACGGCGGCCGCTGCATCTGAGGCCGTCCGGTCGCGGCAACGCTGTCGTCCAGGGCGGCGCCGTCATGGCCCTGCGGCCCCTGACGGCGCCCTCAGGATGCCCGGGCGGACCCGGATAGGCGTTTGCCGGCCGGCGAATAGCATCGGCGCACGTTCGGCCCGGTGCGCGGGCCGTTTCAGGAGATTGCCATGGAAGAAATCGAGCTGCGTGCCTTGATCGAGGACGTCCGTACCGAAAAGCTGCCGCGGCGCGGCTTCATCGAGCGCATGGTCGGGCTCGGCCTGAGCGCGCCGATGGCTTCGATGCTGCTGATGCACGCCGGCATCGCGCAGTCGCAGCCGATGCCCGTCTACAAGCCGACCAGGCGCGGCGGCGGCGGGGCGCTGAAGACGCTCTGGTGGCAAGGGCCGACGCTGCTGCAGCCGCACTTCGCCAACGGCACCAAGGACCAGGAAGGCTCGCGCGTCTTCTACGAGCCGCTCGCGGTCTGGGACAACGACGGCAACCTGGTGCCGATCCTCGCCGCCGAGATCCCGAGCCGCGACAACGGCGGCCTCGCGGCCGACGGCAAGACGGTGACGTGGAAGCTCAAGCGCGGCGTCACCTGGCACGACGGCAAGCCGTTCACCGCCGACGACTGCGTCTTCACCTGGGAATTCGCGAAGGATCCGGCGACCGCGGCGGTGACGATCGGCGTCTACAGGGACCTCGTGGTCGAGAAGGTCGACCCGAACACGATCAAGATCACGTACGCCAAGCCGACGCCGTTCTGGGCGACGGCGTTCGTCGCCGCCGAGGGAATGATCCTGCCCAAGCACGTCTTCGGGCCGTACGCCGGCGCGAAGTCGCGCGAGGCGCCGGCGAACCTGAAGCCGGTCGGCACCGGCCCGTACAAGTTCGTCGACTTCAAGCCGGGCGATATCGTCAGCGGCGAGATCAACAACGACTACCACATGCCGAACCGGCCGTACTTCGACACGATCGAGATGAAGGGCGGCGGCGACGCAACCTCGGCGGCGCGTGCCGTGCTGCAGACCGGCGAGTACGACTACGCCTGGAACCTGCAGGTCGAAGACGAAGTGCTGAAGCGGATGGAGGCCGGCGGCAAGGGCAAGGTCCACGTCGTCCCCGGCGGCGACATCGAGTTCATCCAGCTCAACATCACCGATCCGTGGAACGAGGTCGACGGCGAGCGCGCCAGCGTCAAGAGCAAGCACTTCGCGTTCAGCGACCCGAAGGTGCGCGAGGCGATGGCGCTGCTGTGCGACAAGAAGAGCATGCAGGAGTTCATCTACGGGCGCACGGGCTTCGCGACCGGCAACTTCATGAACAACCCGCCGCGCTTCCGCTCGCCGAACACCAAGTGGGAGTTCAACGTCGACAAGGCGAACCAGATCCTCGATGCCGCCGGCTGGAAGAAGGGCGGCGACGGCGTCCGCGAGAAGGGTGGCAAGAAGATGAAGTTCGTCTACCAGACGTCGATCAACGGCACCCGCCAGAAGGAGCAGGCGATCGTCAAGCAGGCTTGCCAGAAGGCGGGGATCGACATCGAGCTGAAGTCGGTGGCGGCGTCGGTGTTCTTCTCGTCCGACGTCGCCAATCCCGACACCTACGGCAAGTTCTGGGCCGACATGCAGATGTACACGACGACCATGACCGCGCCCGACGCCGAGCGCTTCATGGATCAGTACAAGTCCGAGGAGATTTCGCAGAAAGCGAACAAATGGCAGGGCCGCAACATCTGCCGCTGGGTCAACGCCGAGTACGACAAGCTCGACGCAGCCGCCTCGTCCGAGCTCGATCCAGTCAAGCGCGCGGCGATCTACATCAAGCTGAACGACATGGTCGTCAACGACCACATCATCGTCCCGCTGATCAGCCGACCGCGCGTGCGCGGCGGCAACCTTCGCCTGGTGACGACGCTGTCGGGCTGGGATCTCGACTTCTCGGCGCTGCAGAACTGGTACCGCGAGTCGCAGCCGGCCTGACGCAGCGCGGGCGGCGCGTCCAGACGCCGCCCGAAAGCGAGCGACCCGACCCTTCGCCGGAGACTGCGCAGCGATGCAAGAGGAGGTCCTGCGCGGCTGGATCGACGACGTGCGCGCCGGCCGCCTGCCGCGGCGCGTGCTGGTGGCGCGCCTGTTCGCACTCGGGATCGCTGCGCCGCTGGCGACGGCGCTGCTGGCGGCCGCCGGCGTCGCGCATGCCGAGACGGCCTCGACCTACAAGCCGACCCGGCGGGGCGGAGGCGGCGCCCTCAAGCTCCTCTTCTGGCAAGGGCCGACGCTGCTGAACCCGCATTTCGGCGCCGGCGCCAAGGACCAGGAAGGATCGAATCTCTTCTACGAGCCGCTGGCACGCTACGACATCGACGGCAACCTCGTCCCCGTCCTCGCGGCCGAAATCCCGAGCCTCGCGAACGGCGGCATCGCCGCCGACGGCCGCTCGACGAGGTGGCGGATCAAGAAAGGAGTGCGCTGGCACGACGGCAGGCCGTTCACGGCCGACGACGTCGTCTTCAACCACGTCTACGCCGTCGATCCGGCGACCGCGGCGATTACCGCCGGCGCGTATGCGGGGGTCCGCGCGGCGACCCGGATCGACGCGGAGACCGTTCGTTTCGAATTCGACAAGCCGACGCCGCTCTGGACGCGCGCGGCGACCGTCCTGCTGATCCCGAAGCACCTGTTCGCAGCCTTCGCCGGCGCCAAGTCGCGCGACGCGCCCGGCAACCTGCGGCCGGTCGGCACCGGCCCATACCGCTTTGTCGAATTCAAGCCGGCCGACCTGTTGCGCGGCGAGATCAACAATGACTATCACCTGTCGAACCGGCCGCATTTCGACACCGTCGAGCTGAAGGGCGGAGGCGATGCGACGTCGGCGGCGCGCGCCGTGCTGCAGACCGGCGAATACGACTTTGCCTGGAACCTGCAGGTCGAAGACGATGTGCTCAGCCGGCTGGAGTCGAGCCGCAAGGGGCGGGTCATCACTTGCCCGAGCGGCGACGTCGAGGTGATCCAGTTCAACCACTCGGACCCCGCGACCGAGCTCGACGGCGAGCGCTCGAACCCGAAATCGCATCACCCGATCCTGAGCGACATCGCCGTCCGCGAGGCGCTGGCGCTGCTGCTCGATCGCAAGAGCATCCAGGCGTTCGTCTACGGTCGCGCCGGAGTCGGCACGCCCAACGTGCTGAACAACCCGGCGCGCTACACCAGTACGAATGTGAAGGACGAGTTCAGCGTCGAGCGCGCGAACGCCGTGCTCGACGCTGCCGGCTGGAAGCGCGGCAAGGAGGGCCTGCGCGAGAAGGACGGCCGCAAGCTCCGGCTGCTGTTCCAGACCTCGATCAACTCGGTGCGCCAGAAGGTGCAGAGCATCTACAAGCAGTCGTGTGCGAAGGCAGGCATCGAGGTCGAGCTGAAGGCCGTGACGGCGGCCGTGTTCTTCTCGTCCGACGTCGCCAACCCCGACACCTACGGCAAGTTTCTCGCCGACCTGCAGATGTACGCCAACGCCGGCCGCGAGCCCGATCCCGGCGCCTTCATGCAGTGGTTCGTGTCGTGGCAGGCGGCGGGCAAGGCGAACAAGTGGCTCGGCCTGAACCGCGGCCGCTGGCGCAACGCAGAGTACGACCGGCTGTATCAGGCGTCGGAGTCCGAGCTCGATCCGACCCGGCGCACGGCGCTGCTGATCGCGATGAACGACCTCGTCTGCAAGGAGCACGCCTTGATCCCCGTCGTCTACCGGCCGTCGGTGCACGGCCTCGGGCGCCAGCTCGTCGCGCCGATCTCGGGCTGGGACACGGCGCTGAGCAGCCTGCCCGAGTGGTACGGCGACGTCTAGAGAGCCGACATCGTGGGCCGCTACCTGTTGCGCCGCCTGTTGATCGCGCTGCCGGCCATCCTCGGCATCAGCGTGGTGCTTTTCACGGTGCTCGCGCTCGCGCCCGGCGACCCGTTCGCCGAGATGGCGCTCAACCCGAACATTCCCCCCGAGGTGCAGGCCAACATGCGCAAGCAGTTCGGCCTCGACGATCCGGTCTGGCAGCGCTACTTCCATTGGCTGCTGGCGATGCTGAAGGGCGATTGGGGGTTCTCCTTCATCAGCCGGGTCGACGTCGACAAGCTGATCTGGGCGCGCGTTCCGGTGACGCTCGCGGTGATCGGCTCGTCGCAGGTGCTGGCCCTGCTGATCGCGCTGCCGGTCGGCATCTACTCGGCGGCACGGCCCTACTCTTGGTTCGACCGCATCGCCAGCACCTTCGCCTTCATCGGCTTCTCGCTGCCGACGTTCTTCACCGGGCTGCTGCTGATCCTGCTCTTCTCGATCAAGCTCGACTGGTTGCCGTTCGTCTACCGCGCCGACCTCGCGGCGACCGGCTGGGAGTGGTGGGGGCAGCAGATCAAGCAGTCGATCATGCCAATCACCGTGCTCGGGCTGTTCCAGGCCGCGGGCTGGACGCGGTACGTGCGATCGGCAACGCTCGACGTCATCCGCCTCGACTACGTGACCACCGCCCGCAGCAAGGGACTGAAGGAGCGCTCGGTGATCCTCAAGCACGTCGTGCGCAACGCCCTGATCCCGGTCGTGACGCTGGTCGCGCTGACGATGCCGCAGGTGTTCGGCGGCGCCGTCGTCACCGAGCAGATCTTTCGCGTCCCCGGGATCGGGTCGCTGCTGATCGACGCCATCCAGCGCAACGACACGCCGGTCGTGATGGCGGTGACCTTCGTCCTCGCTTGCCTCGTGATCGCCTTCAACCTCGTCGCGGACCTGCTGTATGGCTGGCTCGACCCCCGCATCAGCTATCACTGAGCCGGTCGCCGCGACGGCGGCGCGGCCGCAGCGCGGCATCTCGCCGTGGGCCGAGGCGTGGCGGCGCTTCAAGCGGCACCGGCTCGCGGTCGTCGGCCTCGTCGTGCTGGTGCTGATGATCGCGATGGTCGCCTTCGGGCCGCTCGTCTGGCGAGTGCAGATCAACGACATCGATTTCACCGCCCGCCTCAACACACCGAGCGCGACCCATCCGTTCGGCACCGACGACCTCGGCCAGGACATCTTCGCCCGCATGCTCTACGGCGGCCGGATCTCGCTCGCGGTCGGGCTGTCGGCGATGCTGATGGCGATGGTCGTCGGCGTCACCATCGGCGCGATCGCCGGCATCTCGCGCGGCGCTGTCGACGCCATGCTGATGTGGCTCACCGACCTGTTCCTGTCGCTGCCGCAGCTGCCGCTGCTGCTGATCCTGATCTACCTGTTCCGCGAGGCGCTGAAGGGCGCGTTCGGTCCGGAGATCGGCGTCTTCATCCTGGTCGTGCTGGTGATCGGTGCTTTCGGCTGGATGTCGGTGGCGCGGCTCGTGCGTGCGCAGTTCTTCTCGCTGCGCGAGAAGGAGTTCGTCGAGGCGGCGCGCGCGCTCGGTGCATCGACGCGGCGCCAGGTCGTCCGCCACATCCTGCCGAACTCGCTCGGGCCGGTGATCGTCGCCGGAACCATCAACGTCGCCGCGGCGATCATCGCGGAGTCGACGCTGTCGTTCCTGGGCCTCGGCTTTCCGCCCGACATTCCGACCTGGGGCCGGATCCTGTTCGACAGCAAGGAGTACCTCGACATCGCGCCGCACTGGGCGCTCTTTCCCGGCACTGCGATCTTCCTCACCGTGCTGTGCATCAACTTCGTCGGCGACGGCCTGCGCGACGCGCTCGATCCGCGGCGGGTGCTGTGATGTCGTCGCCGGCCCGCCCGAACCGACCGATCCTGCAGACCTCGTCGTCGCGCACGAAGCACGTCGACGCTGCGCCCGAGCCGGCTCTGCTCGAGATCAAGGGCCTGAAGACGCATTTCAAGACCGACGACGGCTGGCTCCACGCCGTCGACGGCGTCGACCTCGCGGTCGAGCGCGGCGAGACGGTCAGCGTCGTCGGCGAGTCCGGCTGCGGCAAGACCGTCACCGCGATGACGATCCTGAAGCTGCTGCCGATGCCGCCGGGGCGCATCGTCGCCGGCGAGGTGCTGTGGCAGGGCCGCGACCTCGTCTCGGCGAGCACCGAGGAGATGCGGCGCGTCCGCGCCAAGGAGATCGCGATCGTGTTCCAGGAGCCGATGACCTCGCTCAACCCGGTCTACAGCATCGGCGAGCAGATCGCCGAGAGCTTGCGACTGCACGAGGGCATGGGCCGCAGGGCGGCGCTCGAGCGCGCGGTCGAGATGCTCGCGCTGGTCCGCATCCCGACGCCCGAGCGACGTGTCCGCGACTACCCGCACCAGTTCTCCGGCGGCATGCGCCAGCGCGTCATGATCGCGATGGCGCTCGCCTGCAACCCGAAGCTGCTGATCGCCGACGAGCCGACGACGGCGCTCGACGTCACGATCCAGGCCCAGATCCTCGACCTTCTGGCCGAGCTCAAGGAGCGCCTCGGCATGGCGATCCTGCTGATCACGCATGCGATGGGCGTCGTCGCCGAGGTCGCGCAGCGTGTCGTCGTGATGTACGCAGGGATGGTCGTGGAGGAGGCGACCGTCGAGGCGCTGTTCGCGAACCCGCGCCATCCCTACACGCAGGGGCTGATCCGCTCGATCCCGCGCATCGACACCGCGGCGCTGAAAAAGGTGCGCCTCGAGCAGATCCCGGGCACGGTGCCCAAGCTGATCGACCCCGCCGACGGCTGCCGTTTCGCAGCGCGCTGCCGCTACGCGGTGCCCGAGTGCGTCGCCGCGACGCCGGCGCTGCGCGAGCCGGTGCCGGGCCACAAGGTGCGCTGCATCTTCGACGTCTTCCCTAAAGCGGCTTTGCCGATCCGAGCGCCCGCTTTGACTCCCAGCTAGAAGCAGCACCTATGCTGGAATATTTCTCACGAGCGATGGGAGCCGAGAAGGCTCCGTACATCGTGACGCTGTTCGTCGCGGCGGTAGCTTGGACGTCAACGCGGACCGCTGATCGCCTGTCGGACACCGCCTTTATTGAGTACGACCTGAGCCAGTCGGGTACGGGAACTAGCGATCAACGGGTAGAAATCCGTTTTCGCAACATCACCAATAGCGTCGTTTTCCCGTGCTTCATTGTGACGATGGCATCACCGAATCCGAGCACCTTCGCGCTGGGGCCATCAGATAAGTGGGACCAGATCCTTCGGGGAACAGTGCTGGTGCAAGGAACGCCGCGGGGCGCGGAAAAGGACGAAGGTGAGATTGAACTTGAGAATTTTTCTCCTGGCGCAGACTTCGCGTTGCGTATCCCCACCGTTGGAAAGGGATCTCCCAGGCTTCTTGTCCGCGGCTGCTCGCCTTTGGCAAGTGACACACACGGCGCAAACTCGAAGCCTGAGGCTGACAAGAAGGGCAGACCAAACGCCATCGCTGACGCACCTCCGATCCTGATTCCCCGGTCCTTCACGACTTTCTTCGTGGAATGGGAGATCGGCATCCTATGGGGTGTCCTTGGAATCTGGTTGCTTGCGCTTCTCGAATTCCTGCGTATTCATACGCCCGCGAGGCGAGCAAGAGTCAGGGACACTGGCTATGTGAGGCTGGACAATGAAGACGGTTCAATCGACTAACTATCCGCCCACTGCTCTTTGCCTAATTGCGGCCACCATTGCAGCGCCTCAATTAGCTCTTTGTGATACCACCGTATCCAAGGTTTCTCTGACCGTTCTTACCGGCGGATCCAAGGTGCCTACGCGCGGAGCTTTGTACAAGATCTCGCTCGACGAGCGTAGTCATGTAGCCGACGTGGGGCCAGATGGAAAGGTAAGTCGACAAGTGTCGTGCGTGGATGGCGAACAATTCGAAGCTGAGGCCGAAAGCTATCTCGCTCGACCGGTTGCCCCGGTGAGACGCTCATGCGATGAGACGATGGCGTTCAGCTTCAAACGCGTGGTCCTCGTGACATGGGACAACACAGGGTCGAATCCGGAACTCGATCCGGCTGCAGGCCCTGTCGTCTACTCGAACTACGCGACGATCTTTGCGCAGAAGGGCCAGATCCCGGCATACAACGCTTGGAGTGATGCGGCGGTCGCATCGACTGCAACTCAGGCGCTGGGCGACAAGAAGCTGGACATGTTTGTGATCCGAGACCCACAGCAAAACTACCGGCTCGTACTCAACTCCAAGGGAGTCTCCGCTTTGAAGGAGAAGCAGAAGTCGTGGGGGATCGAACCGACTGGGCAAATTGACTTCGCGACTCAACTCGCAATTGCGAAGTCTTCATCGGCAGGTTCGTCAACCACGTCGCCGCGTTCCGTAGGACGTCTCAAGTGTGTGATGAAGGAGGAGGAGGTCGTTTGCGGAGCACCCGGCAGCATCGAGGCTATGGGAAAGGATTCCGTGGCGAACCTTCGCGAATGGAAGTGGTGAAGCACGAGCCATGAGCACGCCGCTGCTGCAGGTCAAGGACCTGGTCAAGCGCTTCCCGATCACCGGCGGCCTGCTCGGCCGCGAGGTCGAGAGCGTTCACGCGGTGAGCGGCGTCAGCTTCGACCTCGTCGCCGGCGAGACGCTCGGCCTGGTCGGCGAGTCCGGCTGCGGCAAGAGCACGACCGGCCGCTGCATCCTGCGCCTGATCGAGCCGACCTCGGGCGAGGTCTGGTTCGAGGGCAAGGACGTCACGCGCGCGAGCAAGGACGAGCTGCGCGCGCTCGCCCGCGACATGCAGATCATCTTCCAGGATCCGTACGCGTCGCTCAACCCGCGGATGACGGTCGGCGCGATCGTCGGCGAGGCGCTCACGATCCACAAGCTGGCGAAGACGCGCGCCCAGTACGAGGCGCGCATCGTCGAGCTGCTCGAGACCGTGGGCCTCTCGGCCGATCACATGCGCCGCTACCCGCACGAGTTCTCCGGCGGCCAGCGGCAGCGGATCGGCATCGCACGCGCGCTCGCGGTGAGCCCGAAGCTCGTCGTCTGCGACGAGGCGGTCTCGGCCCTCGATGTCTCGATCCAGGCGCAGGTGATCAACCTGCTCGAGGACCTGCAGAAGCAGTTCAACCTGACCTACATCTTCATCGCCCACGACCTCTCGGTCGTCGAGCACATCAGCACGCGCGTCGCGGTGATGTACCTCGGCCGCATCGTCGAGCTCGCGCCGGCGAAGCAGCTCTACACGCAGCCGCTCCATCCCTACACCGAGGCGCTGCTGTCGGCAGTGCCGATCCCCGACCCCGGCGTCAAGCGCAAGCGCATTCCGTTGCAGGGCGACGTGCCGAGCCCGATCCGCCCGCCCTCGGGATGCCACTTCCACACCCGCTGTCCGATCGCGGAGTTCCCGCTCTGCAGTACCGAGCAGCCGCCGCTGAAGGAAAGCCGGCCCGGCCACTGGGCGGCGTGCCACCTGCGCGCGTGAAGCCGCCGATGTCCGGCGTGCTGCAGGCGCGGCGCGCTCGCGCGCCGGCGCGTGGCCGCCGAGGCGCTTTTCAGCGCGCCTGCTGCTGGACCCGAGTGACGCGCGCGCGCCGCCACGTCGCCGGCGGCGTGCCGTACTCGCGCCTGAACGCGCGGCTGAATGCGGTGTCGGTCTGGTAGCCGACGTCCTCGGCGATGCGCGCGAGCGAGGCGTTGCTGCCCGAGAGCAGGTTCGCCGCGAGCAGCATGCGCCATTGCGTCAGGTAGTGCATCGGCGAGCTGCCGACGAGCAGCTGGAAGCGCTCGGCAAGCACCGACCGCGATGTCGCCGCCTCGCTCGCCAGTTCCTCGAGCGTCCAGGCGTGCGCCGGCCGGCTGTGAAGAGCGTTCAGCGCCGCGCCGACGATGCGATCGCCGACGCCGGCCAGCCAGCCGGTGCGGCCTTCGCCCTGCTCGTTCATGTATAGGCGCAGGACCTCGATGAAGAGGACCTCGGCGAGCTTGGCGAGGACGCCCGAGCCGCCCGGCCGCGGCGAGCGTGCTTCGGCGAGCGCGTAGCGGACCGACGCTTCGAGCCAGGTGCCGGCATTGGAGCCGCGGACGTTGACGCGCACGAGCTTCGGCAGGCCCGTGAGCAGCATGCGGGCCAGGCGTGCGTCGCAGGCGAGGTAGCCGCAGACGAGCCGCGTCGCCGCACCGCCGCCGCCGTAGGCGAGCAGCCGCGGCCGGCGCGCGAAGATGGTGTCGAGCCGGGCCCCGGTCGCCGGCTTCAGCCCGGGCTCGGAGGTCATCACGTGGGCGTCGCCTTGCGGGAAGACGATGGCGTCGCCGGCGATCAGCCGGGTCGGCTCGCCGTCGATCTCGACGAAGCATTCACCTTCGGTGATGAGATGGAAGATGACGATCTTCTCGGCGCTCGGCTCGAGCAAGGGTGCCGCCGCGTCGGCACGCGGCGAGAAATAGCACCACGGCGCGCTGAAGCGCCCCTGCAGGAAGATCGCGCCGACCAGGCGGACGACGCGCAGCGTTTCGGAAAGGGCGTCCATGCGGCGTCAACCCGCCGCGATGGCGACGTGCAGCTCGAACGGAGTCGCCTGCGCGACCGCGCACGGGACCGGCGAGCGGCGGCAGCCGTCTTCGACGAGCTTTTCCAGGACGCCTGCTGGAACGCCCGCGGCAGCGATGCGCACGAGCAGCTGCATGTCGGCCGGCGCAGCCGGGACGTCGCGGCCATCGGCGTCGGTCATGCCGAGCAGGCCTCGCGTGTCGGACCGGCTGCGCGCCTCGACCTCGAGCGAGTCGAGCGCGATGCCGCGCGCCGCTGCGGCGAGGGCGATCGACGTGGCGGCGCACGAGGCGAGGCCGGCGCGGAACAACCAGCCGGGCGTCACCGCGTCGCCGCTGCCGCCGAGGTCGGTCGGCATATCGGTCGCGAGCTCGGCACCGCCCGGATGGCGCGCGATGACGCGGGTCGCACCTTGCCAGCGCGCACTCGCCGGCACGTCGTCGTGCTGTGCCATGTCGGGCCGGCGCTCCAGCACAGTCCGAGCGCGCTGCAGCGCCGCGGCGACCCGTTCGCTCGTCATCCTTTCGCTCCCGTCTTGGCGAGTGCCTATTCTGGGTGCGACGGTGCCGCTGGCCAAGTGCGCGGCGCTGCGAGTCTGCCGGTCCCGGACGGGCGGACAGCATTCGTGGACGCGCGGGCAGCCGCCCAAGCGTTGCGCGGGCGGCGCGGACGCTCGGGCAGCGCGCGGCGACGCGTGAGCAGGACGCGCGGCGTCGCGCGCGGCTGCAATGGCGGCTCACCAACCCTTCGTCAGGAGCGAGCCATGCAAGCAACCAGCCCCGTCACCGCGGCCCCCGTCACCACCGACCTCGTCGCGCTCAAGGGCCGCCAGCAAGCCGCCTGGGCGAGCGGCGACTACGCCGTGATCGGAACGACCTTGCAGATCGTCGGCGAATCGCTCGCCGAAGCATGCGACCTGCTCACCGACGAACGCGTCCTCGACGTCGCTGCCGGCAACGGCAACGCGACGCTCGCCGCGGCGAGACGAGGCTGTCGGGTGACCTCGACCGACTACGTCGCGGCGCTGCTCGACCGCGGCGCCGAGCGCGCCGCCGCCGAGCGACTCGAGGTCAAGTTCCAGCAGGCCGACGTCGAAGCGCTGCCGTTCGCCGACGCCAGCTTCGACGCCGTCGTGTCCACGTTCGGCGTGATGTTCGCCCCCGACCATGCGAAGAGCGCGGCCGAGATGGTGCGGGTCTGCCGCCCAGGCGGCCGCATCGGTCTGGCCAACTGGACTCCCGACGGCTTCATCGGCCAGCTCTTCAAGACACTCGGCAAGCACATCGCGCCGCCCCACGGCGTGCAGTCGCCCGCGCTGTGGGGAACCGAAGCGCACCTGCGCACGCTGTTCGGAAAGGACGCGACGATCGCCATGACGAAGGCGACCTTCAACTTCCGCTACCGCTCGGCGGCGCACTTCATCGACGTCTTCCGCACTTGGTACGGCCCGGTCCACAAGGCGTTCGCGGCGTTGCCCGGCGAGAAGGGCGAAGCGCTCGAGCGCGACCTGACGGCGTTGATCGCCGCGGCGAACCGCGCCGGCCCGCAGACGCTGGTGGTGCCGAGCAAGTACCTCGAGATCGTCGTCGCCCGCGGCTGAGGAAGGCGCGTGGACCCGCGCCTGCAGCGGCGTTGCCAGCGCTACGGCTGGGACCTCGCTGCTTCGGACTACGAACGCCTGTGGCGCGAGCCCCTGCGTTCGGCACGGACCTCGCTCCTGGCGCGCGTCGCGCCGCGCGCCGGCGAGCGCGTCCTCGACGTCGCCTGCGGCACCGGCTGGCTCGCGCTCGATCTCGCGCGCGAGGTCGGGCCGAGCGGCAGCGTCGTCGGCGTCGATCTCTCGGCGGCGATGATCGACGCCGCGCGCCGCCGCATCGCTGCACACGGGATCGGCAACGCGGTCATGGAGCGGATGGACGCCGAGTCGCTCGCGTTCCCCGATGCGAGCTTCGACGTCGTCGTCTGCGCGCTCGGGCTCATGTACATGCCCGATCCGCGCCAGGCGCTGCGCGAGATGGCCCGCGTGCTGCGGCCGGGCGGCCGCATCGCCGTCGTCGTCTGGGGCGAGCGCCGCCGTTGCGGCTGGTCGCCGGTGCTATCGATCGTCGAAGCCGAAGTGACGAGCGACGTCTGCCCGCTGCTCTTTGCGCTCGGCAACGAAGGCACCCTCGGCCTCGCCTGCGCGGCTGCGGGTCTTGTCGTCGTCGAGCAGCATCGCACCCGCACGACGCTCGCGTTCGCGGACGACGACGACGCCAGCGATGCTGCGCTCGTCGGCGGACCGGCCGCGCTCGCGTGGTCGCGCTTCGACGCCGACACCCGCGCGCGCGTGCGCGAGCGCTACCTCGAAGCAATCGTGCCGTGGCGCACCCGGAGCGGCTACGGCGTGCCGGGGGAGTTCGTGCTCGCGCTGGCGACGCGCGATGATTCGCCCTTCGTCGTCTGACCCGGGATGAATGCCGCGCCGATCGCCGCGGCGACGAGCGCAAATAGCGCGCCGGCGCCGAACGCGAGGTGGTAGCCGGCGTTCAGCGCGGCGAGGTCGGAGGCGGTACTCGCACCGGTCTGCGCCGCTGCCAGGCTTGCCAGCACGGCGAGGCCGAGCGCACCGCCCATCATGAAGGCAGTGTTGACGATGCCCGACGCGAGCCCCGACTCGCTCTCGTCGACGTCGCGCATCGCCGCGAGCAGAAGCGGATTGAAGGCGATCCCTGCGCCGACGCCGAGCAGCAGCATCCCCGGCAGCACGTCGGCGAAGAAGGTGCCGTCGACCGGAGCGCGCGCGAAGAGGGCGAGGCCGAGCGCGGCGCAGAGCAAGCCCGCGACGAGCGGCCAGCGGATGCCGAAGCGCAGCACGATGCGCGCCGAGATGCCGAGCGAGCACGCTGCCATGATCAGGTTCGACGGCAGGAACGCGAGGCCGACCGGCATCGCGCTGTAGCCGAGGACGCGCTGCAGATAGAGCGCCGAGAGGAAGAACCACGCGAACATGGCCCCGGACCAGAGGACGCCGATGGCGCTGGCCGCGTTCAGCGTCGTCGAGCGGAACAGGCGAAGCGGCATCAGCGGCGACGGCACGCGCGCCTCGATGGCGACGAAGAGCGCGAGCAGCCCGAGCGCCGCTGCGAGCAGCGCGATCGTCTGCGGCGACGTCCAACCGGCCTCGTTGCCACCGACGATCGCGTAGACGGCGAGCATGAGCGCCGCGGTGACGGTGATTGCGCCGGCGACGTCGAGCGGGACCCGCCGCCGCTCGCCGCCGGCCTTCGGCAGCAGCGCCAGGCAGAGGCCGAGCACCGCCACGCCGATCGGCACGTTGACGAGGAAGATCCAGTGCCAGTCGTAGGCGTCGGTGAGGATGCCGCCGAGGAGGACGCCGATGCTGCCGCCACCGGCGCAGACGAAGCTGTACACGCCCATCGCCTTGGCGCGCTCGCGCTCCTCGGTGAACAGGTGCATCAGCAGCGCGAGGGCGACCGCATCGACGATCGCGCCGCCGATCCCCTGAATGGCGCGCGCGATGACGAGCGGCAGCTGTGCGCTCGCGAAGCCGCACGCCGCCGACGCGCCGGTGAAGAGGACGACGCCGATCATGAAGACACGGCGATGACCGTAGAGATCGCCGAGGCGGCCGCCGAGCAGCAGGAAGCCGCCGCAGGTCAGCAGATAGGCGTTGAAGACCCATGCCAGCGTCGCCTCGGTGAAGCCGAGATCGGCGCGGATGGAGGGCAGCGCGACGTTGACGATGGTGGCGTCGAGCACGACCATGACAACGCCGAGGCAGACGACGGCGAGCGCGAGCCAGCGGCGCGAAATCGAGGTCGAGAGAGCCATGCGTCGGTCGGCTTGCGCGTCGGCAAAGCGCGCATGCTAGCCGCGACCGCGGCCGCAGATCGGTAGCAGGGGGCGCTCGGAGCCGCCGCCGCGTCCAAAGCGGCGGCGGACCGAGGGTGCGTCAGGCGCTGGCGATGTTCTCGGCCGTGAACGGCATCCGGCGCACCCGCTTGCCGCTCGCGGCGAAGACCGCATTCGCGACCGCCGGGCCGATCAGCGCGGTCGCCGGCTCGCCGATGCCGCCCGGCTTCTCGCTGCTTTGCACGAGCGTGATGTCGATCGCCGGCGACTCGTTCATGCGCACGACGCGGTAGCGGTCGAAGTTGGTCTGCTGGACACGACCCTTGTCGAGCGTGATCTCGCCGTAGAGCGCTGCCGAGAGGCCGAACACGATGCTCGACTGGATCTGCGCCTCGACCGTGTCGGGGTTGACCATGCGGCCGAGGTCGGCGACGACGGTCACCTTGTGCACGACGGGAACGCCGTTCTGCATCGAGATCTCGGCGATCTGCGCCATGTAGGTGTCGTAGCCCTCCATCAACGCGATGCCGCGCGAGCGTCCTGCCGGCGCCGGCGTTGCCCAGCCGGCCTTCTCGGCGGCCATCCGCAGCACGTTGGCGTGGCGGGGCTGCTTGCCTAGCAGCGCCATCCGGTACGCCAGCGGATCCTGGCCCGCGGCCGCAGCACACTCGTCGATGAAGCTCTCGTTGGCAAAGGCATTCAGAGCATGGCTGACCGAGCGCCAATAGCCGACTCGCAGCCCCGCCTCGTGCTTGACCATTTCGTGGCGAGTCGCGGCGATCTCGTATGGCGCCATCGCCGCTTCCGTCATGAGCGGATCCTGAACCTCGAGCGGCAGCCCGAAGACGCGGCCGGTCACCGACTGCGAGACCATGCGGAAGGTCATCGCCGTCGGCTTGCCGTCGTCGCCGAGCGCAGCGGCGAGCTGGTGCAGCGCCATGGGCCGATAGAAGTCGTGGGTCATGTCGTCTTCGCGTGACCACAGCAGCTTGACCGGCTTGCCGACGGCCTTGGAGATCTGCGCCGCCTGGACGATGAAGTCGACGTCGATCCGGCGGCCGAAGCCGCCGCCGAGGAAGGTCGTTCGCACGCTGACATCCTCGGGCTTGACGCCGAGCGCCTTCGCGACGGTTCCCTGCGCGCCGTCCTGCCACTGCGTCGGGCCGATGAGGTCGACCTTGCCGTCGTGGAACGACGCCGTGAAGTTCATCGGCTCCATCGGCGAGTGCGAGAGGAGTGGCATCAGGTACTCGGCCTTGACGACCTTTTTGGCCGATTTGATCGCCGCGTCGGCATCGCCGGTCGGGTTGAGCGGAAGCACCTTGTCGCCGAGCGCGCCGGCGCGCATGCCTTCGAGCATCGTCTTCTCGGTCAGCGCCGCGCCGGGGCCTTCGTCCCACTGCACGACGAGCGCGTCGCGCCCCTTCTTCGCGTGCCAGTAGGTGTCGGCGACGACCGCGACGCCATCGGGGATCTGGACGACGTCGAGCACGCCCGGCATCGACTTCGCCTTTCCTCCATCGAAGCTCTTCACCGTGCCGCCGATCACCGGGCACTGCTCGAGCGACGCGTACACCATGCCGGGCAGCTTGACGTCGATGCCGAACTCAGCCGTGCCATTGGTCTTGGCGGGAGTGTCGAGGCGGCGCGTCCGCTTGCCGACGAGACGGAACTCGCTCGGGTCCTTGAGCGCGACCTTCTCCGGCACCGGCAGTTCCGACGCCGCTGCCGCGAGCTGGCCGTACGTCGCCTTCTTGCCGCCGGGACCGGTGACGACGCCGTTGTTGGCCTTGAGGCTCTTGGCGTCGACGTTCCATTTCGTCGCCGCCGCGCTCAGCAGCATCTCGCGCACCTGGGCGCCGGCAGTGCGCAGCTTTTCCCAGCCGTCGCGGACCGAGGTCGAGCCGCCGGTCAGCTGCGGGCCGCCGAGCAGCGCGTTGCCATAGAGCTTGGTGTTCGGCGGCGCGATCAGGACCTTGACTGTCCTGACGTCGACGTTGAGCTCTTCGGCGATCAGCATCGGCATCGACGTGTAGACGCCCTGACCCATTTCCGAGCGCGCCGAGATCAGCGTGATCGTGTTGTCGTCGGCGATGTGGACCCACGCGTTCGGCGTATGGATCGTTCCGGCGGCGAGCGCCTCGACGCTCAGCCCGGCGAGATTGGCACCGACCGCGAGGCCGCCGCCGGCGACCGCCGAGGTCTGCAGGAAGCCGCGCCGCGAGAGCCCGGTGCGCTTGCGTTGGATGGGGAAGTTCATGCTTGCCTCCTTGCGCCGTGCATCTCGGCCGCGGCGGTCTTGATCGCCGCCTTGATTCGCGCATAGGTGCCGCAGCGGCAGATGTTGCCGCTCATTGCGGCGTCGATGTCGGCGTCGCTCGGGTTCTTGTTGCTCGCCAGCAGCGCTGCCGCGCTCATCAGCTGGCCCGACTGGCAATAGCCGCATTGCGGCACGTCGTGCGCGATCCACGCCTTCTGCAGCGGATGCGTGTTGTTGCGCGACAGGCTCTCGATCGTCGTCACCTTGCGCCCGGCAACCGCGGAGAGCGGCGTCTGGCAGGAGCGGATCGGCTGGCCGTCGAGATGGACCGTGCAGGCGCCGCACAGGGCGGCGCCGCAGCCGAATTTCGTTCCGGTCAGGCCGATCTCGTCGCGGATGACCCAGAGCAGCGGCGTGTCGCCTTCTGCCTTGGCGTCGACGGTACGGCCGTTCACGCTGAATTTCGTTCCCACCGTGTCTCCCTTCGCTTTTGGCACCTGGCGCCGAGGGCGCGAGGGCATCGTATGCCTCGGTGCGGGAGGGGATTTACGGGTAAACCATGCCCTGTCGTTCGATGGCGCGGCACGGCATCGTCAAGGGGGCTGCGGACAGTCGGTGGCGGCGCCGGGAGCAAAGCGCCACTCGGTCGCGACGCGCTGATCCTTGACCGTTCCCTCGATCTTGGCGAGCAGATCGACGCCGTCGCGCCAGTACGAGATGCGCGCCGGGAAGTCGTGCTCGGGATTGGTGAACGCGACGTGCTCGGCGCTGCTCTCGACCATGCGAAACGGCACCGGCGCGCGGCCCATCGGCGATGCCCAGTAGATCCAGGTGTCGTCGCCGCGTGCGATGCGCAGGCTCTCGTAGCTCGCCTTGCCGCTTCGCGACGTGGTCAGGTTCGCGCCCAGCAGCATCTCGCCGCGCGGGCCGAGCCAGCGCTCCTCGACGATCTCGCCGTCCTTGCAGCGGTGCCAGTCGCCGGAGAGCCAGGCGAGATCGCTCGCCGCCGGCGCGGCGTGCGCGACGAGCGAGGTGGTCGTCGCGAGGAGGAAGGCGATGGTGGGGCGCATGCAGATCCTTTCGAGCGAAGCGCCAGCATAGGCGGCGCCGAGGAGCGCCGCCTTGTAGCTTTGCGACACGCCTGCTCAGGCGGCCGGATCGACGAGACTCGTCGCCAGGCCGCGGCCACCCTTGGCCCACTCGGACGGCGCGCGCCCGAGCAGACGGCGGAAGTCGCGCGCCATCTGCGGATGGTCGAAGAACCCGGCCGCTTGTGCGCGCTCTGACCAGGTCGACCACGGTGCGTCACGCAAGGCGTCGAAGACCCGGCGCATGCGGACGACGACGGCGAGCGTGCGCGGCGCGATGCCGACGACCTCGGCGAAGCGGCGCTGGAGCTAGCGCTCGCCCAGGCCGGCGAGCGCACACAGCTCGGCGAGCGCGACCCGTCCCTCGCTCGCGAACAGGCGCTCGACGCAGCGCTCGACGTCGGCGTCGCGCCGGCCGTCGCGCAGCTCGATCTGCCGCTGCACATAGTCAGCGAGGACGGCGTGACGCCCGCCATCGCCGGCGGCAGCGTCGAGGCGGCGAAGGAGCGCCTGCGCAGGCGCCGCGCCGTGCAGCCGCGCCAGCGCGATGCGACGGTCGCTGAGCGTTGCCATCGACGCGCCGGCGAACGCCCACGCGCCGGTGGGCGTGAAGCGCACGGCGAGGACATCGACCGCGCCGCGCGAGCGCAGCACGAGCGGGCGCGTCAGCTGGCCGGCGAAGAGCAGCGCCGGCTGGGCGCACCACGCGCCGTCGTCGCCGCGCTCGTCGTACGGGCGGCCGCGGTGGACGATCAGCTCGGCGCGGCCGTCGGGCGGGATCGCCTGCTCGGCGCCGTCTTCGTCGGCCCGGAACGACCAGGTGCAATGGACGTGTGCGGCGAGCGCCGGGTCGGCGTCGCGTTCCCGCTAGCGCGGTGTCATCGCGCCAGCGCGTCGTCGAGCACCTCGATCCAGTGCCGCACCGGCGTCGTCGTGCCGCTCTGCAGATGCTGGATGCAACCGATGTTGGCCGAGACGACCGTCGTCGGCGCGAGCGCATCGAGGCTCGCCAGCTTGCGGTCGCGCAAGGCGTTGGCGAGCTCGGGCTGCAGCACCGAGTACGTTCCCGCGGAGCCGCAGCACAAGTGCGGCTCGTTGGCCGGGACGCGGACATCGAAGCCGAGTGCCGTGAGCGAGCTCTCGACGACGCCGCGAACACGCTGGCCGTGCTGCAGCGTGCAGGGGGGGTGGAACGCGAGCCGTTCGACCCTCCCGCAGGGTGGCCGAGTTGCGGTCGCTCCTCGCTCCGCAGCCGAGCCGGGGAGGGCCAATTTCGCGCGCAGTGAATCGACGACGTCGGCGACGATCTCCGACAGATCGCGCGTCAGGTCGCTGATGCGGCCCGCCTTGTGCGCATACGCCGGATCGTGCGCGAGCGAGTGGCCGTACTCCTTCACCGTCACGCCGCAGCCTGAGGCGTTCATGACGATCGCCTCGACGTCGCCGCGCTCGAGCCACGGCCACCAGGCGTCGATGTTGCTGCGCATTTGCGCCAGCGCGCCGTCGCGGTCGCTCGTATGCAGCCGGATCGCGCCGCAGCATCCGGCCGCCGGCGCGACGATCGTCTGGATGCCGGCGGCGTCGAGCACGCGCGCCGTCGCGCTGTTGATGTTGGGCAACATCGCCGGCTGGACGCAGCCGGCGAGCAGGAGGACCTTTCGCTCGTGCTCGCGTGCCGGCCAGTCGTCGCGGCGCGCCGCCTGCGCTGCCGGCACCTTGGCCTTCAGCGCGCCGGGGAGCACGCCGCGCAGCGCCTGGCCGACCTTCATTGCCGGCGCGAACAGCGACGACGTCAAGCCCTCCTTCAAGGTCCAGCGCAGCGCGCGCTCGCCCGCAGGGCGCGCGACGCGCTCGTCGACGATGCGCCTGCCGATCTCGAGCAGGTTGCCGTATTGCACTCCCGACGGGCACGTCGTCTCGCAGTTTCGGCACGTGAGGCAGCGGTCGAGATGGAGCTGCGTCGCGCGCGTCGGCGGCTGACCCTCGAGCACCTGCTTGACGAGGTAGATCCGCCCGCGCGGGCCGTCGAGCTCGTCGCCGAGGAGCTGGTACGTGGGGCAGGTCGCGGTGCAGAAGCCGCAGTGGACGCACTTGCGCAGGATCGCCTCGGCCTCGACGCCGTCGGCAGTGCCCGCGAACTCGGCGGCGATTGCGGTCTGCATATCAGGTTCGGATTGTCATCACAGGCCGGGATAGAGGCGCCCGGGGTTGAGGATTCGTCTGGGGTCGAACGCTTGCTTGAGCCGCTTGTGGATCGCGCGCAGCGGCGGGGCAAGCGGGGTGAACGCGCCGGCCGCCTTGTCGCGGGCGCGAAACGCGGTCGCGTGGCCGCCCGCCGCCGCGGCCGCCGCGCGGACCTGCGCCGCCGGCAGCGCGGTCGCGAGCCAGCGTTGCGCACCGTGCCACTCGATCAGCTCGTCGCCGGCGAGGCCGAGCAGCGGTGCGGTCTGCGGCAGCGACAAACGCCAGAGCGTCGCGTCCTGATGGTCGATTGCCTCCTGGGCGGCGACGAAGAAGGGGTCGGTCTGGTCACGCAGGCTCTGCCAGAACGCAACCGCGGCGGCGGCAGCGATCGGCTCGCCGCCGATCGTCGCCGCCGCCTCGGCGACCGCTGCGGTCGAGCCGCGCAAGCGAACGATCAGGTTGCCGTTCCACCACGCGCTGGCGTCGAGCGGCAGCGGCCGCCCGCCCCACGCGTGCAGTCGCGCGAGCGCCTCGACCGGCTTGCAGTCGAAGCGCAGCGTCGCTTCGGCCTCGGCGCGCGGCAGCACCTTCAGCGAGACCTCGACGATGATGCCGAGGATGCCGAGCGATCCGGCGACGAGGCGCGAGACGTCGTAGCCGGCGACGTTCTTGATGACGCGACCGCCGAACTGGAGCAGCTCGCCGGTGCCGCTCACCAACGTCATGCCGAGGACATGATCGCGCAGCGATCCTGCAGCAGCGCGCGACGGCCCCGAGAGCCCGGCGGCGACCATGCCGCCCACCGTCGTTGCCGGCGTGAAGCGAGGCGGCTCGAAGGCGAGGCACTGGCCATGCGCGGCGAGCTGCGCCTCCAGGTCGGCGAGCTTCATGCCCGCCCGCGCGGTGACGACGAGCTCGGTCGGCTCGTGGTCGGCCGTGCCGACGAGCGTCGCGACGTCGAGCAGCGCGCCGCTCGCGAGCTCGCCGTAGAAGTCCTTGCTGCCGCCGCCGCGGATCCGGAGCGGCTCGCCGCTCGCGTGCGCAGTTCGGACTCGCTCGACGATCACCGCGACGGCCGCGTCCATCGTCGCCTCGAGCCCTAGAAGCGCGGCAGCTCGGGAAATGCGAGCAGGCCGCGCTTGACGTGCATGCGGCCGTATTCGGCGCACCGCACGAGCGTGGGAATCACCTTGCCCGGGTTGAGGCGGCCGCCCGGATCGAAGGCGCGCTTGATGGCCTCCATCTGGGCGCGCTCGGCCGCCGAGAACTGCACGCACATCGACGACAGCTTCTCGACGCCGACGCCGTGCTCGCCGGTCACCGTGCCGCCCATCGCGACGCTGAGCTCGAGGATCTCGGCGCCGAACGCCTCGGCGCGGCGCAGCTGCTCGGCATCGTTGGCGTCGAACAGGATCAGCGGATGCAGGTTGCCGTCGCCGGCATGGAAGACGTTGACGCAGCGCAGCCCGTGCTTGGTCTCCATCGCCGCGATCGCGATCAGCATGTCGGCGAGGCGCTTCCTCGGGATCGTCGAATCCATGCACATGTAGTCGGGGCTGATGCGGCCGCTGGCCGGGAATGCGTTCTTCCTCCCGCTCCAGAAGCGCAGCCGCTGCGCTTCGTTCTCGCTCGCCTCGATCCGCGTCGCGCCGCACGCGCGCAGCACGTCGGCCATGCGCTGGCTCTCGTGCTCGACCGCGGCGGCGGTGCCGTCGCTCTCGCAGAGCAGGATCGCGGCGGCGTCGAGGTCGTAGCCGGCATGGACGAAGCTCTCGACCGCAGCGGTCATCGGCTTGTCCATCATCTCGAGGCCGGCCGGGATGATGCCGGCGGCGATGATCGCGGCGACCGCGTCGCCGGCGCGCCGGACGTCGTCGAAGCTCGCCATGATGCAGCGTGCGGTCTCGGCCATCGGCAGCAGCTTGACCGTGACCTCGAAGATCACCGCGAGCATGCCTTCGCTGCCGACGACCACGGCGAGCAGGTCGAGTCCCGGTGCGTCGAGCGCGTCGCCGCCGAACGTCACCGGCTCGCCGGCGGCGGTGAAGCCGCGCACCTTGAGGACGTTGTGCAGCGTCAGGCCGTACTTCAGGCAATGGACGCCGCCGGAGTTCTCGGCGACGTTGCCGCCGATCGTGCATGCGATCTGGCTGCTCGGATCAGGCGCATAGAAGAGGCCATGCGGCGCCGCCGCCTCGCTGATCGCGAGATTGCGGACGCCGCTCTGCACGGTCGCGGTCCGCGCCTTCGGGTCGATCGCGACGATGCGATTGAACTTGGCGAGGCTGAGCGTGACGCCGAGCGGGTCGGGCAAGGCGCCGCCCGAAAGGCCGGTGCCGGCGCCGCGCGCAACGACCGGCACCTCGAGGCGATGGCAGACCGCGAGCGCGTCGGCGACCTGCCGCTCGGCCTCCGGAAGAGCGACGACGAGAGGCTGCTCGCGGTAGGCGGTGAGGCCATCGCATTCGTAAGGCACGGTTTCTTCGCGGCGCCAGAGGAGCGCATGCGCGGGGAGCACGCGGCCGAGCGCGGCGACGACCTCCGCCTGGCGACGACCGCGATCGACGGCCGAGCGGGCAGCGGCATCCGGCAGCGGCGCGTTCACGGTCGCTCGCCTGCGATCAGCCGGCCGCGCCCTCGCTGCGCGCACGCCGGGTCGCCCGCTTCGCCGCCGGTTGGGCGCGCCGCCGCTTTGCCGCGCCGCCGCCCGCGGCGCCGCTGGCCAGGCTCGCGGCGCCCGCGAGGGCGCGCGCGGGCGTGCCGGCGACGGTCTTCATGGCCTGACCGGCGACGTCGAGCGACTGCTTCACCATGCCGCCGGCGAGCGCCTTCGCGGCGTCGGTCGCGGTGTCCTTCATCGCGCTGGTGGCGAGTTGGGCGAACTGGTTGGTGAGCGCGCCCCACCACTGCATCGGGTCGACCGCCGGTGCGGACTTCGCGGCATCCTTCCTCGCGCCGTCGGCCTTCGCGGCTGCTGGCATCGCCTCCTTCGCGCGCGCGGGCTTGATCCGCAGCGACTCGGTGAGGTCGGCCATCGGCACGTTCATCGACTTCAGCGTCGACAGCGTCATTCGCTGCACCTCCAGCGCCTGGATCGTCGCCGCCAGCATGCGCGCGTTCTGCTCGAGCCAGTACTGGACGGTGCGCAGCTCGCCGATGCGCTTCTCGAGTTCCGCCGGATCGAGCGTCGGCGCGACCCACTGGCCGATGCCGGGAAGCGCATTGCCGGCGTTCTTGACGAGGCTTTGCAGGAAGTCGAAGCCGGGAACGAATTTGCCGAAGCCGGAAGCGTCGCTCATCGTGTCTCCTCGCGGATGGCTGTTGTCGGCCGATTGTCGCCCTAGCGGCGCGCGTGCCGCGTCGTCAGCGGCCGAAGCGCACCGCCTCGACCGTGTAGCCGCGCTGTCGCAGCAGCGCCGGCAGGCCGTTGGCGCCGATCATGTGCAGGCTGCCGGTGGCGGCGAACACCGACGTGCCGCCGCTGTGCAGCTTGTCGATGGCCGCGGCGAGCAGGGGGTTGCGGTCGTCGAGGAGGCGCTTCATCGCCTCGCGGTCGGCGGCGCTGTGCAGGCAGTCGCACCAGCGCTCGTACGCTTCGAGCTCGGCGAGTTCGCTCCCGCTCCAGACCCGGGCGAGGTGGCGCAGGAGAGGTCGCGCCCGCCCCGATTCGAGCTCGTCGAGGCCGCTGCCGACGAACTCGACCGTGGCCTCTGTCGACGGCATGATCAGCGCGGCGATCTGCGCTTCCGGAGTCTCGAGCGAGACCGTCTCCTTGCCGAGCACGCGCGCGGTCAGCGCGAGGATGAGATCGATCGCATACGACGGGTCGAGGCCGTCGCGCCGCGCTGCGTTGGCGGCGAGGGTCGCGACCTGGAATTCGGGCGCGAGCGCGCGCCAGACCGCGGGATCCATGCACTCGGCGACGAGCCGTCGTTCGAGCCGGGCGGCGAGCTGCGCCGGCAGCGGCGGTGCGGAGCGGGCGCGCAGCGCGGCGGCGAGCCGCGCCTGGACGTCGGGATCGAGCAGGTCGAGCTCGAGGGCGAGAGTCTCGCTGGCGGCAAGCGCGGCGCGGGTGCGCGGCCCCGGGAACATCCACTCGGCCCGCGCGGCGTGGATCGTGCCGTAGAGATAGGAGGTGCGGCCGTCGCGATCGATTCGCCAGAGAAAGCCGTGATCCTCGACGCTGCTCAACCCGGCCTGGAGCCGTTCGGCGTCGAGCGGGGCCGGTTCCGCGGGGCAGTCCTTCGCTGCCGTTGCCTGCGCGAGTGCCGGCAGCGGCAACGCCACGGCGAGCGCGAGCAGCCATCCGGCGATGCGCCGCGCGATGCTCATGGTGCCGACTTCTCGGCCTGCCGGCTGCCGAGATCGACGCGCAGCAGGCCGTCGCGCTGCTGCCAGTGCAAGCGGCCGAGGACGTCCATGCCGAGCAAGGGACTCTCGAGGTCGGGCAGCGCGACCATCCGCAGCCGCTCGGCGCGGACGCCGCCGTCGAGCTCGAGATCGCCGCGGACGATGCGGCCGCTGACGGCGCCGCCGGCGGTGCTCGACCGCACCGTCCCTTCGCCGACAAGGCGGAGCCGATCGGCGAGCGTGGCCGGAATCGCGACGCCGCTCGCGCCGGTGTCGACGAGGAAGTCGACCGCGACGCCGTTCAGCCGCCCGGGCCAGTGGTAGTGGCCGTCGGCGCCGCGACGGATCTCGACGATGCCGTCGCTGCTCGTGAAGGTCGTCCTCAGCGCTTCGTGCTCGCGCCACTGCCAGGCGAGGAACACCATCGCGCCGAGCACCAGCCAGACGGTCGCGAACTTGAGCGGCTGCGGCAGCTCGCCGGTCATCGCCGGCGCGCCAGCGGCGCGACCCTCTGCTCGATCGCGCCGAAGATCGATGCCCCGGCGGCGTTTTTCATCTCGATCCTGATCGTGTCGCCGAAGTGCATGAACGGCGTCTTCGGCGCGCCGCCTTCGATCGTCTCGATTGCGCGCTTCTCGGCGATGCACGAATAGCCGCGCGACCAGTCCTTGTTGCTCACCGTCCCGCTGCCGACGATCGAGCCGGCGCGCGCGTTGCGGGTCTTGCACAGATGCGCGATCAGCTGGCCGAAGTGGAATGTCATCTCCTCGCCAGCGCTGCACAGGCCGACGCGCTTGCCGTTCCAGGCGCTTTCGAGATCGAGATGAAGACGGCCACCGCGCCAGGCGTCGCCGAGCTCGTCGGGCGTGACCGCAACCGGGCTGAACGCCGTCGCCGGCTTGCTCTGGAAGAAGCCGAAGCCCTTGGCGAGCTCGGCGGGAATGAGATGGCGCAGGCTGACGTCGTTGGCGAGCATCAGCAAGCGGACGCTGTCGATCGCCGCATCCGCCGGCGTTGCCATCGCGACGTCGCCGGTGACGACGGCGACCTCCGCCTCGAAGTCGATCCCCCAGTCCTCGCTGGCGGCGACGATGTCGTCGCGCGGGCCGAGGAAGTCGTCGCTGCCACCCTGGTACATCAGCGGGTCGGTCCAGAAGCTCGCCGGCATCTCGGCATTGCGCGCGCGGCGGACGAGCTCGACGTGGTTGACGAAGGCCGAGCCATCGGCCCATTGGAAGGCGCGCGGCAACGGCGCCATGCATCGCTCGGCCTCGAACGCGAAGGCGTTGCGCGCCTTGCCGTCGTTCAGCGCTGCCGACAGGTCCTCGAGCTGGGGCGACAGGAAATTCCAGTCGTCGAGCACCTGTTGCAGCCGGTTCGCGACGCCGCTGGCATAGTGGGCGGTCGCGAGGTTGCGCGAGACGACGACGAGCTGGCCGTCGCGCGAACCGTCCTTGTAGGTGGCGAGCTTCATCGTGCGTGGTTCCGGACGTTCCTGATGGCTGGCAAGGGCCGATTGTCGATGCTGAACCGCCTCGCCGCGCCGATGCAGTCCCGTGCCTCGGCGGCGGAGCTGGCGGCGCCACGGATGCAGGCGCGTCGACGCAACCGGGCGCTGGCGACGTCTGCGGCGCTCGCCGTCGTCCTCCATCTGGCGTTTCTCGATCGCCTCGGTGACGGGTCGCGGGTCACGCCGGAGTCGGCCGCGACGACGCTCTCCGTGCGGACGATCGTGTCCGAACCTGAGCCCGGGCCGGCTGCCCAGGAGCCCGTGGCCCCGCCATTCGTCTTGTCGCCTTCGCCCAAGCCGCGGCCGGAGCGACACCCACGCGAACCGCTCCCGACTTCGATCGATCAGCGCCCGGCAACCAGAGAAGCGAGCGCGGGCTCTGCCGATAGGCGCGGCGCAGCGTTGCCAGCGATGGATTCGGCATCGGCCCCGGTCGAAGCGCCGGTCGTTGTCGTCGCCGCCATCCCGAACCTTGGCATGTCGATCACAACATCCGAGCCGGCGACCGCGTCCTTCGCCCCGTTCGAACGATCGCCGAGCAAGTCTGCGCACCTCGAGCCAGGGATGGCGATCGCCGTCGCCGCCGACGCGGGAGCGCCGCCTTCGCTTCCCGGGGCCGAGGATCGACCGCCGCCCGTCTATCACACACGGCTGCCGCCGCCGGCGACGCTCCACTACGAGGTGCGGCGCGGCCTGCTGAGCGGCGAGGGCCAGATCCGCTGGCAGCGCGCCGGCGACGGCTATCGGCTCGTCCTCGACGCGAGCATCGCCGGCTTGACGCTGCTGCTGCAGACGAGCGAGGGCGCGATCGATGCGAACGGCGTTGCCCCGGTCCGCTTCGTCGACCGACGGGCGCGGCGAGCCGCGCAGGCGGCCAACTTCGTCCGTGACGCCGGCAAGATCACCTTCTCCGGTACCGCGGTCGAGTGGCCGCTGCTCGCCGGCAGCCAGGACCGGCTGAGCTGGATGATCCAGCTCGCCGGCATTGCCGCCGCCCAGCCCGAGCTGCTCGTCGAGGGTGGCCGGATCTCGATGGCCGTTGCCGGAGCGCGCGGCGACGCCGATGTCTGGACGCTGCGCTACGCCGGGGTCGAGACGATCGAGACCCGGCGCGGCGCCGTGCGCGCCGTCAAGCTCGTGCGCGAGGCCCGCTCGGCCTACGACACCAGCGCCGAGATCTGGCTGGACCCCGAGCACTCGTACTTGCCGGCGCGGGCGACCCAGCGCAACGGCTCGGGGGCGGTGGAATACGACCTTCTCCTCGAGCGCATCGACCCGTAGGACGTTCGCCCGAGGCGGTCAGACCGCCTGCCCTCGGGCGCAGGCCTTGCTGCGCAGGGTTGCAATCGGGCGCCCGAGCCACAGCTAGGTCGAAGGAGAAGTCGCCATGCACATGCTCTACAACTCGGACAGTTTCACCGTCGTCCGCTTCGAGATCCCGTCCGCAGCGGCCGGCGTCGGATCCGCGGCCAGCGCGAGCCGGGGTGGCTTCGAGATCGTCGACAAGTTCGCCCGGAAGGACATCTTCATCGAAGGGGCGATGGCCGACAGCTTCCAAGCCGGGGTCGAAGCACTGATGGAGGATGGGCCGAGCGAAGACGACCTCGACGAATACATCGCCCGCTTCGCGTCGCTGATGCCGCAGCCGCTCGTCGTCCACTGAGCGCCGGCCGGGCGGTAGCGCGAATTCCTGCCGCTGCGGTGTCGCCCCGAGCCGTCGCAGGAGCGGCTCCTGCACCTCAAGTTCGGACCCTCGCCGTCGATATCTGAGACGTCCCCGGCCGTTTTTCGCGCGGCGCCGGCGTTTCTACGGTCGAGAGGTCCATGTCCCCGGAGCAGGCGATCCAACCCGAGCTGCAGTCGGTCGTATCGACCGTGCTGATGTTCGTCCTCGGCCTTGGCGTCAGCACCCTGGCGGCGTATGTCGCGCTCGATCTCGCCCGCCGCGTCCGCGTCCTGCGCACCCGCGCCGGCGCGCTCTGGCTGCTCGGCGCGGCCTCGGCGCTCGCGATCGGCATCTGGTCGAGCCAGGTGATCGGCATCGCCGCCGAGCCGCCGGCGTTCGCCTTCGGCTACCACGGCGTCGGCTCGCTCGGTGTCTGGGCGGCAGCGCTGGTCGCGAGCCTGGCCGGCCTCGGCGCCGTCAGCGGCCGCGTCGCGACGCCCGGCCGGGTCGGCTTCGGCGCGGTCGCGCTCGGCCTCGGTGCGGTCGGTACCCACGCTCTCGCGCTCGCGCCGCTCGGCCTCGTCCCCGGCGTCGACTGGCAGATCCTGCCGCTCGTCGCTGCCTTCGCCGGCGCAGTCGGCGGCTGCATGATGGCGCTCGGCGCGTTCTTTCGTGGCGGCGACCGCACCAAGCCGGCAACGCTCGGCTGGCAGACGACCTCGGCGTTCGTCTTCGGCATCAGCCTCGTCGCGACGCAGCAGCTCGTGCTCGGCGCCGCCGGCCTCGCCGACCAAACGGGTTCGCTCCACACCGACGGCGTTTCTTCGGCGACGCTCGTTCTCTTCGCATCGGTCGGCTCGTGCGTGGTGCTCGGCGTCGGCCTCCTGTTCTCGGTCCTCGAGGCGCGGCTGCGGAGGTCGCTGCGTCAGATCGAGACCGAGCTGCAGCGGCGGAGCTTCCGCGACGGCCTCACCGGCCTGCCGAACCGGCTGATGTTCGACGGCATGCTCGCGCAGGCGGTGCAGCAGTCGCACAGCACGCACGAGCGGCTGGCGATCCTGTTCATCGACCTCGACGGCTTCAAGCCCGTCAACGAGTCGCTCGGCCACGCGACCGGCGACCTCGTGCTGCGCGAGATCGCGGCACGGCTGAAGCGCTTCGCCCGCCCCGAGGATCGGGTGGCCCACCTCGGCGGTGACGAGTACCTGATGCTGATCGGCGGCAACCCGAGCGCCGAGGACGCGGCGATCTTCTGCGAGCGGCTGCAGGTCTCGGTCGGCGAGCCGTGCCGCATGAACGGGCGCGAGGCGATGGTCTCGAGCTCGATCGGCATCGCGCTCTATCCGGAGCACGGCCCGATCGGGGCGCTGATCGCCAACGCCGAAGCTGCCATGCGCTCGGCCAAGAGCGGCGGCGGCGCTGGCTATGCCTTCTTCGAGGAGCGCATGACTAGCGGCGCGCGCGACCAGCTCGAGTTGCTGCGCGACCTCCGCCGCGCCCTCGCCGAAGGCCAGCTCCACCTCGTCTACCAGCCGAAGATCCACGCGCCGAGCGGCGAGATCACCGGCGCCGAGGCGCTGATGCGCTGGGAGCATCCGGTGCGCGGCCTGGTCGGCCCCGACCAGTTCATCCCGATCGCCGAGCGCTTCGGCCTGATCGGCGCGATGGGCAACTGGTTGATCGAGGAAGCGTGCCGCCAGGCGGGCGCATGGCGCGACGCCGGGCTGCAGATGCGCGTCGCGATCAATCTCTCGGCCCACCAGCTGCGCCACCCGGACCTCGCCGATCGCATCGGCATGGCGCTGCGCAGGAACGACATCAAGCCGCAGCTCCTGACCTGCGAGATCACCGAGTCGGTGGCGATGGAGGACGCGTCGAACGCGATCCGCATGGTCGAAAAGCTCAGCGCCCTCGGCGTCAACATCTCGATCGACGACTTCGGGACCGGCTATTCGAGCCTGTCATACCTGAGAAAGCTGCGCGCCGGCGAGCTGAAGATCGACAAGAGCTTCGTCCTCGACCTCGAGACGAGCGCCGATGCGCGGGCGGTCGTCGACGGCATCGTCAAGCTCGCCCACGCGATCGGCCTGAAGGTCGTCGCCGAAGGCGTCGAGACGGAGGCGCAACACCAGATCCTGCGCTCGTTCGGCTGCCACGAGCTGCAGGGCTTCCTGTTCGCGCGGCCGATGTCGGCGCGCGCGCTCTCGAACTGGGCGATGGAAGACGTCGGCCCGCGCGCGCTCGAGTTCCGCGACTCGCTCTACCGGCCGACCGCGGCGGGCGCCCTCCACTAGCCCGCGACCCGACGCCTTGCGGTCGTCGTTCCTACAATGGGAACGATGCAAGCTCTCGACTACACGCGCGGCGCCGCGCTGGCGCAGATCCTCAAGCAGCGGATCGTCGTCCTCGACGGCGCGATGGGGACGATGATCCAGCGCTACCGGCTCGGCGAGGCCGACTACCGCAGCGAGCGCTTCAAGGACCACCCGAAGAGCCTGAAGGGCAACGGCGACGTGCTGCAGCTGACGCGGCCCGATGTCGTCGAGGCGATCCACGAGGCCTACCTGCGCGCCGGCGCCGACATCGTCGAGACCAACACGTTCGGCGCGACGCGCGTCGCCCAGGCCGACTACGGGCTCGAAGGCTCGGCGCGCGAGATGAACGTCGAGGGCGCGCGGCTCGCCCGCGAAGCGTGCGACAAGTTCTCGACCGCCGACAGGCCGCGCTTCGTCGCCGGTGCGCTCGGGCCGACGCCGAAGACCGCGAGCATCAGCCCCGACGTCAACGATCCGGCGGCGAGGAACGTCACCTTCGCCGAGCTGCGTGACGCGTATCGCGAGCAGGCAGAAGGGCTCCTCGAAGGCGGCTGCGACCTGTTCCTGGTCGAGACGATCTTCGACACCCTCAACGCCAAGGCGGCGATCTTCGCTCTCGACGAGCTGATGGAAGCGAGCGGCGAGCGCTTGCCGGTGATCGTCTCGGGCACCGTCACCGACGCATCGGGCCGCATCCTCTCGGGGCAGACGGTCGCTGCGTTCTGGCACAGCGTGCGCCACGCGCGGCCGCTCGCGATCGGCCTCAACTGTGCGCTCGGCGCGGCGTTGATGCGTCCGTACGTCGAGGAGCTGGCGCGAATCGCCGGCGACACGTTCGTCAGCTGCTATCCGAACGCCGGCTTGCCGAACCCGATGAGCGAGACCGGCTTCGACGAGACGCCGGACATCACCGCAGGCCTGCTCGAGGAGTTCGCGCGCTCGGGCTTCCTCAACATCGCCGGCGGCTGCTGCGGCACGACGCCCGAGCACATCGCCCTGATCGCCGAGCGCGTCGGCAAGTACAAGCCGCGGACCGGTCGCAAGGGCGAGTTGTTCGGCGAGCTGCTCGTGGCATGAGTGCGGCCGTTCCTCCGCTCAAGCTCTCCGGCTTGGAGCCGGTGCTGGTCGGCTCCGGGTCGCTGTTCGTGAATATTGGCGAGCGAGCGAACGTCACCGGCTCGAAGGCATTCGCGCGCCTGATTCTCGGCGGCCAGTTCGAGGAAGCGCTCGGGGTGGCGCGCCAGCAGGTCGAAAACGGCGCCCAGATCATCGACGTCAACATGGACGAGGCGATGCTCGACTCCAGGGCGGCGATGGTGCGCTTCCTGAACCTGGTGGCCGGCGAGCCCGAGATCGCGCGCGTGCCGATCATGATCGACAGCTCGAAGTGGGAGGTGATCGAGGCCGGGCTGCAGTGCATCCAGGGCAAGGGGATCGTCAACTCGATCTCGATGAAGGAAGGCGAGGCGGCGTTCCGCCACCACGCGAAGCTCGTGCGCCGCTATGGCGCCGCCGCGGTCGTCATGGCATTCGACGAGCAGGGCCAGGCCGACACCTTCGCGCGCAAGACCGAGATCTGCGCGCGCGCCTATCGGATCCTCGTCGACGAGGTCGGCTTCGCGCCCGAGGACATCATCTTCGACCCGAACATCTTCGCGATCGCGACCGGCATCGAGGAGCACGACAACTACGCGGTCGACTTCATCGCTGCTGTGCGCTGGATCAAGGTGAACCTGCCCGGCGCCAAGGTCTCGGGCGGCGTCTCCAACGTGAGCTTCTCGTTTCGCGGCAACGATCCGGTCCGCGAAGCCATCCACACGGTCTTCCTCTACCACGCGATCCGTGCCGGGATGGACATGGGGATCGTCAACGCCGGCATGGTCGGCGTCTACGACGACCTCGACCCCGAGCTGCGCGAGCGCGTCGAGGACGTCGTCCTCAACCGGAGGAAGGACGCCGGCGAGCGGCTGGTCGAGATCGCCGAGCGCGCCAAGGGCGCGGCGCGCGATGACTCGGCGCGGCTCGCCTGGCGGGGCACCGCCGAGCATCCGAAGACCGTCGACGAGAAGCTGAGCCACGCGCTCGTCCACGGCATCACCGACTTCATCGTCGAGGATACGGAAGCCGCATGGCAGGCGATCCAGGCCCGCGGCGGCCGGCCGCTGCACGTCATCGAAGGGCCGCTGATGGCCGGCATGAACATCGTCGGCGACCTGTTCGGTCAGGGCAAGATGTTCCTGCCGCAGGTGGTGAAGTCGGCGCGCGTCATGAAGCAGGCGGTCGCCCATCTGCTGCCCTACATCGAAGCCGAGAAGATCGCGCTCGTCGAAGGCGGCGGCGAGGCGAAGGCGAAGGGCAAGATCGTGATCGCGACCGTCAAGGGCGACGTCCACGACATCGGCAAGAACATCGTCACCGTCGTCCTCCAGTGCAACAACTTCGAGGTCGTCAACATGGGCGTGATGGTCCCGTGCCAGGACATCCTCGCCAAGGCGAAGGTCGAGGGCGCCGACATCATCGGCCTGTCGGGCCTGATCACGCCGAGCCTCGAGGAGATGCAGCATGTCGCCGCCGAGATGCAGCGCGACGAGTTCTTCCGCGTCGCCAAGATCCCGCTCCTGATCGGCGGCGCGACGACGAGCCGCGTCCACACCGCGGTCAAGATCGCGCCCCACTACGACGGCCCGGTCGTCTACGTTCCCGATGCGAGCCGTTCGGTCGGCGTCTGCAGCGAGCTCCTCTCCGACGAGCGCGCCGCCGCGTTCGTCGCCGACGTCGAGGCCGACTACGAGCGTGTGCGTGCGCATCACGCGAGCAAGAAGGCGACGCCGCTGGTCTCGCTCGCCGAGGCGCGCGCCAACAAGACGGCGATCGACTGGGGCTCGTACCAGCCGCCGGCGCCGAAGTTCATCGGCCGCCGCGTGCTGAAGAACCAGGACCTCGCCGCGATCGCCGACGTCATCGACTGGGGGCCGTTCTTCCAGACCTGGGAGCTCGCCGGTCCGTACCCCGCCATCCTCAACGACGAGATCGTCGGCGAATCGGCACGACGGCTCCTCTCCGACGGCAAGCGCATGCTGCGCCGGGTCATCGAGGGGCGGTGGCTGCGCGCCAACGGCGTCGTCGGCCTCTATCCGGCAGCGACGGTCGGCGACGACGACATCGAGATCTATCGCGACGCTTCGCGAAGCGAGGTGCTCTTCACCTGGCGCGGTCTGCGCATGCAATCGGTGCGGCCGGTCGTCGATGGCGTCAAGCGGCCGAACCGCTGCCTGGCCGATTTCATCGCGCCGAAAGGCTCGGGGCGCGATGACCACATCGGCTTGTTCGCGGTCACCGCCGGGCTCGGCGCCGAGCAGAAGGAACGCCAATTCGCCGCCGACCTAGACGACTACAGCGCGATCATGCTGAAGGCGCTCGCCGACCGCCTCGCCGAGGCGTTCGCGGAGGCGCTGCATCGGCGCGTGCGGACCGACTTCTGGGGCTATTCGCCGGACGAGTCGCTCGACGTCGCCGGCCTCGTCGCCGAGCGCTACCGCGGCATCCGCCCCGCGCCGGGCTATCCGGCCTGCCCCGACCACACCGTCAAGCGCGAGCTCTTTCGCGTCCTCGGCGCCGACGAGATCGGCATGACGCTGACCGAGAGCCTGGCGATGCTGCCGGCGGCGAGCGTTTCGGGCTTCTATCTCTCGCATCCCGAGGCGCGCTACTTCAACGTCGGCAAGATCGGCGCCGACCAGGTGAAGAGCTGGGCCGAGCGGACGGCCAGCAGCGTCGAGCTGGCCGAGCGCGCGCTGGCGCCGCTGCTCTAGCGCTCGCTCCGACCTGCGTGGCGCGGCTGCCTCGGGCGCGGCTTACGCCACGGCGCCGAGCGCGCGCCGGTACTGGATCGCCTCGCCGAGATGCGAGCTCGTGATGGCGTCGCTCGCGTCGAGGTCGGCGACGGTGCGGGCGACGCGCAGGATGCGGTGGAAGCTCCGCGCCGACCAGCCGAGCCGCGTCGTCACCGCGTCGAGGAAGTGCGCTTCGGCGGCGGCCAGGCGGCAATGGCGATCGAGCTCGGCGCCGGCGAGATCGCCGTTGACGACGCCCTGGCGATCGAGGGCGCGCCGGCGCGCGGCGTCGACGCGCGCCGCGACCGTGGCGCTCGCTTCACCGTTGGCCGCGCCGGCCAGCTGGCCGGACGCGACCGCGGGCACTTCGATCTGGAGATCGATGCGGTCGAGCAGCGGCCCGCTGATCCGGCCCTGGTAGCGCAGCACCGCGTCCGGCGTGCAGCGGCAGACGCGGCTGACGTTGCCGAGTTGTCCGCACGGGCACGGGTTCATCGCCGCGACGAGCTGGAACGCGGCCGGGAAGTCGGCCTGGCGCGCTGCGCGCGAGACGACGATGCGGCCGGTCTCGAGCGGTTCGCGCAAGGCCTCGAGCGCAGCCCGGGGAAACTCCGGCAGCTCGTCGAGAAAGAGGACGCCGCGGTGCGCGAGCGACGCCTCGCCCGGACGCGGCGGCGAGCCGCCGCCGACGAGCGCGGCTGCCGACGCGGTGTGGTGCGGTGCGCGCAGCACGCGCTCGCCCCAGCGCGCTGCGCTGAACGTGCCGGCCACGCTCAGGATCGCCGCCGACTCGAGCGCCTCCGCGTGCGACAGCGGCGGCAGCAGACCGGCGAGACGGCGCGCGAGCATCGACTTGCCACTTCCCGGCGGCCCGACCATGAGCAGGCTCAGGTGGCCGGCGGCCGCGACCTCGAGAGCGCGCTTGGCGGCGGACTGGCCGCGGACGTCGACGAGATCGTGGAGCGGCGGTGGCGCGCGACGAGCGAGCGGCCGCGGCTCGCGCAGCCCGCTCGCGTCGGCGCAATCGTTCGGCAGCAGCGCCCGCACGACGTCGAGGAGATGATCGGCGCCGCGCACCGACAGGCCGTCGACGAGCGCCGATTCGTCGGCGCTCGTCTGCGGCAGGACGAGCGTGCGCTGCACTTCGGCCGGGACACGCCGCAAGGCGAGCGCCATCGCGAGCGCGCCGTGCACCGGCCGCAGTTCGCCGCCGAGCGAGAGCTCGCCGGCGAACTCGAAGCGGTCGAGCGCAGCGGCGTCGATCTGGCCGGCGGCGGCGAGGATGCCGATCGCGATCGGCAGGTCGAAGCGGCCCGACTCCTTCGGCAGGTCGGCCGGCGCGAGGCTCACCGTCACCCGCTTGTTGTGGGGAAACTCGAGGCCGCTCGTCTGCAGCGCCGCGCGGACGCGCTCGCGCGATTCCTTCACTTCGGTGTCGGCGAGGCCGACCAGCGTGAAGCTGGGCAAGCCGTTGGCGAGGTGCACCTCGACCGTAACGGCGGGTGCTTCGAGTCCGCGCAGGGCGCGGCTGCGAACGAGTGCCAGGGTCATCGTCAATTCTGTTTCGCCGCCGTGCTCGGGCGCGTCCCCCATGCAGGTGCATCGAAACGGGGCTCGCGCCTTGGCCTGGTGCCACGACTCGTGATCGGCGACGGCGGCTGCGCCAAAGCGGGGCGCAGGTTCGCGACGAGATGCTGGCATGCATCGTGCGAATTCGGTCGCGATATCCACTACGCATCGGGGAGTTGGTTCCATGAAGAAGAAGTCGTACGCGTTCGTCGCGGCCCTCGCGCTCTTCGCTCTCGGCGTGCAGGCGCAGACGACGGCGCCTGCCGCACCTGCCGCCGCCGCATCGGCGGCCGAGGCGCCCAAGTCCGACTGGTCAATCTCCGGCAACGCCGGTCTGTTCAGCGACTACCGATTCCGCGGCGTCTCACAGACCAACCGGAAGCCGGCGTTCCAGGGCGGCTTCGACATCAGCCACGCCTCCGGCTTCTATGTCGGCAACTGGAACTCGAACGTCGACAGCGCCTTCTACAACGGCGCCAACGTCGAGATGGATTTCTACGGCGGCTTCAAGTATCCGATCGGCCCGGTCACGCTCGACGGCGGCGTCTACTACTACTACTACCCCGGCAGCGGCGACAACGCGGGCAGCTTCAAGATCGACAACACCGAGCTCTACATCGGTGCCAGCTACCAGACCTACAGCGTCAAGTACTCGTACGCGGTCAGCGACTTCTTTGGCATCGACGACTCGAAGGGTTCGTGGTATCTCGAGGCCAACGGCACCTACGACCTCGGCAACGGCTTCGGCCTCGTCGGCCACCTCGGCTACCAGGCGCTGAAGAAGAACGCCCGCGTCACCGAGATCGGCGGGACCACGTTGATCGACAACATCACCGACTGGAAGATCGGCGCGACCTACGACTGGAACAGCTGGGTATTCGGTGCCGCGTACGTCTCGACCAATCGCGACCTGACCGGCGGCACCGCCGCGATCAGCAATCGCAACATCAGCAACGGCACCGTGGTCGTGTCCGTGTCGAAGACTTTCTGAACCACAACGCCTGCGAGGGAGACCGCGATGAAGATGGTGACCGCGATCGTCAAGCCGTTCAAGCTCGACGAAGTACGTGAGGCCCTGAGCACGATCGGCGTGCAAGGTGTCACGGTGACGGAAGTGAAGGGCTTCGGCCGACAGAAAGGGCACACCGAGCTGTATCGCGGTGCCGAGTACGTCGTCGACTTCCTTCCCAAGGTGAAGATCGAGGCGGCCGTCGACGACGCGATCGTCGAGCGCGTCATCGAGGCGATCGAAGGCGCGGCGCGCACCGGCAAGATCGGCGACGGCAAGATCTTCGTCTCGCCGCTCGAGCAGGTGGTTCGCATCCGCACCGGCGAGACCGGCAAGGACGCCCTTTAACCGGCTGACGAGCACAACACGCCATGAACAAACTTCTCATCGCCTTCCTCTTCAGCCTGTTCGCCCTGGTGCTCGGCCAGAGCGCATTCGCCCAGGCCGCCTCTGACGCCGCTTCGGCCGCGCCGGCGATGGCCGCTTCGGCGCCGATGGCCGCCGATGCTGCGTCGGCCGCGGCCGCTCCCGCAGCCGCCTCGGCACCGGTGCCGAACAAGGGCGACGTCGCCTGGATGATCGTCGCCACGGCGCTGGTCATCATGATGTCGGTCCCGGCGCTGGCGCTCTTCTATGGTGGCCTGGTCCGCAGCAAGAACATGCTGTCCGTCCTGATGCAGGTGTTCGTCACGTTCTCGCTGATCGTCGTGCTGTGGGCCATCTACGGCTACAGCTTCGCGTTCACGCAGGGCAACGGCTGGCTGTCGCCGTTCTTCGGCGGCACATCGCGCCTGTTCCTGCACGACACCTTCGACGCGGTCAAGGGCACCTTCTCCAACGCCGCCACCTTCAGCAAGGGTGTCGTGCTGCCCGAGCTGGTGTTCGTCGTGTTCCAGGCGACCTTCGCGGCCATCACCTGCTGCCTGATCGTCGGTTCGTTCGCCGAACGCATGAAGTTCTCCGCCGTGCTGGCCTTCATGGTGCTGTGGTTCACCTTCAGCTACCTCCCCATCGCGCACATGGTCTGGTTCTGGCAAGGCCCGGACGCGTATACCAGCAAGGACGTCGTCGACGCGACCAACGCCACCGCCGGCCTGCTCTGGCAGTGGGGCGCGCTGGACTTCGCCGGCGGCACCGTGGTGCACATCAACGCCGCCGTCGCTGGCCTGGTCGGCGCGTACATGATCGGCAAGCGCGTCGGCTACGGCAAAGAAGCCTTCACGCCGCACTCGACCACCCTGACCATGGTCGGTGCATCGCTGCTGTGGGTGGGCTGGTTCGGTTTCAATGCCGGCTCGGCCCTCGAGGCGGGCGACAGCGCCACGCTGGCTTTCGTCAACACCTTCACCGCCACCGCCGCCGCCGTGCTGGCCTGGTCGCTGGGCGAAGGCCTGATGAAGGGCAAGGCCTCGATGCTGGGCGCCGCCTCGGGCGCCGTCGCCGGCCTCGTCGCGATCACCCCGGCCGCCGGCAACGTCGGCATCGTCGGCGGCGTCGTGCTCGGCGCCATCGCCGGCTTCGCCTGCCTCTGGGGC
>DASXLD010000008.1:0-27610 GCA_036496385.1 Caldimonas sp. | reverse complement strand
CGGCGCCCTTGGCCGGGTCCGGCGCGCTCGCGGCAGTCCCGGCCGCGTGCGCAGCCGGCTCGTCAGCGTGCGCGGCGACACCCATCAAGGCCAGTGCCAGCGAGCAGAAAAACCTCGGTACAGGCTTCATGAGCGACGCGTTCTCTCGTGCCAAAGCTCGTGATTTTACAATGGCGGCCTCACGCCAATCATGAGTACCTCCATGCCGACTCCTGCGGCCCGCCCGCAAGCGGCCGGCGACGGCGCCGAAGCGCGCAGGGCGCTCGCCTGGGCACACACCGCGCGCTTCCTCACCACGGCGAGCGCGCTCGGTGAATTGCCCGTGACCGAGCTGCCCGAGGTCGCGTTCGTCGGCCGCTCCAATGCCGGCAAGTCGACGGCGATCAACGTGCTGACGCAGCAAAGGCGCCTCGCCTTCGCGTCGAAGACGCCGGGCCGCACGCAGCACATCAATCTGTTCGAGCTCGGCCCGAAGCTTGCCGCCGACGCGCTCTTCGCCGACCTGCCGGGCTACGGCTACGCTGCGGTCGAGCGCAACGCCAAGCTCCGCTGGCAGGAGGTGATGGCGGAGTACCTCGCCGTGCGACGCAGCCTGAGCGCGATCGTCGTGCTGGTCGACGCGCGGCTCGGGTTCACCGAGATCGATCGCAAGCTCCTCGATTTCGTCGCGCCGCGGCTCGCCAACGGCTCCGTCAAGCTGCTCGCGCTACTGACCAAAGCCGACAAGCTCAACCGGCGCGAGACCGAAGCGGCGCTGCAGGCCGCCGGCGATGTCCTCGGCGAGTTCACGACCGGCGAGAGCGAGGTCGCGTTGACGCCGTTCTCCTCGCTCAGCCGTGTCGGCGTCGACGATGCGGCGCGAGTCCTCCACGGCTGGACACACGAAGGCGGCGTTGCATGATCGAGACGTTCACCATCACGCTCGGCAACGGCATCGAGCTCAGCTGTCGAGCTGCCGGCCGCAGCGGCGCACCGGTGCTCGTCTTCCTGCACGGCTTTCCCGAGGCGGCGTTCGTTTGGGACGAGCTGCTCGAGCACTTCTCGGCGCGCTATCGCTGCGTGGCGCCGAACCTGCGCGGCTACGAGCGGTCCTCGGCGCCGGCGGACGTCGAGGCCTACCGCGCCAAGCATCTGGTCGCCGACATCTCGTCGCTGATCGATGTCCTTGGCGGCAAGCTCGCGGCGCTGGTTGCGCACGACTGGGGCGGCGCGCTCGCCTGGGGCCTCGCGGCGCAGCGGCCGGAAGCGATCGGCCGCCTTGTCATCGTCAACTCGCCGCACCCTGCGACCTTCCTGCGCGAGCTGCGCAACAACCCGGCGCAGCGGCAGGCGAGCGCCTACATGAATTTCCTCTGCCGGCCCGACGCCGAAGCGTTGCTGAGCGCGAACGACTTCGCGCGGCTGTGGCCGTTCTTCACCAACATGGGCGCCGCCGATCCCGCGCGCGTCGGCGGCGGCTGGATGACGGAAGCGGTGCGCGAGCGCTACCGCGAGGTCTGGCGCGCCGGGTTGCGAGGCGGCTGCAACTACTATCGCGCGTCACCGCTGCGGCCACCGCTGTCCGCCGACGATCCGGTGATGAAGATCGAGATCCCCGCTGCGGCAGTGACCTCGCATGCGCCGACGCTCGTCGTCTGGGCCGAGGACGACATCGCCCTGCCGGTCGCCTTGCTCGATGGCCTGGACGCGTACGTTCCGAACCTGCGCGTGGTGCGCGTGGCCGGCGCAACGCACTGGATCGTCCACGAGCGCCCGCAGCTCGTCATCAGCGAGATCGAGCGCGAGATCGGCGGCTAGCGTGGCGCCTCGCGTGCGCCCGCTCAGGCGCGCGGCGAAATGTCGCGCATCATCCTGTCGACCGCGCGCTGGATCAACGGCTTGTTCTCCACCGGCTGAACGAGCCCCGCAGCGGCAAGCCTCTCGAGCGCCCGGCCCGTGATCGAATGCGTGTGCCCCGGCGACTCGCCGGCGAACAGGTAGAACAGGCCGCGATCGCCTCGCCACAGCAGCTGCACTCGGCTCCAGCGACCCCGCAGAAAGACGCGTTGCCGATCGCCGACGCGCAACGACTCGATGCGGCGCGCCGGATCATCCTGGCCTTGGTCGCTTCGGCTCGGCAGGTGCTCGGCGGGGACGGTCTCCATCGACGAGAGGTCGATCACCGAGTCGCTGAAGCTGCGCGCCGGCGGCGTCTCCGGCACCACTTCCTCGCGCATCCGCCGCACGATCTCCTCGGGACTGAGGGCGCCGCCCGGCGCGCCGGCGGCGCGCGCTCCGGGTCGTAGTGCCTCGGTGTGGATCGCCATCAGCTCGTCGAACACGGCTTGCTGCTCGACAGCGGGCAGCGCGATCGCCTCCATGCCGAGCCGAATCCGTTGCAGCAACCCCGGGAGCAGGGCGATCAGCCGTTGCCGGCTTTGCGGGTGATCGGGAATCTTCAGGCTCCAGAGGAGATCGTCGACGGTCTTCAGCGCGCTCAGCGTTTCGTCAGACTGCTCGCCATGGCGCAGCATGTCCTCCGCGATGACGCGTGCCCAGGCACCTGTCACGAAGCGGCGGATCGTCGGCGAAGTGCGAACCGCGACCATCTGGTCGGTCAGGCGCTGGGCGAGATGCTGCTGCAGCACCTCGCGCCGTTCGGCGATCTGCAATGCTTCGACGGCCGCCTGTCCTGCGCGCAGCTGATCCTGCAGCTGCTCGGCGAGGAAGCTCTCGATCCGGTTCAGCCCGCGTCTGAACAGCGCCGTGTCGGGAGCCGACGCGCCGGCCATCTCCTCGGCGACAGCGCCCGAGAAGGCCAGGAACGACGACAGGCGCGGATCCTCGATTCGCGAGTAGCCCTGGCTGGTGAGACCGATGCGGTCGAGGAGCCGCCAGATCGGGTGATCGTACGAATCGAGGGCCGCGGCATGGTCGGCGAGGCAGACGCGCAGCGCCGCGACCTGCATGCGCGAGATGATCGGGCGAAACGCGCTCGGCAGCAGCGAGTCGTTCAGCAGCGACTCGAACAGCCGCGTGACGAGCTCGATGACCTGGCGATCGAGTGGCTCGCTTGCGCTCGCGACGAGAGCTGCGCGCTGCTGATCGATGCGACTGCCGGCCATCTGGCCCGGCCGCGAGCTTTCGAATGCGGGGTGGCGCAGCAGCTCGTCGAGGCGAAGCAGCGCTCGTTCGAGCTCGGGGTTGCGCCGCACGCCGCCGTCGCCGGGTGTCGGCGCGAGCGCCCCGGGACGCGACGGCAGCGCCGCGCGGCCTTCGCTCGCGGCCGGCGAGCTTTGCGGCATGCCGCCGAGCAGGCTGCTCAGCGGTCCCTGGCGCGGCGGATCGATCATCGGGCGACCGAACGCCGAGCCGGACGGCAGGACGACCGTACGGTACACCCCGGGCTGCACGCCTTGCGACTCGAGGCGACTCGTCGCCGCAGCGCAGGCGTTCTTCAACAGGCCCGCCGCGACGCCGGCCGACGTCCGCAAGATGATCGCGCGCTGGATTTGTGCCGCTGTCAACGAACACGCTGCGTCCCAGAGCGCTGTCGCGTAGGTCAGGGGCCGAAATGGATTCGACTCGGCGGTGACGTGGTTGAGCCCGATCAAGGTCGAGGTGAAGGTCTGCAGCTCGCGCAGCTCCCATTCGGCGGTGCTGTCGATCAGCTGCATCGCGCGGGAGATCTCGATGTCGACCTCGACGCGAGACTCGTCCATCAGCTCGAGGCTGCTGGCATCGCCGCGCGCTGTCTCCGCAGGCGTGGCGCCGCGGTGCTCGTCGAGGTCGGCGGCGACCTGACGGCGCATCGATTGGACGAATGTCTGCTCGTAGAGGGCGCTGTTTTCCTGCAGCGTCGTCACGATGTCGGCGTAGTGGACGCGCTCGCCGCCGATCGCAGCGGCTTCCTTGGCCGGTCCGAGCAGCTGGAGCGTGCCGGCGACGACGCGCTCGACGAGTGTCGGTGCGAGGGCGAGCTCGTCATCGACGAAACGTTGCAAGAGCGGGGCGATCGCCATGAGGCCTTCGGAGTCGTGCTCCGATTATCTCGCGCGCCAGGGGGCGAGCCGGTGCGCCGCTTCTCCGCCGCGAGAGCGACTCGGCCATGAAAAAGGGCTGCCGAAGCAGCCCTTGGAGCCGTCCCGGAGGACGAGGTCTACATGTCCATTCCGCCCATGCCACCCATGCCACCCATGCCGCCCATCCCCCCGCCTGCACCAGCGGATTCTTCCTTCGGCGCTTCGGAGATCATGGCTTCGGTGGTCAGCATCAGCGAAGCGACCGAGGCCGCGTTCTGCAGCGCCGTGCGCGTGACCTTCGTCGGGTCGAGGATGCCCATCTCGATCATGTCGCCGTACTGGCCGTTCTGGGCGTTGAAGCCGTAGTTGCCCTTGCCGCCGAGGACGGCGGCGACGACCACGCTCGGCTCGTCGCCGGCGTTCTGGACGATGATGCGAATCGGCTCTTCGATCGCGCGCAGGATCAGCTTGATGCCGGCGTCCTGGTCGGCGTTGTCTCCCTTGAGCGAGCCGATCGCCTGCTTCGCACGAAGGAACGCCACGCCGCCACCGGCGACGATGCCTTCTTCGACCGCGGCCCGGGTCGCGTGCAGCGCATCCTCGACGCGCGCCTTCTTCTCCTTCATCTCAGTCTCGGTCGCGGCACCGACCTTGATCAGAGCCACGCCACCGGCCAGCTTGGCCACGCGCTCCTGGAGCTTTTCCTTGTCGTAGTCGCTCGTCGCTTCCTCGATCTGGACGCGGACCTGCTTGACGCGCGCCTCGATGTCGGCAGCGGCGCCGGCGCCGTCGATGATGGTCGTGTTCTCCTTGGCCACCTCGACGCGCTTGGCCTGGCCGAGGTCGGCCAGCTGCACCTTCTCGAGCGTCAGGCCGACTTCTTCGGCGATCACCTTGCCGCCAGTCAGGATCGCGATGTCCTCGAGCATCGCCTTGCGACGATCACCGAAGCCCGGCGCCTTGACGGCGACGACCTTGAGGATTCCGCGCAGCGTGTTGACGACCAGAGTTGCGAGCGCTTCGCCCTCGACTTCCTCGGCGACGATCAAGAGCGGCCGGCCCGATTTGGCGACCTGCTCAAGCGTCGGCAGGAGGTCGCGGATGTTGCTGATCTTCTTGTCGAACAGCAACACGAACGGGTTGTCGAGCGCAGCGACCTGCTTGTCGGGGTTGTTGATGAAGTAGGGCGAGAGGTAGCCGCGGTCGAACTGCATGCCCTCGACGACTTCGAGCTCGGAGGCCAGCGACTTGCCGTCTTCGACGGTGATGACGCCTTCCTTGCCGACCTTGTCCATCGCGTCGGCGATGATCTTGCCGACGTCCTCGTCGCTGTTCGCCGAGATCGTGCCGACCTGGGCGATCTCCTTGCTGGTCGTCGTCGGCTTGGACTGCTTCTTGAGCTCCTCGACGAGCGCGGTGACAGCCTTGTCGATGCCGCGCTTCAGGTCCATCGGGTTCATCCCCGCGGCGACGTACTTCATGCCTTCACGGACGATCGCCTGCGCGAGCACCGTGGCCGTCGTCGTGCCGTCGCCGGCGATGTCGCTGGTCTTGGAAGCGACTTCCTTGACCATCTGCGCGCCCATGTTCTGGAGCTTGTCCTTGAGCTCGATCTCCTTGGCGACCGAGACCCCGTCCTTGGTGACCGTCGGGCCGCCGAAGGAGCGCTCGAGAACCACGTTGCGGCCCTTGGGGCCCAGAGTGACCTTGACCGCGTTGGCCAGGATGTTCACACCCTCGACCATGCGCGAACGGGCGTCGCCGCCGAATGAAACGTCTTTTGCTGCCATGTCTGACTCCTGATCTTTCTGCTGATTACTTCTCGACGACCGCGAAGATGTCTTCCTCGCGCATCACCAGGAGCTCGTCGCCGTCGACCTTGACGGTCTGACCGCTGTACTTGCCGAACAGGATGCGGTCGCCGACCTTGACGTTCATAGTCGTGATGTCGCCGCGCTCGTTGCGCTTACCGGGGCCGACCGAGAGGACTTCGCCTTGGTCGGGCTTTTCCGCGACGTTGTCCGGAATGACGATTCCGGAGGCGGTCTTTGTTTCCTGCTCCACGCGCTTGACGACCACGCGATCGTGCAACGGACGAAGTTTCATGGGATCTCCTTGGGGACTCGAAACTGAGGTTGGGCACCTGCCTGGCCAGCAGGCCGATGGCGGGCTGGGTATTAGCACTCGCCGAAGCTGAGTGCTAGCAGCAGCATTATAGGGAGCGATTGCAGCGTTTCAAGAGCCAGGACGTCCGCGGGGTGACAGCGATCCGGCCCGGGCCTCGCTAGAGTCCTTCCTGTGCCCCGCCGACTGATCGCCCTCGACGCCGACGGCGTCCTCCTTGACTTCCACCGCGGCTACGCCGGTGCCTGGCAACGCGCTTTCGGCGCCGCTCCGGCCGAGCGCGACCCGCTCGCCTACTGGCCGATGGATCGCTGGGAGGTCGAACGGCTTGACGACGCGGAGCGCCGCGCCCACTTCAGACGCCATTTCGACGCCGAGTTCTGGACGTCGGTTCCGGCCATCGAGGGCGCCCTCGAGGCTTGCCATCGTCTCCACGACGCCGGCTTCGACCTCGTCTGCGTCTCCGCGCTCGACGCCGAGCACGAGGCAGCACGCCTGAGGAACTTGCGCGACCACGGCTTTCCGATCGAGCGTGTCATCGCGACCGGGAATGCTGCGGGCGAGCGGAGTCCCAAGGCGGACGCGATCACCGTCCTGGCCCCGGAGGCGTTCGTCGACGACTACCTGCTGTACTTTCGTGGCGTCCCGCCGCAGGTGCACACGGCACTTCTGCTGCGTGCGCCGAACGGCAGCCCGAACGCGGGGCCCGAGCTCGCGCTCGCTCGCTCGGTCCACCAGGACCTGCCGGAGTTCGCCGACTACTGGTTGTCACGCTGACCAGCGCCCAGAGACACCCCTCCCGGCGGTTGCGGCCGATCGACAACGTGATTCAACCGATCGTGTCGGGTTCGGGCTCCTCGCGGTCATGCGGCTTCGCTTCGATGCCGTAGGCATCGCTCGCCCAGGCACCGAAGTCGTTGTTCCGGCAACGCGGGCTGCAGAACGGCCGGTCCGGGTTGCTCGGCGCATAGACCGATTCGCCACCGCAGCTCGGGCAGCGGACGAGTTGCGGGCGAAACGATAGCTCGCTCATGAACACAGGGTCAGCTCGAAGCTGCTGTCCTCCTCACTGGCGCGAAGCCTGCCGTCGGGCTCCTGGCGCATCAGGCGGACGAGCACCATCAGGCGATGGCCGCTGATCTCGGGGACGAGTTGCAGCGCCTTCTCGAGCCGCACCCGCAAGAGGCGGTAGAGGCGGCCGGCGGGCAGGCTCTGCGAGTATTGGCCGGCGTGCGCGACGACCTGCTGCGGCGCTCCGGAATCGCGCAAGACGCCGAGCAGTACCTGCAGCGCCTCGGCGAGCGGCATCAGCGATCCGACCCATTGGAGGAGGTCGGCGCGACGTCGCCTGGCATCGAGTTGCTGCCAGGCGTAGTACGCCGGCAGGTCGAACTCGCACGTGCCACCGGGAATGCTGATCCGGCTGCGGATGCTCATCAGCCATTCGTTGGCGGTCAGCATCGCGCCGGCCTTGCCGGCGACCTGGTTGAGGCGCGCGAATGCGCCATCGATCCGCTCGAGCACACCCTCGAGCATGGCCTCCGAGATCGACGGATTGCCGCGATAGGAGAGGAACTGCTGGCGGTGTTTCTCGAGCTCCTTGAGGAGGTCGGACTTCAGGTCGGCGCGCGAGCCGACGTCCATGATCTCGAAGATCGTCGCCAGGGCGTGGTGATGGTCGACCGGCGCGTCGCGCTCGATCAGCTGGCCGAGCCGGTCGAACAGATGCTCGAGTCGGAGCATCGTGCGGATGCTCTCGTTGAACGGGTACTCGTAGACGATCAAGAGGAAAAGGCGCGTCGTGGGCCGCCGGGGCGGCATCGTCGTGGGAGCGGTGGCCGCGCGGATTGTTTCATAGCGAATCGGCCGTTCGCCGACGAATCCTCAAGCCCCTGATTCAGCCGCGATTCGCCAAAGTCGTTGGACTTCGTTGGCGAGATCAGCGAACGAGATTCCCTGGTTGTGGATCACCGCATCGGCGCCGGCACGCCGCTCGCGACGGGTCGCCTGCTGGGCGATGACGGCACGTGCCGCAGCTTCGCTCCAGCCGGGCCGGGCGGCGACGCGCTCGACCTGCTGCGCCTCGTCGCAGTCGATCACCCAGACCGCGTCGACGCGGCTGCGCCAGCGGCCGGATTCGATCAGGAGCGGCACGTCGAACACGAGCGCCGGCGCATCGGTAGGCGCGGCGGCTGCCTCGCGTTCCGCCTCGATGCCGATCAGCGGATGGAGGATGGCTTCGAGGCGGTTGCGCACGCCGCTGTCGTTGAACGCCGCCAGGCGCATCCGCGGGCGGTCGAGGCTGCCGTCGGCGGCGATGAAGTCGGTACCGAAGGCGGCGCCGATCGCGTCGATCGCGGCGCCTCCGGTCATCGTCAACCGGCGCGCGATCAGGTCGGTGTCGATCACGACCGCACCGAGGCCCGCGAGCATCGTGCCGACGGTGCTCTTGCCGCTGCCGATGCCCCCGGTCAGGCCGAATCGCAACCGTGCCATCGCGCGCCAGGGATCGTCAGTGCGGCCAGCGCATCCAGTCGAGCACGCGATCGGGCCCGGCGAACACGACGACGAGGCCGGCGCCGACCAGGAAAGGACCGAACGGAACGTAGCGGCCCTCGCGCAAGGCAGCCGACATCTTCATGCCGATGCCGACGATCGCGCCGATGACCGACGCGCCGAGCAGGATCGGCAGGATCATCTTCCAGCCGAGCCAGGCGCCGAGTGCGCCGAGCAGCTTGAAGTCGCCGAAGCCCATGCCTTCCTTGCCGGTCGCGAGCTTGAACAGCCAGTAGATCGACCAGAGCGAGAGATAGCCGGCGACCGCGCCCCACACGGCGTCGGAAAGCGCGACTGTCCAGCCGAGTGCGGCGGCGGTGATGCCGACCCAGAGCAGGGGAAGCGTCAGGTTGTCGGGAAGCAGGGTCGTGTCCCAGTCGATGCCGGCGAGGGCGACGAGCGTCGCGCAAAACCCGCACCAGAGCAAGGCGACGGGCACGGCACCGAACCGCCAGCCGACCAGCGCGAACAGGCCAGCGGTCGCGAGCTCGACGAGCGGATAGCGAGGCGAGATCGCCGCCTTGCACGCCGAGCAGCGGCCACGCAACCAAAGCCAGCTCGCGACCGGAATGTTCTCGTGCCACCCGATTTGATGCCCGCACGACGGGCAGCGCGAGCGCGGCGCCGAGAGGGTGATCGCCGGCGCCGTTTCCTCGTGCGCGACGCCGAGCAGGTCGGCGCTTTCCATCCGCCACCCGCGCTCGAGCATGAGCGGCAGGCGATGGATGACGACGTTCAGGAAGCTGCCGATGCAGAGGCCGAACAGGCCGAGAACCAGGGGCGAGAGAAGGATCTCGGTGAAGGGCACGACCCTAGACGACCTGGCCCAGCTTGAAGATCGGCAGGTACATCGAGACGACGATGCCGCCGATCAACGTTCCCAGGATGACGATGATGAACGGCTCCATCAGACTCGACAGGCCCTTCACCGCCTCGTCGACCTCGTCCTCGTAGAACTCGGCCGCCTTGCCCAGCATCGCGTCCAGCGAACCGGACTCCTCGCCGATCGCGCACATCTGCAGCACCATCACCGGGAAGACGCCCGTCGCCTGCATCGACGTCGTCAGCGCCGAGCCGGTCGAGACGTCCTTCTGGATCTTCTCGGTCGCCTCGGCGAAGACAGCGTTGCCCGAGGCGCCGCCGACCGAGTCGAGCGCTTCGACGAGCGGAACGCCGGCGGCGAACATGGTCGACAAGGTGCGCGTCCAGCGCGCGATCGACGACTTGTTGACGAGATCGCCGAAGACCGGGATGCGCAGCAGCAGCCGGTCCATGTACTTCTGCATCTTCACCGAGCGCCGCCACGACTGCATGAAGAAATAGATGCCGCCGCCCAGGATCGAGAAGATGAGATACCAGTACGACGTGAAGAACTTCGACATCGCGATGACGACCAGCGTCGGCGCCGGCAGGTCGGCGCCGAAAGACTTGAACACGTCCTCGAACGCCGGGATGACGAAGATCATGATGACGGTCAGCACGACGAACGCAACCACCAGCACCGCGACCGGGTAGATCAGCGCCGACTTGATCTTGTTCTTGATCGCCATCGTCTTTTCCTGGTAGACGGCAAGACGATCGAGCAGGGTTTCCAGGATACCGCCCGCCTCGCCGGCCTCGACCAGGTTGCAGTAGAGGGCGTCGAAGTAGAGCGGGTGCTTGCGGAACGCGGCCGAGAGGCTGGTGCCGGTCTCGACGTCGCTGCGGATGTCGGTGAGCAGGCGGGTCAGCTTCGGGTTGGTGCTGCCGCGGGCGACGATGTCGAACGACTGGATCAGAGGCACGCCGGCGCGCATCATGGTCGAAAGCTGGCGCGTGAAGACGGCGATGTCCTTCTGCTTGATCGCCTTGCCGCCGCTCATGCGGCGCTTCTTCACCTTGTTCACCATCACGCCCTGGCGGCGCAGACTCGCGCTCACCATGGCCTCGCCACCGGCACGCATTTCGCCGCGTACAGGCTTGCCGTTCTTGTCCTTGCCTTCCCACTCGAAGACGATATCCTTGATGCGACCCTTTGCAGCTACTGCCGTTGCCATACGTCTTCGAGGCCAGACCCCGCCTTTGCTTTCTCGTTTGCTACTCGTTGGTGACCGAGATCAGTTCTTCGAGCGTCGTCAAGCCGTTGCGAACCTTGATCAGGCCCGACTGGCGCAGATCGCGAACGCCATCACGCTCGGCCTGCTCGGCGATGTCCACCGAGCTGCCTGAGGCCAGGATGATCTTCTGCATTTCTTCGTTGATCGGCATGACCTGGTAAATCCCGACGCGCCCCTTGTAACCGTTGTTGCACATCGAACAGCCGACGGCGCGAAATGGCTTCCAGTTGCCGTCGAGCTCCTCGGCCTTGAAGCCGGCCTTGAGCATGGCCTCCCGAGGATAGTCGGCTGGCGCCTTGCAGTTCTCGCACAGCTTCCTCGCCAAGCGCTGCGCCGTGATGAGCAGCACGCTCGCGGCGATGTTGAATGCCGCGACGCCCATGTTCGCAAGCCGGGTCAGGGTGGTCGGAGCGTCGTTGGTGTGCAGGGTCGACATCACCATGTGGCCGGTCTGCGCCGCCTTCAGGGCGATGTCGGCGGTTTCGAGGTCGCGGATCTCGCCGACCATGATGATGTCCGGGTCCTGGCGCAGGAACGACTTCAGCGCGACCGCGAACGTGAGCCCCGCCTTGTCGTTGACGTTGACCTGGTTGACGCCGGGCAGGTTGATTTCCGCCGGATCCTCAACCGTCGCGATGTTGACGCCCGGCTGGTTGAGGATGTTGAGGCAGGTGTAGAGGGAGACGGTCTTGCCGCTGCCGGTCGGGCCGGTGACGAGCACCATGCCGTAGGGGCGCTGGATCGCCTTCAGCAGGCGGTCCTTCTCGATCTTCTCGTAGCCGAGCGCCTCGATGCCGACCTTCGCGCTCGACGGGTCGAGGATCCGGATCACGATCTTTTCGCCGAACAGCGTCGGCAGCGTGCTGACCCGAAAGTCGATCGCCTTGTTGCCGAACTTCAGCTTCATGCGGCCGTCCTGCGGCACGCGCTTCTCGGCGATGTCGAGACGGGAGATGACCTTGATGCGCGCCGATAGCTTGTCCTTGATCGCGAGCGGCGGCTGCGTGATCTCACGCAGCTCGCCGTCGACGCGAAAGCGCACCCGGTAGTGGTATTCGTAGGGCTCGAAGTGCAGGTCGGAAGCGCGCAGGTTGATCGCGTCGATCAGCATCTTCTGCAGGAAGCGGACGACCGGCGCATCCTCGACGTCGCTCGCCGCCTCTGCCTCTTCGGGCTTCGACGTGACGTCGTCGGTGATGTCGAACTCGAAGTCGCCCGAGGCGAGCGACTCGACAGCGTCGTTTGCGTTCGCGCCTGCGGTCTCGAGGAGCTTGACGAGCTTGTCGTGCTCGACGATGACCCACTCGGGCGTCAGCTGGGTCGCGAACTTGATGCGCTCGGCTGCTTCCTGGTCGGTCGGGTCGGCGCCGCCGATGAAGAGCCGGTTGCCGCGCTTGCCGAGGACGACGACCTGGTATTGCGCAGCGAGCTTGGTCTCGATGACGTGGCGCGGTAGCCTGGTTCCGTCGATTGCGCTCAAATCGAGGAGCGGCAACGCCAGCGCCGCTGACAGCGTGTGCGCGAGATCGGCCGGTGTCACCGAGCCTGCGGAGATCACCGAGGCGACGAAGCTAGTGCGCTTGTCCCGCGACGCGCGGACCAGCTCCTCGGCCGCCTTCGGGTTCAGCTTGCCGGCGTGGACCAGCACTCTCGCCACGCCGGAGAGGGCGGAGTGGGGTGCCTCGGCAAGCGTGTCCAACGTGGGAGGGCCCGATCAGTGATGCGAAAAGCGGATGATCATCGCCGATTCACGTGGGCCTTGTAAACGCCGCGACCGGAGGGGGGCGCCAACAATTCACGCGGTCCCGGCGGGTCGGCCGCAGCGTGGCGGGCGCGATCGCCGGTGGGTTGGTCGGGGTGAGAGGATTCGAACCTCCGGCCTCTACGTCCCGAACGTAGCGCTCTACCAGGCTAAGCTACACCCCGATCGTTCGCCCGCCGGCCCGGCCGACGGTCCCGGTCGCGGCGGTGCGCAACGCGAGGGACGGGGTCAGGACGAACGCTCGACGGATCGAACCGACAAGTCTAGCAGAGCGTCGCGGTAGGGCGAGCCTGGCAGCACCTCGAGGGACGCGCGCGCCTTGTCGGCTTCGGCGCGCGCGGCGTCGCGCGTCGCCGCGATCGCGCCCGTCGAGCGGACGATGCCCACGATGTCGGCGAGCCGGGCGACCTCGCCATGCTCGATCGCGTGGCGCACGATCGCGCGCTCGCCGGCGGAGCCGCGTTCCATCGCGATCAGCAGCGGCAGAGTGGGCTTTCCTTCGCGCAGGTCGTTGCCGACGTTCTTGCCGAGCTGCTCGGTGGCGCCCTCGTAGTCGAGCAGATCGTCGACAAGCTGAAACGCGGTGCCGAGCGAGCGCCCGTAGTCGGCACAGGCTTCTTCGGTCGTGCCGTCGGCATCGGCAAGGACGGCGCCGAGACGCGCGCTTGCTTCGAACAGCTTTGCAGTCTTGAAGCGGATGACGCGCAGGTAGTCCTCGACCGCGACATCGGGGTCGTGCATGTTCATGAGCTGCAACACCTCGCCCTCGGCGATGACGTTGGTCGCATCGGCGAGGACCTCGAGGACTCGCATCCGGTTCACCGAGACCATCATCTGGAACGCGCGCGAGTAGACGAAGTCGCCGACGAGGACGCTCGCCGCGTTGCCGAACATCGCGTTCGCCGTGCGCCGGCCGCGCCTGAGGCCCGACTCGTCGACGACGTCGTCATGGAGCAGCGTTGCCGTATGGATGAACTCGACCGTCGCGGCGAGTTCGAAACGCTCGCGGCCGGTGAAGCCGAGCGCGCCGGAGAACAGCAGCACGAGCAGCGGCCGGATGCGCTTGCCCCCGGCGCTGATGATGTAGGTCGCGATCTGGTCGATCAGCGCGACCTTGGAGGCCAGCCTGCGCTGGATGACGGCATCGACCTGCCGCATTTCCTCCGCCATCGGCGCGGCTGGTAGGGCTGCGGGCGCAGGCGCGGTCCGCGGCTGGGGCACGAAAAGGCGCGTCAAGCGGACAATTATAGAAAGGGCCCGGCGCTCGAGGCTCTGCCGGACGAAGGCCGCTGCGACGCCTTTCGCCGCTGCGTTCGCCCGGGCGTCAGAGCATAGCGACGTGGTATAGTCACCGGCTTTTCGTCCTCCCCGCATCTACGCGAGGAGCGGCGCGAGCCGGGTCAGCCCGGCACCTGCGCGACAGGCGCAGCCCAACAAGGATCTTCACGATGTACGCCGTCATCAAGACCGGTGGCAAGCAATACCGGGTCGCCGCCGGAGACACGATCAAGGTCGAGCGGCTTGCCGCCGACGTCGGCCACGATGTCAAGCTCGACCAGGTGGTTGCGATCGGCAGCGGCGCCGATCTCGTGCTCGGTGCGCCGCTCGTCGCCGGCGCCACTGTCGTCGCGAGCGTGGTGTCGCACGGCCGTCACCCCAAGATCCGCATCTTCAAGATGCACAAGCGCAAGCACTACCGCAAGAGCCAGGGCCACCGGCAGTCCTTCACCGAGATCAAGATCAGCGCGGTCAATCCGGCCTGATCGGCAACCCTCCAGGAGCAAGAGATGGCACAGAAGAAGGGCGGCGGCTCGACGCGCAATGGCCGCGACTCGCAACCGAAGATGCTCGGAGTCAAGGTGTTCGGCGGCCAGCTCGTCCCGGCCGGCTCGATCATCGTTCGCCAGCGCGGCACCAAGTTCCACGCCGGCCCGAACGTCGGCACCGGGCGCGACCACACGTTGTTCGCCCTCGTCGGCGGTCAGGTGAGCTATTCCGTGAAGGGCCCCCGCAACCGGCAGACGGTCGAGGTCAAGAGCAGCTGACGTCGACCTCCGGCGTCGCTGCGAGGCCCCGCGCAACGGGGCCTTTTTCATTGCCGCGGTCGACGTCCGCCATGCGACGCAACGCCGCCGGCGCGCGCTGGTTGCGGTGGGCGCTGAACTACCATGCACAGTCCCACTTCCGCCGGGAGATTTGCATGAGCTGGAGCGGCATCATTCTCGTCATCGTCGGAGCCTTGTTGCTGGCCAACAACTTCGACGTACTGCCGGTCGGCTGGCTGCGCCAGTGGTGGCCGGTCCTGCTGATCGCAATCGGTGTGATCTCGATCGTGCGGCCACAGCACGGCCGCCGCGGTTCCCGCGATGGCGATGAGCGCGGCCGCGAGGTCGATCGAAAGCCATGAGATTCGTCGACGAAGCAACGATCGAAGTCATCGCCGGCAATGGCGGCAACGGCTGCATGAGCTTTCGGCGCGAGAAGTTCATTCCGTTCGGCGGCCCGAACGGCGGCGACGGCGGCCGCGGCGGCAGCGTCTGGGCGCTCGCCGACCGCAACCTCAACACGTTGATCGACTTCCGCTACGCGCGGCGTCACGAGGCGAGAAACGGCGAGAACGGACGGGGCTCGGACCAGTATGGGGCCGCCGCCGACGACATCGTGCTGCGCATGCCGGTCGGCACGATCATCCGGGATAGCGACAGCGCAGAGCGCCTCGCCGAGCTGCTCGAGCACGATCAGAAGGTGCTGCTCGCCAAGGGCGGCGACGGCGGCTTCGGCAACCTCCACTTCAAGAGCAGCACGAACCGCGCGCCGCGCCAGAAGACACCTGGCTGGCCCGGCGAGCACAGGCGGTTGCAGCTCGAGCTGCGTGTCCTCGCCGACGTCGGCCTGCTCGGGATGCCGAACGCCGGCAAGTCGACGCTGATCGCGGCGATCTCGAACGCCAGGCCGAAGATCGCCGACTATCCCTTCACGACGCTGCATCCCAATCTCGGCGTCGTTCGCGTCGCGCCCGAACAGAGCTTCGTCGTTGCCGACATCCCCGGGCTGATCGAAGGCGCGGCCGAGGGCGCGGGACTCGGCCACCAGTTCCTCCGCCACCTGCAGCGGACCCGGCTGCTGCTGCATCTGGTCGACTTCGCACCGTTCGACGATGACGTCGATCCGGTCGGCCAGGTTCGAGCGATCGTCGCCGAGCTCGCGAAATACGATCCCGACCTCGCCGCCAAGCCCCGCTGGCTGGTGCTGAACAAGGTCGACATGATTCCGGTCGAAGAACGCGCGGAGCGGCTGAAGTCGTTCGCGCGGCGCCTGCGCTGGAAGGGGCCGATGTTCGCGATTTCGGCGCTGACGCGCGAGGGCTGCGACGCCCTCGTCCGAGCCGTCTACGAGCACGTTGCTGCGGCAGCGCGGCCGGCCGTCGCCGAGCGCGATCCCCGCTTCGACCCTGTCGACGCCGACGCCGACAGCCCACGATGAGTGACGCTCTGCGCAGCGCGCGCCGGATCGTCGTCAAGGTCGGCTCGACCCTGGTCACCGACGAAGGCCGCGGTGTCGACAGCGACGCCGTCGGCGACTGGTGCCGGCAACTGGCCGAGCTCGTGCGCTCCGGCCGCGAGCTCGTGATGGTCTCGAGCGGCGCGATCGCCGAAGGCATGAAGCGGCTCGGCTGGCCGGCGCGGCCGCGCGCCGTCCACGAGCTCCAGGCTGCCGCCGCGGTCGGCCAGATGGGGCTCGCGCAGATCTACGAATCGGCGCTGCGATCGCATGGCATCGGTAGCGCACAGGTGCTTCTCACCCACGCCGACCTCGCCGACCGCGAGCGCTACCTGAACGCGCGCTCGACCCTCGTCACCTTGCTCGGCCTCGGCGTCGTGCCGGTGATCAACGAGAACGACACCGTCGTCAACGACGAGATCAAGTTCGGCGACAACGACACCCTCGGCGCCCTCGTCACCAACCTGCTCGATGCCGACGCGCTGGTGATCCTGACCGATCAGCAGGGCCTGTTCTCCGCCGACCCTCGCCGCGAACCGGGTGCGCACCTGATCGAGAGCGGCGCAGCCGGAGACCCGGCGCTCGAGCGCATGGCGGGAAGCACCGGCTCGGCGCTCGGACGCGGCGGCATGTTGACGAAGGTGCTCGCCGCCAAACGCGCGGCGCGCAGCGGCGCGAGCACCGTGATCGCCTCCGGACGCGAACGCGACGTGCTGCTTCGCCTCGCCGCCGGCGAGAGCATCGGCACCGCGCTCGTCGCGACGACGGCCAAGGTCGCGGCCCGCAAGCAATGGATGAGCGACCAGCTGCAGCTGCGCGGCGCGGTCGTCGTCGACGAGGGCGCTGCGGCCAAGCTGCGCCACGGCGGCAAGAGCCTGCTGCCGATCGGCGTCGTCAGCGTGGAGGGCGAGTTCCATCGCGGCGACGTGATCGCAGTGCGGCGCGCAGGCGGCGAGGAGATCGGCCGCGGCCTCAGCAACTATGGCAGCGCCGAGGCGCGGCTGATCGCGCGCAAGCCCTCGTCGGACATCGGCCGCCTGCTCGGCTTCGCCGCCGAGCCCGAGCTGATCCATCGCGACAACCTCGTGCTCGCCTGAGCGAGCCGACGCGTCAGGCCATCGGCTCCTTCGGCAACGCCTGGGCGGCGAGCTGTACCGGCGCCACGGTGGCGGCCACTTCAATGGGCGCGGCGGCGAGCGCGGCGCTGGCGATCGGTGCCGGCATCGGCATCGGCAGCGGCATCGACATCGGCAGAGGGTCGCCGCGACGATGGTGGTCGCTGCCGTCCTCGCGATGGTGCGGCCGCAGACCCGAGCGCAGGTAGCGGTTGTGCTGGGCACCGCGCGGCAGGAAGCGGGCGAGCTCGGTCAGCGCCATCTGGTAGACGTCGCGCTTGAACTCGATCACGACGTCGAGCGGAATCCAGTAGTCGTTCCAGCGCCAGGCGTCGAACTCGGGATGATCGGTCGCGCGCAGGTTCATGTCGCTGTCGCGTCCGAGCAGCTGGAGCAGGAACCAGATCTGCTTCTGGCCCCGGTAGTGACCACGCGCGTCGCGGCGTATGAAGTGCGTCGGCACCTCGTAGCGCAGCCAGTCGCGCGTTCGCGCGATGACGCGCACATGATCCTGAGTGAGCCCCACTTCCTCGTGGAGCTCTCGGAACATCGCCTGCTCAGGCGTCTCGCCGTGATTGATGCCCCCTTGCGGGAACTGCCAGGAGTGGGTTCTGATCCTCTTGCCCCAGAACACCTGGTTCTTCGGGTTGAGCAGGATGATGCCGACGTTGGGCCTGAACCCATCACGGTCGAGCATAATCAACCTCGATTCTTGCGTTGATCGGATTATTGCACCGGCATGACGCGAGTCAAAGTCCTCGCGCCCTCGGCCGACCGGCGGCTGCGTTCGTTCCGGCTGCCGGCGCAACGCAACGAGCGCCCACGCACCGCCGATGAAAGCCAGCCACTTCTTCGTCTCGACCCTCAAGGAAGCACCGGCCGACGCCGAGGTCGTGAGCCACCAGCTCATGGTTCGCGCCGGCTTCATCAAGCGGCTCTCGGCCGGTATCTACACGTACATGCCGATGGCCCTGCGGGTCATCCGCAAGATCGAGGCGATCGTTCGCGAGGAGATGAACCGCGCCGGCGCGGTCGAGCTGCTGATGCCGGTCGTGCAGCCGGCCGAGCTCTGGCAGGAGTCAGGGCGCTTCCAGCAATACGGCCCCGAGTTGATGCGCGTCAAGGACCGGCATGACCGCGACTTCGTGATCCAGCCGACGAGCGAGGAAGTGATCACGGATATCGCCCGCCAGGAGCTGCGCAGCTATCGCGCCCTGCCCAGGAATTTCTACCATATCCAGACCAAGTTCCGTGACGAGCGCCGGCCGCGCTTCGGCCTCATGCGTGGCCGCGAGTTCACGATGAAGGATGCGTACTCGTTCGACCGCGACCTCGACGCGGCGCGCATCAGCTACGACGAGATGTATGCGGCGTACGCCCGCATCTTCGAGCGCATGGGCCTCGTCTTTCGCGCCGTCGCGGCCGACAACGGCACGATCGGCGGCATCCGTTCGCATGAGTTCCAGGTGATCGCCGACACCGGCGAAGACGCCATCGTCTACAGCACGGAGTCCGACTACGCGGCCAACATCGAGCTCGCCGAGGCCATTGCGCCCGCAGCGCCGCGTGCGGCGCCGACGATGTCGCTCGCGAAGACGCCGACGCCGGGCAGGAGCACGTGCGAGGACGTTGCCGAGCTGCTCGGGCTGCCGCTCGCGAAGACCGTGAAGTCGATCGTGCTTGCGACCGACGACAACGCCGACGACGGCTCGCCGCGACGCGAGCCTGCGATCTGGCTCCTGCTGGTCCGCGGCGACCATTCGCTGAACGAGATCAAGGCGGGCAAGCTCGCCGGACTCGAGCGCGGCTTTCGCTTCGCGACCGCGGCCGAGATCGAATCGGCGTTCGGATGCCTGCCCGGCTACCTCGGCCCGATCGAGCCGCGCCGACCGATCCGCGTCGTCGTCGATCGCGCGGTCGCGGCGATGAGCGACTTCGTTTCCGGCGCCAACGTCGAAGGCTTCCACTACACCGGTGTCAACTGGGGCCGCGACCTGCCCGACCCGGAGCTCGTCGCCGACATCCGCAATGCGGTTGCCGGCGATCCGTCGCCCGACGGCAAGGGCGTGCTCCAGATCCAGCGCGGGATCGAGGTCGGCCACGTCTTTCTGCTCGGCTCGCACTACAGCAAGAGCATGGGCGCGACGTTCCTCGACGAGAAAGGCCAGCCGCAGCTGCTGCAGATGGGCTGTTACGGGATCGGCATCACGCGCATCGTCGGTGCCGCGATCGAGCAGAACCACGACGAACGCGGAATCATCTGGCCGGAGGCGATCGCGCCGTTCGCGCTCGTCGTCTGTCCGATCGGCTACGACCGTTCGGCCGACGTCCGCGATGCCGCCGATCGCCTCCACGAGGCACTCATCGCCGCCGGCGTCGATGTCCTCCTCGACGATCGTGGCGAGCGCCCGGGCGCGATGTTCGCCGACTGGGAGCTGATCGGCGTGCCGCACCGTGTCGTCCTGTCCGACCGCGGGCTGAAGGCCGGCACGGTCGAATACCAGGGCCGGCGCGACGCCGCGCCGACGAGCGTTCCCGCCAACGACGTGCTTGCCTTGCTGAAGGGCAAGCTCGCGGCATGAGGCGCGCGCTCTCCCCGAGCGGGAGAGACAGGCGCGTGCTCGTCGCGGCGGCGATCGGCGCTTCGTTCGCCGCGGCCTGGCCGCGCAAGGCCCTCGCCGGCGCGCAGGCCGAGGAACCGCTCGCCGACGCCGTTCGCACTGCGTTGTCGGCCGCCATCGCCGATGCGGCGCCACCCGTGCCGACGTTCGACGACAACATCGGCGAGCGGATCGCCTACCTGCGCTGGCTCGGCGCGATGAGCGATCGATTGCGCCGCCAGAAGACGGAGCTCGTCACCCGCGTCGAATTCCTGCAGACGCTCTGGTACGAGAGCAAGCGCTCCGGCCTCGAGCCGGCGCTGCTGCTCGGCCTGGTGCAGGTCGAGAGCAACTTTCGCAAGTACGCGATCTCGCTCGCCGGCGCGCGCGGCTACACGCAGGTGATGCCGTTCTGGGCGCGCCTGATCGGCGACGGCGACGCCGGGCGCCTCTTCCACATGCAGACCAACCTGCGCTTCGGCTGCGTGATCCTGCGCCACTATCTCGAGCGCGAGCGCGGCGATCTCTACCTGGCGCTCGGCCGCTACAACGGCAGCCGCGGCCGGCCCGAATATCCGAGCGCGGTGTTCGCCGCCCGTCACCTCTGGGAATACACGCCCGCCGACGGACGCGGCTAGAGGCCCTGCCAGGGCTTCGGCGCTGCGTCCTCGATGCCGAGCAGGGCGACGACGCGCTCGGTCGTGTCGGCGACGATCTCGTCGATCGTCGTCGGCCGATGATAGAAGGCAGGCAGCGGCGGAAAGACGATCGCACCCATCTCGGTGACGCTCGTCATGTTGCGCAGGTGGGCGAGATTCAGGGGTGTTTCCCGAACCATCAGCACCAGCGTCCGGCGCTCCTTCAGCGCGACGTCGGCGGCGCGCGTGAGGAGGTTGTCCGAAAGGCCGTGGGCGATCGCCGCGAGCGTCTTCATCGAGCACGGCGCGATCACGGTCGCGTCGGCGGCGAACGAGCCGCTCGCGATCGCCGCGCCGACGTCGGCCGGCTTGTAGGCGACGTCGGCGAGCGCCTCGAGCGCCTTGCGGTCGAGGCCGAGCTCGTGGTGGACGTTGAGGAGGCCCGCTGCGGTCGCGACGAGATGGATCTCGCGCCCGGCGCGGCGCAGCCGCTCGAGGAGCTTGACCGCGTAGATCGCGCCAGAGGCTCCGGTCACGCCGACGACGACGCGACGGGAGCGCCCGGCCACGATCAGGCGGCGATGCCGAGGGTCTGCTGCAGCTCGCCGGCCTGGTACATCTCGGTCATGATGTCCGAGCCGCCGACGAATTCGCCGTTGACGTAGAGCTGCGGGATCGTCGGCCAGTCGGAATACGACTTGATGCCGTGGCGGATCTCCTCGTCCTCGAGGACATTGACCGTCTTCAGATCGGTGACGCCGCAGGCCTTGAGGATCTGGATCGCGCGGCCCGAGAAGCCGCACATCGGGAATTGCGCCGTGCCTTTCATGAACAGCACGACGCGGTGGTTCCTGACGAGGTCGTCGATGCGCTGATGAACGTCGCTCATGGTGCGAGTCGCCTGATGATGTCGATCAGGCGACTGTACCGGGAATCGCCCGGCGAGCGCCTGCTGAGGCCATGGCGGCAGGCGCCGGCTCAGAAGGAATAGGAGACGCCGAGCTGGATGACCGGAGCCAGGTGCATGTCGCGGACGACGTCGTCGAGGCTTTGCGCTCCGCTGAAGACGCGGCCGAAACGGACGACGTTGCCCGGGCTCTGCGAGACGACGCCGAGATCGGCGCTGAAGCTCCAGCCGCTCTTGGCCGCGAGGTTGTTGTAGCCGATTCCGATGTAGGGTACGGTCGAGCTGTCGACCGATGCATCGCTCGCGGCGAGCGTCCCGGGCGACGCACCGAACAGGCGGCGGTTGCTGGCGAACAGGCCACCGGCCGACGACGACGTTGCCGTGCCGAGCAACGGGCTGCGCGCGCCGATGAGGACGCCGCTGGTCGCCCGAAAGCCCGTCGATGGCGTCCCGGCGGCCGATTTCGAGCCGCCGAGATAGACGTCGCCGAGCAGGCCGAGGCCGCCGACCTGCAGGCCAGTCCGCTCGATCGGTGCAAAGTCGGCGCGCCAGCCCGGCGCCCCGGGGGCAAAGGCGATCCGGCTCTGGAAGCTCGACCAGGCAGAACGATCGGCGTTGGCGGACAGGCCCTCGCCCTCGGCATGCGCACCGACCGTGGCCAGCACAGAGGCGGCTGCGGCACAGATCCAGAGCAGCTTGCGCATGGGAAACTCCTCGACCACCGGGGTGGATCGGGCCACTTTCGCGACCGGAGTTCATCGTACGACGAGGCGTCCGAAAAAGCTGTTGGCTCCGCGCAGCACTCCGTCTGGTTCGCCGCACGGACGCGGTTTTTTCACGGGGAAATGGCGCCGATGCGACGCACGGTGAAGGTTGTGACCGGCGGTTAGGCGGCGCGCGGGCGCCGACCGGCGGTCGCCCGCGCGTGGCCTGCCAGGTCGTCGCGCGTCTCGACCTCGACCAGTCCGGCCCGCGCCAGCAAATTTCGCACGGCGGCGCCCTGGTCGAAGCCGTGCTCGACGACGAGCCAGCCGGCCGCCTTCAGATGGGCCGTGCTGCCGGCGACGATCGTCCGCAGCGCATCGAGGCCGTCGCCTCCCGGGGTGAGTGCGACCAGCGGCTCGTGGCGCAGGGCCGCGAGGTGCGGGTCGCCGGCGGCGACGTACGGCGGATTCGAGATCGCGAGGTCGAACCTTCGCCCGGCCACCGCGGCCCACCAGGCGCCTTCGACGAGCTCGATCGCGAGCCCGGTCCGGTCGGCGTTGCGGCGCGCGACTGCGAGCGCTGCCGCACTGGCATCGCTCGCGACCACGGTCGCGCCCGGATGCAGGCGCTTCAGGGCGAGGGCGATCGCACCGCTACCGGTGCCGAGATCGACGACGCTCGCCGGCCGAGCTTCGCCCACTGCGGCACGCTCGCGGGCGAGGCCGGCGAGAAGCGACGACGCCCAGTCGACGATGAGCTCGGTCTCCGGCCGTGGCACGAGCACGTCGGCGTTGACTTCGAGCGCGAGGCCATGGAATTCCTTCTCGCCGATCAGATAGGCGAGCGGCTCGCCGCCGGCGCGGCGGGCGAGCCAGGCACACCAACGCTCGTACTCTTGCACCGCCAGCTGGCGCTCGTCGTGCGCGATCAACGCCGTGCGAGTCGTTGCCAGCACGCGGGCGAGCAGCAGCTGGGCATCCAGCGAGGCAACGCCGCGTGCGCGCGCCTCGGCGAGCGCGACGGCGACAGTCGTCACGAGGCGCCGCTCTCGAGCGCGGCGAGCTGCTCGGCGGCCTGCGCCGCTTGCAGCGCCGCGACGAGCTCGTCGAGGTCGCCATCGAGGATCGCCTGCAGCTTGTAGAGCGTCAGGCCGATGCGGTGGTCGGTGACGCGGCCTTGCGCGAAGTTGTAGGTGCGGATGCGGTCGCTGCGGTCGCCGCTGCCGATCAGGCCCTTCCTTGTCGCCGCTTCCCTGGCCGCGCGCTCGGAGCGATCCCTTTCGCGCAGGCGCGCCGTCAGCACCGCGAGCGCCTTCGCCTTGTTGCGGTGCTGCGAGCGGTCATCCTGGCATTCGGCGACGATGCCGCTCGGCAGATGGGTGATGCGGATCGCGCTGTCGGTCTTGTTGACGTGCTGGCCACCTGCGCCGCTGGCGCGGAAGGTGTCGATCCGCAGCTCGCTCGGATCGAGCGTGACTTCCTCGGCCTCGTCGGGCTCGGGAAGGACTGCGACCGTGCAGGCGCTGGTGTGGATGCGCCCCTGCGTCTCGGTCGCGGGAACGCGTTGCACGCGATGGCCACCCGACTCGAACTTGAGCGCTGCGTAGACGAGCTCGCCATCGATCCGGACGACGAGCTCCTTGTAGCCGCCGAGGTCGCTCGCGCTTTCCGACAACACTTCGGTGCGCCAGCGCCTGCGCTCGGCGTAGCGCAGGTACATGCGCGCCAGCTCGGCGGCGAAGAGCGCGGACTCGTCGCCGCCCGTGCCGGCGCGGATCTCGAGAAAGACATTACGGGTGTCGTCGGCGTCGCGCGGCAGCAGGGCAGCCTGCAACTCGCCGAGCAGCCGCTCGAGGTCGGCCCGGGCGGCGGCGGATTCGTCGCGCGCGAGCCCGGCCATCTCTTCGTCGCCGTCGGCTTCGGCGAGCAGCTGGTCGGCGGACGCGAGGTCGCGCTCGCGCCGCTCGTAGCGGCGGAACAGCTCGACGAGCGTGCTTGCCTCGGCATGCTCGCGGCCGAGCTCGCGGTAGCGCTTCATGTCGGCGGCGACGCCGCCGTCGGCGAGGAGCGCGTCGAGCTCGCCGAGGCGAAGAGCGAGGCGTTCGAACTGCTGGCGGAAGGACGGTCTCATGGCGGATGGCGATAGCTCGGTCGACGGCGGGCGGCAGGAGTGCCGCAGGCAGGTGCGGCGAGCGCCGCTAGCCCTTGTCGTTGCCGAGATTCCGGCCGCTGCCGCGCAGGAACAGGCGCATCACCGTCTGCGTCAGCCGGGCGCGCTCGTCGCCTTCGACCGCCTTCAGTTCGGCGAACGTGCCGTGCAGCATTTTCTGGGTCAAGCCGCGCGACAGCGCCTCGAGGACGGCGTCGACGTCCTCGCCGCCGGCAAGAAGCTTCCTGGCGCGCGCGATCTCGAGGGCGCGCCAGTCGTCGGCCTGCGCCTGCAGCGCCTGGATCAGCGGCACCGAGCCGCGCCGGTCGAGCCATTGGACGAAGCTTTGGACGCCGGTCTCGATGATCGCCTCGGCCTGCGCGACCGCCGCCTCGCGCTTCTCACCGCCGGTCTGGACGAGCGAAGAGAGGTCGTCGATGGTGTAGAGGTAGACGTCCGAGAGGCGCGCGACCTCGGGCTCGATGTCGCGCGGCACGGCGAGATCGACCATGAACATCGGCCGATGGCGGCGCGCCTTCAGCGCCCGCTCGACCGCGCCGAGGCCGATGATCGGCAGCAAGCTCGCCGTGCACGAGACGACGATGTCGAACTCGGCGAGCCGCGACGGCAGCTCGGCAAGGGGAAATGTCGACGCGTTGAAGCGCACGCCGAGCTCGTCGGCCCGCGCCGCGCCGCGGTTGGCGACCGCGAGCTGGCGCGGGTGGCACGCCGCGAAGTGGGTCGCGGCGAGCTCGATCATCTCGCCGGCGCCGACGAAGAGCACCCGGGTCTGGTGCAAATCCTCGAACAACTGCGAGGCGAGGCGCACCGCCGCCGCCGCCATGCTGATCGAATGGCTGCCGATCTCGGTCGACGAGCGCACTTCCTTGGCGACCGCGAACGAGCGCTGGAACATCTGTTGCAGCGTCGTTCCGAGCGTTCCCGCGCTGCCGGCCTCGCGCACTGCCTGTTTCAGCTGGCCGAGGATCTGGGGCTCGCCGAGAACCATCGAGTCGAGGCCGCTGGCGACCCGAAAGGCGTGTCGCGCCGCCGAAGGTCCTTCGAGAACGTAGGCGTGCGGGCGCAGCATCGCCGCCTGCACGCCGCCCATGTCGGCCAGCCACGCGAGGACCGGATCGAGCGCGCTCGGCGGTGCGCCGACATAGATCTCGGTCCGGTTACAGGTCGACACGATCGCGACTTCCTCAACGCGATCGAGACGCGAGCGAAACGCCTTCAAGGTCGTCGCCAGCTGCTGCGGCTCGAGCGCGAACCGGCCGCGCAGATCCAGCGGTGCGGTCGTGTGGTTGAGCCCGAGTGCGAAGACGCTCATCGGCAGATTATAAAATTCAGGCCCCTTGCAGATATCCGACGCCTTCTGGCATCTCACCAACTTCTTCGCGCCTGCAGTCGTTCTCGGTGCGATCGCGGCGGCGGCGACGAAGCTGATCTGGCGGCGCGAGCTCGCCGCGGTCGGCGGCCTGGGTCTGTGGGCGTGGGCGAGCGGGGCGGCGGCGGCCGCTGCGGCCGTTGGCCTCGTCGTCTTCGCGCACGACGGCCAGATGGCGACCTACGCGGCGATGGTGCTCGCCTGTGCCGCCGCGCTCTGGTGGGCCGGATTTCGCGCTCGCTGACCGGACGCGGCCGTCTGCGCTGACGGTCAGGCGACCAGTTCGCCGCGCAGGGTGTGGCCGCGGGCTTCGCAGATCCGCACGTCGACGAATTCGCCGGCGCGCCGGTCCGCCGCGGCCAGGTTGACGACGCGGTTGCACGACGTGCGCCCCATCAGCTCGCTGCCGTCCTTGCGCGATGCGCCTTCCAGCAACAGGCGCTGGACGGTGCCGATGCGCGACCGGCTGGTGGCGTCGCCTTGCGTCTCGAGCAACGCCTGCAGCCGTTGCAGGCGCGCCTGCTTCGCGGCGAGCGGGGTCTCGTCGGCGAGCGCGGCCGCCGGCGTTCCCGGGCGGGCGCTGTACAGGAAGCTGAAGCTGTGGTCGAAGCCGACCTCTTCGATCAGCGCCATCGCTCGCTCGAAGTAGTCCGCGGTCTCGCCGGGAAAGCCGACGATGAAGTCGCTCGAGATCGAAACCTGCGGACGCACCGCGCGGAGCCTGCGCACCGTGCTCTTGTATTCGAGCGTCGTGTAGCCGCGCTTCATCGCGGCGAGGATGCGGTCGCTGCCGTGCTGCACCGGCAGGTGAAGGTGGTCGACGAGCTTGGGCGTGCGCCCGTAGGCGTCGATCAGGCGCTGCGTGAATTCCTTCGGATGGCTGGTCGTGTAGCGGATCCGTTCGATGCCCGGGATCTCGGCAACGTGCTCGATCAGGGTCGCGAAGTCGGCGATCTCGCCGCTCGACCCCATCGCACCGCGGTATGCGTTGACGTTCTGGCCGAGCAGCGTCACTTCGCGAACGCCCTGGTCGGCAACACCGGCGATCTCGACCAGGACGTCGTCGAGCGGGCGCGAGATCTCCTCGCCGCGGGTGTAGGGGACGACGCAGTACGAGCAGTACTTCGAGCAGCCCTCCATGATCGAGACGAACGCCGTCGGCCCTTCGACCCGCGCCGGCGGCAGGTGGTCGAACTTCTCGATCTCGGGGAAGCGGATGTCGACCTGCGGCCTGCCTTCGCTCCTTCGACGCGCCAGCATCTCGGGCAGGCGGTGCAGCGTCTGCGGCCCGAACACGAGGTCGACGTACGGTGCGCGCTCGACGATCGCCGCGCCTTCCTGGCTGGCGACGCAGCCGCCGACGCCGATCAGCGCGCCGCGTGCTTTCAGGTGCTTGACGCGGCCGAGATCGCTGAACACCTTCTCCTGCGCCTTCTCGCGCACCGAGCAGGTGTTGAAGAGGATCAGGTCGGCATCGTCGACGTTGGCGGTCGGCTCGTATCCGGCAGCAGCGCGCAGGACGTCGGCCATCTTGTCCGAATCGTAGACGTTCATCTGGCAGCCGAAGGTCTTGATGAAGACCCGAGGCCTGGCGCGAACGCGGTCGCTCATGGCTTCGACCAGACCTGGCCGACCGGATCGAAGCTCCAGTCCTGCGCTTGCTGGAGCGTGGTCGGCCACGGTTGCACGGCGGCCTCGTCCGGGCGGAGGATCCAGACGTCCTTGACAAGGCCGCTGGCGTCGAGCGTGTAGTGGACGAGATACGGGCCGCCGACGAGCGCGCTCGGAACGGCGACCATGTTGTTGGCATCGCGGATGCGCGCGCCAGGCGCAAGGCGCGCGCGCTCGCCGTTGAGCACGATGTCGGGGGCGACGCCGACGACGAGGGCGCCGCGCAGCGCGTTCTGCGGGAACGCGCGCTGCATCTGCGCAGTCGCGGGGGCGACGATGCAGGCGGCGGCGAGAAGTGCGGCGGCGGTTCGGATCATGCGGCTCGGGCCGGCATCGCGAGCCGCGGCAAGGGCGGCGCGGCAGCTGCGACGGCAATCTGGTGGCGCTTCAGGGACT
>DASXLD010000007.1:0-24982 GCA_036496385.1 Caldimonas sp. | reverse complement strand
CCAGACCCGCCTCCTGCATCATCTGTGCGGCCGGCCGCTCGACCAGGGCACGTGCGATGCCCTCGATCTCGGCTTGCTGGAGTCGCAGGATGCGCTGGACGAGCTCCTTCTTCGCCGGACTCGGCGTGCTCGTCGTCGCAGTCGTTTGCGCGGCCGCCGCGATGGCGACGGTGAGCGCGACTAAGCCGGCGAACGCCCGGCCAGCCGTTCGGTGGTTCATGCGTTCTCTCCGTTCGTCGATGCATCGTCGCCGGCAGGCTCGGGCAGGGCGGCCGCATCACCGTTGGCGTCGTTCTCGACGATCCGCTGCAGGCCAGTCAGCTTGGCATCCTCGTCGAGCGCGATCAGCGTCACGCCCTGCGTCGCGCGTCCGAGCTCGCGGATCTCGGCGACGCGCGTTCGCACGAGCACGCCGCTGTCGGTGATCAGCATGATCTCGTCGTCGGGCCGCACCAGCGTCGCCGCAACGACCTTGCCGTTGCGCTCCGATTGCTGGATCGCGATCATTCCCTTGGTGCCGCGGCCATGCCGGGTGTACTCGGTGATCGGGGTCCGCTTGCCGTAGCCGTTCTCGGTCGCCGTGAGCACGCTCTGCGATTCGTCCTCGGCGACGAGCATCGCGATCACGCTTTGCGCCGGCTCGAGCGTCATGCCGCGGACGCCGCGCGCCGCACGGCCCATCGCGCGCACAGCCTGCTCGTCGAAGCGGACCGCCTTGCCGCCGTCGGAGAACAGCATCACGTCGTGCAGACCGTCGGTCAGCGCGGCGCCGATCAGGAAGTCGCCGGGGTCGAGATCGACGGCGATGATGCCGGCCTTGCGCGGATTGCTGAACTCGTCGAGGCTCGTCTTCTTGACAACGCCCTGAGCGGTCGCCATGAACACAAAGTGATCGGCGGGAAAGCTGCGGAAGCCGTCTGTCAACGGCAGCACGACGTTGACCTTCTCGCCCGGCTGCAGCGGGAACATGTTGACGATCGGCCGACCGCGCGAAGTTCGCGAGCCCTGCGGCACCTCCCAGACCTTGAGCCAGTAGACGCGGCCGAGCGTCGTGAAGCAGAGGATGTAGTCGTGGGTGTTGGCGATGAAGAGCTGCTCGACCCAGTCGTCTTCCTTGTTCAGCGTCGCCTGCTTGCCGCGTCCGCCGCGCCGTTGCGCGCGGTACTCGGCGAGCGGCTGGCTCTTGACGTAGCCGGTGTGCGAGAGCGTCACGACCATGTCGGTCGGCGTGATCAGGTCCTCGGTGCCGAGGTCGAGGGCGTTGGCCTCGATCCGGCTGCGTCGCTGCGCGAGCTTGTGCTGGCCGAACTCGAGCTTCAGCGCCGCGAGCTCGTCGCCGATGATCGTCGTCACGCGCGACGATGTCGCCAGGATGCCGAGCAGGTCGGCGATCTGCACCATCACGTCGCGGTATTCGCCGATGATCTTGTCCTGCTCCAGGCCGGTCAGGCGCTGCAGGCGCATCTGCAGGATCTCGGAGGCCTGTTCGTCGGAGAGGCGATAGAGGCCGTCGACCTGGAGGCCGAAGTTCGGCGACAGCCCCGCCGGGCGATAGGCGTCGCGCCCCTGCACCGTCTCGCTGCCGACCCGCGCCAGCATCTCGCGCACGATCGACGAATCCCAGCTCTTGCTCATCAGCGCCGACTTCGCGACCGGCGGCGTCGGCGAGGCCTTGATCGTGGCGATGAACTCGTCGATGTTGGCGAGCGCGACGGCGAGGCCTTCGAGGACGTGGCCGCGCTCGCGCGCCTTTCTCAGCTCGAACACGGTGCGCCGCGTCACGACCTCGCGCCGATGCTCGAGGAAGATCTCGATCAGGTCCTTGAGGTTGCAAAGCTTGGGCTGGCCGTCGATCAGCGCGACCATGTTGATGCCGAAGGTGTCCTGCAGCTGGGTCTGCTTGTAGAGGTTGTTGAGGACGACCTCGGGCACCTCGCCGCGCTTGAGCTCGATGACGACGCGCATCCCCGACTTGTCGCTCTCGTCCTGGATGTGGCTGATCCCTTCGAGCTTCTTCTCGTGCACCAGCTCGGCCATGCGCTCGAGCAGGTTCTTCTTGTTCACCTGATACGGGATCTCGTCGACGATGATCGCCTGGCGCTGGCCGCGGTCGATCTCCTCGAAGTGGCACTTGGCGCGCATGACGATGCGGCCGCGGCCGGTGCGGTAGCCCTCACGCACGCCCGCGAGACCGTGGATGATCCCCGCGGTCGGGAAGTCGGGCGCCGGAACGATCTCCATCAGCTCGTCGATCGTCGCTTCCGGGTTCTTCAGCAGGTGCTGGCAGGCGTCGACGACCTCGTTGAGGTTGTGCGGCGGAATGTTGGTTGCCATGCCGACGGCGATGCCGCCCGAACCGTTGACGAGCAGGTTCGGCAACTTCGACGGCAGGACCAGCGGCTCCTTCTCGCTGCCGTCGTAGTTGGGGCCGAAGTCGACCGTCTCCTTGTCGAGATCGGCGAGCATTTCGTGCGCGATCTTGGCGAGACGGATCTCGGTGTAGCGCATCGCCGCCGCGTTGTCGCCGTCGACCGAGCCGAAGTTGCCCTGGCCGTCGACGAGCATATGGCGCATCGAGAAGTCCTGCGCCATGCGCACGATCGTGTCGTACACCGACTGATCGCCGTGCGGGTGGTACTTGCCGATGACGTCGCCGACGATCCGTGCCGACTTCTTGTACGGTCGGTTCCAGTCGTTGTTGAGCTCGGTCATCGCGTAAAGAACGCGGCGGTGCACGGGCTTCAAACCGTCGCGCGCGTCGGGGAGGGCACGGCCCACGATCACGCTCATCGCGTAGTCGAGGTAGGAGCGCCGCATCTCCTCCTCGAGGCTGATCGGCAGCGTTTCCTTGGCGAATGGGGTCATGTCAACGCTCGCGGAATGCGGAAGCACCGCCCGTCAAGAGCCGAGCGCGAGTCGAGATTCTAAGTGTCGAGGGGCTGTAGCAGCCACGCAACAACGGGTCCGCAGAGCGTTCCCCACCGGGGCAAAATCGGGTCGGAGGAAAGCCCTATGGCACAATGAGTTTGGTCGGTGGTCGACGCCCGCGGAGCGGGGGTGGCCGGATATTTTCCGATTCAAGTTCGGACCTGTACATAGAACTCAATTTGCCCCCCTCGAGAGGAGAATCATGAAGAAACTGAACAAGGTGGCGTCGCTCTTTGCAACCGCTGCCCTCGCGTCGTCGTTCGCCGGCGTGTCAGCGCAGACGGTGGACAACTGGGTGAGCGGCACCGGCTTGCCTTGGAAGAACGGCACCAACGAACTTTGCTGGCGCGACGGCGTGTGGACGCCCGCGACCGGCCTGCAAGGCTGCGATGGCGTGCCTCCGCCGCCCGCGCCCGCTCCGGCGCCCGCGCCCCGCCCGGCTCCCGCCCCCGCTCCGGCCGCTGCTCCGCCCGCCGCCGTTGTCGTGCCGGCGCCGACCAGCGAGAAGGTGACCTTCGCCGCCGACGCGTTCTTCGATTTCGACAAGTCGGTCCTGAAGCCCGAAGGTCGCGCCAAGCTCGACGATCTCGTCAGCAAGATGAGCGGCTTGAATCTCGAGGTGATCATCGCCGTCGGCCACACCGACTCGGTCGGTACCGACTCGTACAACCAGCATCTGTCGATCCGTCGCGCCGAGGCCGTCAAGGCTTATCTGGTCGGCAAGGGCGTCGAGAAGAACCGCGTCTACACCGAGGGCAAGGGTGAGAAGCAGCCGGTCGCCGACAACAAGACCGCCGAAGGCCGCGCGAAGAATCGTCGCGTGGAGATCGAAGTGGTCGGAACGCGCGGCAAGTAAAGCGCGTCGCTGAAATCAAAAAGCCCCGCGTCGCGGGGCTTTTTGTTTGAAGGTGAGTAGGATCGGTTCATGACGGTCAATGCCGACCCGCGCGAGCTCGCCAAGTTCAGCGACCTCGCCCATCGCTGGTGGGATCCGGAGAGCGACTTCCGGCCGCTGCACCAGATCAATCCGCTGCGGCTCGACTGGATCGACAGCCTGGCCTTGCTCCAGGGCAAGCGCGTCGTCGACGTCGGCTGCGGCGGCGGCATCCTCGCCGAGGCGATGGCCAGGCGCGGCGCCGATGTGCTCGGCATCGATCTCGCGACCAAGCCGCTCAAGGTCGCGCAGCTGCATGCGATCGAGGCCGCGACGACGGGCGTCGCGTACCGCGAAGTCGCGGCCGAGGCGCTGGCCGAGGAGATGCCGGCGCAGTTCGACGTCGTGACGTGCATGGAGATGCTCGAACACGTCCCCGACCCCGAGTCGGTGGTCGCCGCGTGCGGGCGGCTCGTCAAGGCCGGTGGCCAGGTTTTCTTCTCGACCATCAACCGCAACGCGAAGGCTTTCGTCTTCGCGATCGTCGGCGCCGAGCACGTCCTGAGGCTGCTGCCGAAGGGAACGCACGAGTACGCGAAGTTTCTGCGGCCGAGCGAGCTGGCCGGCTGGTGCCGCGCCGCATCGCTCGAGCCGGTGGCGACGCGCGGCCTTGAATACAACCCGCTCACTCGCCGCTACCGGCTTTCTGCCGACACGAGCGTCAACTACCTCGTGGCGTGCCGCAAGACGGCATGACGCCGGCGCGGCTCGCGGCGCGCCCACGTGCCGTGCTGTTCGACCTCGACGGCACGCTCATCGACAGCGCCCCCGACCTCGCTGGCGCCTGCAACGAGATGCGTATCGAGCGCGGGCTGCCGCCGCTGCCGTACGCCGAGCTGCGCCGGATGGTCGGCTCCGGGGCGCGCGGCATGGTCGGCGCTTCGTTCGGCCTCGTTCCCGGCGATTCCGGCTACGAGGCGCTGCGCGACGAGTTTCTGACCCGCTACGAAGCGCGCATGATGCGCGAGACGCGGATCTTCGACGCGATGATCCCGGTTCTCGCCTGGCTCGCCGAGCAGCGGCTCCCTTGGGGCGTCGTCACGAACAAGGCGACGCGTTTCGCGGCGCCGCTTGTCGCCTGGCTCGGCCTCGCCGACCAGGCGGCGACGCTGATCTGCGGCGATACCGTCGCGCATTCCAAGCCGCATCCGGCACCGCTGATCGAGGCCGCGCGCAGGCTCGCGGTCACGCCGGGCGAGTGCATCTACGTTGGCGACGATCGCCGCGACGTCGACGCGGGTCGTGCCGCGGCGATGCCGACGGTGGTGGCTGCGTGGGGCTACCTCGGCGCCGGCGACGCCCCTGCGACCTGGGGTGCCGACCACCTCATCGATCGCCCTGACGAGCTGCCTGGGCTGATCGGCGGTTCCTTGAACGCCGGATCGGTGCCCTAAACTAGCGCCTGGGGCTGACCTGGCTTCGACGAGGGTTCGGAGTTGGAACAGTGCACGCCGAGCACCAGTTCGCTCGTAAATCCACTGGAAACAAAGTAACTGCGAACGATACTTCGTACGCCCTCGCCGCTTAACACCGGTGAGCCTCGCAACAGTTGGCCGATGGGCTGGGTGATCAGGGCAACCTGAACGCTGCGAGGTCATTCACATTGGCTCGCTGCCGGTCGCGTCATTCAGCCGGCGGTCAAATCAAGTGACTCGTGCCGAAGGTAGCGTGCTGCTGCGCGACCCGAGGCATTAAATCCAAATCAGCCAGCTAAGCGTGTAGATCTGCCTGACGAAGGCTTTCGGACGGGGGTTCGATTCCCCCCAGCTCCACCATTTCGAGATCCAAGGATGTGCGCGAGCGGAACGTCGCCGATGGCGAGGTGCGTGAGTTCGGTCCGGGGGCACTATGGCGATCGGCCCAATGCGCCGACGCCGTCGCTCGGCCGCTCGCACGGATCCATCAGGCAGGCTTCGTCGCCCGGAAATCCGGCGGTCACCAGCACGACCATCACGCCGACGAAGATGGCTGCGAGGAGGGTGGCCACGAAGCGCTTCATGCCGGCAAGATGCCGGCGGCGCTTGACAAGTCGATGACACTTCGGTGTCAGTCGTCAGCGCGTCGACCGCATCGGCGCGAGGCCGACGGTGGTCGGCGTGAGACGCGTCGGCGCTCTCAGCCCGCCCGGTGCAGCGACTCGAGCCTTGCCGCAGCTTGCTTCTTGCCGAGACCTCTGAGCGCTGCAATCGCGAGGATGTGCTTCGCGTGCGGCCGCGCCTTGCCTTGCTCCCAGTTGTAGATCGATTGCGGCGAAGCACCGACGAGGAGCCCGCAATCCTGCGCCGATAGTTGCAGGCGCTTGCGCTGGGACGCGAGGCTCTTGGCGCTGAACCGCGGCTGCTTGCCGGGCGGCGCGGCAGCAGTCGCCCCCCTGCGGCTCTGGCGATCGGCCCGCTGGAGGAGCCGCAGGGCGCGCTCGAGCTCCATCGTCCTGCGTTTGAGAGAGGCGATCTCCGAGCGGCTGGCCCGCAGTGTCTTGGTCATGGCCTTGACCTGCGCGCGGGTTTCCCGGCGGGCGATGCGCGTGATCTCGCTTTTCAGAAGCAGGGCAATGTTTGGCATGCCGCATTGTGCGACAGGACGCGAGAGACGTGGTGTCCCTGCGGCGTCGTCAATGGATCCGCGGCGGCACTCGCCGACGCCGTCAGGGCTGCGCCGTCGAAGGGTTCGCCGCCGCTCGAGCCGCTGCCGCGGCGAGCGCCCGTCTGATCGAGCCGGTCAGCGCGTCGGCGTCGTCGGCCTTGGCCATGTAGAGGTCATAGTCGGTGAATCGGGTCCGAACCGCGTCCTCCGGCAGGCCCGTGTGGAGGGCGATCGGGACGTGCGACGTTCGCTGATCCGCGCGCAGCGTTCGAGCGACGTCGAACCCGGCCATCTTCGACATCGAGCAATCGAGCACCACAAGGTCGATGCGCGTCGTCGCGATCAACTGCAGCGCGTCGGGCCCGTTGTCGGCAGTGGAGACTTGGTAGCCCTCATCTTCGAGCACGTACCGCAACACCTCCAGCAGAGCGCCGTCGTCCTCGACGATCAGGATGTGGGCAGCCGGCGCGTTCGCCATCGGACGGTCTCCTCGGTCGCAGCGACAAGGGTGATTGCGCACAATCATGCCGTGCTGACGAGGGTCGGTGGGGTGGGAATGTGCAACGACCGGATGTAGGCGGGCAGGAATCCATGGCGCCCGAGTCACCGAAACGGATCGTTCTCGTGGTCATGGGGGTTTCGGGGTCGGGCAAGTCGACGATCGCCGCGTCGGTCGCCGCCGCGCTCGGCCTCCATTTCGTCGAGGGCGACGCCCTGCATTCGGCGGCGAGCGTGGCGCGCATGCGCGCGGGCGTTCCGCTCACCGACGGCGATCGCTGGCCGTGGCTGGACCGGATCGGCGCCTACCTGGCCGACGCGGAGCGCTGGCCCCCCGGCGTCGTCGCCGCCTGCTCGGCGCTGAAGCGCAGCTACCGCGATCGCATCCGCGCTGCCGCGCCGGGGGTCAGCTTCGCTTTTCTCGACGGCGCTGCCAGCGTGATCGAGGCGCGCATGGCGATGCGCATCGGCCACTACATGCCGGCATCGCTGCTGGCCAGCCAGCTGCAGACGCTCGAGCGTCCGGCCGCCGACGAGCGCGACGTGATGACGGTGGCGATCGATCAGCCGGCGAGCGACATCGTCGCGATCGTCGCCGGCGCTGCCGTCGCGCGCGCTGACCGGGAGCAACCGGTCAGGAGCCGGCAGTCGACCGCGCCGCCAGACGATCCAGCCAGCCGCCGCTGAACCCTGCCGACCGCAAGCCGTCCTGCAGCGGACCGCACGCCTGCGTCAACGACCAGACGAGGCCGCTGCGGTAGTTCTCGATCATCAGCACCGTCGGACCCTCGTTGATGCCGAAGTGATAGGGCGAGAACCAGCCGACGCCGTCGTCCTGACTCTGGATGTTGAACAGCGGATTGATCGACGCCTTGAATCCGTACGGATTCGGAACGTTGACGTGGAGCTTGCGGAAGTTGGCGATCGTCGGCAGGACGATCTCCGGCACGAACGGCAACGACGCCACCACGGCCCACGGCGCAAGCGTGCCGTCATCGGGACCGAACGGCGCGCCGCGGGCGATGTAGTCATAGAACTCGCGGTCGACGCCGGCAATCTTCTTGCGCGCCGGCCCCGGCCCGTCGCTGGCCGACACGCCCCAGCAGAGCGCACCGACGTGCGGCAGCCCGAGCGGGTTGCGGATCGCGTACTGCTGCTGGATCGCCGTGGCGCGCCGGCTGTTCTCGAAGTAGTCGATGTCGCGGCTGCGCATGTACTCGTCGCGGATGCCGCGGAAGTCGACCCAGATGTGCGACATCTGGTGGACAAAGAGCGGGCCGGCGTAGAGGTGGCCGATGCCGTAGATCGTCTTCCACTCGTAGCTGCTGCACCAGGCCGCGTAGCACTCGGCGGGGATGGGGTGCGTCGGCGAGCCGAGGGCGAGGAGGTAGAGGACGAGCGCCTCGTCGTAGCCCTCCCAGCGAAACGCCAGAAAGCCGGCGTCGGGCTCGGGCTTCCAGCCGTGGCAGAGCGTGCGACCGCCCTGCAGCATCCAGTCCCATTCGATGCGCTCGTAGAGCTGCTTCGCGAGGACGCGGATCTCGGTCTCATCGGCGTCGGCGCCGTCGAAGTATTGGGCCGCGGTCAGCGCGCCGGCGATGAAGATTGCGGTGTCGATGCTCGAAAGCTCGCTGCGCCAGGCCCGCCTGCCGCTCGTCATGTGCAGGAAGTGGTAGTAGAAGCCGCGGTAGCCGGTCGCGTCTTCGGCCGGACTCTGCTCGCTCGCCGCGAAGAAGCGCAGCACGACCAGCGCGCGCCGTGCCGCATCGGCGCGGTCGATGAAGTGGCGCGCGACGCCGACCGGATAGACCGTGAGCGCCATGCCGACGGCGGCGATGCTAGACGGCCAGTCCTCTTCGGTCTTGTCGAGGATGAGGCCGTTGTCCGGATTGACCTCGTTCAGGAAGTAGTCGAACGAGCGCCGCTGAAGGTGGCGCAGCAGTTCGCTGTCGCCGGCTTTTTCTTTCATCGTGTCGGCGTGCCCGTGAGCACCTCGCGCGCCGCGTCGACGACGTGCTCGACCGTGAACCCATACTCCTTCAGCAGCAACTGCGCCGGCGCCGACGCGCCGAAGCGATCGACGCCGACCATGCGGCCGCGCTCGCCGACGTAGCGGCTCCAGCCCTGCTCGACACCGAGCTCGACGGCGAGCCTGGCGCCCACCGACGGCAGCAGCACCGCGTCGCGATACGCCTGGGGCTGGGCTTCGAAGAGATCCCAGCTCGGCATCGAGACGCAGCGGACGGCGATGCCTTCCCGGCGCAGGGTTTCGGCCGCGGCGACGATGAGGCCGACCTCGGACCCGCTCGCGATCAGGATCAGCGTCGGCCGCCCGCCGTCGGCGTCGCTCAGGACGTAGGCACCGCGGCGGACGCCCTCGGCGCTCGCGTAGCGGCCGCGATCGAGCGTCGGCACGTCCTGGCGTGTCAGCGCCAGCAACACCGGCCGGCCGCGCGTCTCGACCGCGATTCGCCAGGCGACCGCCGTCTCGTTGGCGTCGGCGGGACGCAGCAAGGTGAGCTTGGGGATCGCGCGCAGGTTCGCGAGCTGCTCGACCGGCTGGTGCGTCGGCCCGTCTTCGCCGAGGGCGAGGCTGTCATGCGTGAAGACGTGGACGACGTGCAGACCCATCAGGGCGGCGAGCCGGATCGGCGGCCGCATGTAGTCGGAGAAGATCAGGAACGTCGAGCCGTATGCGATGAAGCCGCCGTGCGCGCCGAGGCCGTTGACGATCGCGCCCATCGCGTGCTCGCGTACGCCGAAGTGGAGGTTCCGACCGGAGTCGCTCCAGCCGCCCGGATCCGAGCCCTCGACGGTCGGTCCGGGCGCGGGCGGGTTGAAGTCGCCGAGGCCCTTCAGCGCGGTGTGCGTCGACGGATCGAGGTCGGCCGAGCCGCCGAAGAGCGCCGGCAGCTTCGCGCCGATCGCGTTCATCACCTTGCCGCCGGCGACGCGAGTCGCCATGCCCTTGACGTCGGCCGCGAACTCCGGCACGTCGGCGTCCCAGCCCTCGGGCATCTCACCGCGCAGACGCGTCTCGAGCTCGCGCGCGGACTCGGGGAACGCAGCGCGGTAGCGGTCCATGCGCGCGTTCCAGTCGGACTCGGCGGCGGCGCCGCGCTCGACGGCCTCGCGGAAGTGCCGCGCCGCCTCGGGCGGCACGAGAAACGGCGGCTCGCTCGGCCAGCCGAGCGCCGCCTTGGTCTTGGCGACATCGGCGACGCCGAGCGGCGAGCCGTGCGCCTTGAAGCTGTCCTGCTCCGGCGAGCCGTAGCCGAGGTGGGTGCGGACGAGGATCAGGGATGGGCGGTCGGTGTCGGCGCGGGCGTCGGCGAGCGCCTTGGCGAGCGCCGCGACGTCGTTGCCGTCGCCGACCTCGATCGTCTGCCAGCCGTACGCCTCGAAGCGCTTGGCGCGGTCCTCCGAGAACGTGATCTCGGCGCCTGCCGCAAGCGTCACCGAGTTGTTGTCGTACAGGCAGATCAGCTTGCCGAGCTTCAGGTGGCCGGCGAGCGACGCCGCCTCGGAGGCGACGCCTTCCATCAGGTCGCCGTCGCTGGCGATCACCCACGTGCGATGGTCGACGACGGCATGACCGTCGCGGTTGTAGCGCGCAGCCAGGTGCGCCTCGGCGATCGCCATGCCGACGGCGTTCGCGAGGCCCTGGCCGAGCGGGCCGGTCGTGATCTCGACTCCCGGCGTGTGACCGCGCTCGGGGTGGCCTGGCGTCTTGCTGTCCCACTGCCGGAAATGCCCGAGGTCATCGAGCGACACGTCGTAGCCGGTGACGTGGAGAAGGCTGTAGAGCAGCGCCGAGCCGTGCCCGGCCGAGAGCACGAAGCGGTCGCGGTCGGGCCAGAGCGGGTGGTTCGGGTTGTGCTTCAGCTGCGTCGTCCAGAGCGCATAGGCCATCGGCGCGGCACCGAGCGGCAGGCCGGGGTGGCCGCTGTTGGCCTTCTGCACCATATCGACCGACAGGAAGCGCAGCGTGTTGATGCAGAGCTCGTCGAGCGTGGCGGGCATGGGATCCTCGTTTCGAAGTCAGGCTGCGCGCGGCGAGTCGGTGGCGGCGTCGTAGTCGCCGCGCCGCGCGGCGCGGTTGCAGTCGGCGCGGTGGAAGAGGGCACGCTGCGCGCCCGGCACGTTCTCGGCGATGCCGCGCCACGCCTCGAGGGCCGGCTGCTGGATCGCGCGCGCGAACGAGAACGCCAGCGCCCAGGGCAGCCGGCCGCGCCAGCGCACGTTCATCGCGTTCAGGCGCGCCGACGCGAGGCGTGCGCTCTGGCCGCCCGAGAGGAAGGCAACCCCGGGCACGGCCGCCGGCACGTGGCGCAGCAGGCAGCGGACGGTCGCATCGGCGATCGCGTCGAGATCGCTCTGGTCGCTCGCCGCCAGGCCGGGCAGCACCATGTTCGGCTTCAGCAGCATGCCCTCGAGCAGCACGCCCTGCCCGTCGAGCGCGTCGAACACCGCGTGCAGCACGTCGGCGGTGACGTCGGCGCTGCGGGCGAGCGCGTGGTCGCCATCCATCAGCACTTCGGGCTCGACGATCGGCACCAGGCCCGCTTCCTGGCTCAGCGCCGCGTAGCGGGCGAGCGCGTGCGCGTTGGCGGCGATGCAGGCCGGGCTCGGCACCCGGTCGCCGATGCGGATCACGGCGCGCCACTTCGCGAACCGCGCCTGCAGGCTCGCGTACTCGGCGAGGCGCTCGCGCAAGCCGTCGAGCCCTTCGGTCACCTCCTCGCCGGGATGGCCGGCGAGCGGCTTGGCGCCGGCGTCGACCTTGATGCCGGGGACGATGCCGGCGCCGACGAGCGCCTCGGCGAACGGCAGGCCGGCGTTCGTCTTCTGGCGCAACGTCTCGTCGTAGAGGATCGCGCCGCTGATGCAGCTTCCGAGCTGCGGCGTCGTCACGATCATGTCGCGATAGGCGCGCCGCATTTCGGCAGTGAGCGCAATGCCGAGCGCGGCGAAGCGCTTGTTGCAGGTCGGCGTGCTCTCGTCCATCGCGAGCAGGCCCTTGTCGCCGGCGACGAGCGCGGCGGCGGTGTCGACGAGCGCGCGCGCGTCCATGTCAGGCCGCCTTCGCGTCGATCGGTGCCGCGATCGCGCGGTCGACGATGCGCTGGGCCTCGTCGAGGATGCGCCGCAGGTGCGCGTCGCCGGCGAAGCTCTCGCCGTAGATCTTGTAGATGTCCTCGGTGCCAGACGGTCGGGCCGCGAACCAGCCGCTCTTGGCGACGACCTTGATGCCGCCGATCGACTCGCCGTTGCCGGGCGCCTTGTCGAGCACCTTCTCGATCGCCTCGCCGGCGAGCTCGTTTGCCGCCAGCGCATCGGGCGCGAGCGCGGCGAGCTGCTGCTTCTGCGCGACTGTGGCCGGCGCGTCGATGCGGTCGTTGACCGGCTCGCCGAGCTCGCGCGCCAACGCCGCGTAGGCGCGCGCGGGATCGTGGCCGGAGCGCGCCGTGATCTCGGCCGCGAGCAGCGCCGGCACGATGCCGTCCTTGTCGGTCGTCCAGACGCTGCCGTCGCGGCGCAGGAACGAGGCACCGGCGCTCTCCTCGCCGCCGAAGCCGAGCGAGCCGTCGCAGAGGCCTTCTGAGAACCACTTGAAGCCGACCGGGACCTCGTAGAGCCTGCGGCCGAGACGCGCAGCGATGCGATCGATGAGCTGCGTGCTGACGATGGTCTTGCCGACGGCAGCCGCCGGCGCCCACTGCGGCCGCTGCCGGAACAGGTAGTCGATCATCGTCGACAGGTACGCGTTGGGCGCGAGCAGGCCGGCCGGCGTCACGATGCCGTGCCGGTCATGGTCGGTGTCGCAGGCAAAGGCGATGTCGAAGCGGTCCTTGATCGCCAGCAAGCGCTGCATCGCATAGCGCGACGACGGATCCATGCGGATCTGGCCGTCCCAGTCGAGCGTCATGAAGCGGAAGGTGGCATCGACCTCGTCGCTCACCACCGTCAGCTCGACCCGGTACTGCTCGGCGATGCGTGCCCAGTAGTGGACGCCCGCGCCGCCGAGCGGGTCGACACCCATGCGAACACCGGCAGCGCGGACGACGTCGAAGTCGATCACGTTGCCGAGGTCGGTGACGTAGTGCGAGAGATAGTCGTGGCGGTGCGTCGTGGCGGCGGCGAGCGCCTTCGCGTGTGGCAGACGGCGGACGCCGTCGAGCTTCGTCGCGAGCAGCGCGTTGGCCGCCTTCTCGATCGCGTCGGTGACCTCGGTTCCGGCCGGTCCGCCGTGCGGCGGGTTGTACTTGAAGCCGCCGTTATCGGGCGGGTTGTGCGACGGCGTCACGACGATGCCGTCGGCCAGGCCGATCTTGCGGCCGCGGTTGTGGCTGAGGATGGCATGCGAGATCGCCGGCGTCGGCGTGTACTCGTCGCCGGCGGCGAGCATCGTTTCGACGCCGTTGGCCGCCAGCACCTCGAGCGCGCTCGCGCAGGCCGGCACCGAGAGCGCGTGCGTGTCGATGCCGAGAAAGAGCGGGCCGTCGATGCCCTGGCGGCGGCGATAGGCGCAGATCGCCTGCGTGATCGCCAGCACGTGCGCTTCGTTGAACGAGAGCTCGAGCGACGAGCCACGGTGCCCCGAGGTGCCGAAGGCGACCCGTTGTGCGGCCACGCCGGGGTCGGGCGCGCCGGTGTAGTACGCCGAGACGAGGCGCGCGATGTCGACCAGCGACGATGCCGGTGCCGGCTGGCCGGCGAGAGGGCTGATGCGAGTGGCCATGGCGGTCTTTCAAGTCGTCGAGGGTTCGCCCGGGCGCTTGCCACGCTGTCGCCGATAGCGCCGGATGAGCGCGTTGGTCGAGCTGTCATGGCCGAGCGACGGCTCGGCCGCGCTCTCGAGCTCGGGAGCGACGTGCTGGGCGAGGACCTTGCCGAGCTCCACGCCCCACTGGTCGAACGAATCGATGTTCCAGATCACGCCCTGCACGAACACGCTGTGCTCGTAGAGCGCGACGAGCGTGCCGAGCGCGCGCGGCGTGAGGCGCTCGAGCAGCAGCGTGTTGCTCGGCCGGTTGCCGGCGAAGACGCGGTGCGCAACCAGCGCAGCCGGCGTGCCTTCGGCGGCGACCTCGGCCGCCGTCTTGCCGAATGCGAGCGCCTCGGCCTGGGCGAACAGGTTCGACATCAGCAGGTCGTGCTGGCGGCCGAGCGGGTTCAGCGTCTGGCAGAAGCCGATGAAGTCGCACGGCACGATGCGCGTGCCCTGGTGGATCAGCTGGTAGAACGAGTGCTGGCCGTTGGTGCCGGGCTCGCCCCAGAGCACCGGTGCGGTGTCGACGTCGACCGGGTCGCCGTCCAGGGTGACGTGCTTGCCGTTGCTCTCCATCGTCAGCTGCTGCAGATAGGCGGGCAGGCGCTTCAGGTACTCCTCGTAGGGCAGCACGGCGAGCGTCGCGGCGCCGAGGAAGTTGTTGTTCCAGATCGCCAGCAGGGCGAGCAGCGCGGGCAGGCTGCGCTCGATCGGCGCGTCGCGGAAGTGCTCGTCCATGGCGCGAAAGCCGGCGAGCATCTCGGCGAAGCCGTCGCGGCCGATCGCGATCATGGTCGACAGGCCGATCGCCGAGTCCATCGAGTAGCGGCCGCCGACCCAGTCCCAGAAGCCGAACATGTTCTCGGCGGCGATGCCGAACGCGGTGACGCCCTCGACGTTGGTCGAGACGGCGACGAAGTGCTTCGCCACCGCCCGCTCGTCGTCGAGCCGATCGACGAGCCACCGGCGCGCCGCGTGCGCGTTGGTCAGCGTCTCGAGCGTCGTGAACGTCTTCGACGAAACGATGAAGAGCGTCTCGGCCGGCTCGAGGTCGCGCGTCGCCTCGACGAGGTCGGTGCCGTCGACGTTGGAGACGAAGCGCAGCGTCAGCGAGCGGTCGCTGTAGTGGCGCAGCGCCTCGTACGCCATCACCGGGCCGAGGTCGGAGCCGCCGATGCCGATGTTGACGACGTTCCTGATCCGCTTGCCGCTGTGGCCGAGCCAGCGGCCGCTGCGTACGGCGTCGGCGAGCGCACCCATGCGATCGAGCACGGCGTGGACGTCGCGGACGACGTCGACGCCGGCGACGACCAGGCTGGCGCCGGTCGGCGCGCGAAGGGCGACATGCAGCACCGAGCGCTGCTCGGTCGGGTTGAGGACGTCGCCGCGGAACATTGCCGCCGTGCGCTCGCGTATGCCGCATTCTTTCGCCAGCGCGACGAGCAGGCCGAGCGTCTCGTCGGTGACGCGGTTCTTCGAGTAGTCGAGATAGACCCCGGCGGCCTCGAGGACGAGGCGCTCGCCGCGGGCGGCGTCGGCCGCGAAGAGATCGCGCAGGTGCGCCTTGCCGAGCTTCGCGTGGTGGTCGACGAGCGCCCGCCAGGCCGGACGCGAGGCGAGGGCGTCGCGGCTCATCGGCTCTCCGCCCCGGCCAGCTGCTCACTCTTCGCGCGAATGCCGTCGAGGAGGCTCTGCCACGACTTGCTGAACGCTTCGCCGCCTTCCTTCTGCAGACGCAGCGCCAGCGCGTCGATGTCGATGCCGAGCCGCGCGAACTCGGCGACGGTCGCCTCGGCGTCGCCACCGTCCTCCGGCAGGAGCGCGCCGAGCCGGCCGTGGTCGGCGAAGGCGAGCAGCGTCTTGTCGGGGATGGTGTCGATCGTGTCGGGCGCGGCCAGCGTCTCGACGTAGAGCGTGTCGCGCGCGGCCGGATCCTTCATTCCGGTGCTCGCCCAGAGCAGCCGCTGCGGTTGCGCGCCGGCCTCGCGAAGTCGCGTCCAGCGCGGCGACGCGAGCAACTCGCGGTAAGCCTTGTAGGTCTGCTTGGCGATCGCCACGCCGAGCCGGTTCCGCTGCTCGGGCGGCACCTGATCCTTGACGGCGACGTCCCAGCGGCTGACGAAGAGCGACGCCACCGATCGAACCTTCGGGTCGCGGCCGGCTTCGAGGCGGCGCTCGATGGCTCGCAGGTAGGCCTCGGCGGCGGCGAGGTATTGCGCGCGCGAGAAGAGCAGGGTGACGTTGATCGGAATGCCGGCGAAGACCGAGTCCTCGATCGCCTGCACGCCGGCCGGCGTGCCGGGGATCTTGATGAAGACGTTCGGTCGCGCCGCCGCCGCGTGCAGGCGCGCGACCGATTCGGTCGTGCGTGCGGTGTCGTCGACGAGCTGAGGCGAGACCTCGAGCGAGACCCAGCCGTCGACGCCGTTGCTGGCATCGTGCGCCGGCTGGAGCAGGTCGGCAGCGCGCGCGAGGTCCTGCCGGGCGAGGGCGAAGAACAGGTCCTCGCCCGAGCGGCCGGCGTGGGCGAGCTCCCCGATCTGCGCGTCGTAGGCGGTGCCGTGGCCGATCGCGTGCTCGAAGATGGTCGGATTCGAGGTCAGGCCGGTGACCGACAGCTCGGCGATGTAGCGCGCGAGGGTACCGTCGTCGAGCATGTCGCGGGTGATGTTGTCGAGCCAGAGGCTCTGGCCGAGGGCGTGCAGCGCGCGGGTGTTGGCGTTGATCATGATGTCTCCAGGGAAGGCGCGCCGAGGAGCGCGTCGAAGTCGATCGTCAGCAGCTCGGCGATCGATCCGACGCTGCAGTCTGCGGCCGGATAGCGCGCGACGGCGGCGGCATCGAGCGCGTAGTGGCCCTGACGCGGAAAGACGGTGACCAGCCGATCGCCCAGCACCGCCTTCACGGCCGTCAGCAACCGCAGCTTGTCGTCGACCATGACGTAGCGGGTTGCCGGGTAGAGGCGCCGGACGTCGTCGAGCCGCGCCTCCTTGTGGACGTAGATCAGCACCCGTCCCTCGACGGCAGCCCAGAGGCCCGAGCGCAGGACCTTGCGCGGCTGGAAGACGACGTCGCCGTCGGAAAGGATGACCGTCGTGCCGAGCGTGGCCAGCCGCGCGACGACGTCGAGCGCGCGCGGATACAGGCGCTCGGCGAACGGATAGTCGATCAGAAAGCTCGCGATCTGCAGCAGCCGGTGGTCGCTGTCGCCGCGGTGCTCGACCGCGGCGCGGTAGCGCTGCAAGGCGCCGAGGTAATCGACGTAGCCGAGCTCGTCGCGCAGTCGTTCGAAGATGGACCAGTATTCCGCTGCGCTGGCGCCGCCGAATTCCTCCTCCAGATGGCGGCGCAGGTCGGCGATGATGGCGTCGTTGTCGAGCAGCGTGTTGTCGACGTCGAGCAGGAAGACGACCTGCTCTCGTTCGACGCCGGGCTGGGTCGCGAGGTTCACGGCGGGCATCCTTCGGTCGCCGCGACAGGATGCCAGCCGCCGTCGGCGGCGATCAGGTCGTCGGCGGCGCGCGGGCCCCACGAGCCGCGGGCGTACGGCTGCACGGCGTGGTGGTCAGCGAGCACGTCGTCGACGACGGCCCACGCCGCCTCGACCGCGTCCTGGCTCGTGAAGAGCGAGCCGTCGCCCTTCATCGCATCGCCCAGCAGGCGCTGGTAAGGCGGCTCCTCGCCGGTTTCGTTCTCGCACAGGAAGAGCTCCTGCTGATCGCCGACGAAGCCCTTGCCCGGCCGCTTGACGCGAGCGGCGATCGCGATCGCCGCTCGCGGCTGCAGCTTGAAGCGAACGTAGTTCGCGCGCTCGCCAGACGACGCGACGTCGTCGAACAGTCGCTGCGGCGGCGGCTTGAGCTGGACCAACACCTCGGCCGCGGTCGTCGGCAGGAACTTGCCCGAGCGCAGGTACCACGGCACCCCGGCCCAGCGCCACGAGTCGATGAAGAGACGCAGGGCGCAGAAAGTCTCGACGTCGGAGTCGGCGGCGACGCCCTTCTCGGCGTGATAGCCGTCGTACTGGCCGCGCACGACGTCGTCGGCGCGCAGCTTGCGCATGGCCTGGAAGACGCCGGCCTTCTCGGCCTGCACGGCGGCAAAGCCGGGCGCCGCAGGCGGCTCCATCGCGAGCAGCGCGACGATCTGGAACAGGTGGTTCTCGATCACGTCGCGCAGCGCCCCCGCGCTTTCGTAGAAGCCGCCGCGCTCGCCGATGCCGAAGTCTTCTGCCATCGTGATGTGGACACTGGCAACGTGGTGCCGGTTCCAGATCGGCTCGAGAAAAGAGTTTGCGAAGCGGAAGTAGAGGATGTTCATGATCGCCTCCTTGCCGAGGTAGTGGTCGATCCGGAAGATCGACGTCTCGGCAAAGACGGCATGGGCGGCGGCGTCGAGCTGGACCGCCGACGCGAGGTCGCGACCGAACGGCTTTTCGACGATCACGCGCGCGTTCTTCGCCAGCCCGGCGTCGCCCAGGCTCCTGATCACGGTCTCGAAGAGCGCCGGCGGGATGGCGAGGTAGTACGCCGGCCGCTCGGCGCCGGCGAGCGCGGTCTTCAGCGCCGCGAAGGTCGACGGCTGCTGATAGTCGCCGGCCACGTAGACGATGCGCGAGAGCAGCTTGTCGAGCGCAGCGGCGTCGAGCGTGCCGGCCACGTGCCCGAGGCTGTCGCGAACGCGCTGGCGCGCCTGCTCGGGCGTCAGCACGGTCGAGGCGACCCCGATCACGGCGACGTTCAGTTCGCCCTTGCTGGCCATCGCGTAGAGGGCGGGAAAGATCTTCTTGTTGGCGAGATCGCCGGTGAAGCCGAACACGACCAGCGCGTCGGAGCGCGGCGGCGTCGCTGCCACGGCGCTGATCACGAACGCTCTCCTGCGGGCTTTTCGGTGTGGCCGCCGAACGCGTGCCGCATCGCCGACAGCACCTGGTTGGCGAAGTCGCCCTGGCCGCGCGAGCCGAAACGATCGAACAGAGCAGCGCTCAAGACGTGCGTCGGCACACCTTCCTCGATCGCTGCCTGGATCGTCCAGCGCCCCTCGCCCGAATCGGAGACTCGGCCGCCATAGGCGGCGAGGTCGGGGTCCTGCAGCAATGCGCCTGCGGTCAGGTCGAGCAGCCACGAGCCGATCACGCTGCCGCGCCGCCAGACCTCGGTGATGTCGGGAAGGTTCATCTCGAACTGATAGAACTCGGGTTCGCGCAGCGGCGTCGTCTCGGCGTCCGCGACCTGGCTGCGCTTGCCGACGCCGGCATGGCGCAGGACGTTGAGACCCTCGGCGTACGCGGCCATCACGCCGTACTCGATGCCGTTGTGAACCATCTTGACAAAATGGCCGGCGCCGCTCGGGCCGCAATGCAGAAATCCCTGTTCGGCACTGGCCAGCTCGCCGCCGCGGCCGGGTGTGCGCGGCACGCTGCCGGCACCCGGCGCGAGCGCCGCGAAGATCGGCGTCAGATGGGCGACGATTGCGGGCCCGCCGCCGATCATCAGGCAATAGCCTCGCTCCTGGCCGGCGACGCCGCCGCTGGTGCCGACATCGACATAGTGCAGCCCCGCGGCGTCGAGCTGCCGGGCGCGGCGGATGTCGTCGCGGTAATACGAGTTGCCGCCGTCGATGACGATGTCGCCGGCGGCCAGATGCGGCACGAGCTGCTCGAGCTCGCGATCCACCACCGCGGCCGGAACCATCATCCAGATGGCGCGCGGCGCCGTCATCTTCGCGACGAGCTCGGCGAGCGACGACGAACCGGTCGCGCCGTCGCGGACGAGCGCGCCGACGGCGTCGGCGTGCAGGTCGTAGACGCAGCATTCGTGGCCGTGCTTCATCAGGCGACGGACCATGTTGGCGCCCATCCGGCCCAATCCGATCATTCCGAGCTGCATGCGTCTTCCTCCTGGATCGTCAAGGCGCGCGCCGCGCCGCCGTTGCGCTGCGCTCGACCGTGAGCACCGCGCGATGCGCGGCGCCATCGTCGACAAGCTCGATCGTGCGCCCGGCCGAGGGTACGCCGTCGATCGTCAGCGTTGCCGGCTGCGCCGCCGCCGCCGCGCGCACGACGATCTCGAACACGGTCGCTCCGAACCGAAGCTGCAGCTCGAAGCCGTCCCAGTCGTCCGGCAGCAGCGGCTGCATTGCCAGTTGCCTTCCCTTGCGCTTCAGGCCGAGCAAGCCTTCGACGATGAGCTGGTACATCCAGCCCGCCGAGCCGGTGTACCAGCTCCAGCCGCCTCGGCCGGCGTGGGGGGCGATGGCGTAGACGTCGCCGGCCATCACGTACGGCTCTGTCTTGTAGATCGCGATGTGCTCGGCGCTGTCGCCGTGGCGCACCGGATCGAGGAGGTCGAACAACTGCCATGCGCGCTGGCGATCCCCGAGAGTCGCGAACGCCAGCGCCGCCCAGATCGCGCCGTGCGTGTACTGGCCGCCATTCTCGCGAACGCCGGGGACGTAGCCCTGGATGTAGCCGGGCCAGGGCTCGGAGACGTCGAACGGTGGATCGAGCAGCTGGACGACGCGCGCCTCCTGCCGCACGAGATGCCGGTGCACGGAGTCCATCGCGGCGGCGGCGCGCTCTGGCGATGCCGCTGTCGACAGCACCGCCCAGCTTTGCGCGATGCCGTCGATCCGGCATTCCCGGTTCGCCGCCGCTCCCACCGGAGTGCCGTCGTCGAACCAGGCTCGCAGGTACCAGTCGCCGTCCCACGCGCTCGCCTCGACGGCGTGGCGCAGCGTCGCCGCATCGGCTTGGCACGACGCTGCGAACGCGGCATCGCCGCGCCCGAGCGCCAGCGATGCGAACCGCTCCAGCACGACGATGAGGAAGAATGCCAGCCAGACGCTTTCGCCGCGGCCGCCGATCCCGACCAGGTTCATGCCGTCGTTCCAGTCGCCCGACCCCATCAGCGGCAGGCCGTGCGCACCGCGCGGGCGCGAATGCAAGACGGCGCGCCGGCAATGCTCGTAGAGGCTCGCCGTGGCGGGCGAGACCGAGGGCTGCTCGTAGTTCGAGGCCTCGCCGTCCTTCAGCGCGCGGCCTTGCACGAAAGGGCTCGGCTCATCGAGCACGCCGACGTCTGCCGTGACTTCGACATAGCGGCAGGTCACGAGCGGCAGCCAAAGGTAGTCGTCGGAGCAGCGCGTGCGGATGCCTTTGCCCGACGGCGGATGCCACCAGTGCTGGACGTCGCCGTCCTCGAACTGGCGCGCCGCGGCGCGCAGCAGATGCTCGCGCGCGAGCGCCGGTCGCGAATGGACGAGCGCCATCACGTCCTGGAGCTGGTCGCGAAAACCGTACGCGCCGCTCGACTGGTAGAACGCGGTGCGGCCCCACAGGCGCGACGCGATCACCTGGTAGAGCAGCCAGCCGTTGGCGAGCGCGTTCAGGCCGGCGTCGGGAGTCCGGACCTGGACGGCGCCGAGGGTCTTGCTCCACTCGGCGCGGGCCGCGCTCAGCGTCGCGGCGGCGCGCCGTGCGCTTGCAGCGGCGAGGCTGCGAGCTTCGCTCTCCGACCCGGCGGCGGCGAGCCGGAACACGACTTCGCACCGGTCGCCGGGCGCCAGCGTCACCGGCACGCGCAGCGCCGCGCAAGGATCGAGCGCAGCGCCGATGCGCCCGGACCAGCCTCGCGCAGCGAGCGCCGCAGGTGCGGCCCGGCCACCGCCGCCGAAGAACTCGCGCCGGTCGGCGCAGACCTCGAGGCGATCGTCGCCGTCGATGGGATCGACCGCGAAGACCGCGGTGCGGCCGGCGAAGTCGGTGTTGTAGCCGTTGCAGGCGAAGACGGCACGCCGTTCGGGATCGAATTCGGTGACCACGTGCAGCAGGGTCTTGGCACGCTCGTCGCCGAGCACCCATTCGACGTAGCCGGTGACCGAGAGTCGGCGCGGCCGCGACGAGCGATTGTGCAACGCGAGGGTCGAGAACTTCACCGGCGCGTCGATCGCGACGTGGATCCCGAGGGTGCTGGCGATGTCGTGCTCGGTGTGCTCGAACGTGCTGTAGCCGAAGCCGTGGCGGACCCGATACGGCGTTGCCGAGCGCGTCGGCAGCGGCGTCGGTGACCACAGCTCGCCGGTCTCCTCGTCGCGAATGTAGATCGCCTCGCCGCTGGGGTCGCTCACCGGATCGTTCGACCACGGCGTGAGCCGGAACTCGTGCGAGTTCTCGCTCCAGGTCGAGCCGCTGCCGCTTTCGGACACGATGGTGCCGAAGCCCGGATTGGCGATCACGTTCGTCCACGGCAAGGGCGTCATCCACGAACGCGCTGCCGTGATCACGTATTCGCGGCCATCGACGCTGAAGCCGCCGTGGCCGTTGTCGGCGACGAGCGCGGCCTCGGTCGCCGGCGCCTGGGCGGCGGGCCCGATCGACTCCTCCCTCGCCACGACCGGCATCGACCATTGCGGCTCGGCCGTCGCGAGCTCCGGCAGGCTGCGATCGCTGGCGCCGGCGACGATGCGGGCGACGCTGCGCAACAGGAGGCGATCCGCGTCGTCGGTGTGGGCGCGGTCGTGCAGGAAGACACCGCCGGGCCGGCCGACGTCGGCCGTCGCGCCGGTGGCGTCGACCTCGGCGCGAATCCGGTCGAGCAGCGTGGCATCGGCTGTGCCCTCGCGACCGTGCAGCACCAGCAGCTCGGTACTCAGGCCGTGCGCGCGCCAGAAGGCGTGCGCTCGCAGCAACTCGCGCGCGGCCGCGAGCGCGGCCTCGCTTTCGACTTCCACCACGACGATCGGGAGGTCGCCCGAGAGACCGAACGCCCAGAGCGACGACTGGCCGCGGCGGTTGCGGGCGATCTCGCTCGGTGGGGCGCGCGTCCGCGCGTCGGCAACGAGGACCGAAGCGGCGAGGTGCTCGAACCTCATCGCATCGTCGTCGCCGGCGTCGAGCCGACGCAGGGTCTGCGCCCGGAAATCACGGCCGGTGGCGAGGATGCGATCGCCGGCGCCGGCATCGCGACAGCGTCGGGCCATGGCGATGCATTCGTCGCGCGACGATGCCGCGCCGGTGGTCCAGTCCACGGTGCCGCAGGCACCCGGCCGGAGGTGGAGCGACAGGCGCACGGCGGCGATCGGATCGAGCACCGAGCCGGCGTGGCCACCGAGCGGCCCCGCTGTCTGCAGCGCCTCGCTGCACTCGACCTCGCGACCGCGGCCGACGAATTGCATCCGATCGGTCTCGAATGACATCTCGCCCCTGGCGAAGCTTGCGACCGCCTGGTGAAAGATCCAGGGCGTGCTATCGCCCGGCGCGGTCCGGCGACGGGTCGCGAGGATCGTCCCCGCCAGCGGATCGATCTCGGTGACGACGAAGAGCTTGTTGAACGCGGGATGCGCCGAATCGGTGGCGGCCGCCGCCAGCGCAAGCTCCAGATAGCTGGTGACGACCGCCTCGCGGTCGCGTTCCGCGACGTTGGTCAGCTGGAGCCGCCGCAGCTCGACGTCGTCGTCGCGGGCGACCGCGACTTCCACGTCGGCCCGAAGCGATCGCTCGCCCGCGCTCTCGCCATCCGTCGCCGACCAGAGCGAGCCATCCTCGTCGCGCACGTACAGAGCGAGGCCGCCGCAGCCGAGCGCCGCGTCCTCGCGCCAGCGCGTGATCGCGAGGTCGTTCCATCGGCTTCGTCCGCTTCCAGACGGTGCAAGCACGACGTGGTACTTGCCGTTGGAGAGCAACTGGAGTTGCGGCATGGCAGCAGACGACGTTAGTCCTGCGGTGGCGGCAGGCGCAGCGGCGAAGCGAGGAATGCCTCGTAGGAGGCGTCCGACGTGGTCAGGCCTCGCCCGGCCCGCGGCCGCAGGCGGCACAGGGCAGAATCGTCTTCGCGATGAGCACCGCCAAACCCGACGCGCGAGCACCCACCCTCAGTGCGGAGGTTTTTCGCCGGCTGGTGGCGAGCGTTCGCGACTACGCGATCTTCATGCTCACGCCGGAGGGCGTCATCGCGTCGTGGAACAGCGGCGCCCAGGCGATCAAGCAATACAGCGACGCCGAGGCGATCGGCAAGCACTTCTCGATCTTCTACGAGCCCGCCGCGGTCGCCTCGGGATGGCCCGAGGAGGAACTGCGCCGGTCGCTGCGCGATGGCCGCTTCGAGGATGAAGGCTGGCGCGTCCGCAAGGACGGCACCCGCTTCTGGGCGAACGTCGTCATCTCGCCGCTGTTCGACGCGTCGGACCAGCTGTTTGGCTATTCCAAGGTGACCCGCGACCTGACCGAGCGGCGGCGCCACGAGGAGCAGCTGCGCGAACGCGAGGAGAGGCTTCGCCTGATCGTCGACGGCGTCAAGGACCACGCGATGTTCCTGCTCGACGCGCAGGGCCTGGTCGTTTCGTGGAACCCGGCGGCACGGAAGGTCCTCGGCCACGCGCCGGCGGAGATCGTCGGCCGCGAGGTGGCGGTCCTCTATCCCGCCGAGGACCGCAGCTCCGGCCGGCCGCAGGCGGAGATGGCCGCCGCTTCGCATGCCGGCGCGTTCCACTCGCATGCCTGGAAAGTGCGGGCGGACGGCTCGCTCGTCTGGACCGACGGCTCGATCAGCGTGCTCCGCGACGACGGCGGTCGAGTGAACGGCTTTGTCTTCATCCTGCGCGATCTCACCGAGCAGCAGCGGATCGAGGAGCTCGAGGCGGAAGGGCGGCGCATCCTCGAATTCATCGCGATGCTCTCGCACGAGCTGCGCAATCCGCTCGCGCCGATCAAGAACGCGGTCAGCATCCTCAGGTTGCCTCAGGGCCAGCAGCAAGCCGACAAGTACGCCGACATGATCGCGCGCCAGGTCGAGCACTTGACCCGCCTCGTCGACGACCTGATGGACGTGAGCCGCGTCACGACCGGCAAGATCGAGCTCGAGCGCGCTCCGCTCGACCTCAACGCGCTGGTGCAGGCGGCGGTCGACTCGATGCGAAGCACGATGGAGAGCTACGGCCATGCCCTCGACCTCAGGCTGGCCTCGCAACCGGTGCTCGTCGACGGCGATTCCGTCCGTCTGACGCAGGTCATCGTCAACCTGCTCAACAACGCCGCGAAGTACACGACGCCGAACGGCCGCATCGAGATCGTCGTCTCGCGTCTGCGGGCGGCAGTCCAACTCGAGGTCAGCGACAACGGCATCGGCATGTCGGAAGCGCTGATCCAGCGTGCCTTCGATCCGTTCGTCCAGGGCGATCGCGCGCTCGACCGCTCGCAGGGCGGCCTCGGGATCGGGCTGACGCTGGTCAAGCGGATCATCGATCTCCACGGCGGCTCGGTTGTCGCCTCG
>DASXLD010000006.1:0-82416 GCA_036496385.1 Caldimonas sp. | reverse complement strand
GCGGCGTCGGCGGCGATTGCCAGCAGCGTCGTCTCGGGATCGCGGTCGAACAGCCGCTGCTGCGCCTCGATGATCGCCTTGTCCTCCATGAATCCTTCGCGCAGGCTGTCGCACAGCGACAGCGCGACGTTGGGGTCGTCGAGGTCGAAGTTGTGCAGGTAGTTCCAGAAGAAATGCGTGCTGCGGCGCGTCTCCGGCGTCATGAACTGGCAGTTGCGGTACTGGCGAGCACCGGCGACGTTGCCTTTCTCCGCGCCGGTTCCGGCGGCGGCGAACATCGACTCGAGGAAGAAGATCCCGGGCACCAGCATGTGGCCGATGTTGCGGCGGTCGACCTTGGCGTCCTTGTCGCGGATCACCTTCTTGTGGAACGGCGGCGGCGCGCTGTCCATGTGCCAGCGCTCGACCCGAAAGCCATCGGCCAGCCGCTCGATGTTGAGCGGCCGGGTCTGGTACGCGTACTCCTCGGAGCCGCCGAGCGTCTTCGTGTGGACGAACGCGAGGTGGGCGAAGTCGCTCAGGTTGTCGACGATCAGCAGCCAGTTGGCGTCGTAGTGCATGTAGGCCGGCATGCCCTTCCAGCCGGGATCGTGGAGCGGCGGATAGTCGACGATGAGCGCGGGATCGGCCTTCGCCGGGTCGCCCATCCAGATCCAGACGAGATGATCGCGTGCGACGACGGGATAGCTGCGCACGCCGAGCCTGGCCGGGATCACGTCCTGGCCGGGGATCTGGATGCACTTGCCGGACGGGTCGAACTTCATGCCGTGGTACATGCAGCGGATGCAGTCGCCCTCGACGCGCCCCATCGACAGCGGCGCGCCGCGGTGGCAGCAGCGGTCGTCCATCGCGACGACGCGGCCGCTCTCGCCCTGGTAGAGGACGACAGGTTTCTCGAGGATCGTGCGCGCCAGCTTCCTGCCGTCGATCAGCTCGTGGTCCCAGGCGGCGACATACCAGCAGTTCTTCAGGAAGATCCCGTCGTCGGACACCATCGCTTGCTCCTCTGCTCGCTCCGCTTCACTGCACGAGCTGCTCGGCCGTGACGCCACTGCGCCTGAGGACACTCTCGAACAGCATCCGCTCGAGCCGTTCCTTCGGCTCGAACTCACGCGCGTCGGCGGCGCACGCGCGCCGGACCTCGTCGGTCAGCGCGACATTCGGACCCGGCAGCGCGGCGGCCGTGACCTGCACCTCGCACGCGCGCTGCAGCGTCCACATCCAGCGAAAGGCGTTGAAGACGCTGCTGCCGGTCACCAGCAGGCCGTGGTTGCGCAGGACGAGGACGCGCTTGTCGCCGAGGCTCGCGACCAGGCGCGGACCTTCGGCCTGGTGCACCGTGATCCCTTCGAACGCGTGGTAGGCGACATCGCCGAACAGCTCGGCGCCGTAGAAGTCGTCGTGGCCGAGGCCATCGCGCTTGCACGCGATCGCCATCCCGGCGCTGGTGTGGGTGTGCATGACGCAATGGGCATCGGCGCGCGCCGCGTGGACGACGCTGTGGATGACGAAGCCGGCACGGTTGACCGCGTGAGGCGTCGGCTGCAGCGGCACGCCGTCATGGCCGATCCGGATCAGATTCGTCGCCGTCACCTCGGCGTAGTTGAGGCCGAACGGATTGATCAGGAACGCCGGCGGCGACCCTGGCACGCGCAGCGTGATGTGGTTGAAGATCAGCTCGGTCCAGCCGAGCTCGGCGAAGACGCGGTAGCACGCCGCGAGCTCGACCCGGGCGCGCCACTCGCGAGCGTCGACGTCTCCGGGCCGCAGCGCTTCGGCGGCACTCAGGACGTCGGCAGGCATCGGCAGCGACTCGCGCGAAAGTTCACGGCTCGATCGTAGCGCGCGCCCTCACTCGACCTGCAGCGTCGCCTTCATGTTCGAGTGGAGGGTGCAGACGTAGGCGAAAGTGCCGGCGCGGGTCGCCGTCCACCGCCACGAGCGCCCTTCGGCGATCGACTTCGAGTCGAACGCGCCCTTGGCGGTCGCCGTGTGCGGGAACGGATCCTTGTTGGTCCAGACGACGACGTCGCCGCGCCGTACCTTGAGCGTCTCCGGCACGTATTGCAGCCCCTGGATCACGATCTCATGCGTGCGGCCGGCGTCAGCGGCCGCGGCCCAGGGCAGGGTCGCGGCAGCGTCTGCGGCGACGACGCCGGCAGCGATCAGCGCCGTGCGTCGCCGCAGCCCGGCCCTACTTGCCAAGACTGCCCTGCAGGTGCTTGGCGTGCTCGAGGTGGGCGACGAAGGCCGGTCGCACCGCGACGAGCAGACTCTTCAGCTCGGCGTTCTGCGCGCTCGGGATCAGCGTCTTGTCGATTGCGTCGAGCACGGCCTGGTGATAGGCGACCTCGTGGTCGACGTACGCCTTGTCGAACGCGGCGCCGCTCAGCGTGCGGAGGTTCTTGACGTTCGCTTCGCCGCCCGCCTTCAGGCTCTGGCTCGTGGGGTTGTCCTCGGGCGTGACCTTGAGCTTGGTGACGAGCGCCACCGCCTGCTTGTTGACTCCCGAGTGGTCGGTGACCATCTGCTTGCCGAACGCCTTGACCTCGGCGTTGCTCCCTTTCGACTCGGCCAGCATGCCGGCGTCGATGTCGACCTGGTTCGCGGTGACGACGACGGCGGCGATCTGGGCGTCGTTCGGCGCCTGCGCGAGCGCGCTGCCGGCGAAAAAAGCAAGCGAAGCGGCGGCGGCGCCGATGAGCATCTTCATGGCTGGATCCTGGTTCTGATGGGTCGTGCCCGATTGGATGCGGCGGAGCGCGCCGGCGTTCCCGCCGCTGCCGTCAGCGCGCGCCGGCGCCGACCTCGCGCAAGCGGCCGAGCACGGCGGCGACGATCCGGTCGCAATGCGCGCCGCCGAAGCCGAACACCTCTCCGGTGGCGACGTCGATCTCCTCGGCCAGCGACGCGCGCAGCAGGGAGCGGGCGCGAAAGACGCGAGTGCGCACGGTCGCGGCGGGGATCGCGAGGCACTCCGCCGCCTCCTCGATCGTCAGCTCCTCGACTTCCCGCAGCACGAACGCGGTGCGAAACGCGAGCGGCAGCGCGTCGATCTTGCGTTCCAGAAGGCGGCGCAGCTGCGATCGCATGGCGCCTGCCTCCGGCGATCCGGTGAGTCCGTCGTCCATCGTTTCCCCGTGCGCCGCGTCGTCATCCTCCGGCACGTCCTCGCGCAGCTCGACGACATTGTCCCGCCGCCGTGCCCGCAGCCGGCCGAGCGCCTGATTGATGACGATGCGGGTCAGCCAGGTCGAGAGCCGGGCGTCGCCGCGAAACTCGCCGAGATGGCGAAACGCGGCCAGATACGCCTCCTGCAAGGCGTCCTCGGCATCGGCGTCGTCGCGCAGGATCGCCCGCGCGGTGCGGAAGAGCGCGCCGTTGTGCCGGCGCATGACCAGCTCGAACGCGTCGGTGTCGCCAGCGACGATGCGCGCGACGAGGGCGTGGTCGTCGAGGGCGGTAGCGTCGCGGCTTGTCTTCGCCTGCTCCATGGCGGATTGGATGCTCGCCGGCGGCTTTGCGTTCCCGCCCCGCAGCCGCCGCGCGGCGACCCTACCAGCAGTCGGTCGTCGCCAGGGTCCCGCCGGTGACGCCGCGGACGCCGCGCTCGTCGAGCGTGAACGTGCCGCAGCCGTCGCTCGACTGCGCGCCCTGAGGCGCAGCCCGCAAGGTGAACGTCGTCGCCGCGAGGTTGCTCAGCGAGAGCACGTAGTAGCCGTTGTCGCTCGCCGGTCTTGCGACCACTGTCGGCCCGGTGATGGTGCTGAGCGTGGCGGTCGAGTAGCCGGTGGTCGAGTGCTCGGTCGAGTAGCGCTCCATCAGCTGTGCCGTCGTCACCAGCGCAGCGCGCGCGTCGGCGCGGCGGCCCTTGCGTACCGACGCCTGGTAGCTCGGCAGCGCGACCGCGCCGAGGACGGCAACGATCACGACGACGATCATCACCTCGATCAGCGTGAACCCGCGCCAATGGTGCGGTCGCCGCGGCGAGCGGTCAGGGCACATAGATCAGCCGCACGCTCGGCGCTCCCGTGCTCTCGGGCGCGACGGTGAAGCGGATGGTCTCGCCGGCCCGCAACGTCTCGAGGCCCGCCGGGCGGCCGCCGCGCAGCAGCTTCGTCTGGCCGGCGACGGTGTCGAGCCAGATTCCCTGCACCTGGATGCGCGCCCGGCGCTCGTCGACTGCGCCGACGACGCCCTGACGAAGGCTCGAGCTCTCGTCGGCCTGCACGTGCTGCGGCTGTTGCGCGGACGTCTGCACCGCCGACGCGGCGGGCGGCGGGGCGAAGTCGACGCGGCTCGCCGACGCAACACCCGCACACGCCAGGCCGAGGGCGGCGAGCGCCGCAGCGCGCCAGCAGCGCTTCGAGAGGAATGGATTCATGATCAACGCACCTCGTGCCACATGACGCGCCCCTCGCGGCCGGCGCCGGAGGTTTCGCGAACCCGGACGACGGTGCCGTCCGAGGTATTGATGAACTTGTCCTCGAGCCCGGACACGCCGCCGGCCCGGTTGCTCATGAATCCGGGCGCCGCCGGGATCGCGGCGATGCGCCTGCCGCTGGTGTTCTGCGCTTGCGACGCGATGCCGCTGCGGCTGATGTAGTCGGAACTTGTGAGGACGTTGTCGCCGTTGCTGTCGAAGGTCGCGCTGTCGAAGCGGTTGCCGGTCATCGCGTCGAGCTCGATGACCCAGCCCGATCCGCCGTATGCGCAGGGCGAGCTGACATCGGGCGTGATCGACGTGAAGATCGCCCGCCCGCCCCGGAACCGGGCATCGGCGACAACGCGCTCGCCCGACTCCGGCAGGTCGAGATACCAGCCGCGCTTGTCGCTCAGGTAGGTCGACTTGACGATCGTGTTGTCGCCGGTCGCGTTGTAGTCCTGCGGCAGGCCGACAGCATGGGTGCTGAAACGGTACTGCTGGCCGTCGAGACCGTTGCCGGTGCCGGTGATCGTCTGCTGGACGAGCAGCGACAACGACACCGTCGCCGCCGTCCCGGTGTCGCGGACGGCGTAGATGCGTTGCGTCGTCAGGTCGGTGTTGTCGGCGCTCGCGATGTAGCGGCCGGTGCCGAAGGCGACGAGGAAGCCGCCGGCGGTGAACTTGGTGACGTCGGGCCGGCCCGTGATCGCATGGCCGCTGCCGGTGACAAAGAGCGGCAGCGCGCCGTTGCCGAGACTCCAGCTCGCCGGCGTCGAGCTCGTGAGGTCGAACTTCCACAGGTTGCCGTCGAGGTCGCCGGCGTAGACGAGATCGGCGACGCCGTCGCCGTTGCTGTCGACCGCCCCCGGCGCCGACAGGCCGCCCGGGCTCGCCACCGTGCCCGAGCCGGTGTCGATCTTGCGGACCAGCGCGCCCGTCTCGGCATCGATGATGAACAGCATGCTGTGGCCGTTGGCGTTGCCGACGTTGTAGCCGCCGCTCACCACCACCGACCAGCGGCCGTTGTTGGTCTTCACCAGCAGCGGCTGGCCGAAGACGTATCCCATGTCCGGGTCCTGGAACTCCCAGCGGACGATGCTCGCCGCGTCGGCCTCGGTGAAATGCGACGGATCGGTGACGTCGAGGGCGTACAGCCCCTTTGCGCCGGCCCGCATGCCGGCGACGAGAAGCGTGTGCCAGGCGCTGTTGTAGAAGACGTCGCCGATGGTCGGCGAGCCGTCGACCAGGTAGCGGTGGGTGTAGGCGAGATCGGTGAGCTTCGAGAGATCGCCGTACACCGCCGACGGCACATAGGCGAACATCTCGGCGCCGGTGTTGGCATTGACCGCATGCAGCATGCCGTCGTTGGCGCCGAAGTAGATCACCGGCGTGCGTGCGCGATAGGTGGACGCGAACGCGCTGTAGCGTGCGCTCTCGAAGTCGTCGTAGTAACCGAAGTTCGGCGCCGCGATGTAGTACGGCGACGAGTTGACGATGTCGCCGAGCGTCGTGATGCTGCGGTTGCGGAACTGCGGCGCGGCGCACGGCGGGCTTGCGCAGCTGCGCGCCTCCTGGCTGGCGTCGCCGCGGAGGAAGCGCAGGCGCAGCTCGCCGAAGCTGTCGCTGCCGCCGCCGGGGGTCAGGTTGAGCGAGGCGGTCTGGGTGGCGTCGAGCTCGGTGGCGGTCGGCGTTGCCGGGGCCGCGGGCCAGCGGAACGGGATGCCCCGTGCGCCGGCCGTGGCCGACGGCTTGTAGGTGATGATGTTGCGCCCGCTGCTCCAGTCCTGGGCCTTCAGCTGGACACCGGAGTCCCACGCCGGGTTGGTGGCGATCGCGCCGCTCGACGCCACCGGATAGTTGAGCAGCGTCCCCGACCAGTCGCCGCTGTTGAACTTGGCCTGGTAGATCGCCGAACCGGTCGTCCACGAGCCGGTGTTGAGGGCGACCGACGACGCCGCGCTGGTCTTCGCCTGGATGTCGCTGACGATCGACTGGAAGGCGCGCTGCAACGAATCGCTGCTGCTGCCGACGAAGGCGGTCGGGTAGCCGCCACCGAGGTCAGCCATCTTGTTCAGCGCCGCGATCGAGCTCGGGTTGGCGAGCGAGTCGCCCATGCCGACGATATAGGTCTGGATGTCGTACGTGCGGCTGCTCACGGAAGTCGTGCGCAGGGCCGTGAGCTGGTCGAAGACGTCGCGCTGCGCCTGGCCGTAGGTCCAGGTCCCGGCGACCGAGTCGTACGTGTTGACCCATTGCGACGGGTCGTACTGCTGGCCGTTCGTCTTGCCGGTCGGATTGCCGTCGGTCGCCAGCATCACGAAGTTCTTCTGGCACGACTGCGTGATCGGCGTGCTGGTGCCGCGAAAGTAGTCGCGCACGGTCGACAGCGTGCCGGCGATCGGCGTGTAGAACGCGTTGTTCTTGATCTCGCCGCTGCCGGTGTTGGTCTCGTTGGCGAGCAGCGTCGTCAGGCGCGTGAAGTGGGTCGCCGAGTCGACGGCGACTGCCTCGTTGACGATGCCCACGCCCGTGATGTTGTCGCCGTAGCCCCAGCCGCGCTTGATCCAGAGCTGGCGCGGCATGGTCGCGGCGGTCGGCAGGAAGCCGGCATCGGTCGGCACGAATCCCCAGGTGCCCTGCGAGCTGCTGAAGTTGGTGGCGGCCCACGCCGCCGAGCTGTCGTGCGAGAGGTAGACGTTGTAGCTGGTGCCGGAAACGCCGATCCCGTAGAGCTGGTTGCTGGTCGAACCCGAGTACAGCACGTCGTTGATGTCGGCATCGTCGCCGCTGCGGTCGTACGTGATGTAGTTGAAGCCGTTGGCCGGCTGCGGGTTGGCGATGCAACGGCGGCCCGAATTCGTCGCCGAGACGCCGGCGACGCAGTCGTTGGTATAGACCATCGTCGTCGCGTTGCCGACGTAGTAGGCGTGGGTGTTGTAGAGCGTCGGCCCCGCGGTGCGGAAGCTGCTCACGCCGAAGTTGAAAGCATCGCGGTACGAACTGAGCAGCCCGCGCAGGATGCCGCGCGCGATGTTGCCGCGTGTCGTCAGGTCATCGCCGTTGATGACCTTGCCGGCCATCGTCGCATCCATCGACTCCGAGTTGTCGAGGATGATCATCACGTTCGGCTTGATGCCGGGGGCGAGGAACAGCGGGTAGCTCGCCAGCGTGAACGGCGTCGCGGCGAGCGCTGCGAGCGGCGCCGACAGCAGCAGCGCGGCGATGGGTCGGGCGCGTGAGGCGGTCTTCATGATGTCCTTGTCAGCGAGTCGCGTAGATGGACTGGAGGACGACGACGGTTTCCGGGCGGGCGCCCGTTGCCCGCGCCGTGATGCGATAGCCGACGCCCGGCGCGGTCGGCTCGGAACCGAGGACGACGCTCTCGCCGGCAGGCGTGCCGAGATAGCTGAACTTCTCGATCACGTAGCGCGGCTGCTGCGCGACGCTCGGGAACTGCGCGCTGCCGGTGTACTGGCCGTACACGCGCACGTTGGCGTCGACCGTCCAGTCGAAGCCGAGGTGGGCATCGTCGACCGGCACCGAGGCGAGCGCGCCGAGCGAGTCGCGCTGCGAAGGTGGCGTGCAAAGGCCGTTCGTGCAGACGTCGGTGAACGCCGTCGACGGGCTGATGTTGCTCGCGATGTCCTGCTCGCCGTCGCGCAGCGCCGCCTCGGCCGCCTGCAACGCGAGGTCGCGATCCTTGGTGTTCGCGATCATCCGTTCTTCCATCGAGTTGACGCTCATCACGGCGACGCCGAGACCGAGCGTCGCGAGCATCAGCACCAGCGTGGTGACGAGCGAGATGCCGCGCTCGCGGGCGCCGCGGATCGAGGTGGAGGCGTTCTTCATGGCGCTCCGTTGCGGACGGTGACCACTTCGGACAGGACGCTGCGCAGCCGGTGGTCGGTGAAGGCGATCGTCGAGCCGGCGAAGGTGATGCTCTGCGAGGTGCGGCTGACGCCGTCCTTGGCCGTCGCGACGAGCATTTGCAGCCGCACCGTGACGACCTTGTCCCACGCGGTCACCGCATCGGCCGTCAGATAGCGGTCGACGTTCTGCTGGCCGGCGGTCGCCGCGCCGTCGACGCCGTAGGTGATCGCCAGCCGGTCGACGCCGGAGGCGACCTCGACCGGGACGACCGGCCCCGGCACGACGATTCGCCAGAGCGAGTTCGTCCCCGGCCGGATCACGCTCGGTGCGACGTAGTAGTGGCGCGTTTCCATCTTGTAGACGGTCGCGTCGGTGCGGAAGCGCTGCTGGATGTCGTCGGTGGCGTTGCCAGGCGAGAAGGCGCCGCCGATGGCGTGGTTGAGGATGCCGGTCTGCGCCGGATTCGCCTCCGTGACCTGGAACATCGACGACGCCTTGCAGCTGGCGACGAGGACGATGTCGCCGGAAGCGAGCGTGTTGGTGGGCGCGCTCGCCGCGACCAACGGCGCCGCCACCGTCGTCGCCATCGTGCCGACGATGCCGAGGCCCGGCATGTCGGCCGCGACGCGCAGCGACAGGACATCGCTGGTCGGCAACGGTGCCGACGCCGCCGGGAAGGCAGCGAGCGGGCCGGTCAGCGCCGGCGAGAAGGTCGATCCGGTGCCGCGGTAGCCGATCATGCCCACCGCGGTCGACAGGAAGCCGCCGTCACCGGCGAGCAGGACGATCGTCGGCGCGTCGTTGAGCAGCGGACGGCAGCCGACGAACGCGGCGTTGCGGATGTCGCTCTGCAGCACGTCCATGGCGAGGCGCGCGTTCTCGCTCATCCGGGTCGACGACGAGCCGACGGCGTGCAGCGTTCGCGTGCTGACGAAGATCGAGATCGCGACCAGGACGACGAACAGGCCGACCGCCATCCCGACCATGAGCTCGACCAGCGTCACGCCGCGCGCGCGGTGGCCTTCGTGGCGACGCTGCAGGGCCGAGTTCATGGCCGGACCGAGACGACGAAGCGCGGTGTGCCGACCTTGTCGGTCCACCAGAGCTTGACCGCGATGACGTTGCCAAGACCATCGCACAACGGCGCGAGCGCATCGCCGTCGTCCGGCGTGCTGTCGAGGCAGACAACGCCGGTGGCTGTCGGCAGCTGCGATGCGATCTCGGCCTGCCACTCGCCGACGTCGGCTGCGGCGAGCTGCGCCGGCGAGCAGCCACTGCCGCTGTACAGGCAAGTCGTCGCGCCGGCCGTCGGCGCATCGTAGGCATGCGCCGTCATTCCGGCCTGGTTGGCGCGGATGCGATCGGCCATCTGGTAGCCGAGCAGCGTCGCCTTCTGGCGCGCCTGGGTGCTGTTGTTCATCGCCAGGCCGAGCGTCTGCATCCGCGCCGCGCCGACGAAGCCGACCGCAGCGATGAGGACCGCGACCAGCGCCTCGAGCAGGGCATAGCCGCGCGTGCGGCTCCGCTTCGCGGTTGAACGCAGCTTCGAGGGCGGCGCGCGACGCTTCATGGGCACCCCGTCGTTTCGGCGACGTCGGCGAGGCCGACCGGCTCGAGGAGGACTTGGTAGCTCTTGCTGGCGTAGCTGGAGCACACCGTGAAGGTGATCGTGGCGAAGGGAGCGACGAAGCCGCGACCGTTGAAGGCAACGGTCGTGGCACCGGTGTTGGTCGAGACGCGCACGTCGCCGCGGAAGGCGGGCTGCGAGCGGACGATGACTTCACCGACGTCGTAGGTGCCGTTGCCGTTGGCATCGACGAAGATGACCCAGCCGCCGGTGAACTCGGCGCCGCTCACCGGCGATGCGGCGGCGATGCCGACCGAGGTCGCGCGCTTGAGCGCCTCGCCGCGCGCAAGGGTGATCGCCGCCGCGAGCTCACCCTGCGCCGAGCTCAGCGCGTTGGCAGCGGTGAGCGAAGCAAGACCGGGCGACGCGATCATGAGCATGATCGCGAGGACGCTCATCGTCGTGAGCATCTCGACCAGGCTGAAGCCGGCCGCCCGCCGTGGCGCGGCAACAGCGACGGCGGCGGCAATGCCGGACGAGCCTCGCAGAGGACGGTTTTCGGGCTGCACGACACGTTCTCGGCAGCCCTCCCCCGCACCTGAGGGGGGGCCGACGGAAGGTCACGAGCGGCGGACGAGCGGAATCGCCGCGGTAACGCCGCCGTTGCCCGCCAGGCCGCGAGCTCGGCGTTCGTGAACGACTACACGCGGGATGGACCGGCGATCGGGCGCCCGGTTCTAGCGCACGGACGCTCCTCGCTGGCTTCTCCCCAGGGGGCGATCAAGGCCGCGATCCATGGGTGCGTTCCGGCGCGACTCCGCGGACCAGACCCCTTGGTCCGAGGCCAGCGTTGGCTCACCGCGTGCCCGATCCATGCATCATCCTGTCGTCTCTGCAAGGAGTCCGAACCGAAGCCGAGCTCTGGGTTGATGGTGGGCGGTGCAGGTTTCGAACCTGCGACCCCGTCCGTGTGAAGGACGTGCTCTACCCCTGAGCTAACCGCCCGCGCGGGGTGCGAAACGCCGCTTGCGAGAGGCGGTCATTGTGCCATGGCGACGCGTGGCGGCTCTGCCCGCAGCCGTCGCCAGACCGTGTGTCCGCCACTCGCATCGTCGAGCTCGGCGAGGACTTCGGCGTGCGCCGCGAGATCGTCCTCGTCGGCGGCGATGACGACGAGCACAAGCGTGCTGAAGTCGATCGGCCTCAGCGCCAGGTCGGCGGCGAGCGCATCGCCGGCGTCGATGACGAGCGACTCCTGGCCGCGCGTCATGCGGACGTAGACCTCGGCGAGCAGGCCGGCGTCGAGCAGCGCGCCGTGCAGCTCGCGCATCGCGTTGTTGACCTCGAAGCGCTTGCAGAGCGCATCGAGAGAGTTCGACTTGCCGGGGAAGCTGTCGCGCGCCATCGACAGGCTGTCGGTGACGCGCACGCCGTGATCGAGGAACGGCAGCCGCCCGATCCGGCGCAGCTCCATGTCGAGAAAGCCGATGTCGAACGCGGCGTTGTGGATGATGATCTCGGCGCCGTCGACGAAGCCGAGCAAATCGTCGACGATCTGGGCGAACAGCGGCTTGTCGGCGAGGAACTCGTCGGACAGGCCGTGGACCTTGTAGGCGTCGGTGCTGTTGCGGCGCTCCGGGTTGACGTAGAAGTGGATGGTGCGTCCCGTCAGGCGCCGGTTGACGAGCTCGACGCAGCCGATCTCGATGATGCGGTCGCCCGACTCGGGGCTGAGCCCGGTCGTCTCGGTGTCGAGGAAGATCTGCCGCATCGTCCCGCCGGGCCCCTTAGGCCCGTTTCGCCTGCAGCGGCAGGCTCTCGCCGTCGCGCGCGGCGCGCCGTCGCCCCCACAGCCAGAGCGCAATTCCAGCGACGATCATCGGCACGCACAGCCACTGGCCCATGCTCAGGCCGAGCGCGAGAAAACCGAGGAACTCATCGGGCTGGCGGAAGAACTCGGCGATGAAGCGCAGGACGCCGTAGCCGACCAGGAAGGCGCCGGAGACCTGGCCGAGGCCGCGCGGCTTCTTGCCGTAGATCCAGAGGATGACGAAGAGCAGCAGCCCTTCGAGCGCGAACTGGTACAGCTGCGACGGATGGCGCGGCAGCGTCGAACCGGACTGCGGAAAGACCATCCCCCACGGCAGTGACGGGTCGGCGAATCGTCCCCACAGCTCGCCGTTGATGAAGTTGCCGATTCGCCCGGCGGCAAAGCCGGTCGGCACGCACGGCGCGACGAGGTCGGTGACCTCGAGGAACGGGCGATGGCGGGCGCGCGCGAACAGCGCAATCGCGGTGATGACGCCGAGCAGGCCGCCGTGGAAGGCCATGCCACCCTTCCAGACCGCGAGGATCTCGAGCGGATGCGCGGCGTAGAAGCCGGGCTTGTAGAAGAGGACGTAGCCGAGCCGGCCGCCGATCACGGTGCCGAGCACGCCGTAGAACAGCAGGTCCTCGATGTCGCGCCGCGTCCAGCCGCGCGACGCGAACTGCGGCAGGCGCGCTCGCCGCGCGGCGAGGAAGAGGAAGAGCGCGAAACCGACCAGGTAGGTGATGCCGTACCAGTGGACGGCAATCGGCACGCCGTACTTCGAGAAGTCGATCGCGATCGGGTCGAACTGCGGATGCACCAGCATGCGGCGATGATACGAGGCGCTCGCGGTCATCCGCGCCGCTATAGTTTGCCGAGCACCGCTTCACGAAGAGATCGCGATGGCCGCCAGCAACCGCCGCTCCAGAAATATCACCGAGGGTGTGGCCCGCGCGCCGAACCGATCGATGTACTACGCCCTCGGCTACGAAGAGGCCGATTTCGTCAAGCCGATGATCGGCGTCGCCAACGGCCACTCGACGATCACGCCGTGCAACTCCGGCCTGCAGAAGCTCGCCGACGCGGCGGTCGACGCGATCGAGGCCGCCGGCGGCAACGCCCAGGTCTTCGGCACGCCGACGATCAGCGACGGCATGGCGATGGGCACCGAGGGGATGAAGTACAGCCTCGTCTCGCGCGAGGTGATCGCCGATTGCATCGAGACCTGCGTCGGCGGCCAGTGGATGGACGGCGTCCTCGTCATCGGCGGCTGCGACAAGAACATGCCCGGCGGCATGATGGGGATGCTGCGCGCCAACGTGCCGGCGATCTACGTCTACGGCGGCACCATCCTGCCCGGCCGCTACCAGGGCCAGGACCTCAACATCGTCAGCGTCTTCGAAGCGGTCGGCCAGTTCACCGCCGGCAAGATGAGCGAGAAGGACTTCGGCGAGATCGAGCGCCGCGCGATCCCCGGCAGCGGCTCGTGCGGCGGCATGTACACCGCCAACACGATGAGCTCGTCGTTCGAGGCGCTCGGCATGAGCCTGCCGTACTCGAGCACGATGGCCAACGTCGAGGACGAGATCGTCGGCGCGACACGCGAGGCGGCCCGCGTCCTCGTCGAGGCGGTGCGCCGCGACCTGAAGCCGCGCGACATCGTCACCCGGAAGAGCATCGAGAACGCCGTCGCCGTGATCATGGCCACCGGCGGCTCGACCAACGCCGTCCTCCACTTCCTCGCCATCGCCCACGCCGCCGGCGTCGAGTGGACGATCGACGACTTCGAGCGCGTCCGCAGGAAGGTGCCGGTGCTGTGCGACCTGAAGCCCTCGGGCAAGTACCTCGCCGTCGACCTGCATCGCGCCGGCGGCATCCCGCAGGTGATGAAGGTGCTGCTCGAGGCGGGCCACCTCGACGGCGACTGCATGACGATCACCGGCAAGACGATCCGCGAGACCCTCGCCGAGCTGCCGGCGGCGCCGCGCACCGATCAGGACGTGATCCGGCCGATCACGAAGCCCATGTATGCGCACGGCCACCTCGCGATCCTGAAGGGCAACCTCTCTCCCGAAGGCGCGGTCGCGAAGATCACCGGCCTCAAGAACCCGACCATCACCGGCCCGGCGCGCGTCTTCGACGACGAGCAGTCGGCGATGGCGGCGATCATGGCGCGCCGGATCGTTGCCGGCGACGTGATGGTGCTGCGCTACCTCGGTCCCAAAGGCGCGCCGGGAATGCCCGAGATGCTGGCGCCGACGAGCGCGCTGATCGGCCAGGGTCTCGGCGAGTCGGTCGGCATCGTCACCGACGGGCGCTTCTCCGGCGGCACCTGGGGCATGGTCGTCGGCCACGTCGCGCCCGAGGCGCATGCCGGCGGCACGATCGCGCTCGTGCGCGAAGGCGACCGCATCACCATCGACGCGCACCGGTTGCTGCTGCAGCTCGAGGTCGACGCCGCCGAGCTGGCGTCGCGTCGCGCCGCCTGGCAGCCGCCGGCGCCACGCTATACCCGCGGCGTGCTGGCGAAGTTCGCGAAGAACGCGGCGAGCGCGAGCCGCGGAGCGGTGCTCGACTCCGACTAGGGCTGCTGCTTTTGCGCCTTGCGGCGGGCGCGGGTGTCCATGCCGAGCGCGGCGAGGTTTTCCTTGCGCCGGTCGTCCTTCTTCTTTTCCATGCGGTTCATCTCGCGCCGCTTGTTCAGGCCCGATACGTCGGACCAGATCCACCAGATCGTGGCGAGCAGGAACGGGAAGAAGAATTTCCAGAGGTCGCCCGTGAGCTCCCAGTTCCACGTGCCGATGACGCCGACGCGGGCGAGGTTGAGCACGATCAGGACGACGCCGATGACGACGAACAGCATGTGGACCCCCCGGAGTGCAGCCGCTTTCGCGGGTTCGCCCGCGCGTCAACGCGCGCAAGGCCCTTCCGTTATCCTGATGGTAGCCGAGCGGCGCTTCGCCGCGACCTTCGGATCCGGATGAAGACGTTTCACCTTGCCACGATCGTGACCGCTTGCATGGTTTTCGCCCCCGCGTGGGCCAACCCGGAGCTGGCGCAGAAGAAGAACTGCCTGTCCTGCCATGCGATCAGCCAGAAGCTCATCGGGCCGTCGTACAAGGAGGTCGCCGCCAAGTACGCCGGTCAGCCCGACGCCGTCGCCAAGCTGGTGCCGAAGGTGATCAAGGGGGGCTCGGGAGTCTGGGGCGCGAACCCGATGCCCGCCAACCCGCAGGTCAACGAAGCCGAGGCGAAGCAGCTCGTGCAGTGGATCTTGTCCCTCAAGTAGGGATCGCAGCCACCACCTCGGCAGAGATCGCGAAGCGCTCGCCGTGGCGCGCGGCAAGCGCGGCGGCGTTGGCGAGGAAGCGCTCCTTGCCTTCGGAGGCAATGAACTGGATCGCGCCGCCCGTCCAGGCCGGAAATCCGATCCCGAAGATCGAGCCGATGTTTGCCTCGGCGACGCTCGTCAGCACTTTCTCGGCGACGCAGCGCGCGGTCTCGATCGACTGGCGGTAAAGCAGCCGCTGCTTGAGCTCGTCGAGGTCGGCGGCGAGACCGTCCTTCGCGAAGTGCGTCGCAAGCCCGGGCCAGAGGCGCTTCGGCGCTCCCGCAGGGAAGTCGTAGAAGCCGCCTCCGCCGGCGCGGCCAGGCCGGCCGAGCTCCTTGACCATCTTCTCGACGAGCAATTCGCCCGGCGAAGACACGTGGTCGCGCCCTTCCGCCTTGGCATCGGCGCGCGTCTGCTCGAGAACGTGGACCGAGAGCGCGAGCGAGGTCTCGTCGAGCACCGCGAGCGGCCCGACCGGCATCCCGGCGGCGAGCGCGGCGTGCTCGATCAGCGGCGCGGCGATCCCCTCGGCGAGCATCGCCGCGCCTTCCATCACGAAGGTGCCGAAGACCCGGCTGGTGAAAAAGCCCCGCGAGTCGTTGACGACGATCGGCGTCTTGCCGATCGCGAGCACATAGTCGTAGGCGCGCGCGATCGTCTCGTCGCTGGTCGCCTTGCCGCGGATGATCTCGACCAGCTTCATCTTGTGGACCGGCGAGAAGAAGTGCAGGCCGACGAAGCGCTCGGGCCGCGCGCTCGCCTTTGCGAGGCCGGTGATCGGCAGCGTCGACGTGTTGCTCGCGAACACGCCATCGGGAGCGAGCATCGGCTCGGCCTCTCGCGTCACTTCGGCCTTCAGCGCCCGGTTCTCGAACACGGCCTCGACGATGAGATCGCAGCCGTCGAGCGCGCGCACGTCAGCGGCCGGAGCGACGAGCGCGAGCAGCTTGGCCTCGCGTGCCGCGTCGAGGCCGCCGCGCGCGACCTGCGCCGCCGTCACCTTGGCGATCGCGGCCAGGCCGGCCTCGGCCTTCGCGGTCGACACGTCCTTCAGGACGCAGGGAATCCCGCGCGCGGCGTTCGCATGCGCGATGCCCGCACCCATCATGCCGGCGCCGAGGATGCCGACCTTGCTCGGCCGCCAGGTCGGAAAGCCCTGCGGGCGCGCCTTGCCGGAGCGGATCGCCTGGAGATCGAAGAAGAACGCCTGGATCATGTTCTTGGCGTTCTGCCCGACCATGACCTTGGCGAGCTTCCTCGCCTCGATCCGCACCGCGCTGTCGTAGTCGACCAGCGCGCCTTCGACCATCGCCTCGAGAGCCGCCTGCGTGGCGGGATAGAGGCCGCGCGTCTTTTGCGCCAGCATCGCCGGCGCGACCGCGAGCGCGGCAGCGATCTTCGGGCTCGCCGGCGTGCCGCCGGGCATGCGGTAGTCCTTGCGGTCCCACGGCTGCGCAGCGTCCGGATGGGCTTCGATCCACGCGACCGCCTGCGCGCGCAGCTCGTCGACGGTCGCGGCGAGGCCGTCGATCCAGCCGATCGCGAGCGCTTCGCGCGGGCCGAAGAGCTTGCCTTCGAGGAGGTACGGCTGCGCCGCCATCAGGCCGAGCGTGCGCACCGTCTTCGTGATTCCGGTCGCACCCGGGATGAGGCCGAGCGTCACCTCGGGCATGCCGAAGCGGATCCTCGCGTCGTCGAGCGCGAAGCGCGCGTGGCCGATCAGCGCGACCTCCCAGCCGCCGCCGAGCGCCGAGCCGGCGAGGAGCGAAACGACCGGCCGACCGAGCGTCTCGAGCTTGCGGTAGCTCGCGGTCAGCGCCTGAATCTCGTGAAAGCCGGGAACCGCGTCTTTCGCCTCGAGCTCCAGCACACCCTTCAGCGCCGCGCCGGCGAAGAACGTCTGCTTGGCCGACGCGAGCAGCACGCCGCGGATCCGCGCCTTGTCGGCGACCGCCTGCGCAGCGGCAGCGGCGAGGTCGCGCTGCCACGCCGCCGTCATCGTGTTGACGGCGGCATCGGGGGCGTCGAAGGTGATCGTCAGCAGCCCGTCGGCATCGATCTCGTAGCGCAGCGTCTCCATTCGCACCTCGTCAGACGCGCTCGATGATGGTCGCGATGCCCATTCCGCCGCCGACGCAGAGCGTGACGAGGCCGCGCTTCAGCTTCCTGCGCTCGAGCTCGTCGAGCAGCGTGCCGACGAGCATCGCACCGGTGGCGCCGAGCGGGTGGCCCATCGCGATCGCGCCGCCGTTGACGTTGACCTTCTCGTGCGCAACGCCCAGCTCACGCATGAACCGCATCGGCACCGCGGCGAACGCCTCGTTGACCTCGAACAGATCGATGTCGTCGACGCTCAGCCCTGCTTTGGCGAGCGCCTTGCGCGTCGCCGGCATCGGGCCGGTGAGCATGATCGTCGGATCGGCGCCCGAGAGCGCCGTGGCGACGATGCGACCGCGCGGCGCGAGGCCGAGCGACCTGCCCATCGCCTCGCTGCCGACGAGTACCGCGGCGGCGCCGTCGACGATCCCCGACGAGTTGCCCGCGGTGTGGACGTGCGCGATCCGCTCGACCTCGGGATAGCGGGCGAGCGCGACGGCATCGAAGCCCATCGCGCCGAGCTCGGCGAACGCGACCTTGAGCTGGCCGAGGCCTTCGAGCGTCGTCCGCGGCTTGATGAACTCGTCGCGCTCGAGGACAGCGATGCCGATCTCGTCCTCGACCGCGATCACCGAGCGATCGAAGAGACCTGCGCCTTGCGCCGCGGCGGCGCGCTGCTGCGACGTCAGGGCGTAACGATCGACGTCTTCGCGGTCCCAGCCGGCGAGGGTCGCGATCAGATCGGCGCCGATGCCCTGCGGAACGAAGCCGGTCGCGAAGTTGGTCGCCGGGTCCTGCGACCAGGCGCCGCCATCGCTGCCGATCGGCACCCGCGACATGCTCTCGACGCCGCCGGCGACGACGAGGTCTTCCCAGCCGCTCGCGACCTTCTGCGCGGCGAGGTTCACCGCCTCGAGGCCCGACGCGCAGAAGCGGTTGATCTGCAGACCGGCGACCTTGACGTCCCAGCCGGCCTTCAGCGCCGCCGTCTTGGCGATCACCGAGCCCTGCTCGCCGACCGGCGAGACGACACCCATCACGACGTCGTCGAGCGCCGCCGGGTCGAAGTCGTGCCGCCTTTGCAGCTGGACGAGAAGGCCGGCGAGCAGGTCGACCGGCTTGATCTCGTGCAGGCTGCCGTCCTTCTTGCCCTTGCCGCGCGGCGTGCGGACGGCGTCGAAGATCATGGCGTTCGGCATGGCGGCTCCCGTGGCGCGGCGAGCCGGGCGGCTCGTCCGCATTGACAATCGATTATCCGGCTGGGCACACTGGCCGACAACCAAGCAAGTGCTTGGTTGAATGCTGGACCACCTCCCTTCGATGAGCTCGTACCGTTCGATCTTCGCGCCCGGCCTTCTCCGCGGCCAGGTGGCCATCGTCACCGGCGGCGGCTCCGGGATCGGCCGCTGCACGGCGCACGAGCTCGCATCGCTCGGCGCCGCCGTCGCGATCGTCGGCCGCACCGCGGCCAAGCTCGACGCGGTCAAGGACGAGATCGAGCGCGCCGGCGGCGCCTGCTCGGCGCACGTCTGCGACATCCGTGAGGAAGCGCAGGTGCAGGCGGTCGTCGCGGCTGTCCTCGAACGCCATGGCCGGATCGACGCGCTCGTCAACAACGCCGGTGGCCAGTTCCCGGCCAGGCTTTCCGCCATCAGCGCCAAGGGCTGGGACGCAGTCGTCCGCAACAACCTCACCGGCGGCTTCCTGGTCGCTCGCGAGTGCATCAACCAGTGGATGCTGAACGACGCCGCTGCTCGTCCGGGCGGCGCGATCGTCAACATCGTCGCCGACATGTGGGGCGGCATGCCGGGCATGGGCCACTCGGGCGCGGCGCGCGCCGGGATGGTCAACTTCACCGAGACGGCAGCGCTCGAGTGGGCGCCGGTCCGCGTCAACGCCGTCGCGCCGGGATGGATCGCATCGAGCGGCCTCGACAAGTACCCGCCCGAGATGACGGCAACGCTGAGGACGATGCCATCGCTCGTGCCGCTGCAGCGGCTGGGCACCGAAAGCGAGGTCTCGGCCGCGATCGTCTTTCTCCTCACGCCGGCGGCGGCGTTCGTCTCCGGCGCGTGCCTGCGCATCGACGGCGCGGCGCCGAACGCGAAGCGGATCTGGCCCGAGGTCGGCAGCGGCGGATCGACGAAGCCGTTCGACGGCTTTCATCTGGCGACGACGCCGCGCGTGCTGGGCGACGACTGAAGGCGCCGTGCCCGCCCTCGCGCTCCAGCTCGACACCCGCAGCGACGCGTTCGCCGCCAACCGCACGCATACGCTCGCGCTGATCGAGGAGTGGCGCAGGGTCGAGGCGCGCACGCGCGCCGCGAGCGCGAAAGCGGCGCCGCTCTTCGAGCGCCGCGGCCAGCTGTTGCCGCGCGAGCGGGTGGCACGGCTGCTCGACCCCGGCGTGCCCTTCCTCGAGCTGTCGACTCTGGCCGGCTGGCGGCAGGACGTCGACGATGCCGAGCGCTCGGTCGCCGGCGGCGGCGCGATCGCCGGCATCGGCGTCGTCTCCGGGGTTCGCGTCCTCGTCCTCGCCGACGATGCCGGCATCGACGCCGGCGCGCTGCAGGCGCAGGGACTCGAGAAGGTCCTGCGCGCCCAGCAGATCGCGCTCGACAACAAGCTGCCATTCGTCCACCTCGTCGAGTCGGCGGGAGCGAACCTGCTCAAGTACCGCGTCGAGCAGTTCGTCCGCGGTGGCGCGTTGTTCTGCAACCTCGCGCGGCTGTCGGCCGCGGGGCTGCCGGTGATCGCAATCGTGCATGGCTCGTCGACGGCGGGCGGCGCCTACATGACCGGGCTCGCCGACCACGTGATCATGGTCCGCGGCCGCGCGCGCGCGTTCCTCGCCGGGCCACCCCTCCTCAAGGCGGCGACCGGCGAGGTCGCGACCGACGAAGCGCTCGGCGGCGCCGACATGCACGCGACGGTCTCCGGTCTCGCCGAGCACGTCGCCGACGACGACGCAAGCGCGCTCGCCGTCGGCCGCGAGCTGATCGCCGCGTTCGGCTGGCAGCCGCGGGCGACGTGGCCCGACGGACCGCCGCCGCTCTTCGACGGCGAAGAGCTGCTCGGCGTGTTCGGCGCCGACGCCAAGAAGCCGGTCGAGATGCGCCATGTCATCGCCCGCATCGTCGACGCGTCCGACTTCCTCGAGTTCAAGGCCGAGTACGGGCCGGGCACCGTGTGCGGCCACACGCAGGTCGCCGGCTTTCGGGTCGGCATCATCACCAACAACGGCCCGCTCGATCCCGCCGGCAGCACGAAGGTGACGCACTTCGTCCAGGCGTGCTGTCAACTCGGACAGCCGATCGTCTGGCTGCAGAACACGACCGGCTTCATCGTCGGCAGCGAAGCCGAGCGCGCCGGCATGATCAAGCACGGCTCGAAGCAGATCCAGGCGCTGGCGAACGCGACCGTGCCGCAGCTCACGGTCCAGTGCGGCGCGTCGTTCGGCGCCGGCAACTACGGCATGTGCGGCCGCGCCTTCGGCCCGCGCTTCGTCTTCAGCTGGCCGACGGCGAAGACCGCCGTGATGGGCGCCGAGCAGGCGGCCGGAACGATGGCGATCGTGATGCGCGAAGGCGCCGTCCGCAAGGGCGAGTCGGTCGACGAAGCACGCCTCGCGGCGCTGAAGGCGCAGATCATGGCCACCTTCGAGCGCCAGTCGGGTGCCTTCCACACCTCCGGGCTGCTGCTCGACGACGGCATCATCGACCCGCGCGATACCCGACGCGTCCTCGCCCTCGCCCTCGCCGTCTGCGACGAGGCGGCTCGGCGCACACTCCACCCCATGCAGTTCGGCGTCGCGCGGCCCTAGCGCCCGGCGACGTCGTGGAGACGACGATGCAGATGAGCCACGAGCACCACGAGATCCAGCGCACGCTGAAGCGCTTCATCGACGAGGAGATCAACCCGCACGTCGACGAATGGGAAGCCGCCGAGCAGTTCCCGGCGCACCAGGTCTTCAAGCGCCTCGGCGAGCTCGGCCTGCTCGGCCTCACCAAGCCCGAGAAGTACGGCGGCATGGCGCTCGACTACTCGTTCTCGGTCGCGATGGCCGAGACGCTCGGCCACATCAACTGCGGCGGCGTGCCGATGGCGATCGGCGTGCAGACCGACATGGCGACACCGGCGCTGGCCCGCTTCGGCAGCGAAGCGCTCTGTCGCGAGTTCCTGGTGCCGGCGATCGCCGGCGACGCGGTCGGCTGCATCGGCGTCTCCGAGCCGGGCGCCGGCTCCGACGTCGCCAGCATCAAGACGACGGCGAGGAAGGACGGCAGCGACTACGTCATCAACGGCGCGAAGATGTGGATCACGAACAGCCTGCAGGCCGACTGGATGTGCCTGCTCGCGAACACATCGGAAGGCGCGGCGCACAAGAACAAGAGCCTGATCATGGTGCCGATGACGACACCCGGCGTCGTCAAGGCGCAGAAGATCCGCAAGATCGGGATGATGTCGAGCGACACCGGCCTGATCCACTTCGACGACGTTCGCGTTCCGCAGACCCACCGCGTCGGCGAGGAAGGGATGGGCTTCACCTACCAGATGATGCAGTTCCAGGAGGAGCGTCTCTGGGCCGCCGCGCACGCGATCCAGGCGCTCCTCAACACGATCCAGCAGACCGCCGACTACGCGCGCGAGCGCCAGATCTTCGGCAAGAGCGTGCTCGACCACCAGGTCGTCCACTACAGGCTCGCGGAGCTGAAGACCGAGGTCGAGTCGCTGCGCGGACTGGTCTACATGGCGACCGAGAAATATATCGCCGGCGAAGACGTCACCGAGTGGGCGTCGATGGCCAAGCTGAAGGCGTGCCGGCTCGGCCGCATGGTTCCGGACGCGTGCATGCAGTACTGGGGCGGCATGGGCTACACCTGGGACAACCCCGTCGCGCGCCACTATCGCGACGGCCGGCTCGGCTCGATCGCCGGCGGCGCCGACGAGGTGATGCTCGGCATCATCGCCAAGTACATGCACACGCTGCCGTCGCGGCGCTGATGCTCGGGCCGCTGCTCATCGCCAACCGCGGCGAGATCGTCGCGCGGATCGCCGCGACGGCGAAACGGCTGGGCATCGCGACCGTGGCGATCGCCTCCGACGCCGATCGCGAGGCGCCGTTCACCGCCGCATGCGACCGCGTCGTCGTCATCGGCGGCACCCACGCCGCTGACTCGTACCTGCGCATCGATGCGATCGTCGCCGCCGCGCGCGCGAGCGGCGCCGAGGCGGTCCATCCCGGCTACGGCTTTCTCGGCGAAAGCGCCGCGTTCGCCGACGCAGTCGAGGCCGCCGGCCTGGTCTGGGTCGGCCCGCCGGCGGCGGCGATGCGCGCGATGGCCGACAAGGCTGCGGCACGGCAGGCAATGGCGGCTGCGGGCGTTCCCGTGCTGGCCGGCTACGACGGCGCGGATCAGTCGCCGGAAACCCTGTGCGAGCAGGCCCGCAAGCTCGGCTTTCCGCTGATGGTCAAGGCCGCAGCCGGCGGCGGCGGCCGCGGCATGCGCCGCGTCGCCGGCGACGACGAGCTCGATGCCGCGATCGCTTCCGCCGCGGCGGAGGCGCGCGCAGCGTTCGGCGACGCACGGCTGCTGCTCGAGCGCGCCGTCGACGACGCGCGCCACGTCGAGATCCAGGTCTTCGCCGACGCGCACGGCAACGTCGTCCACCTCGGCGAACGCGAATGCTCGCTGCAGCGTCGGCACCAGAAACTGGTCGAGGAGGCGCCGTCGCCCGCGGTCTCGCCGGCGCTGCGCCGACGGATGGGCGAGGTCGCGGTGACGGTCGCGCGCGCGGTCGGCTACCGCGGTGCCGGCACCGTCGAGTTCCTGCTCGACCCTGCGGGCGCGTTCTGGTTCATCGAGATGAACACGCGGCTGCAGGTCGAGCACGCGGTGACCGAGGCGCTGCTCGGGCTCGATCTCGTCGAGTGGCAGCTCCGCGTCGCTGTGGGCGAGCCGCTGCCGTGGCCGCAGGACGAATTGCTCGGACGTTTCGAAGCGGGTGGCCACGCCATCGAGGCGCGCCTGTGCGCCGAAGATCCGGCGCAGGGCTACCTGCCGCAGTCGGGAGTCATCGTCCGCTGGCGGCCGCCGACCGGTGTCCGGACCGAGCACGCCCTCGCCGACGGTGTCGTGGTGCCGCCGTTCTACGACTCGATGCTCGCAAAGCTGATCGCGCACGCGCCGACGCGCGGCGCCGCCCTGGAACGCCTGGCCGCGGCGCTCGGCGCCACCGTGTGCTGGGGCGTCGTGACCAACCGAGCGTTCCTCGCTCGCGTGCTTCGCGATCCCGAGGTCGCGGCGGGCGACCTCGACACCACCTTCCTCGCCCGCCGCTTCGGCGACGATGCCGCCCGCGCGACGCCCGCTCCCGGCTGGCTCGAAGCCGCCGCCACGGCTTCGCTCGCTCTTCTGCCGCGGACGCCGCTGGCGCCGCTCTGGGACGGCTGGTCGTCTTCGCCGGCACTCGACACCACCGTTGCGATCGAGCTCGCCGGTGCGGCGCGGCGCTGGCGGCTGCTCGGCACGCGCGCCGTGTTCGATGCCAGCTGCGACGGCGAAACGCACCGCATCGAGAAGATCGCCCGACGCCGCGACGACGCGCTGGCTCTCGACGTCGTCATCGACGGCCGCGCGATCCGAGTCCTCGCCGAGATCGGCGACGGCGCCTGCCACTGGCAAGCCGACGGCAGCGAGCTGGCGGCGACCGACCTGCGGCTGCGCGGCCGCTCGCGCGCGCAGCCCGGCGCCTCCGGACTCCTCGTCGCCCCCATGCACGGGCGGGTGACGCAGGCGTGCGTCGCCGCCGGCACCCAGGTCGCCGCCGGTGCCCTCCTGATCGTCATCGAGGCGATGAAGATGGAGCATCAGATCCGCGCGCCGCATGCGGGCCGGATCGTGTCGCTGCATGTGCGCGCTGGCGACCAGGTGGCGGCGCGCCAGCCGCTGGTCGAGGTGACGGCGTGAGCGCCGCCGCCGCGATCGACGGCGACGAGCGCGCCGACCGCGATGCGTTCCGCGCCAGCGCGCGCCGCTTCGTCGAGCGCGAGATCGCGCCGCACGTCGACGGCTGGGACGAAGCCGGCAGCTTTCCGCGCGAGCTCTACGCCAAGGCCGCCGCCGCCGGCCTGCTCGGCCTCGGCTACCCGGAGCACCTCGGCGGCACCCCGGCACCGATCGCGTGGCGGCTGATCGCGGGCGAGGAAGTCGCGCGCGCCGGCAGCGGCGGCCTGCTCGCGAGCCTGTTCTCGCACGCGATCGGCCTGCCGCCGATCGTCGCCCGCGGCAGCGCCGAGTTGCAGCAGAGGATCCTCCCCGATGTTCTCGCCGGCAGGAAGATCGCCGCGCTCGCGATCACCGAGCCCGGCGCCGGATCCGACGTCGCGCGCATCGCCTGCCGTGCGCGCCGCGACGGCGACAGCTGGGTCGTCGACGGCGAAAAGACGTTCATCACCTCCGGCATGCGCGCCGACTGGATCACGGTCGCGGTGCGCACCGGCGGGCCCGGTGCGAGCGGCATTTCGCTGCTCGCCGTTCCCGGCGATGCGCCCGGCCTCGAGCGCACGCTGCTCGCCAAGATGGGCTGGTGGTGCAGCGACACGGCGCGACTCTCGTTCGCCGGTTGCCGGGTGCCGGCGGCGAACCTCATCGGCGAGGAAAACGCAGGCTTTCGCGCGATCATGGACAACTTCAACGGCGAGCGGCTGCTGATGGCCTCGACGGCCTGCGCCTTCGCCGCCGTCTGCTTCGACGAAGCACTCGCCTGGGCGCGCCAGCGCAAGACCTTCGGCCAGCTCCTGGTCGAGCATCAAGTCGTCCGCCACAAGCTGGCCGACATGCGGATGCGCGTGCTCGGCGCGCGCGCCTGGATCGATTCGCTCGCGGCGCGCTACGACGCCGGCGCCCTCGACGGCGAGACGGTCGCCGAGCTTTGTCTGCTGAAGAACCAGGCGACGCAGGCGATGCAGTTCTGCGCCGACCAGGCGGTGCAGATCCTCGGCGGCACCGGCTTTGTCCGCGGCACCAAGAGCGAACGGATCTACCGCGAGGTGAAGGTGATGATGATCGGCGGCGGCAGCGAGGAGATCATGAAGGAGCTGGCGGCGCGTCAGCTGGGCCTGTGAGTGGAACTCGCGGCGCGGCGCCGGCGCGCGCGTTCGAGGCCGAGTTCGTCGGCGCGCTGACGCGGCTGTTCGAGGAGCGCATCCCGTTCAACGCCGTGCTCGGGCTGCGGGTCGGATCGCTGGCGGCGAGCGGCGTCACCGGCAGCCTGGCGATGCGGCCCGAGCTGATCGGCCACTACGCCCACCAGCGGCTGCATGGCGGAGTCATCAGCGCGACGCTCGACGCGATGGCAGGGCTCGCCGTCATGGCGGCGATTGGCGCGCGCCACATGGACGAGGCGCCGGCCGAGCGGCTGCGGCGGTTCGGCAAGCTCGGCACGATCGACCTCAGGATCGACTACCTGCGGCCCGCGATCGGCGAGCGCTTCACGCTGCACGGCGAGGTCCTGCGCCTCGGCTCGCGCGTCGCGACGGCGCGGATGGAGTTCGGCGACGCCGAGGGCAAGCTGCTCGCGACCGGCAGCGCGGCCTACATCGTCTCCTGAGGAGGGCGTGCGGCGCCGACCGGCGCTAGGGCGCTTTCTTGCGGCACGCGGCGAAAGTGTCGAGCGCGCGGTCGTAGGTCGGCGTCGTGACGTCGAGCAGGCCGAGCACCGTGTGGTAGAGATCATCGTGGCTCTGCGGCACATCGAGGCGCCGGCCGACGCAGGCGACGTCGATCCCGCGCTCGGCCGCCAGCGCGTCGCCGATCCAGGCGATGTAGGGGACGCGCGTCTGCGCCTCCGGCGCGAAGCGATACGGCAGTCCGTGCAGGAAGATGCCGAGCTCGCCGAGCGATTCGCCGTGGTCGCTCATGTAGGCGAGCGCCGTCGCGTGGTCGACGGCGTGCCGCTGCAGCCAGCGGATCGTCGCCGCGAGCATGCGGTCGGTGGCGACGATCGAGTTGTCGTAGGCGTTGACCAGCTGGTCGTGGTCGCAGCGCGCCAGCTCGATGTCGGTGCACTCGGGGACGAATCGCTTCTCGGTCGGGCCGGAGCGCTTGGAGTACGCCGGGCCGTGGCTGCCCATCTGGTGCAGGAAGAGCACGATGCCGCGCTTCCTGCGCTCCTCGGGGAGCTTTGCGATTCGCTCGTCGAGACCGACGAGGAGCGCCTCGTCCCGGCACTCGCCGCCGCTGCAAAGGCGCTCTGCATCGGCTGCCGGAAGGTCAGCCGTCGTCGCGGTCGGCACGCGCGCGCAGACGTCCTTGCAGCCCGACTGGTTGTCGAGCCAGAGGACGGCGAGGCCGACCGCCTGCAGGAGGTCGAGCAGGTTCTCGCGCTTGCCGCTCCGCCTCTCGAACTCGCTCTTGGCGAGCGGCGAGAACATGCACGGCACCGAATCGCGGGTGTCGGTGCCGCAGGAGCGGACGTCGCGAAAGCTGAACACGCCCGTCTTGGCGAGCTCAGGGTTGGTATCGCGGGCGTAGCCGTTGAGCGAGAAGTGATCGGCGCGCGCCGTCTCGCCGACGACGACAACGATGAGCGGGGGCATCCGCGCGCCGGCATAGCTAGGGCCGAGCGCGGCTCCGGCGGTGATCGGAACGAGCACGGTGCTCTTCTTGAACAGCGGTTCCAGCGCGACCGACGCCGCCGACGTGAAGCCGGCGATCGGGTTGACGATGTAGCGCAGGTGCATGTGGTTGCGCACCAGCGGCGCGAGGCGGCTGAACATCGCGAAGCTGGCGGCGAGCGCAACGACGACAGCGAGCGCGAACAGGGCGGCGTTCTTCCAGAGCTGCGGCCACCAGAGTGTCCGCCGCACCGGCATGGCGACGATCAGCACCGCGGGCAACGCGACGAGCGCCACGTCGAGCGCGAATCCCCAGCCAAGCAGATCGCCGACCTCGCGCGGATCGGTCTGCATCGTGTTGGCGAGCATCGCGGTGTCCATGACGACGCCGTAGGTCAGCATGAAGTGTTGGGCGACGCCGGCGGCAACGAGGATGGCGATCCAGAGCGGCTTCATCCAGCGGCCCCATGCCGTCAGCAGCATCAGCGCCGAGAGCGCGGCGAGGACGATGACGAACGCGCCCGCCGCCGAGACGAGCATGCCTGCCCCGCCGCCGAAGCGATAGAGCTCGCGCCAGAGCGCGAGGTTGCCGACGACGGCGAGCCAGAGCGCGAGCCAGAACGCGATTGCCCGCGGCGAGCGCGGACGCCGCACGAGGCCGCGCCAGGACGAACGGAGGGTCGCGTCGGTCAATTCGGTGCGCGCTCTTTCAGCACAAGGGGCAAGACGGCGTCTTCTCCATCAACGCAGCGTTCGCATTTGCCGGGCCATCGCCGGCTTGCTATTCTCGCTCGACCAAGCAAGCAGTTGCTTTGTGCAGGAGGCCGTGACGCCCGTGCCGAGGAACTCGAAGAAGAACGGCAGCGACAACCGGCGCGGCGACCTCGTTCGTGCCGCGGCGCAGCTGTTTCGCCAGAAAGGCTTCGACGGCACGACGATCCGCGATATCGCCGATGCCGTCGGCATGCGCTCCGGCAGCCCGTTCTATCATTTCGCGAGCAAGCACGAGCTGCTGCTCGCCGTGATGGAGGAAGGCCTGCGGCTCGGCCTCGAGCGCACGCGCGCCGTCGTCGAGGCGCCGGGGCTGCCGGCGGCCGAGCGCTTCCATCGTCTCGTCCGCGCCCACTTCGGCATCCTGCACGAGGCCGGCAGCGACTTCATTCCGGTGATGCTGTACGACTGGCGATCGCTGCCGGCGCAGCACCGACGTCGCATCGTCGACCTCAAGGATCGCTACGACGCGATCTGGCAAACCACTCTCGACGACCTGCACGCCGAAGGGAGGCTCGGCGCCGACGCCCGTGTCGCGCGGCTGATGATCCTCGGTGCGATCAACTACTCGGCGACGTGGTACCGCGCGCGGCCGCGCGGGCGGCGCGGCGTCGACCTCGAGACGCTCGCGGCGCAGACGACCGCCCTCTTCCTGCGCGAGGTGCCTGCATGACGACGACAAAGACGATCCGCATCGACCGCGACGGCGAGCTCTGGACCGTGACGATCGACCGCCCCGAAGTGCGCAACGCCGTCGACGGCCCGACGGCGCGCGCGCTCGCCGACGCGTTCCGCGCCTTCGACGCCGACGCCACCGCCCGCATCGCCATCCTGACCGGCAGTGGCGGTCACTTCTGCGGCGGTGCGGACCTGCGCACCGTCGCAGGCGCAAGCTCGCCGAACGACCTCGGCAGCGCGGCCGACGCGCTCGCGCTCGACGACGACATGGCGCACGATGGCCCGATGGGCCCGACCCGGCTCGAGCTCATGAAGCCGGTGATCGCCGCCGTCGAAGGCTACGCCGTCGCCGGTGGCCTCGAGCTCGCGCTCTGGTGCGACCTGCGCGTCGCCGCCGCATCGGCGACGTTCGGCGTCTTCTGCCGCCGCTTCGGCGTGCCGCTGATCGACGGCGGTACGGTGCGCCTGCCGCGCCTCATCGGCGAGAGCCGGGCGATGGACCTGATCCTCACCGGCCGCGCCGTCGGCGCCGAGGAAGCTCTCGCGCTCGGGCTCGCGAACCGCGTCGTCGCCGACGGCCACGCGCTCGCTTCGGCACGCGCGCTGGCGCGAACGATCGCCGCGTTTCCGCAGCAGTGCCTGCGCAACGACCGGCTGAGCGCGCGCCGCCAGCACGGTCTCGTCGGCCGCGACGCGCTCGCCCAGGAATTCGCGCTCGGCCGGGCGACGCTTGCTTCGGGCGAGGCCGAAAGCGGCGCCCGCCGCTTCGTCGGCGGCGCCGGCAAGCACGGTCGCTTCGACTCCCCCTGAACGTCGATTCGGCCGGCGGCGACCGGTCCTGCGACGTGTCCGAAAACGGCGAGTCAACGACGGCCGCGTGGCCATAATCGTGGCATGACGATCGACGGCGACGCTGCCTACCAAGTCCTTCTCGCACACGACGCGCGCTTCGACGGCCGCCTTTTCGTCGGCGTGACATCGACGGGCGTCTACTGTCGGCCGATCTGCCGAGTCCGCATGCCCGCGCGTCGCAATTGCCGCTTCTTCGCATCGCCGGCGCAGGCCGAGGCGGCGGCGTTCCGGCCGTGCCTGAAGTGCCGTCCCGAGATTGCACCTGGCCCCGGATTGCCATGGACGGTGATGGACGCTTCGCGAACGCTCGCCCGCCAGGCGGCGAACGCTCTCGACGAGATCGCCGCCCACGGCGAGGCACCGAGCGTCGCCCAGCTCGCGGCGAAGCTCGGCGTCAGCGATCGCCATCTGCGCCGGATCTTCTTCGCCGAGCATGGCGTGACGCCGCTGCAGTACCTGCAGACGCGCCGCCTCCTGCTCGCCAAGCAACTTCTCACCGACACCCGGATGCCGATCGCCGAGGTCGCGTTGACGAGCGGATTCCGCAGCCTGCGCCGCTTCAACGCCGCGTTCCTCGGCGGCTACCGGATGAACCCGACGCGCCTGCGCCGCACGGCGCCGCGCGCCGACGGCGGCACGCCCCAGCGGGCGCGCGTCCGTTCATCGGCGACGGCGCTCGCTGCGGGCGACGCGATCACGGTGAACCTCGCCTACCGCGCACCGCTCGACATCGACGCGCTGCTCGCCTTTGTCGCCGATCGCGCCATCCCCGACGTCGAGGTCGTTCTCGGGCGGACGATCCGCCGCACCGTCCGCGCCGGCGTCCTCGGCCCGGCCCCGGGCTGGCTCGAGGCGCGCTTCGCGGACGACGCGGCGCGGATCCGGCTCTCGTTCGCGCCGTCGCTCGGTGCGACGAGCGGCGCCGTCATCGCTGCGGCGCGGCGCTGGCTCGACCTCGACGCGGCGCCGGCGACGATCGCCGAATCGCTCGTCGACCTGCCCGGCGCGCCGGGGTTGCGACTGCCGGGCAGCGTCGATGCATTCGAGCTTGCGGTGCGCGCGGTCCTCGGCCAGCAGGTGACGGTCGCCGCAGCGCGAACGCTCGCGCGCCGCGTCGTCGATCGCTTCGGCGCCACCGTCGCAACGCCGTGGCCCGACGTCGCGCGCACGTTCCCCTCTCCGGCCGAGCTCGCATCAGCTCCGATCGAACGCATCGCCGAGCTCGGCATCATTCGCAATCGCGCCACGGCGATCCGATCGCTCGCGTCGCAATGGACAACGCTCGCCCCGCTGCTGGGCCCCGGCGCAGCGGCCGAGGCGCTCGTCGAGCGGCTGTGCGAGCTGCCCGGCATCGGCCCGTGGACGGCGCACTACATCGCGATGCGCGGCCTCGGCTGGCCCGACGCCTTTCCGCCGGGCGACGTCGCCGCCGCAAAGGCGATGCGCGCGCTGTTCGGCACGGTATCGGCGCGCGATGTCGCTGCCCATGCCGAGCGCTGGCGGCCGTGGCGCAGCTACGCCCTTCTTCGTCTCTGGAATTCCCTGGGAGTCCTGCCATGACCATCGTGAGTGAACCCATCCTGCTCCAATCCGTCGTCGCCCAATGTCGCATCGCATCGCCGCTCGGCACGATGCTGCTCGCGCGCACCGGGCGCGGCCTCGTCGGTGCCTGGTTCGAGCGGCAGAAGCACCACCCGGCCGATATCGACGCCCCCGATCGCGACGACGATCCCCTGTTGGCATCGACCGCAGCGCAGCTGCGCGACTATTTCGCCGGCGCGGCCTTTGACTTCGACGTCCCGCTCGACCTGCAAGGGACCGAGTTCCAGTGCGCCGTCTGGCGGGCGCTGTTGCGCATCGCGCCGGGAGCGACCTCGAGCTATGGCGAGATCGCGCGCGAGCTCGGCGTACCTTCGGCGAGCCGTGCCGTCGGCGCGGCGGTCGGCCGCAACCCGGTGTCGATCATCGTGCCCTGCCATCGCGTCGTCGGCAGCTCCGGAGCACTGACCGGCTATGCCGGCGGCCTCGATCGCAAGGCGTCGCTGCTGCGGATCGAGGCCGAGGGCGTCAGCCGCGAGCGCGGCGGCCGGCAGCTGGAGCTGCATTGAGGTCGCGCGACGTCGTCGAGCTCGTCGTCCTTGCCGCACTCTGGGGCGCGGCCTTCCTCTTCATGCGGATCGCCGCGCCGGCGTTCGGGCCGATCGCGCTGGTCTTCGTTCGCGTCGGCGGTGCGACTCTTCTCCTCGTTCCGATGCTCGCCGTCCGCGGCGATCTCGGCGCGCTGCGTGCGCATTGGCGGGCGATCGCGCTCGTCGGCATCCTGAACTCGGCGCTGCCGTTCCTCTGCTTCGCGTACGCGGCGCTCTCGATCACGGCCGGCCTCTCGGCGATCCTCAACTCGGCGACGCCGCTCTTCGCCGCCGTCGTCGCATGGCGCTGGCTCGGCGATCGCATGACGACGCCGCGCATCGTCGGTCTCGCGATCGGCTTCGCCGGCGTGCTCTGGATCGGCTGGGACAAGGCCGACTTCAAGCCCGGAGGCTCGACCTGGGCGATCGCCGCGTGCCTGCTGGCGACGCTGTCGTATGCGATCGCGCCGAGTCTCACGAAGCGCCGGCTCGGCGGCGTGCCGCCGCTCGCCGTCGCCGCCGGCAGCCAGCTCGCCGCCGCGATCCTGCTCGCGGTGCCGGCGTTGCTGTGGTGGCCGGCCGTTGCCGCGCCGCCGCACGCGTGGCTCGCCGCCGGGCTGCTCGCGATCTTCGCGACCGGGTTCGCCTACATCCTGTACTTTCGTCTCATCGCCAACGCCGGGCCAACCAACGCGGTCGCTGTGACCTACCTCATTCCGCTCTTCGCCGTGCTCTGGGGCGGCATCTTTCTCGGCGAGCGCGTGACGCTGCCGATCGTCGTCGGCTGCGCGGTGATCTTTCTCGGCACCGCGCTCGCGACCGGTGTGCTGGCGCCGCGCCATCCACGCCGCGAGGTCAGCGCGGCGGAGCCGGCGCCGCGTCCCTGAATGGCGTCGCAGACGCGCCCTCGATGGCGATGGCTTCGGCTTCGCGCGCGCGAAGCGCTGCTCAGCCGGTTGCCGTCGCTGCTGCCGGTGGCACTGGCCGGCCCGCGGTGTAGCCGCGCTGGAGCAGCAGCCAGCGCCACTTCGAGACGGCGCGAAGCGGCCGCACCGCGCCGGTCGTCGCATCGGCGATCGGCACCGGCTTGCCATGCGCCATCTGCAGCGTGACCGAGCGCGAAGCTTCGGCGCAAGCCTTGCAGATCCAGTTGCGACCGTCCTCGATTTGGCAGTCGTTGAACTTGCCCGAGGGCTCTTTCGAGCCGACGGTCCAGAAGATCACCTCGTTGTGCGGCTTCAGCGCACGGTAGCGGTAGCGGTTTCCTGCCTTCACCCGGCCGCTGCAGCGATCGCCGTCCCAGCTGCCGTCGGCGCACTCGGCGGTGTAGACCGTTCGTTCGCCCTGCATGGTCACGAAGTCCGAGGCCCAGGCCGCGAAGACGAGGGCGGCCAAGAGCGCGAACACGAAAGCCCAGACTCGAACCATCGGCGATCAGCTCCGGCGCCGGGGGCCGGCGCGTCGGGCATTGTGCACCGAGGCGGCGCGGCCGCTCCAAAAGCGGGCGCTATGCCCGCTGCGGCTCGACGGGCACGTGCCCGGGCTCGGCCGGACGCCCGGGGAGGGTCGTGCCGTCATCGGGCTCGACCGGCAAGGCGTCGGGTTCCGGCTCGTCGGTCTGCGGCAGGCCGGGCAACGTGGCCATGGCGTTCTCTGCGGTGAGGAGGCCCGATGATGACGCGCCTCGTTCCGCGCCGCGAGCATCAGCGTGCAGCCAGCAGGGGCTCTAGCGCGCACCTCGCAGCGATCCGGCGTTCTGGAGCAAGGGAACCTGATAGGGGTTGCTGACCACGGGTTTGCCGGGCCCGATGCCGACACCGTTCGATGGCATCGACTGCGGCGCAGGACGCGCCGGTGCGGCGGCGAGGAGCATGAATGTATTGCTCGCCGGGCGGTCGCCTGCCGCAGCAGCGACGGCGTGGACCGCCATCAGGACGGCGAGGAACAGGGAAGGAAAAATTGCACGCGCCATGTCGAAGCCCAACCTCGTACCGTCGATATCGGCGCCGCGAGGTGTTGCTGAAGGCGCTTGGCCGGCGAGACGGATCAACGGCAACGGAAACGATGTGATGCCGCCTCGAGCCGAATCGCAGCCCAAAAGCACGGGAACCGGCTGATTGTTGCACCGCGCCGGTTCCATCGCCAAGGCCACGATGCGCGGATTCGACGATTCTGCGTGGCGACCATACCACCGATCGCACGGATAAAGACCAAGAGGATCCGCGAGCAGGCGCACGTCAGTCAGCCTCTATTCGCGCGCTACCTGAACAACCAGCGAATCCATGGTGCAGAAGTGGGAAGCAGGCAAGAAGCGACCGAGCGGCATGGCGCTCAAGCCGCCGGCCGTCGTCACGAAGCACGGTCTCAAAGTGCTTGCCGAGGTGGGCACCTCACCGACGTCGATCGGCGCTGCTTGACGGCGTATCTAAGAACTTAGATAATCAGGCCGATGAAGGAGCTTCGCTTCGTCGGCACGAGTCTCGCCGACCTGTCGCGGTTTCCGACGGAGGCGAAGCGCAACGCAGGGTTCGAACTTTGGCAAGTCCAGAACGGACTCGAACCGTCCGATTGGAAGCCGATGAACGGCATTGGTGCTGGCGTCAGCGAAATTCGCATTCGCAGCGGCGGAGCGTGGCGAGTGCTCTACGTCGCGAAGTTCACCGACGCGGTTTATGTATTGCACGCATTCGGCAAGAAGACGCTACGCACAGCGCAATCGGATATCGAATTGGCAGCGAAGCGATACGCAGAGGTTGCAAAGAGATGAAGTCCAGAATCACCAAGTCGTCCGGCAATGTGTTCGCCGACCTCGGATTTCTACCCGAAGAAGTCGCGGTGCTGACGTTGCGGGCCGAACTGATGGTGGCGTTGCGCAAGCTGATCGCGACCAGGGGCTGGACGCAAGCGCAGGCCGCCGGGGAACTCGGCGTGACGCAGTCGCGCGTGTCCGATCTCGTGCGCGGCAAACACGAGAAGTTCAGTCTTGACATGCTGGTAACCCTTGCCACCCGAGCGGGGCGCACGGTCAAGCTGCGACTCGCTGCCTGAGCGATGTGCCTGCGAGCACCGAAGCTGCCGCAGCAACAGCGGCGCTGGGCCACTTGAACATCGGCCAGGAGGCCGCACGGATTCTCGAATTCAGCGTTTGTCTGGAGGCAAGTACCCAAAAAATTTGCCTCCCTTCCAGCGGACGGTTTGAGACCGTGCTTTCGAACCGGGGCAGCCCGCAACGTGGGTCGTTTGCCAAGGTGTCCGCGGACGTGAAGGCACCACACGTCGCAGGAAGAGGCCATCGACAAGAACTTTGCGATCCACTTTCCGTGGATCGACAAGATGTTCGGCACTCACCACTATCCGGAGGAAAAGTGGCCCGAGACCTACGGCCTGTCCAACGAGGACATTCCGGCCGGGTTCTGGGGCCAAGCTTTCTACCCGTTCAGGCGCAAGAAGGCGGCCTAGATTCTAGAAATTCAGAGTCTTGAGCGGGATGCCCTTCTGCCCCGATGCATGCCCGACCGACCTCAGCAACATCGCGGCCGCGATCGAAGTGTTGGGCCCTGAAGGCGACAAGGTCCAGCCGGTCTTCGTCACGCTCGACCCGCTGCGCGACAAGCCGGAGCTCATCGGCCGCTATGCGCAAAGCTTCAACCCGCGCTTCGCGGCCCTCGGCGGGACGGAGGCCGAGGTTCGTCAGGTCGCTCTCTCATACAAGGTCTTCTACGAGAAGGTGCCGGTGCGCGGTACGGATAGGTACCTGATCGATCACACGTCGTTCATCTATGTGCTCGACGCGCAAGGGCGCTACGCCGGGTACTTCCCGCCGGGTACCAGCGGCAAGCGCATGGCCGAACAGGTGAAAGGCTTGTTGCCGGCTCGCTCGCCCTGAGATCGGCTCGTCGGGCCGGTTGCGGAGCGGAGCAGTCAGCCCTGCAGCCGTGCCCAGGCCTCGACGAGCATCCGATGCTCCGGGATGTCGTGAAGCACGCGGGTGCGCGCCGCTGCGTCGCCGATCCGATCGGCCGCCGCCATCAGCGTCGTGTGCGCCGTCGCCAGCGCTTCGAGCGCACGTGTCGGTTCGCCCGCGGCCGCGAGGACGACGTGGCAGGCCAGCGCCACGCGCATGTCGGCCCACAGACCTTCGGGCTGCACGCCGCTCGCGCGCAGAGCCAGCGCCTCTTCGACGTTGGCGAGAGCGGCCGAGGCCTCGCCGTGCGCCAGCTGGTCGCGAGCCAGGCGGCCCAGCGCCTCGAGACGGTCCGAGTCGCTGCCGAACTCGGCGAACGTCTCGAGGCTTTGTCGATACGCCTCCTTGGCCGCCGGCCAGTCGCCGATCGCGGCGAGCACTCCGCCTTGCGCCAGGCGGCAGCGTGCCACCTCGAGGCGGTTGCCGACGAGGGCGTACAGGCGCACCGCCTCGCGCAGCGGCGGCAGCGCCGAAGCGGGCTCGCTCGTCATCGCCAGGGCGGTACCCACCCCCCACAACGCTCCGCCTTCGAGGTACGGTGAACCGACATCGTGGCCGGCGCTGCTCGCCAGCTCGTAGCAGCGGCGCGCGAGCGTCACATCGCCCTCGGCAAGCGCCAGGAGGCCGAGCCCGCTGAGGATCGATCCCTCGGTACGACGGTTGCGAGCCTTCTGGGCGACGGTACGGGCCTCGACGAGGTAGGCTCTCGCCCGCTCGAAATCGCGGGTCTTGGTTTCGATGGCTCCGAGCACCGTGAGCATCTGCTGCTGGTAGAGGTCGGTCGGGTGTCGCCGGGCCCACTCGAGGGCTCGCTGCGCGTTTTCCCGGGCTTCGTCTAACCGCCCATGCATCTGGTCGATCCAGGCCAGCTCGCCGAACGCGAGGGTCGCCGCTTGCGAATCCGCGACACGCTCGGCAAGGATCAAGGCTTCACGGGCCAGCGTTGCCGCCGTGGCGTAGTCGCCGACACGGTCGGCGAGCAGGGCGCGGCCGATCCGGTCGCGAGCCCGCATCACGTCGTCGTCGAGCAGCTCGGCCACGCGATCGCGCTCGTCGAGCGCGGCCGCCTGCGCGGCGCGGTCGCCGAGGATGTCGGCGACGCTGCACTGCAGGTCGAGCAAGGCGGCGCGGCGGCGCAGGTCGGTCAGCGTCGGCATCGCCAGCGCGCGCTTCAGGTAAGCCATCGCGGCGGTGCTGGCGTAGCGTGTCTGCGCTTCCCGCGCGGCGCGCTCGAAGTAGTCGAGCGCCTGGGCCTGGTCGCCGGCCCGCTCGTAGTGCTCGGCGGTCAGGGCGAGGTATTCGCCCGAGCGATCGCCGAGCCGTTCGGCCAGCCAGCGTGCCGCCTTGGCGTGGCCGGCGCGCCGTTGCGCCCTCAGCACCGTCTCGTAGGTGACCTGGTGCAGCAGGTGGTGCTGGAAGCCGTACTCGCGGATGCCCTCGAAAGTGATGTTGTCGCGACGCTCGGTCAGCGACTTGCGCTGCAGCACGTCGAGCGAATCGACCGAACGCGGGTCGATCGCTTCGAGCGCCCCGTCCCAGAACACGTGGCCGACGATGCTCGCGTTCTGCAGCGCGAGCTTGTCTTGCGCGTCGAGCGCGTCGAGGCGGGCTTGCAGGACGCCGGAGAGCGTCGGCGGGACGTGCGCGGCGACGAGCTTGTCGGTCAGCACGCGCCAATGCTCGGGGTCGGCGGCGACGATGACGCCGTCGTCGATCAGCATCTGCACCAGCTCTTCCATGTAGAACGGATTGCCGTCGGCATTGCCGGTGATCAGATCGCGCAGGGCCTGCGGCGCATCGGGCAGACGCGCGAGGAGCGCGTCGGTCAGGGCGTCCTGCTGCGCTGGCACCAGCGGTCTGAGGTCGGCGCGTTCGTGGTGCGGAGCGCCGGCGCCCCACTCCGCGCGGCGCTCGAGCAGCTCGGGCCGCGTCAGCATGATGAGCAGGAGCGGGAGGTCGGGCGCGTTCGCCAGCAGGTGCGCGATGTAGTCGAGCGAGCCGTCGTCGGCCCAATGCAGGTCGTCGAGCAGCAGCACGACCGGCGACGCGTCGCGCGCGCCGAGCCGGCGCAGGAACAGCGTCGCCGCGTTGAAGGCGCGGTCGCGCAACTGGCGAGCGTCGGTGAGCACGCCTTGCAGATGCGGGCTGTCGGCGAAGTCCATGCCGATGAGCTGGCCGATCAGGTGCGCGTTCATCTCGCCGTGCTCTTCGAACCACGGTTTCAGGCCGGAGACGAGCTTGTTGCGCGCCGTGTCGCCCGGGTCGCCGTCGCCGATCTGCAGCCGCCAGGCGAGGACGTCGCGCAAGAGACCGTAGGGCTGCAGCCGCGTCTGCGGGTCGGCGCGGCCGAGGAGCAGCCAGAACGGCTGCGGATGCACGTCGAGCGCGTTCTGGAATTCGTGCAGCAGCCGGCTCTTGCCCAGGCCCGCATCGGCGACGACGCTGACGGCGCGCAGGCGCCGCTCGGAGGCGACGGCGTCGAACGCGGCGACGAGCTGCGCCAGCTCGCGCTCGCGCCCGATCATGCGCGTCTGCACGCCCTCGACGCCGCGGGCGCGGGAGCGAAAGCTGCGCGGCCGGGCGCGCTCGACCAGGTACGTGAGGATCGGCTCGTCGCGGCCCTTGACCTGCAAGGGCGGCTGCGGCTGCACGTCGAAGGCGCCGCGCACCGCGTGGTAGGTGTCGTGGCTGATCCGCATGCGCCCGGGCGGCGCCGTCTGCTCCATGCGCGCCGCGATGCTGACCGAGATGCCGCGGATCGTTCCCTTGTCGTCGACGCCGCCGCCGAGAAGGACGCCGCCGGTATGCGCGCCGACGCGAACGTCGAAGCCGTCGTGGCCATGCTCGCGCCGCACGTGCTCGCCCTGGAGCTTGCCTTCTTCGAGCAACGCGAGCCCGGCGCGCACGGCGCGCTCGGGATCGTCCTCGCGCGCTTCGTCGGCACCGAACGCGGCGAGGACGCTGTCGCCGGCGTACTGCAGGACGCGGCCGCCGTGTGCTTCGACGACGAGTGTGCAGCGCGCGAGCAGGCCGTCCATCACCGCGTGGATCGCTTCCGGGTCGAGGTGCTGGCTGAGCCGCGTGCTGCCGACGACGTCGAGGAAGACGATCGTGACCTGGCGCAGCGCCTGTTCGGCGACCGGCGCCGGCGCCGGCGCCGGCGCGGGGGCGGGCGCAGCGGCCTGCGCGCTCAGCGTCGCGATCACGAGGTCGGCGACGGCGTCGCCGAGCGCCGCGCGCTTCGCTTCGATCGCGGCGATGTCGGCTTGCAGCTTCTCGGCCGGCGTGCTCACGCCTTCGATTTGGCCAGGAAGGGCGCGATGAGGTCCATCGGCAGCGGAAAGACGACGGTCGTGTTCTTGTCGGCGCCGATCACTGTCAGCGTCTCCAGGTAGCGCAGCTGGATCGGCTGCGGCTCCGTCCTCTTTGGGACCTCATGGAACTGATTTCTGGCGGAGTGGACGGGGCTCGAACCCGCGACCCCCGGCGTGACAGGCCGGTATTCTAACCAACTGAACTACCACTCCTCTTGCTGCAACACGCTGCGGCCGCTCGCCTTGCGGGCGGCGCGAAACTGCTGGCGTCCCCTAGGGGATTCGAACCCCTGTAATCACCGTGAAAGGGTGGTGTCCTAGGCCTCTAGACGAAGGGGACTGCAACTCTCGATTCCGGCTTCGCGAAGCCCGATGTCCAACCAATCTTGTGGAGGTAAGCGGGATCGAACCGCTGACCTCTTGCATGCCATGCAAGCGCTCTCCCAGCTGAGCTATACCCCCGTCGAAAACTCCTGCGAACAGCGGCCGATCGCGCTTGCCGAGAATGCCGATCGCCGCCACCGAAGCCGAGCATTATAGCCGGCCGGCCCTCGCTGCCGCACGTGCGGCTAGCCCCTCAGACGAGCAAGCACGGTCGCCCGATCGAACACCTCGAGGACGGCGTCGAGCGACGGCGTCTGGGCGCGGCCGCAGACGAGAACGCGGACCGCTGGTGCGAGCTGCGGCATCTTCAGACCGTGCATCGCGAGCGTCTCCTTGATCGCGGCAGCGATCGAGGCCTTGTCCCAAGGCGCTCCGGCGAGCTTGTCGCGCAGCGTCGCGATCGCCGGCCGCACGGCGTCGGTGACGTGCTGGGCGAGATCTTCCGGCGACGGCGCGACGTCGGCGAAGACGATCGCGAGCCAGTCGGCGAGCTCTGCGCCCGTGCTGCAACGGTCGCGGAAGACCGCGGCCGCGCGCAGCACGGCGGCGGCCGATGGTGGCTTGATCCCGCGCCGCGCGAGCTGGGGGCCGACGAGGTCGAGCAGGCGCCCTTCGGGAAGCGCCTTCAGATAGTGCGCATTGACCCAGTCGAGCTTGGCCGCGTCCCACTGCGCCGGGCTTCTCGAGAGGTGGCTGCCGTCGAACCAGGCGACCATTTGCTGGCGCGAGAAGATCTCCTCGTCGCCGTGGCTCCAGCCGAGCCGCGCGAGATAGTTGAGCATCGCCTCGGGCAGGTAGCCGCCCTCCTCGTACGCCGTGACGCTCACTGCGCCGCGCCGCTTCGACAGCTTCAGCCCGTCGCTGCCGAGGATGATCGGAACGTGCGCGAAGACCGGCAACGGTGCGCCGAGCGCGGCGAAGATATTGATCTGCCACGGCGTGTTGTTGACGTGCTCGTCACCGCGGAAAACGTGGCTGATCCGCAGGTCCCAGTCGTCGACGACGACCGCGAAGTTGTAGGTCGGGACGCCGTCGGCGCGAACGATCACGAGGTCGTCGATCTCGTGGTTGGCGATCGTGATCGGCCCTTTGACGAGATCGTCCCAGGTGACGACTCCCGCCTGCGGGTTGCGAAAGCGGATGACGGGCCGAACGCCGGCCGGAATCGGCGGCAGCGTCTTGCCCGGCTCCGGACGCCAGCGGCCGTCGTAGAGCGGCTTCTCGCCACGCGCGCGCTGCGCTTCGCGCATCGCCTCGAGCTCGGCCGGCGTCGCGTAGCAGTGATAGGCACTCCCCTTCGCGAGCATCTTGTCGGCCACTTGGCGATAGCGATCGAGCCGCTGCATCTGATGGATGGGGCCCTCCTCGTAGTCGAGGCCGAGCCAGCGCATCGACTCCATGATCTGCTCGACCGACGCCGCGCTCGACCGCGCGACGTCGGTGTCCTCGATCCGCAGGACGAACTCGCCGCCGTGATGGCGCGCGAATGCCCACGAGAAGAGCGCCGTCCGCGCGGTGCCGAGATGGAGGAACCCGGTCGGCGACGGCGCGATCCGCGTCCGCACCCGCTGCCCCGGCGCGATCCGCGGCGCCGCGTGCGGCGTGCTCACAGCGTCGCCAGGCCGCGCGCGAGGTCGGCCTCGATGTCGGCGATGTCGTCGAGGCCGACCGCGACGCGGATCATCCCTTGCGTGATCCCGGCGGCGGCGCGCTGTTCCTCGCTCAGCCGGCCGTGCGACGTGCTCGCCGGATGCGTGATCGTCGTCTTCGTGTCGCCGAGGTTCGCGGTGATCGAGCAGACGAGCGTGCGATCGATGACGTGGAAGGCGTTCTTGCGCGCTGCGGTCGCGCTGCCGCCGCGAACGACGAAGGACACGACTGCACCGCCGCACCCCGACTGCTGCGCCATCGCCAGCGCGTGCTGGGGGTGCGACTCCAGCGCCGGGAAAAAGACCCGCTCGACCGCCGGCTGCCGCTCGAGCCAGTGCGCAAGTGCGAGCGCGCGAGCACTCTGCGCCTGCATGCGGATCGACAGCGTCTCGAGTCCCTTGAGGACGACCCAGGCATTGAACGGCGACAAGGTCATTCCGGCGCTGCGCATGACCGGGACGAGCTTCTCATTGACCGCGCTCTCGCCGCCGCACAACGCGCCGGCGATGACGCGGCCCTGGCCGTCGAGGTACTTGGTCCCCGAGTGGACGATGAAATCGGCGCCGAGATCGATCGGCCGCTGCAGCGCCGGCGTGCAGAAGCAGTTGTCGACCGCGAGCACGGCGCCAGCGTCGTGCGCGATCGCGGCGAGAGCGCGGATGTCGCAGACCTCGGTCAGCGGATTGGTCGGCGACTCGGCGAACAGCAACTTCGTATTCGGCCGCATGGCCTTCCGCCATTCGCCGACGTCGGTCTGCGAGACGAAGCTCGTCTCGACGCCGAACTTCGCGAACTCGCGGCCGAACAGCATGACGGTCGCGCCGAACACGCTCTGCGAGCAGATGACGTGATCGCCGGCCTTGAGCAGACCCATCCCGAGCAGGAGGATCGCGCTCATTCCGCTCGAGGTCGCGATGCACGCCTCGGCGCCTTCGAGCGCGGCCAGGCGGCGCTCCATCATCGTCACCGTGGGGTTGGTGAAGCGCGAATAGATGAACGCCTCTTCCTCGTTGGCAAAGCGCGCCGCGGCGGTCGCTGCATCGGGCTGGACAAAGCTGCTGGTCAGGAAGAGAGCTTCCGAGTTCTCGCCCCAGGCGCTCGCCGGCAGGCCCTCGCGCACGGCGAGAGTGTCGAGGCGCAGCCCCTCCGGCAGCGCCTTCCGAGGCAGCTTCCGATCGGCCATCAGGCGGGCTCGGCGGCGCTCTGCAAAGTGAGCGCGCTGCGATCGGCGGCGGCATCGTCCTCGTCGTCGCGCTTGCGACCGGCAGCCATCGCCGCGACGTCGTCGGCGCTGATGTCGCCGGCGATGTAGACGCCGTCGAAGCACGACGCCTCGAAACCGTCGAGCTTCGGGTTGAGGGCGCCGACGACTCGCTTCATTGCCGCGACGTCCTGGTAGATCAGCTTGTCGGCGCCGATGAACTCGCGGATCTCCTCGATCGAGCGGCCATGCGCGATGAGCTCGGCGCTGGTCGGCATGTCGATGCCGTAGACGTTGGGGAAACGCACCGGTGGCGCCGCCGAGGCGAGATAGACCTTCTTCGCGCCGGCGTCGCGCGCCATCTGGACGATCTCCTTCGACGTCGTGCCGCGCACGATCGAGTCGTCGACAAGCAGCACGTTCCTGCCCCTGAACTCGACCTCGATCGCGTTCAGCTTCTGCCGCACCGACTTCTTGCGCACGCCCTGGCCCGGCATGATGAAGGTGCGGCCGACGTAGCGGTTCTTGACGAACCCCTCGCGGTAGGGCTTGCCGATCCGCTGCGCGAGCTGCATCGCCGACGGCCGGCTCGACTCCGGAATCGGGATGACGACGTCGATCTCCGACGGCGGCAGCGTCGAGATGACGCGCTGCGCGAGCGTCTCGCCGAGGTTGAGGCGAGCCTGATAGACCGAGATGCCATCGAGGATCGAGTCGGGCCGCGCCAGATAGACGTACTCGAACATGCACGGATGAAGCGTCGGCCGCTCGGCGCATTGGCGGGCGTGCACGTTGCCATCGAGGCCGATGAAGATCGCCTCGCCGGGCGCGACGTCGCGCGTCAGGGTGTGGCCGGTGCCGACGATCGCCACCGATTCGCTCGCCACCATCACTTCGGGCCCGTCCGGCCCCACGCCCTCGCCGAACGCGAGCGGCCGGATGCCGAACGGATCGCGAAACGCGAGCAGTCCGTGGCCGGCGATCAGCGCGACGACGGCGTACGAGCCCTTGACTCGACGGTGCACGGCGCCGACCGCGGCGAACACTTCCTCGGCCGAGAGCTGGCGGTCGCGCGCGGCGCGCTCGAGCTCGTGGGCGAGGACGTTGATCAGCACCTCGGTGTCGCTGCCGGTGTTGATGTGGCGGCGATCGATGTCGAACAGCTCCTGCTTCAGCGCCGCGGCGTTGGTCAGGTTGCCGTTGTGGACGAGGACGATGCCGTACGGCGCATTGACGTAGAACGGCTGCGCCTCCTCCTCGCTGTAGGCGTTGCCGGCAGTCGGGTAGCGCACCTGGCCGAGGCCGACGTTGCCCGGCAGCGCCCGCATGTTGCGGGTGCGAAAGACATCGCGCACCATGCCGCGTGCCTTCTGCATGAAGCACTTGGTGCCCTGCATTGTCACGATGCCGGCGGCGTCCTGGCCGCGATGCTGAAGCAGCAGCAGGGCGTCGTAGATCAGCTGGTTGACTGGCGACCGGGCGATCACTCCGACGATTCCACACATGGCAGGCTCCTCGACAGTCAGGGGCGAGCGGGCGTCACACGCTGCGCTGGGCCGGCGGCTCGATCGCATTGGGCGCAACGAGCGGCACCAGCTCGTGCAGGATCGTATTCAACCAGACGGCGCCGTACGACTCGCGCCATGCCGTCGACGACGCCAGCGGCGTGAACGAGACGACGATCGCGACCGCGAGCAGCACCAGCAGGCCGCGCAGGATCCCGAACACCGCGCCGAGCAGCCGGTCGAGCGGGCGAAGCAGGGTCTTGCCGACCAGCGCCGAGATGGCGCGTGCGGCAAGCCCGGACAGGATGAGCACGATCAGGAACGCAGCCGCGAACGCGGCGATGTTGTTCAAGGGCGAGCCCGGCGTGGCGATCGGCAGGTGCGGCGCCAGCAAGGGCCCGAGCCAGAGGCCGGCGAACCAGGCGGCGACCCAGCCGAGCAGCGACAGGATCTCGAACGTCAGCCCGCGCACGGCGCCGGCGAGCGCCGACAGCACGATCACCGCGAGCATCGCGATGTCGATCCAGCCGAGAGCCGGCCATTCGGTCATCGCACGCGCTCACAGCGTCAGCAGCACGGCGCTGATGCCGGCCGCCTTGGCCTTCGCGAGCGCTGCCTCGGCCTCGCCGCGGGTCGTGAACGGCCCGACGCGAACGCGGATGCGGTTGCCCGCCGACGTCTGCGCTACCTGGGTGTAAGTCTTGAAGCCGAGCTTCTCGACGTTCTTGCGGGTTTCGCGTGCGGCCTCGGCGTCGGCGAAGGCGCCGACCTGGACGACGAAGCGCTGCTCTTCGGCAGCCGATGCCGGGTGCCCTTCGAGCAGCGCACGCGCGCGCTCGCCGTCCGCGGAACGCGTCGCCGCAGACGCCGGTGCGATGGCGACGACGGCCGCACTCGCGGCGCGGCGCGGCGTCTCGGCGGGCGAGCTCGCGTGCGCGATCGCGCGCGACCCGCTGGTGTCGTGCGCCGAGTCGCCGCTCGATTCCGTGACCGCGCCGTCGCCGCCGCGCGCTGTGGCCGGCGCCGTCCGCGCCGCCGCCGCCGGCGTCGTCGTCGCTGCATCGGTCGTCGCCGCGGCGTCGCTGGCCATCGCCGCCGGTCGCGTCGCCGTCGACCGCGGCGGCGGCATCGTGAGCGGCGGCAGCGCATCGCGACGCGGGATCTCGATCGGCACGTCGACCGGGATCGGCCGGGGCTGGGTCTCGAAGACGAGCGGAAAGCCGATGATGCCGATCACCAGCAGCACGATCGCGCCGATCAGCCGCTGGCGGGCACGGGTGCGCGCCTGCCGGACGGCGTCGGCGGGCTCGATCCTGGGCTTGTCGGGAGCGGAGTCGCGCTTCTGCTTGAACATGGTGGACCGAGCGTTCGAAGCCGAATGCGAGCGATGCGAGCCGTTGCCGGCTCAGGACAGGTGACGGCCGGACCGTTCCGGCAGCCCGTTCTCCAGCACGCCGCCAACGGTGTAGAACGAGCCGAAGACGACGATTCTATCAGCCGGGTCTGCGCCGGCCGCTGCGGCAGCGAGCGCCTCGCCGGGGCTCGTGTGCGTGGCGATGGTCGCATGCGCCGCGGCCGGCCCCACGTCGCGCAACGCCGTCGCGAGCTGCGCGGCGGCCGCTGCTCTCGGCGTCGGCAGGTCGGTGAAGTGCCAGGCGTCGACGAGCGGCGCCATGCGCGCGAGGATCGCGGCGATGTTCTTGTCGGCCATGACGCCGAAGACGGCGTGCGTGCGCGGAAAGAATCCCATCTGATCGAGGTTGGACGCGAGCGCCGCGATCGCATGCGGGTTGTGGCCGACGTCGAGGACGATCGTCGGCGCGCCCGGAACGACCTGGAAGCGGCCCGGCAGATCGATCGTCGCGAAGCCGGTCCGGACCGCCTGCGCGCTGACCGGCAACCGATCTCGCAGCGCCTCGAACGCGGCGAGCGCGCCCGAGGCATTGAGCAGCTGGTTGGCACCGCGAAGCGCCGGGTAGCCGAGGCCGCCGAAGCGCAGGCTTCGCCCCGACCAGCTCCACTGCTGACGATCGCCGGCATGGCGGAAGTCGCGGCCGGCGAGCCGCAGGTCGGCGCCGATGCGCGCCGCCTCGCTGATCACGCTCTGCGGCGGCAACGGATCGCTGACGATCGCCGGCTTGCCCGAGCGCAGGATGCCTGCCTTCTCGCGACCGATCGCCTCGCGGTCGGTGCCGAGATATTCGCTGTGATCGACGTCGATGCTGGTCAGGATCGCGCAGTCGGCATCGAACGCGTTGACCGCATCGAGGCGGCCGCCGAGGCCGACCTCGAGGATCACGAGATCGAGCGTCGTCGCCGCGAACAGCGACGCGATCGCGAGCAACGTGAACTCGAAATAGGTGAGGCTGATGTCGCCGCGCGCGCGCTCGACCGCCTCGAAGTGCGGCAGCAGCAGCGCGCCGTCGACGCTCTCGCCGCCGATCCGGCAGCGTTCCTCGAAGCGAACCAGGTGCGGCTTCGAGTGAAGGCCGACGCGGTAGCCTGCGGCGAGCGCGATCGACTCGATCATCGCGCAGGTCGATCCCTTGCCGTTGGTGCCGCCGACGACGATCGTCGGCGCCGCGAACGCGATGCCGAGCCGCGCCTTGACGGCAACGACGCGGTCGAGCGTCAGCTCGACGGACCTCGGGTGCAGTTGCTCGCAGTGGGCGAGCCAGTCGGCGAGCGTCCGGCTCATCGAAGCCGGGGCGCCGTCAGGCGACGGCGTCGGACGGCAACCGCTGCAGCATGGCGATCTGGCGGGCGATCATCGGCCGCAGCTCGCGCCGATCGACGATCATGTCGATCGCGCCGGTCTGGAGCAGGAACTCGGCACGCTGGAAGCCTTCGGGAAGCTTCTCGCGCACGGTGTTCTCGATCACGCGCGGCCCTGCGAATCCGATCAGCGCCTTCGGTTCGGCGATGACGACGTCGCCGAGGAAGGCGAAGCTCGCCGAGACGCCGCCCATCGTCGGGTCGGCGAGGACGCTGACATACGGCAGGCGCGCTTGCGCGAGATGGGTCAGCGCGGCATTGGTCTTGGCCATTTGCATCAGGCTGAGCAGCCCTTCCTGCATGCGCGCGCCGCCGGTCGCGGTGAAGCTCACGAACGGTGTCTTCTGCTCGACTGCGGCCTGCACCCCGCGCACGAAGCGCTCGCCGACGACCGAGCCCATCGAGCCGCCCATGAAGTCGAACTCGAAGCAGGCGGCGACGATCGGCATGCTCATCAGCGCGCCACCCATGACGATCAGCGCATCGGTCTCGCCCGTATTCTCCAGTGCGTCCTTCAGCCGTTCGGGATACTTCTTGCTGTCCTTGAACTTCAGCGCGTCGACCGGCAGCACCTCCTGGCCGATCTCGTAGCGCCCCTCGGAGTCGAGGAAGCTGTCGAGCCGCGCGCGCGCGCCGATCCGGTGATGGTGCGCGCACTTCGGGCAGACGTTGATGTTCTTCTCGAGGTCGGTCTTGTAGAGGACGGTCTCGCACGCCGGGCATTTGACCCACAGGCCCTCGGGAACCGTGCGGCGCTCGCTCGGGTCGGTGGGCTGGATCTTCGGCGGCAGCAGCTTCTCGAGCCAACTCATCGCGGACCTCCTTGTCGTGCTGCCTAGTGCGCGCGGCCAGCGGTCACCGGCCCTGGCGCGTCGAGCGCAGCGCGGATGCCGGCAATGAACTCGCTGGCGATGCGCGGCGCGTCGTCGCGCCCGGCACCCTCGAGCAGCTGCACGAGCGCGCTGCCGATGACGACCGCATCGGCGACGTCCGCGACCGACCGCGCGGTCGCGCCGTCACGAATGCCAAAGCCGACGCCGACCGGCACCCTGACGCGGGCCTTGATTCTCGGAATCATCTGCCTGACTGCATCGATGTCGAAGTGTCCGGCGCCGGTGACGCCCCTCAGCGCGACATGGTAAACGTATCCGCGCGCCACCTCGGCAACGTTGGCGATGCGGGCGTCGGTCGACGTCGGCGCGACGAGGAAGATCGGATCGATGCCGGCGCCGCGCAGCAGCTCGGCGAACTCGGCGCATTCCTCCGGTGGATAGTCGACGACCAGAACGCCGTCGACGCCGGCGGCGTCGGCATCGGCGGCGAAACGCTCGCTGCCGTAGCGCTCGATCGGATTGGCATAGCCCATGAGGACGACCGGAGTCTTGCGATCCGCGATGCGGAACTCGCGCACCATACCCAGCACCTTGGCGAGGCCGACGCCGCGCGCGAGCGCCCGCTCGCTCGCCTTCTGGACCACCGGCCCGTCGGCCATCGGATCGCTGAACGGGATGCCGAGCTCGATGACGTCGGCGCCGGCGTCGACCAGCGCGTGCATGATCGCCGGGGTCGTGTCGGCGTCCGGGTCGCCGGCGGTGATGTAGGGAATGAGCGCCTTGCGGCCACGCGCCGCGAGCGCCTCGAACGTCGCACTGATGCGGCTCATCGCTTCGCCCTGGCGTCGAGCTCGGCGACCGTCGCGATGTCCTTGTCGCCGCGACCGGAGAGATTGACGAGCAGATGGCGATCGCTGGCCAGCGTCGGCGCCAGCTTCATCGCGTAGGCGACCGCGTGACTCGACTCGAGCGCCGGGATGATCCCTTCGCTGCGGCACAAGCGATGGAACGCCGCGAGCGCCTCGTCGTCGGTGACGCTCACGTACTCGGCACGGCCGCTGTCATGCAGGTGCGCGTGCTCGGGGCCGACGCCCGGATAGTCGAGCCCGGCCGAGATCGAATGCGTGGCGAGGATCTGGCCGTCGTCGTCCTGCAGAAGATAGGTGCGGTTGCCGTGCAGCACGCCGGGGCTGCCGGCGCTGATCGACGCCGCGTGGCGGCCGGTCGCCAGTCCGAGGCCCGCGGCTTCGACGCCGATCAGGCGCGTCGCCGCGTGATCGATGTACGGATGGAAGATCCCCATCGCGTTGCTGCCGCCGCCGACGCAGGCGATCACCGCGTCCGGCTGGCGGCCGATCATCGCCGGCATCTGCACCAGGCACTCGGCGCCGATCACGCTCTGGAAGTCGCGCACGAGCGTCGGATACGGGTGCGGGCCGGCGACGGTGCCGATGATGTAGAACGTGTTCTCGACGTTCGTCACCCAGTCTCGCAGCGCTTCGTTGAGCGCGTCCTTCAGCGTCCGCGAGCCGCTCTCGACCGGCACCACCGAAGCGCCGAGCAAGTTCATGCGATAGACGTTCTGCGCCTGCCGCTTGACGTCTTCGCTGCCCATGTAGACGACGCACTCGAGGCCGTAGCGCGCACAGATCGTCGCCGTCGCGACGCCGTGCTGGCCGGCGCCGGTCTCGGCGATCACGCGCGGCTTTGCCATCCGTCGCGCGAGCATCGCCTGGCCGATCGTGTTGTTGATCTTGTGCGCACCGGTGTGGTTGAGATCCTCGCGCTTGAGATGGATCTGCGCGCCGCCGAGCTCGCGCGACAGTCGCGCCGCGTGGTAGATCGGGCTCGGCCGGCCGACGTAGTGGCCGAGCTCGGCACGAAACTCGGCGTCGAAGGCAGGGTCGCGTCGTGCCTCCTCGTAGCACGCCTTGAGCTCGTCGAGCGCATGGACGAGCGTCTCGGCGACGAAGCTGCCGCCGTAGGGGCCGAAATGCCCGCGCGCGTCGGGCTGCTGGTAGCGAGTCATGGTCATCGGAAGTTCAGGCAGTCGATGCGGCGATCCGGGCATCGGCTTCGCGCACCGCGTCGCAGAAGCGCCGGATCGCGGCAGCGTCCTTCACGCCGCGCGACGACTCGACGCCGGAGGAGACGTCAACGGCCCAGGGCCGTACGCGCAGGATGCCGGCGCAGACGTTTGCGGCATGCAACCCACCAGACAAAGCGAGCCGACGCCTCGACTCTGCCGCGAACCCTGCCGGAACGAGCGACCAATCGAATGCCTTTCCACCGCCGCCGAAGCCCTCGACATGGGCATCGAGCAGGAGGCCTTGCGCCTCGCCGAAACGGCGCGCGAAGTCTAGCAAATCGAGCTCCGCGGTCATGCGCACGGCGCGCAGGTACGGGCGGCGAAACTGTGCGCAGTCCTCGGGCGTCTCGTCGCCGTGGAACTGAAGGACCAGGCTCGGAATCGCCGCCACGACTGCCTCGACGTCGGCGCGCGACGCGTTGACGAAGAGACCCACCGGCGTCACGAACGGCGGCAGCGCGCGCGCGAGCCGCGCGGCGCGGTCGAGGTCGAGGCAGCGCACGCTGGGCGGGTGAAAGACAAAGCCGACCGCGTCGGCGCCCGCCTCCACGGCGGCCTCGATGTCAGCCTCCCGCGAGACGCCGCAGATCTTGATCCGCGTCCGCTGGTTCACCGCCGGACCTCGCGCGGCGAGGACTCAGGGCAGCCAGTCCATCGCCGGCGTTCGATCGGGGATCGCATGGCCGGCATCGTAGTACGGGCCCAGGAAGTACAGGCCGTCGGCCGCGAACGTCGCGGCGGCGAGCGAGCGGTCGCGTGCCGCCAGCACGTCGGCGAGCCACGTCTCGCCGCGTACGCCGCTGCCGACCGCGACCAACGAGCCGACGATGTTGCGGATCATGTGGTGGAGGAACGCGTCGGCATCGAAGTCGAATCGCCAGTAGGCGCCGTGGCGCTCGATCGCCAGCGCACGCAACGTCTTGACCGGCGAGAGTGCCTGGCATTCGGCCGAGCGGAAGGCACTGAAGTCGTGCACGCCGACGAGCGCGCCGGCGGCGCGCCGCATCGCCTCGCCGTCGAGGCTGCGGAAGGTCCATCCCGACAGTCCGGTCTCGATCGCCGGCCGTACCGGCGACTCGAGCAGCAGGTATGCGTAGCGCCGGCCGCGCGCGCTCGCCCGCGAATGAAAGCTCCCCGGCACGAAGCGGCACCATTGCACCGCGATGTCAGCGGGCAGATAGCGGTTGGTGCCGCGCGTCCACGCGTCCGCGGCACGGACGACCTCGGTGTCGAAGTGAACGACCTGGTTCAGAGCATGGACGCCGGCATCGGTGCGACCAGCGCAGATCGACGCGATCGGTGTATCGGCAAAGGCGCCGAGCGCGGCTTCGAGCCGGTCTTGCACGGTCCGTCCGCTCGGCTGGCTCTGCCAGCCGCTGTACGCGAAGCCGCGATACGCGATGCCGAGGGCGACTCTCACGTGGAACGGGCGCGCCGCCGGTCTTGACCGGTCCGTGCGCGCCCGACGTTTGTCAGCTGATCCGGTCGAGCATGCCCTGCGCCTTGGTCTTGGTCGCTCCGCTCGCGGTCGCGAGCACCTCGCGCAGAAGATCGCGGGCGCCGTCCTTGTCGCCGATGCGCTGGAATTCCTCGGCGAGCTCGAGCTTGCGCGACAGCGGGTCGCCGTTGTCGTCGAAGCCGGCCGGAGTCGTGTTGTGCTCACCGGCGGTTTCGGCGGGATCAAGGTCGAGCGAGATCCCCGAAAGATCGAACGGCAGCGGCTCGTCGCGACGGGCAAGCTCGACCGCACCCGCCTCGTTGGCGACCAACGGCATCTTCAGCGTCGTGTTGTACGACGCCGGCTCCGCCGGACGCGGCGGGATCGCTTCGGTGGCGTCGAGGGCCGCCGGCCGCGACGGTGACCCGATGTCGGGGTTGTCGAGGTCGAGATCGATGTTGTCGAACGCACTGTCGCGGGCCGTCGTGTTGCCGATCGTCGATCCGAATTGCGAAGGCACCGGCATGACCGACTGCGGCAAGGTGCTGGCGCCGAGCGGTTCGGCGACCGACGCGCCCTCGATGTTCTGGCCCGGCGTGCCGCCGATGCGGTACATCGCGTTATCCGGATCGATCTGCGCACCCAGCTCCTGCGCCTTCGCCCAGTCGTCGCCCTCGCCGCGCGTCAGCGCGAAAAGCTGCGTCGCGAGGAGCTCGAAGCCCTTGATGTCGCGCCGCTTGGCGTAGACCTCGAGCAGCTTGGTCCGGATCGCGAGGCGCTCCGGATTGCTGCGCATCGCCTCCTTCAGGATTTCCTCGGCCTGCAGGTCGCGGCCGTAGGCGAGATAGACGTCGGCTTCGGCAACCGGATCGACGTCGCCGATGGCGTCGAGCTGCGATAGCGAATACGTCATCGACGACGAGCTGCCGGCGGCGTCGCGCGTGTCGATGCGCTGGCCACCGCTGGCGCCGAAGAACGAATCGGGCTGCAGGCGGCTCTCGAGGAACGAGGTCTCGCCGCTGTCCTTCTTCGAACGCTGCGTGTAGCGATACGCGCCGTAACCGAGGAGCAGCAGGGCGAGCGCACCGCCGCCGAGGTAGAGCGGATTGCCGCTCGTGATCGAGTCGATGAAGCTCGGCTCGGGAGCCGGGCGCGCTGCCGGCCGCGGTCGCGCCGCACTCGCCGGACGTGCGACCACCGGGGGCGCCGCGGCGCTGCCTGCGGCAGCGACGACCATCGCCGCCGAGGCCGGTGCCGCGGGCATCGAAGCAGAGGCGATCGCCGGCGCGACCGTGGCGGCCGATGCCGATGGCGGCGCGGCGCCGACGATCGTCGGTGCTGCGGCCGTCGTCGTCGGCGCCGTGAGCGGCGCGGTCGGCGTCGGCACCGGCGTCACGACCGCGACCGGCGACGACGTCGGCCGAGCGCCCGCGACTGCTGCCGGAGCGGCTGCGGTCGGCGACGTCACGGTGGCGGCTGGCCCCGGGGCAGGCGTTGTCTGCGATGCGCCGCCCCGGACCCGGTTCAGATCGGACAGGTTCTTGTTGAGCTCGGCGACGCGCGCCGCCTCGGCTTGGCGCTGGCGCTCCGTCGCCATGCGGTCCTCGGCGCTGCCGGGCGCCGACGGCGGCGTCGCACCGCCCTTGCTCAGCTTCAGTTGGTCCGGGCTGGTGTTGGCAGCGAGCTTCTTGTCCTCGACCGAGGCCTGGACCTTGCCGCCACTGCGACGACGGTTTGGCTCGACCTCGGGGGCGGCACCGGTGGTCGCTTCGGCGAGCCGCTGTCGATAGGCACCGAAGTCGGCGCTCTGCGCCGTGATGACCTGGCGGGCTTCGCCGGCAGGAACCGCCTGGGCAGTCTCGGCCGATGGCACCGACAGGACGACGCCGGCCCGCAGCCGGTTCATGTTCTTGCCGCTGAATGCGTCCGGATTGGAGCGGAACAGCGAGACGAGCATCTGGTCGAGTGAAACGCCCGGACGCTGGACGTGGATCGCGATCTTGGACAGCGTGTCGCCGGAACGAACGTGGACCTCGTCCTCCGACGTCGCGGCGCCTTCGCCGCTCGCCGTCGTCGCCGCAGAGGCGCGCGGCGCCGGCGCGGCCGAGGATGCGGCATCACGGCTGGCGCGCTGCTCGGCGGCTGCGGCCTGCGCCGCAGCACGACGCTCGCGGGCTTCGGCGCGCGCAGCTTCGCGTTGCTCGGCCTTTGTCATCGCCGGCGTCGTTGGCGTCGATTGCGCGAGCGGCGTCGGTGGCGGCGGCGTGGCCGACATCACCGGCGAGGTCGTCGTTCCGGGAGCGGGCTGGGCGCCGGCGCGGATCGTCGCCGGCGGATCGAACAGCAGCGTGTATTCGCGCACCAGTCGACCCGTCGCCCACGAGATCTCGAGGATGACGTCGACGAAGGGTTCCTGGACGCCGCGGTCGCTGACCAGACGAACGAACAAGCGGCCGTCAGGCCGCTTCTCGAAGGTGGCACGCGTGCTTGGCAGGACCGCGTTGTAGTCGACGTTGGCGGCGCGATACGACTCGGGTGGCGCGACGCGAATGCGCAGGCTGGCCTGCTCTTCCGGTGTCAGGCTGGTCACTTCGATCTCGGCGCGGAGCACTTCGCCGAGCGCCGACTGGACGTTGAGCCGGCCGAGACCGAGGGCCGATGCGAGGGGAGACGCGAGGCAGAGCGAGGCGGCGACGCTGGTCAGCGCGAAGCGGCCGGGCAACTTCAGTTTTCTTTTCAAGGCGTCTCCCGGAATGACAAAGCGGACCCATCCTCGGGTCCGCAGGAGCGGTGCGGACTCGTCATCGAGCCGCCATTTCGACGCGAGCACTCCCGTCCCGCCCGCTCATCTCGATCCAACCGCCTTCCCGATCGTTGAGGCAGCTTCAAGGCAGCAGCTGATAAAAGGCGGAAATGACCATAACATCAGTGAGATAGGGTGACAAGCTCATGCTTTGGCTGACGTTCTCACAGGCGCCCCTTCCGAGTCTTCTGCACGCGGTTGTTGCACCGTGACAACGTAAGCCGCCCTCAACCTCGCCCCCTCAGCGCTCGAGCAGGATGCGCAGCATCCGTCTGAGCGGCTCGGCAGCACCCCAGAGCAACTGATCGCCGATCGTGAAGGCCCCCAGATATCGCTCTCCCATCGCCAGCTTTCGAAGACGCCCGACCGGAATCCGCATCGTTCCGCTCACGGCGACCGGCGTCAGCTCTGTCGTGCTGGCGACTCGCGTGTTGGGAACGACGTGCACCCACGGGTTGTCGGCCGCGATCATGGCCTCGATATCGGCCAGCGGCACATCGGACTTCAGCTTGATCGTGAGAGATTGACTGTGGCAGCGCATTGCGCCGACCCGGACGCAGGTCGAATCGATCGGCACCGGGTCCTTGCCGCCCTCGCCACGGCCCAGGATCTTGTTCGTCTCGGCGCCGCCCTTCCACTCCTCGAGGCTGGTGCCGTCGCCGCGGTCGATGTCGATCCACGGAATCACGCTGCCGCCGAGGGGAACGCCGAAATGCCCGGTCTCGCCCGATGTCATGGTGCGCTGGCGGTCGATCACGCGACGGTCGATCTCGAGAATGGCTGACTTCGGGTCGGCCAGGAGATCGCGCACCTCGGCGTGCAGCATCCCGAACTGGCTCAGGAGCTCGCGCATGTGCTGGGCGCCGCCACCGGAGGCCGCCTGGTACGTCGTGCACGTCATCCACTCGACGAGGTCGGCCTTGAGCAGCGCACCGACCCCCATCAGCATGCAGCTCACGGTGCAGTTGCCGCCGATGAAGTTGCGAACACCGCGCCCGAGCGCCGCGTCGATCACCGGCCGGTTCACCGGGTCGAGGACGATCACGGCGTCGTCCTCCATGCGCAGCGTCTTGGCGGCGTCGATCCAGTAGCCGTTCCAGCCGGTCGCACGCAGGCGCGGGTAGACGTCCTTCGTGTAGTCGCCGCCCTGCGTCGTGATGATGATCTCGCAGCGCTTCAGCGCCTCGAGGTCATAGGCGTCGAGAAGGCGGGACTCGTTGCCGGCAACCGCCGGCGCGCGACCGCCCTTGTCGCTGGTGCTGAAGAAGATCGGCTCGATGACGTCGAAGTCGCCTTCGGCCGCCATCCGCTCGAGCAGCACGGATCCCACCATGCCGCGCCATCCGACCAGTCCCGTCCGTTCCATGCTGTTCGTCCCGTTGAAAGCTGTCGTCTCGATCCTCGACCCGGCGCCTCGGCCGGACAGGCGAGACGAACGGGAGCGCGCTAGAGCTTGGTGGTGATCGGTTTGCCGGCGAGCGCAGCCACCACCGCATCGCCCATCGCCCGCGTGCCAATCTTCTTCGTCCCTTCCGACCAGATATCGGCCGTTCTGAGCCCGGACGAAAGGACGTCCTGCACCGCACGCTCGACGCGGGCGGCTGCCTCGGGCTGCCGGAGGGAGAAGCGAAGCATCATGGCCACGGAGAGAATTGTAGCCAGCGGATTGGCGACGTCCTTGCCGGCGATGTCGGGGGCGCTGCCGTGGCTCGGCTCGTACAGACCCTTGCCGTTCGCATCGAGCGACGCCGACGGCAGCATGCCGATCGATCCGGTGAGCATCGCCGCCTCGTCCGACAGGATGTCGCCGAACATGTTGCCGGTGACGACGACGTCGAACGACTTCGGCGCGCGAACCAGTTGCATCGCGGCGTTGTCGACGTACATGTGGTCGAGGGCGACGTCGGGGTAGTCGCGATGGACTTCAGTGACGACGTCCTTCCAGAACTGGAAGGTCTCGAGCACGTTCGCCTTGTCGACGCTCGTCACCCGCCGCTGACGCTTCTGCGCAGCGCGAAACGCGACGTGGGCGATGCGCTCGATCTCGGGCCGCGTGTAGCGCATCGTGTCGAACGCCTCGGGCGCGCCGGCAAACGGACCGTCGGGCGCGTCGCGCCGGCCGCGCGGCTGGCCGAAGTAGATATCGCCGGTGAGCTCGCGCACGATCAGGATGTCGAGCCCCGTGACGAGCTCGGGCTTGAGGCTCGACGCCGAGGTGAGCTCCGGATAGCAGATCGCCGGCCGCAGGTTGGCGAAGAGGCCAAGCGACTTGCGCAGGCCGAGGATCGCCTGCTCCGGCCGCATCGCGCGCGGCAGCGTGTCGTAGCGCCAGTCGCCGACCGCGCCGAAGAGGACGGCGTCGGCGTCCTTCGCCAGTGCGAGCGTGGCGTCGGGCAGCGGCTGGCCGTGGCTGTCGTAGGCGGCGCCGCCGACGGCCGCTCGCTCGGTCTCGAAGCGCAGATCGAGCGCGCCGAGGACGCGCTCGGCCTGCGCGACGATCTCGGTGCCGATGCCGTCGCCCGGCAGGATCGCGATCTTCATCGCCCGGCGGCTGCGGGTGGCATCAGCGGATCGACGTCGCGAGCCAAGGCTGCTTCAGCAGCCGCTCCGACTCGAAAGCACGGATCTTGTCGGCATGCCGCATCGTCAGGCCGATGTCGTCGAGGCCGCCGATCAGGCAGTCCTTCCGGAACGGCTCGACATCGAAGCCGACCGCATCGCCCGACGGCGTCAGCACGAGCTGCCGCTCGAGATCGATCGTCAGGCGAAAGCCCGGGAACGCCGCGACGTCGTCGAACAGCGCAGCAACGCGATGCTCCGGCAGGACGACCGGCAGGAGGCCGTTCTTGAAGCAGTTGTTGAAGAAGATGTCGGCGTAGCTCGGTGCGATCAGGGCGCGAAATCCGTACTGCTGGAGCGCCCATGGCGCGTGCTCGCGCGACGAGCCGCAACCGAAGTTCTTGCGCGCGAGCAGGATCGAGGCGCCGCGAAAGCGCGGCTGGTTGAGGACGAAGTCAGGATTCGCCCGCCGCGTCGCCGGGTCGGCGCCGGCAACGCCGGGGTCGAGGAAGCGCCAGGCGTCGAAAAGGTTCTCGCCGAATCCCGTCCGCTTGATCGACTTCAGGAACTGCTTCGGGATGATCGCGTCGGTGTCGACGTTCTCCCGGTCCATCGGCGCAACGAGGCCGGTGTGGGTGCGAAACGGTTCCACCTCGGCTCCCTTCAAACCAGCCGGCGGACGTCGACGAAATGCCCTTCGATAGCCGCCGCTGCGGCCATCGCCGGGCTGACCAGGTGGGTACGCCCGCCCGCGCCCTGACGGCCTTCGAAGTTGCGATTGCTGGTCGACGCGCAGCGCTCGCCGGGCTCGAGCCGGTCGGCGTTCATCGCCAGGCACATCGAGCAGCCCGGCTCGCGCCATTCGAAGCCGGCACCCTTGAAGACCTTGTCGAGCCCTTCGCGCTCGGCCTGCTCCTTCACGAGCCCGGACCCCGGAACGACCATCGCCAGCTTGACATTGCTGGCGACCGATCCGCCGAGCCGGCGCACGACCGCAGCGGCGTCGCGCAGATCCTCGATGCGCGAGTTCGTGCACGAGCCGATGAAGACCTTGTCGACGCGGATGTCGGTCACCGGCAGATTGGGCTCGAGCGCCATATAGCGAAGCGCCCGCTCCATCGCGTCGCGCCGGCCCGGGTCGCGCTCGCTGTCGGGATCGGGGACGCGGTCGGCGATCGAGACGACCATCTCGGGCGAGGTTCCCCACGTGACCTGCGGGCGGATCTCGCCGGCGTCGACCGTGACGACGCTGTCCCAATGCGCGTCGGCGTCGGAGCGCAGCGTTCGCCAGTACGCCACCGCCTGCTCCCACTCGATCCCGGTCGGGCTGTACGGCCGGCCGCGCAGGTACGCGATCGTCGTCTCGTCGACGGCGACCAGCCCGGCGCGCGCGCCCGCTTCGATCGCCATGTTGCAGACCGTCATCCGCCCTTCCATGCTGAGCGCGCGGATCGCGCTGCCGGCAAACTCGATCGTGTGTCCGGTGCCGCCGGCGGTGCCGATCTTGCCGATCACGGCGAGGGCGATGTCCTTGGCGCTGCAGCCGCGGCCGAGCTTGCCGTCGACGCGGACGAGCATGTTCTTCGCCTTGCGGGCGAGCAGCGTCTGCGTCGCCAGCACGTGCTCGACCTCGCTCGTGCCGATGCCTTGCGCGAGGGCGCCGAAAGCTCCATGCGTCGACGTGTGCGAGTCGCCGCAGACGACGGTCGTGCCAGGCAGGGTCGCGCCCTGCTCCGGGCCGATCACGTGGACGATCCCCTGGCGAAGATCGTTCATCTTGAACTGGGTGATGCCGTGGCGGTCGCAGTTGGCGTCGAGGGTGTCGACCTGCAGGCGCGAGACCGGATCGGCAATGCCGTGCGAGCGATCGGTCGTCGGCACGTTGTGGTCGCTGACGGCGAGGTTCGCCGAGACGCGCCAGACCTTGCGGCCGGCGAGTTCGAGCCCCTCGAACGCTTGCGGACTCGTCACCTCGTGGACCAGGTGACGGTCGATGTAGACGATCGCCGTGCCGTCGCTCTCCGAATGGACGACGTGCTCGTCCCAGATCTTGTCGTAGAGAGTGCGGGCCGCTGTCACCCGCGCAATTCTAAGAGACGCTTCCTGGCCCTGAAGCGACGAAGGGCACGTCACCGTGCCCTTCGCGCGAAAGCGGCGGAACCGCGCTTACCAGCCGATGTCGGTGAACAGCGACTTCGTCAGGTCTTGTGGCGGCTTGACCTCGTGGGTGAGGTCGCCGTTGATCGCCGGTTCCAACAGCAGATTGTGGAACGCGATCGTGTCCCAGTGCGACACCGACGAGCCACCCTGGTACGGGTCCGGCGTGTAGAGAAGCACGCGGCCGGCAACGTCGGCGCCCGCCAGCTGCGACCCGTTGAGGTGCAGCGTCACGGTCGGCGACAGGCGAGGCCGGATCGACGCCTTCAGCGTGGCGCCGTCATCCTGCGACACGCCGACCGCCGGAATGGTGATCGTCGCATCGGTGCCGCCGAGGCCAGGCGGTGGGCCGGCCACGTTGTTGGCAATGAGAACAGCCTTCGCACCGGCAAGCTGGGCGTTCTTCGTCTTTTGCGTGAATGCGCAGCCACCGCGGTCGATGATCGCCACCTTGCGGCTCACCGCCGCAGTGTTGCCGGCGTCGAACGGGCTGCAGCCGGGACCGACCTCACCGCTCTGCGTGACGATGGTCGCCAGCGCAGCGGTCACGCCAGTCGCATCCAGGGGTGGCCCAAACGACGCCGTGCCGACGGCGAATATCTTTTCACGCCGCGAGTTCAGCACCAGTTCCGGGGTCCCCGCGACCAGTACGCTCGGCGCATCGGCGGTCACCGCTGCTCCGGTCCACACGAGATTGCGGAAGTTGATCGCCGACTGCTTGCGCTGCCGGTTCGTCATTTCGAACCAGGTCAGGCCGGACGTGTTGTCCGTCATGAACCGTTCCCACACTCCCGGCAGCGCCGGGCTGCCCAGACGCTTGCCGGTCGAGCCGTCGGTGAGAACCGTGAAGCCCAGGCCGTGACCCAGCTCGTGCAACAGCACCGTGTAGAAATCGATCAACGCGCCATGGTTGTTGTCGAGCCCGAGGTAGAACGGCAGGCCCGGCAGGCAAGTCGGGCTGCCGAGGTTGACGTTGAACTGCGCCTGGATGTCGACACCGAGGTTGATCCTTGGATCGCTCGACGACGGGTCGGGCGGCACCTGGTCGACGCCCGAGATTTTGTTGGCGAGCGCCACGTTGTACCAGGTCCCGGGGAAGGGCGCGCCCTCGAAGTCGCTGCTGACGAAGACAGGACCGGCCGAACCGAGGACGGCCGACGTTGTGTCGCAGGAGAGTGCTGTCCACGTCGCATAGACGAGGATCGGAACCGCGCTGGTCAGCTCCGTGCCCCACTTGGTGGCGACGGCCTGGTACACGTTGAGGCGTTGCTCACCGAGGGTAATGCCGCTATTCCCGCCGACCGGCGGGACCGCCGTCGGATCGTTGAAGCCGACGTTGGGTGGATCGCCGTTGATGATTGTGATGGTCGCTGCCGCCCGAGCAACGAACGGGGTCGCGAGCGCCGAGACGGCGAGCGCGAGCGAGGCGAAGAGACGCGAGGGCTTATTCATGGGCCTTCACCTTCTCATGGGCCTTCACATTCGCGGTCGACATGAACTTCGTCGCGGCCTCGCTGCTCTCGACGCAGGCCTCGTCGAGGCCACCCTTGGCATTCCTCCGAACGACCTGCGTCGACATCCCGGCATCGCCAAGAGCCATCGCTCGCGTCCCTGGGCGGGCGCGGATCTCGCGCGGCTCGACCGGAGCACGTGCCGCTTGTGCGTTGCGGCCGGATGAGATCAGCTTCTCCGCTTCTTCGGCGGTGGCGGCGCGCAGGGCGCCCGTTTCCTTGTCGCGCACGACAATCATCGACGACGCCGTCGTCGTGGTCACCGTCGGGCTCGCCGGCACGGTCGCGCTCGGGCTCGTGGCCTTCTCGCGCTCCTGGGCTTGGACGCCGGCCACCATGGCTAGCGCAAGCGCAGGCGTTGCCCATGACAGGGCAAAGACGGGAATTCGCATGGAACGTCTCCTCGGGGTTGTTGGCCGCACGCCGCCCGGCGCGCGCCTTGTTCCCAGAGTCTGCCGCATTGAAAGCGGGCTCGCAAGCGATGTTGCGCCGGCTGCCTCCCCGCCAACGCGGGGTGCGGACGAAGCCGTGGACTAGCCGTCAGCCGCGCTCGCCGACCGGCTTCACGCGGCGCTGCGCGGCTCCGGTGTAGAGCTGGCGCGGCCGGCCGATCTTGTACTCCGGGTCGCCGATCATCTCGTTCAGCTGGGCGATCCAGCCGACGGTGCGCGCCAGCGCGAAGATCGCGGTGAAGAGGCTCACCGGGATGCCGATCGCGCGCTGCACGATTCCCGAATAGAAGTCGACGTTCGGGTAGAGCTTGCGGGCGACGAAGTACTCGTCCTCGAGGGCGATCTTCTCGAGCGACATCGCGAGCTTGAAGATCGGATCGTCGTGCAGGCCGAGCGCGTCGAGCACTTCGTGGCAGGTCTCGCGCATCAGCTTGGCGCGCGGGTCGTAGTTCTTGTAGACCCGGTGGCCGAAGCCCATCAGCTTGATGCCCGAGTTCTTGTCCTTGACCTGCTTGACGAACTCGCCGATCTTTTCGACGCCACCCATCTTCTGCACGTCTTCGAGCATGTTCAGCGCCGCCTCGTTGGCGCCGCCGTGCGCCGGGCCCCAGAGGCAGGCGACGCCGGCGGCGATCGCCGCGAACGGATTCGTCCCCGACGAGCCGCACAGGCGAACCGTCGACGTCGAAGCGTTCTGCTCGTGGTCGGCGTGGAGGATGAAGATGCGGTCCATCGCCCGCACCAGCACTTCGTTCGGCGCGTAGTCCTCGCACGGCGTCGCGAACATCATGCGCATGAAGTTGCTGGCGTACGTGAGGTCGTTCTTGGGATAGATGTAGGGCTGTCCGACGTTGTACTTGTAGGCCATCGAGACGAGCGTCGGCATCTTGGCGATGAGGCGGATCGCCGAGATCTCCCGGTGCAGCGGATTGGTGATGTCGGTCGAGTCGTGATAGAAGGCCGAGAGCGCACCGACCAAGCCGGTCAGGATCGCCATCGGATGCGCGTCACGGCGAAAGCCCCGCAGAAAGAACTGCATCTGCTCGTTGACCATCGTGTGATGCGTGACGAGCTGCGTGAACTCGGTCTTCTCGGTCGCCGACGGCAGCTCGCCCTTGAGCAGCAGATAGCAGGTCTCGAGGTAGTCGCACTGGGTCGCCAGCTCCTCGATCGGATAGCCGCGGTAGAGCAGCTCGCCCTTGTCGCCGTCGATGTAGGTGATCGTCGAGTCGCACGACGCCGTCGACAGAAAGCCGGGGTCGTAGGTGAACTTCCCCGTCTGCGCGTAGAGCTTGCGGATGTCGATCACGTCCGGCCCGATCGTGCCCTTGTAGAGCGGCAGCTCCATGCTCGGGCTGCCGTCGGAGAACGTGAGGGTGGCTTTGACGTCGGACGGAGTCATGGCGAAGTCCTCGAAAGAAGTGGGCTGGCGAAGGAGGCGAGTCCCGGACGATGTCCCCGCGCGCCTCAGCGCGTCGCCCGGACGGCCTCGACGACTCGACGCACCTCGGGCCGATCGAGATGGGCAGGCGGCTGCTGGCGGCCGAGGAAAACGTCGAGCAGGTCGTTGTCGGCGAGCTCCATCAGCAGTGCGAGGCCGCGCGCGTCGTCTTCGCTCACCGGCCGGGAACGGGCGAAGAAGCGCTCGAGCAGCAGATCGTTCTCGAGCAGGCCGCGCCGGCAGCGCCAGCGCAGCTTGCTCAGCGCGCGCGCATCGATCGCGGCGGCCGAGGGCCGGGCGGCGGCGGGCGCGGCGGCATCGTTCATCAGACGGCGCGCCTCACCATCAACTCCTTGATCTTGCCGATGGCGCGCGTCGGGTTGAGCTGCTTCGGACAGACGTCGACGCAATTCATGATCGTGTGGCAGCGGAACAGGCGGTACGGATCCTCGAGGTTGTCGAGGCGCTCGTTGGTCGCCTCGTCGCGGCTGTCGGCGATGAAGCGGTACGCCTGCAACAGCCCGGCCGGGCCGACGAACTTGTCGGGGTTCCACCAGAAGCTCGGACACGCGGTCGAGCAGCTCGCGCAGAGGATGCACTCGTAGAGGCCGTTCAGCTCGTCGCGCTCCTCGGGGGTTTGCAGGCGCTCCTTCTCGGGCGGACGCGATTCGTTGATCAAGTAGGGCTTGATCGAGTGGTACTGCTTGAAGAACTCCGTCATGTCGACGATCAGGTCGCGGATCACCGGCAGCCCGGGCAGCGGCTTCAGAACGATCGGGTCCTTCAGCGTGCGCATGTTGGTGAGGCACGCGAGGCCGTTCTTGCCGTTGATGTTCATTGCATCCGAGCCGCACACGCCTTCGCGGCAGGAGCGGCGAAAGCTCAGGCTCGGGTCGATCGCCTTCAGCTTCATGAGCGCGTCGAGCAGCATCCGCTCGCTGCCGTCGAGCTCGACAGTCATCGTCTGCATCGCCGGCGCGGCGCCCGTTTCGGGGTCGTAGCGGTAGATGCGGAAGGTGCGCGTCGACGGCCTGGACACCGGCGGCACGCCGATGGAGTCGAGCGCGGCGACGACGGAGGGGGTAGGTTCGGCTGCCATGTTCAGAACGTGCGCACCTTGGGCGGGATCGATTCGACGGTTTGCGGCGTCAGGTTCACCGGCTTGTATTCGAGCCGGTTGCCTTCGCTGAACCAGAGCGAGTGCTTCATCCACTCGGCGTCGTTGCGGCCGTTGGGCGCGACCGGATCGTCGATCGGACGCTCGTAGTCGGACACGGTGTGCGCGCCGCGGCACTCGCGGCGCGCTGCCGCCGAGACCATCGTCGCGAGCGCCGACTCCATCAGATTGTCGACCTCGAGCGCCTCGACGCGCGCGGTGTTGAAGATATTCGACTTGTCGGCGAGGTGCATCGACCAGGCCCGCTCGGCGATCGCCTGCACCTTGCCGACGCCCTCGTCCATCGACGCCTGGGTGCGGAACACGCCGGCGTGCTGCTGCATGGTCTTCCTCAGGTCGTTGGCGATCGCCTGCGAGTACTCGCCGCCGGTGCTGGCGTCGAGGCGCGCGAGGCGGGCGGCGCTGAAGTCGGCCGCCTTCGCCGGCAGGCTGCGGTGCGGCCCCTGGGCGACGCCGCTCGCGATGATGTGGTTGCCGGCGGCGCGACCGAAGACGAGCAGGTCGAGCAGCGAGTTGGTGCCGAGCCGGTTGGCGCCGTGGACGCTGACGCACGAGCACTCGCCGACCGCGTACAGGCCGGCGACGACGGCGTTCGGGTTGCCGTTCTTCGGCGCGACGACCTGGCCGTGCACGTTGGTCGGCACGCCGCCCATCTGGTAGTGGATCGTCGGCACGACCGGAATCGGCTCGCGCGTGATGTCGACGTTGGCGAAGTTGTGGCCGATCTCGAGCACGCTCGGCAGCCGCTTCTTGATCGTGTCGGCGCCGAGGTGGGTCATGTCGAGGACGATGTAGTCCTTCTCCGCACCGCAGCCGCGCCCTTCCTTGATCTCCTGGTCCATGCAGCGCGAGACGAAGTCGCGCGGTGCGAGGTCCTTGAGGGTCGGCGCATAGCGCTCCATGAAGCGCTCGCCGTCGCTGTTGCGCAGGATCGCGCCCTCGCCGCGGCAGCCTTCGGTCAGCAGCACGCCGGCGCCGTAGACGCCGGTCGGGTGGAACTGCCAGAACTCCATGTCCTCGAGCGGCAGGCCGGCGCGCGCCGCCATGCCGAGGCCGTCGCCGGTGTTGATGAAGGCGTTGGTCGACGCGCCGAAGATGCGGCCGGCACCGCCGGTCGCGAGCATCACCGCCTTCGCCTGCAGGATGTGCAGCTCGCCGGTCTCCATCTCGAGCGCGGTGACGCCCACGACCGCGCCCTCCGCATCGCGGAGCAGGTCGAGCGCCATCCACTCGACAAAGAAATTGGTGCGCGCCTGCACGTTCTGCTGATACAGCGTGTGCAGCATCGCGTGGCCGGTGCGGTCGGCGGCGGCGCAGGCGCGCTGCACGGGCTTTTCGCCATAGTTCGCGGTGTGGCCGCCGAAGGGACGCTGGTAGATCGTGCCGTCGGCGTTGCGATCGAACGGCATGCCGTAGTGCTCGAGCTCGTAGACGACGTTCGCTGCCTCGCGGCACATGAACTCGATCGCGTCCTGGTCACCGAGCCAGTCGGAGCCCTTGACCGTGTCGTAGAAGTGATAGTGCCAGTTGTCCTCGCTCATGTTGCCGAGCGCGGCACCGATGCCGCCCTGCGCCGCGACGGTGTGCGAGCGGGTCGGGAACACCTTCGTCAGCACTGCGACGTTGAGGCCGGCACGGGAAAGCTGGAGCGACGCCTGCATCCCCGAACCACCGGCGCCGACAATGACGACGTCGAAGCGACGCGTCGGGACGCTCGAGGTGTGGACGGCGGGAGAGTCCATCAAAGTCTCCACAGCACCTGGATCGCCCAGCCGGAGCAGCCGACCAGCCAGGCGATGGTGACGATCTCGAGCATGAGGCGCACGCCGACCGGCTTGACGTAGTCCATCCAGATGTCGCGCATGCCGACCCAGACGTGGTACAGCAGCGAGACGACGGTGACGAAGGTGAGCACCTTCATCCACTGCTGGGCGAAGATCGCCGACCATTTGTAGTAGTCGATCGGGCCCGGCATCAGGACCTGGATGACGACGGCGACCGTGAACAGCGCCATCAGGAGCGAGGTGATGCGCTGCGCGAGCCAGTCGCGCAAGCCATAGTGCGCGCCGACGACGAGGCGCCGGGAACCGAAAGACGTGCTCATCGGGAGCGCCTCAGAAAAAGAGCTTCGCGCCGAGCACGAGCGCAACGACGGTGCCGATGCCGATCGCGAGCAGCGCCGAGACGCGGCCGAACTCGAGGCCGACTTCGTGCGTCGCGTCCATCCAGACGTGGCGGAGGCCCGCGCAGAAGTGGAGCAGGTAGGCCCAGATCAGCGCGAACGCGACCAGCTTCAGGAACCAGCCCGGCACGGCGCCGATGCCGACGGTGAACGCGGCGACGAACCGCTCGTACGAGACCTCCGAGCTCACCGAGACGTCGAACAGCCAGATCACGAACGGCAGCAGGAGGAACATCGCGGCGCCGCTGATCCGGTGCAGGATCGAGACCCAGCCGGCGGCCGGCAGGCGATACGACGGCAGCTGCGAGATGTGAATGTTGCGATAGACCGGCCGCTGCTTCAGTGGTTGTTCCTTGAGTGACGTGGCCATGTCGATCTTCGATTCGAGGCGCGCCGTGCAGCCAATCGATTTTATTGCAATGCAGCAGACTTTACCTCGCTCGCGTTCCGGCACCCGCGACCCTCCCTGTCATCGAGTCGCGATCGGCGGCGGCCGTAAACTGCGAGGTCCTGCTCGCTACCGCCTCCGCGCCGCGCGCCGCCGACCATGCGTCCCCCCATTCGCCCGGAGAAACCATCATGAAGTCCCCCGTCCGCGTCGCGGTCACCGGCGCCGCCGGCCAGATCGGCTATGCCCTGCTCTTTCGCATCGCATCGGGCGAGATGCTCGGCAAGGACCAGCCCGTCGTTCTGCAGATGCTCGAGATCGCCGACGAGAAGGCGCAGAAAGCGTTGAAGGGCGTGATGATGGAGCTCGAGGATTGCGCCTTTCCGCTGCTCGCCGGCATGACCTCGCACGCCGACCCGAACTCCGCGTTCAAGGATGCCGACTACGCGCTGCTCGTCGGCGCGCGGCCGCGCGGGCCGGGGATGGAGCGCAAGGACCTCCTTTCGGCGAACGCGCAAATCTTCACCGCGCAAGGCAAGGCGCTGAGCGCGGTCGCTTCGCGCAAGGTCAAGGTGCTTGTCGTCGGCAATCCGGCCAACACCAACGCCTGGATCGCGATGAAGAGCGCGCCCGAGCTGCCGCGCGGCAACTTCACGGCGATGCTGCGCCTCGACCACAACCGTGCCGCGAGCCAGCTCGCCGCCAAGATCGGCAAGCCCGTCGCGGCGATCGAGAAGGTCGCCGTCTGGGGCAACCACTCGCCGACGATGTACGCCGACTACCGCTTCGCGACCATCGACGGCAAGCAGGTGAAGGACATGATCGGCGACGACGCGTGGAACCGCGACGTCTTCCTGCCGACCGTCGGCAAGCGCGGTGCGGCGATCATCGAAGCGCGCGGGCTGTCGTCAGCGGCGTCGGCGGCGAACGCGGCGATCGACCACGTCCGCGACTGGGTGCTCGGCACCAATGGTCGCTGGGTGACGATGGGAATCCCGTCCGACGGCCATTACGGCATCCCGAAGGACACGATGTTCGGCTTCCCGGTGACGACCAGCGGTGGCGAGTACAAGGTCGTCGAGGGTTTGCCGATCGATGCCTTCAGCCAGGGGCGGATCGACGCGACGCTGAACGAGCTTCGCGAGGAGCAGGACGGCGTCAAGCACCTCGTCTGAGCATCGAACGCATGAGCCACGAGCGGGCGGCGGCAGCGGTTGCCGTGACGGAGTTCCCGACCTGCCGGTAACGGGGGGTAAACCAGGCGCTGCGTCGCTCACGCTGGATGAAAATCGCGCCGCTCGTTCGTCTCTGAAAGGCCACGTCATGCCGACTTCCCTCTTTCGCTGCGCGCGCGTCGTCGCCGCTCTGACCGCTTCCGCTTTCTCCCTCGCACCCGCGATCGCCGCCGACCCGACCAGCCCGCCGGCCAAGCACGGTGCCAAGCCGGCCGCGAAGGTGCCCCAGATCAAGATCGGCTTCGCGATCCCGGACGCTCAACCCGAGCAGGTCAAGGCGGCGGAGCTCGTCTTCTACGGCGCCTACGACTGCGAGTTCAGCCAGAGCGTGAGCGTCGCCCAGAACGCGAGTCACCCTGCCTACGTCGACGTCAAGTTCGGCAGGGGCAGCTGGCTGATGAAGCCGATCCTCTCGTCGACGGGAGCGATCCGCCTCGAGGACGTCCGCGGCGAGACGCTGATGGTGCAGATTGCGAGCAAGTCGATGCTGCTCGACGTCAAGGCGGGCCACCGCCTGGTCGACGATTGCATCTGCCCGAAGCAGCGCGAACTCGTCGCCGAGGCGAAGTCGGCGAAGGCGGCGGGCGAGGCAGCGCCGATCAAGGCGATGCTCGACGCGGGAACGAGCTCGACCTCGACGATGAAGTGATCCCTGTCGAGTCGACGCGCGACTCGATAATGGGCGCATGACGCGCCCGTACAACTTCAGCCCAGGTCCCGCCGCCCTCCCGGAACCCGTCCTGCGCCGTGCCGCCGAGGAGATGCTCGACTGGCACGGCAGCGGCATGTCGGTGATGGAGATGAGCCATCGCGGCAAGGAGTTCATGTCGATCCACGCGCAAGCGCTCGCCGCGCTGCGCGAGCTCCTCGCGATCCCCGACAACTACAAGGTCGTCTTCCTCCAGGGCGGCGCGATCGGCGAGAACGCGATCGTGCCGATGAATCTGCTGCGCGGCAGGACTCGCGCCGACTACGTCAACACCGGCGACTGGTCGAAGCGCTCGATCGCCGAGGCGGCGCGCTTTTGCACCGTCAACGTCGCGGCGAGCTCGGAAGGCAACGGCTTCACCGCGATCCCGCCGCAAAGCGAGTGGCGGCTCGACCGCGACGCGGCGTACGTCCACATCTGCGCGAACGAGACGATCATCGGCCTCGAGTACCACTGGACTCCCGATACCGGCGACGTCCCGCTCGTCGCCGACATGTCGTCGAACATCCTGTCGACGCCGCTCGATGTCTCGCGCTACGGCCTGATCTATGCCGGCGCGCAGAAGAACATCGGGCCGGCTGGCCTCACGATCGTCATCGTCCGCGACGATCTCATCGGCCAGGCGCTGCCGATCACGCCGACCGCGTTCGACTACGCGGTGCAGGCGGCCAACGACTCGATGATCAACACCCCGCCGACCTACGCGATCTACATCGCCGGCCTCGTCTTCGACTGGCTTCGCGCCGGCGGCGGCGTCGCCGCGATGGCCGAGCGCAACCGGGCCAAGGCCGAGCTTCTCTACGGCGCCCTCGATGCAAGCGACTTCTACGCGAAGCGGATCGCAAAGGGCGACCGCTCGCGCATGAACGTCTGCTTTCACCTTCCCGATCCGGCGCTCGATGCGGCGTTCCTCGCCGGCGCGCACGACGCAGGGCTCCTGAACCTGAAGGGTCACCGGATCGTCGGCGGCATGCGGGCATCGATCTACAACGCGATGCCGATCGAAGGCGTCCGCACCCTGGTCGGCTACCTGCGTGAGTTCGAGCGCCGCCACGGGTGACGGCCCGGCTGCCCGACGCCTTGAATATGCATCGAAAAGTATGTATGATCGATGCATACGGATTCATCGGGGAATGCCATGGAAGCGACTGTCGCTGAGCGCGGTCAGATCACCTTGCCGAAGGCGGTTCGGGACGCGCTCGGCCTGACCAAGGGAACGCAGCTGAAGGTCGAGCTCGACGGCGGCCGCATCATCCTGCGCAAGAATGTCGACGACGCGATCTCGCGCTTGCGCGGTCGCTTCAAGCTGCCGCCCGGCGTGACCACGGACGACGTGATGCGCGAGCTCCGAGGGCGCGCGCCCGGCGACCCGGTCGACCCCTGAGCCGACGGTCGCAGGCGATGATCGCCATCGATACCTCCGTGCTGATCGATCTTCTCGGCGGCGACGCCGGCGCCGAGGCCTCCGAATCCAGCCTTCGCCAGGCGTTGACCTCGGGCCCGGTCGTGGTCTGCGACGTGGTTGTCAGCGAGGTCGTCGCCGGCCTCGGCTTCGGCGCCGAGCTGTTCGACGTGCTCGAGGAAGCCGGCATCCGCTACTCGGCGACAGACGCTCGCGCCGCCGTGCGTGCCGGGGAGATGCAGCGCCGCTACAAGCAGCGCATGAAGGCCGAAGGCCGCACGCCGGTCTCGCCGAGGACGGTGCCAGACTTCCTGATCGGCGCCCATGCCCTGCTCCAATGCAGCGCTCTCATCACTCGCGACGCGGGCTTCTTCCGCGACTACTTCAAGGGGCTCAAGATCATCGTTCCGAAATCGGTCTGAACGTCGACCGCGCTGCCCCACCTCCAGAGAACAAGGTTCACCATGCCGCACGCTTTCGCCAACACGCTCCGCACGTTCAAGACCGCCTCCGGCAAGACCGGCAGCTTCTATTCGCTGCCCGAGTTGCAGAAGACGTATCCGAACGTGGCCCGCCTGCCGGTCTCGATCCGGATCGTCCTCGAGTCGGTGCTGCGCAACTGCGACGGCAAGAAGGTCATCCCCGAGCACGTCGCCGAGGTCGCCGGCTGGCAAGCGACCGCGCCGCGCCAGGACGAGATCCCGTTCGTCGTCGCCCGCGTCGTCCTGCAGGACTTCACCGGCGTGCCGCTGCTCGCCGACCTGGCGGCGATGCGCAGCGTCGCCAAGGCGATGAACAAGGATGCGAAGTCGATCGAGCCGCTGGTGCCGGTCGACCTCGTCGTCGACCACTCGATCATGATCGACTACTTCGGCACCAAGAACGCGCTCGACCTGAACATGCAGCTCGAGTTCAAGCGCAATCTCGAGCGCTACCAGTTCATGAAGTGGGGCATGCAGGCGTTCGACACCTTCGGCGTCGTCCCGCCCGGCTTCGGCATCGTCCACCAGGTCAACCTCGAGTACCTGGCGCGCGGCGTCCACCAGGGTGCTCCTGCGGAGGCGGGCGGGCCGGCCGTCTACTACCCCGATTCACTCGTCGGCACCGACAGCCACACGACGATGATCAACGGCATCGGCGTCGTCGGCTGGGGCGTCGGCGGGATCGAGGCCGAAGCCGCGATGCTCGGCCAGCCGGTCTACTTCCTGACTCCCGATGTCGTCGGCTTCGAGTTCAGCGGGCGCCTGCGCGAGGGCGTGACCGCGACCGATCTCGTCCTCGCCGTCACCGAGATCCTGCGCCGCGAGAAGGTGGTCGGCAAGTTCGTCGAGTTCTTCGGCGCCGGCACCGAGAGCCTGTCGGTGCCCGACCGCGCGACGATGGCCAACATGGCGCCCGAGTACGGCGCGACGATGGGATTCTTTCCGGTCGACGACAAGACGATCGAGTACTTCGAAGGCACCGGGCGGACGGCGACCGAGATCGAGTTCTTCCAGGCCTACTTCAAGGCGCAAGGCCTGTACGGCATGCCGCGCGCCGGCGCGATCGACTACAGCAAGGTCGTCCGCCTCGACCTCGGCACGGTGGCGCCGAGCCTGGCCGGGCCCAAGCGGCCGCAGGACCGGATCGAGATCGGCCACGTCAAGGACCAGTTCACCGCGCTCTTCAGCAAGTCGCCGGCGGAAAACGGCTTCAATCAGCCGGCCGGGCATTTGCTCACGCGTCACCACGTGCGCTCGGCCGAGGCGCGCGCGCATGCGCGGGCCGACGACAGCGCCAAGGTGCCGCACACGCCCTCCGTCCAGCCGGGCGCGCCCCGCTTCGTCGAGGAGATGGCCGCCAACAAGCCGACCCTCGCGGCAGCGCTGCACGAGGCCGAGCCAAAGCTGCCGGCGCCGTCCGAGCGGACGATCGGCAACGGCGACGTCCTGATCGCAGCGATCACGTCGTGCACCAACACCTCGAACCCGAGCGTGATGATCGGCGCCGGGCTGCTGGCGAAGAAGGCGGTCGAGGCCGGCCTCAAGGTCGAGCCGCACATCAAGACCTCGCTCGCGCCGGGCTCGCGCATCGTCACCGAATACCTGACCAAGGCCGGCCTTCTGCCCTATCTCGACAAGCTCGGCTTCAGCCTCGCCGCCTACGGCTGCACGACCTGCATCGGCAACGCCGGCGACCTGACGCCAGAGATCAACGAGGCGATCACCAAGAACGACCTGGTCTGCGCCGCCGTACTCTCGGGCAATCGCAACTTCGAGGCGCGCATCCATCCGAACCTGAAGGCGAACTTCCTCGCCAGCCCGCCGCTCGTCGTCGCCTACGCGATCGCGGGAACGGTGCTGAAGGACCTGATGACCGAGCCGGTCGGCAAGGGCAAGGGCGGCAAGAACGTCTATCTGGGCGACATCTGGCCGACCAGCGACGAGATCGCCGCGCTGATGAAGTTCGCGATGAACGGCAAGTCCTACAAGGCGAACTACGACAAGGTCGGCAGCGAGCCCGGGCCGCTGTGGGAGAAGATCCGCGGCGTCTCGGGCCAGGTCTACAACTGGCCCACTTCGACCTACATTGCCGAGCCGCCCTTCTTCGAGAGCTTCGAGATGCGGCCGGCGGCGGCGGCGAGCGGCATCCGGGGCGCACGTGCGATGGCGCTGTTCGGCGACTCGATCACGACCGACCACATCTCGCCTGCCGGCGCCATCAAGGAGTCGTCACCGGCCGGCCTCTGGCTGAAGGAGCACGGCGTCGTCAAGGCCGACTTCAACTCCTACGGCTCGCGGCGCGGCCACCACGAGGTGATGATGCGCGGCACCTTCGCCAACGTGCGGATCAAGAACCTGATGATCCCGCCCGGCGCCGACGGCTCGCGCGAGGAAGGCGGCGTCACGCTCTTCCAGCCCTCGGGCGAGAAGATGTTCATCTACGACGCGGCGATGAAGTACATGGCCGAAGGGACGCCGACGATCGTCTTCGGCGGCGAGGAGTACGGCACCGGGTCGAGCCGCGACTGGGCCGCCAAGGGGACGCAGCTGCTCGGCATCAAGGCCGTGATCGCGCGCAGCTTCGAGCGCATCCATCGCTCGAACCTGGTCGGCATGGGCGTGCTGCCGCTGCAGTTCAAGTCGGGCGACTCGTGGGAATCGCTCGCCATCCGCGGCACCGAGACCTTCGACATCGAGATCGCCGGCACGCTGCGCCCGCAGCAGGATGCGACGCTGGTCGTTCATGCCGCAGATGGCAAGACGCGCCGGATCCCGCTCGTGCTGCGCATCGACACGGCGATCGAGGTCGACTACTACAAGCACGGCGGCATCTTGCCGTTCGTGCTGAGACAGCTGCTTGCGGCTTAGGGAAGTACGTGGCGGCGGCTTGCTGGCCGCCGCACAGATGCGCGCGTTCGGACCTCGCGACCGCTAGCTACGGTCGGGACCATGGCTGCACGCCGGGTCGGTATTGGGTCCGGCATCGGAAACGGTGTGCGTCTGGTTGCTGATCGAGACCTGGAACACGACGCAGTCGCCTTCGAGGCCGCCGAAGCGGTAGTTCCAGACCTTGAGCTGCTGCCAGCCGACGGGGAACACGAACGTCGGCCGTCCGATCCGCGCCAGCACCTCGTCCTGCGTCATTCCGGGCGCGATGGTGGCGAAGGTTTGGGGCGTCAGCACTTGCCGGCTTGCGACGAGCCGGCCACCGGCGTCGAAGTCGAGCATGTGGGTTTCGCGGCCGCGGCGTACCTCGACGCGGGTGCCGCCACCGACCAGTGGATATTCGTCCCTCGGCCGGCCAACCATCTCGCGCGCATCGTCGATCGACGTGCCGACCGGCAACCCGCTGGGCGTTGCGCAGGCGCCGAGCACAACAAGCAGCAGTAGCGAAGCGGCGCGAACGGAAAGGCGATGAAGTGAATGCATGGCGTGGCCCCGCGGCACGGCAGCGAGTGCCGTGCCGCGTATTCTGATCCTGTCCTTTTCTCCCTGCCCGCGACTCGTCGCTCTCTAGAATCGGCGGTGATCCCGCTATCGCCCGATGCCGCCTTCCGCGTGACCGACTCCAGCCTCGCCTCGATCGGCCCGACGCGGGTCGAACCGCCCTTCGTCGACAAGCTCGATCACGGCATCCGCGTCGTCGACACCGGCTTTCACCGGCCGCTCTTCGACGCCGCCTACCTGCTCGTCGAGCGCGGCCGCGCCGCCTTCGTCGACACCGGCACCAACCACGCCGTGCCGCGCCTGCTCGCCGCGCTCGAGGGCGCGGGCCTCGGCGTCGACGCGGTCGACTTCGTCATCCCGACCCACGTCCATCTCGACCACGCGGGCGGTGCCGGCCTGCTGATGCGGCAGCTGCCGAACGCGCGCCTGGTCGTGCACCCGCGCGGCGCGCGCCATCTCGTCGACCCCGCGCATCTGGTGAAAAGCGCGACCGGCGTCTATGGCGCCGCTGAGATCGAGCGTTCGTACGGCAGCATCGTTCCGGTGCCGGCGGAGCGCGTCGTCGCAACCCGCGACGGCATGACGATCGAGCTTGCCGGCCGGCCCCTGCTCTTTCTCGACACGCCGGGCCACGCGAGGCACCACCACTGCATCTGGGATGCGACGAGCGGCGCCTTCTTCACCGGCGACACGTTCGGCCTCTCGTACCGCGACTTCGACACCGGCGCCGGGCCCTGGATCATGCCGACGTCGACGCCAGTGCAGTTCCAGCCGGACGCGCTGCGCCGCTCGATCGAACGGATGCTCGCGTTCACGCCCACGCACATGCACCTGACGCACTACGGCCGCATCGGCGACGTTGCTCGCCTCGCCGTCTTGCTGCTCGACCAGCTCGACGAGATGGTGGCGGTTGCGCGCGCGGTGCCGCGCGGCGGCGATCGCCATGCGGCACTGCTCCGCGACCTCGAGGCGATCCACCTCGGGAGCTTGCGTGCGCACGGCGTGACCCTGAGCGACGCGCGCATCCACGAGCTGCTCGCGCTCGACCTCGAGCTGAACGCGCAGGGCATCGCCATCTGGCTCGACCGAACCCGCGCATGAACGACGTCCGCTTCGATTTCACCGGCCGCGTCGTCGTCGTCACCGGTGCCGCGCAAGGGATCGGCGCCGCGTGCGCGCGGCTGTTCGCGGCGAGCGGCGCGACGCTCGCGCTGTGGGACGTTGCCCAACCGGCGGTCGACGCGCTCGCGCGCGAGCTCGCCGGCGCCGGCGCGCGAACGTGCGCCGTCGCGTGCGACGTCTCCCGCAGCGCCGACGTCGACGCGGCGATCGGCACGACCCTCGCCGCATTCGGCCGGATCGACATCCTCGTCAACAACGCAGGGATCTTTCGCGCCGCCGAGTTCCTCGACATCGCCGAGGCCGACTGGGATGCCGTGATCGGCGTCAACCTCAAGGGTGCCTTCCTCGTCGCCCAGGCGGTCGCGCGCGTGATGGCCGGAAGCGGCGGTGGCGCGATCGTCAACATGAGCTCGGTCAACGGCGTGATGGCGATCCCGACCATCGCCAGCTACAACGCGAGCAAGGGCGGCATCGACCAGCTGACGCGCGCGATGGCGCTTTCCCTCGCCGACCGCGGCATCCGCGTCAACGCGGTCGCTCCCGGGACGATCGCGACCGAGCTTGCGCAGAAGGCCGTCCTCGGCAGCGCCGAGGCGAAGGCGCGGATCCTGAGCCGCACGCCGCTGCGCCGGCTCGGCGATCCGGCCGAGATCGCGGCCGTCTGCGCTTTCCTTGCCAGCGACGCCGCGAGCTACATGACGGGCGAGATCGTCTACGTCGACGGCGGAAGGCTCGCGCTCAACTACACCATGCCGCCGACGACGCCGTCGCCCTGAGCGCTGTCATCAAGCGGCGGCGACGGCGACACGCGGCAGTGGCGCGGCCTCGCGAATCGGCAGATGGATCAGCGCCGCGCCGGCGGCGAGCACGATGTCGGCATACCACATCCAGTCGTAGCTGCCGGTCCATTCGAACGCCTTGCCGCCGAGCCAGGCGCCGAGGAAGCCGCCGAGCTGGTGCGAGAGCATGACGAAGCCGAACAGCGTCGCCATGTGCGCCGTGCCGAAGAACTTGGCGACCAGCCCCGCCGTCGGCGGCACCGTCGACAAGTAGGTCAGGCCGATCACGGCGGCGAAGACGAGCACGACCGCCTCGGTCTTCGGTGCGAACAGGAAGATCAGCACGGCGAGGCCGCGCGATGCGTAGAGCAGCGCCAGCAGCGATTTCATGCGCCAGCGGCCGACCGCCCAGCCGATCGCGAAGCTGCCGACGATGTTGAAGAGGCCGACGATGGCGAGCGCCCACGCGCCGACCGCTGGTGGCAGCTGGCATGCCGCGACGACGCCCGGCAAGTGGGTGGCGATGAAAGCGACGTGGAAGCCGCAGACGAAAAAGCCGGCCGCCAGGAGCAGATATCCGGGCGTGCGCAGGGCGCGGCGGATCGCTTCGCGCGTCGTCTCCGGGCGCGCCGGCACTGCCCTCGCCGTTGCGGTCGCCGCAGCCGCGGCCTGCGCCGCGCTGCCGCGCAGCAGCCATGCCGCCGGCAAGGCGAGCAGGACGATCGCCGCCATGCTCTGGATCGCGATCGCCCAGCCGGCGATCGCGGTGATGCCCTGCGCGATCGGCACGAAGATGAACTGGCCGAACGAGCCGCCGGCGTTGACGATGCCGGTCGCGATGCCGCGCCGCGCCGGCGGCGTCAATCGCGCCGTCGCCGCCAGCAGCACCGAAGGTCCCGCAAGGCCGGCGCCGCCGGCGGCGAGGACGCCGATCGCGACGATGAGGCCGAGCGTCGTCGACATCAGGGGAACCAGGGCGGTGCCGAGGCAGACCAGGAGCAGCCCGACGACGAGGACGCGGCCGGCACCATAGCGGTCGGCAACGATGCCCGCGACCGGCTGCGTCAACCCCCACCACAGCTGGCCGACGCCGAACGCGAGGCTGATGCTCGCCAGGCCGAGGCCGGTTGTCGAGTTGATGACGCTGAGAAAGAGCCCCATCGACTGTCGCGCGCCCATCGTCACCGCGAAGATTCCGCCGGCGCCAAGGAGGACGAGCGCGAACGGAATCACCGCGCGCGGCGGGCGCGCGGCGGCGCTGGCGGCATCAGGCATCGGAGGTCTCCGGTTCGGACAAGGTGGCGAGGCAGCCGTCGAGCATCGCGTGCAGCGCGGCGACGCGGTCGCTGCCGAGGCGGCCATTGAGGGCGAGCTGCGCGCGCTTCCACGCCCGCTGCGCCTCGGCGCGCTTGGCGCTGCCGCGTGTCGTCAGGACGACGAGCCGCGAGCGGCCGTCGGCGCCCGGGCCGACCTTGACCCAGCCATGCTCGATCAACGGCTGCAGGTTGCGCGTCAGGGTCGACGCGTCCATCGCCATCGCCGCCGCGAGATCGCTCGGCCGTGCCGGTCCGAGCCGCTCGATCTGCGACAGCAGCGAGTACTGCGTCGTCTTCAGGCCGCACTCGACGACGACGCGGTCGTAATGCTGGCCGACGCGCCGCGTCAGCTGGCGCAGCTTGAAGCTGGTGCAGCCGCGCGGAACGAGGCGTTCGTCGGTGGGCATCGAAAGATTGTAGCTACAATTGTTTGGCGCACAGGAGTCACCGATGCCCGAGCCCCGATCCGCAGCACCCACCGACCGCCTCGCCGAATGGCGGGCCTTCGACGACGCCTCGCGGGCCAGCGGAATCAGCTTCGGGATCGCGACGCCCGAGCAGGCGGCCGGCAAGTCCGGGCTGCAGATGTTCCAGGCGATGCTCGCCGGCGAGTGGCCGGCGCCGCCGATCTCGGAGACGCTCGACTTCATCCTCGCCGAGGCCGAGCACGGCCGCGTCGTCTTCCAGGGCAAGCCCGGCTTCGCGCACTACAACCCGATGGGGATCGTCCACGGCGGCTGGTTCGCGACGCTGCTCGACTCGGCCCTCGGCTGCGCCGTCGCGTCGACCCTGCCGGCCGGCAAGGCCTACACGACGGCCGAGCTCAAGGTCAACATCGTTCGCCCGCTCACCGACAAGGTGCCGTTCGTTCGCGCCGAGGGCCGCATCATCCATGGCGGCGCGCGGATGGCGACCGCCGACGCCCGTCTGACGGGCAGCGACGGCAAGCTGTACGCTCACGGCTCGACGACTTGCTTCATCTTCGACGCGAAGTGAACCTCGGGCACTGACATGAGACTTCTCCACACCATGCTGCGGGTCGGCGACCTGCAGCGCTCGATCGACTTCTACACGCGCATCCTGGGGATGCGCCTGCTGCGCACGACCGAGCGCCCCGAGCAGGGCTACTCGCTCGCCTTCGTCGGCTACGGATCGAACCCCGAGCAGGCCGAGATCGAGCTCACCTACAACCATGGCGTGAGCAACTACGAACTCGGCACCGCCTATGGCCACATCGCGCTCGGCATGGCCGACATCCGCGCGGCGTGCGAGAAGGTCCGCGCCGGCGGCGGCGCCGTCACGCGCGAGCCCGGGCCGGTCAAGGGCGGGACGACGACGATCGCCTTCGTCGCCGACCCCGACGGCTACAAGATCGAGCTGATCGAGCGCGACGACTGACTGCGTCGCGCGCGCGGCGGCGCTAGCTGCGCGCGAGAGCGGCAGCGTCGCGTGCCAGCCGCTCGATCCGCGGCCAGTCGGCGGCGGCGATCGCATCGGCGGGCGTCAGCCACGAGCCGCCGACCGCCTTGACGTTGGCAAGCGCGAGATAGTCGGGCGCGATAGAGACGTCGATGCCGCCGGTCGGACAAAAGGCGACGTCGGCGAACGGGCTCGCCCACGCCTTCAGCATCGCCGTCCCGCCGGCGGCAGCCGCCGGGAAGAACTTGAGGAAGCGAAAGCCGGCGTCGCTCGCCGCCATCACCTCGCTCGCGCTCGCGACGCCGGGCAGCAGCGCCAGATCGAGCGCACGGCAGGCGACGGCGACGTGCGGCGACCAGCCCGGGCTGACCGCGAAGCGCGCGCCGGCGGCATGCGCCGCGCGCGCGTCGGCGTCGCTGCGCACCGTGCCGGCGCCGACGATCGCCTCCGGCACCGCGCGCGCGATCGCTTCGATCGCCGGCAGCGCTGCTGGAGTGCGCAGCGTCACTTCGAGAACGCGGATGCCGCCGGCGACGAGCGCTCGCGCAAGCGGGACCGCGTCGTCGGCGCGCTGCAGGACGATGACCGGAATCACCGGAGCGGGCGCCGCCAGCGCGAGCGGATCGAGCGACTGCTTCATCGTGTTCCTGGCCAGCGCCGGCCGAAGCCGGCTGACGGTCGGCGCCGACGCCGGCTCAGCGCATCACCACCTCGACCCGGTTCGCGTCCGCGGCCGAGAGGTTTCCGCGCGGCACTTGCGAGATCTCGATCGTCATCCGCCCGAGCGGCACCCCACTCTGCTCAAGGGTCTGGCGCACGACCTGCGTGCGCTGCTGCGCCAGGCCGAACTGGGAGCTTCCGACCTCCGCCTTCGACAGGATGCCGACGCTGTGGCGCTGGGTCTGCGCAGTCGTCGCGAGCTTGCGCACCTTCGCCGCCTGATCCTCGGAAAGGCTCGCCGAAGCGGACGCGAACGCGATCTGGTTCGGCAAATCGGCCGCCTCCGCAGCCGCCGGGCGTGCTGGAGCGGTCGCCGCGGTCAGCGGCGCGGCGGCCTCGGGCGTTGGATCGACACTGGCCGCCTGCTCGGGCGCCGGAGCCCGCGACCGCAAGCCGGCGAGCACGAATCCTGCAATGGCGATGACGATCAGCACTGCCACCGCGACCTTCGCCGCGGTGCGTGAAGAATTGCGCAGCGGCGGCGGTCTTCGATCGTCCATGTCTGTTCCGGAATTTTCGGCGACCGATTCTAGTTGGCGATGACTCCTCCCTTCGTACCGCATGCAGGCGCGCGCGACCCGGCGCGACTACTCGATCACGCGCTCGCCGCCTGGAACGGCCACGGCGATGTCTGGGTGTTCGGCTACGCGTCGCTGATCTGGCGGCCCGAGTTCGAGGCGATCGAGGAGCGGCCGGCGACGGTGCACGGCTGGCATCGCGCCCTGGCGATGCGCTCGCGCATCAACCGGGGCACGCCGGAGCGTCCCGGCCTGGTCTTCGCCCTCGTCCCCGGCGGGTCATGCCGTGGCCGCGCCTATCGCATCGAGCGGACGCAGGTCGAATCGGAGCTCGGCCGGCTCTGGGCGCGCGAGATGCCGTCCGGTGTCTACGATCCGAAGTGGCTCGCGTGCCGCACCCCGCAAGGCATCGTCCGCGGCCTCGCCTTCACGCTTAGTCGACGCAGCCCGAGCCACACCGGCCAGCTTGCCGAGGGCGAGCTGCTCGAGATCTTCAGGACTGCCAACGGCCGCTACGGCAGCACGCTCGCGTACCTCGTCGAGACCGCGCAGTCGCTGCGCACCTGCGGCATCCATGACCGCGACGTCGAGCGACTCGTCGCGCTCGCGCGCCGTCACGCGCTGACGGCGTGAACGCCGCTTCGGATCGCTAGCGCCGCGCTGCCGAAGCGGCGCCGCTCGCGCCCGGCGTCGACGCTGCCGCGCTACGCCGCAAGGCCTCGAGGTCGTCCTCGGTGTCGATGTCGACCAGGGTGCCGCTATCGTCGACCTCGACCGGGAACGCCGGGTAGCGAGCGACGATGCGGCGCGCGCCTTCGTCGCCGACGAGCGCCGTGAGCTCCGGATAGAGCTCGGCGGCGAAGCCGACCGGGTGACCGCGTCGGCCGCGGTACTGGGCGAACGCGACGGCATGGTGGTCGAGCGAGCGCGCGACGGCGACGAGTGTCGCCGCCTGCACCAGCGGCATGTCGCCGGGCAGCACGAGCCAGCCGCTCGAGTCGGAGCACGCGCTGACGCCGGCAGCGATCGACGCGCCCATGCCGAGCAGCAGGGAACCGTCGGCGCCGACCTCGGGCAGGACGACGACGTCGCGTGCGGCGACGCTGCTGCGCGCGACCTCGACGAATGCCGTCGTCGTGACGACGACCGTGCGCAGCTGGCTGGCGATCGCGCTCGCAAGCGTCCGCGCGAGCACGGTCGAATCGCCCAGCGGCTGCGCGAGCTTGTGGTGGCCGGCACCGAAGCGCGAGCTTCGACCGGCAGCGAGAACGACCACCGCGGGTTGCGCTGCCATGCGGAGAGGATGGAAGAGCAGCATCGATTGAGGAAGTGGGAGGTCTACGTAAGGCCTTCCCCCAACGACGACGGCGCCGGCGAGACCGCCGCCGACCGGCAGGCTTCGTTCCTATACTCGACCGATGACCGACATCGCGGCGCTGCGCAAGAGCTATGAGCGGGCGGAGCTCGACGAGACCGCCTCGGCGGCCGACCCGATGCAGCAGTTCGAGCGCTGGCTCGAGGAGGCGATCGCGGCACGCCTGCCCGAGCCGAACGCGATGACGCTCGCGACGGTCGGCCCGGGCGGCAGGCCGTCGACGCGGGTCGTGCTCGTCAAGGCAGTGGACCCGCGCGGCATCGTCTGGTACACGAACTACCAGAGCAGGAAGGGCCGCGAGCTCGCGATCCATCCGTTCGCAGCGCTGCAGTTCCACTGGGTCGAGCTCGAGCGCGTCGTCCGCATCGAGGGTGCGGTCGAGAAGGTGACGGAGGCCGAATCGGACGCTTATTTCGCATCGCGACCGCTCGATTCACGAATCGGCGCCTGGGCCTCGCCGCAAAGCGAGGTGATCGCATCGCGCGCGACGCTGCTCGCCAACGCCGCGGGCTACGGCGCCCGGTTCATGCTGAAGCCGCCGCGACCGCCGCACTGGGGCGGCTACCGGCTGCTGGCCGAGACGTGGGAGTTCTGGCAGGGTCGCAAGTCGCGCCTGCACGACCGCTTGCGCTATCGCCGCGACGGCGCGGCGTGGCTGCGCGAGCGGCTGGCGCCGTAGCCGCGCCTGTTCCGGGCCCCCGGCTCAGGGCTCGCCGGCCCAGTAGTCGAGGTCCTCGTCGCGACGCGACATGCGGGCAAACGCCGGCTTGCCGCGCGGCCCGCTCATCGACAGGACCTTGTCCGAATCGGGATACTCGACGATCTCCGGCCGCTCCTGCGTGCTGATCGACAAGTACTTGAGCGGCGCATCCGAGGTATTGACGATCTGGTGCGGGTAGTCGGGGCCGGCCGGCAGGAAGGCGACGTCGCCGGCTTTCAGCTCGAGCATCTCGCCGGCGACGCGCAGCGCACCGCGACCTTCGAGGACGACGAACGCCTCTTCCTGCGCATGGTGAAGGTGGTACGGGCAGCCGCGCATGCCCGGCGCGACGATGTCGATGCTGATGCCGAGCGAGCGCGCTGCCGTATCCGTCCCGAGCCTGCCGCACAGCGTATCGTAGAGAGGAGGCCGCGATTCGCGCTCCTTCGGCAGCTCGTCGAAGTTGCGGATCAGCTGCTCGCGCAGCGCAAGTGCACGATCGTTCATGTCGTTCTCGCAGTGGCGGGTGAAGCCGCGATCATGCCGCTTGCCAACGGACACACGAACGGTGCCGACCCTCCGGCACAATCGCGCCCGCCGATCCGGCCGCACCTCCGCACCCCGTGAACAGCCTGTTCGTCTCGCTCGGCATCGAGTCGTGGAAGCCCGTGCTTGCGGCGCTCGTGCTGCCGCCGGTGCCGTTCCTGCTCCTGGTCCTGATCGGCGCCCGCCTCCTGCTGCCGCGGCGCGGCCTCGGCTGGCTGGTGATCGTCGTCAGCGTCGCGCTGCTGTGGTCCTCGGCGTGTACCGGCGCGGCGCGACTGCTGAGCCACGCCTTCCTGCCGCCGCCCGCGGCGCTCGGCTTCGACCGCGTCCGCGAGCTGCGCGCGGAGGTGGCGGCGAAAAAGCCGCTCGCGATCGTCGTTCTCGGCGCCGGCGTCGAGCCGTTCGCTCCGGAATACGGCGTCAGCAGCCTGTCGGCGGCCTCGCTCGAGCGGCTGCGCTACGGCGTCTGGCTGGCCGGCCAGACTGGTGCGCCGCTCGCCTTCAGCGGTGGCGTCGGCCGGGCGCAACAAGGATCCACTGGCGAGGCGCGCGTCGCCGCGAAGATCGCCGCCGACGAGTTCGCAAGGCCGATCCGCTGGGTCGAGAGCGAATCGAGCGACACCCGCGAGAACGCCGCCAAGACGATGGCGTTGCTGAAACCCGCCGGCATCGATCACATCGTCCTCGTCACTCACGGCTACCACATGGCGCGTGCACTGCGCGCATTCACTGAGGCCGCCGGGCCCGATGTCCGGATCGAGCCGGCGCCGATGGGTCTGGCCACCGGCCTCGAGGCGCCGGCGCTCGAGTGGCTGCCGAGCGCGGACGGCTTTCGCGACGTCCGCCGACTGCTGCGCGAGCTCGCCGGCCTGTACGCCGGCGCCTGAGCGCAACTGCCACGACGGCGATGGCCTGGCGCGGCTCGCTTGCCCTCGACTACCGCGAGCACGACGGCCGCACGATCGTGCGCGACCGCCACGACGGGCCGCTGCGCGTCCTCCGCGCGTTGCGTCCGGAAGGCGGCATCTGCCACAGCGTGCTCGTCCATCCGCCCGGCGGCATCGTCGGCGGCGACGCGCTCTCGATCACGATCTCGCTCGCGGCCGGCGCCCATGCCCTGGTCACGACCCCGGGCGCGACGCGCTTCTATCGCAGCGCCGGCGCCGAGGCATCGCAGTCGCTCGGCGTCGCCGCCGCGGCAGGCAGCCGCATCGAGTGGCTGCCGCTGGAGACGATCGCCTACAGCGGCTGCGAGGCGAGCAACCGGATGCGCTTCGACCTCGCCGTCGGCGCGGAGATGATCGGCTGGGACGTCACCGCCCTTGGCCTGCCGGCGTCGGAGCTCCCGTTCGCGGCCGGCCGCTTCGCGCAGTCGATCGAGCTGCCCGGCCGCTGGCTGGAGCGCGCGACCATCGCTGCGAAGGACGCTCGCCTGCTCGACTCGCCGCTCGGCTGGGGCGGTCGCCGCGTGCTGGCGACGATGTGGTTCGCCGGCGGCGGTGCGCTCGCCGCGTCGCGCCGCGAGGCGCTGCTCGCGGCGGCGCGCGAGCTCGCGCGCGCACACCCGCTCGATGCGACATGTGGCGCGACCGCGCCGCACGACGACGTCGTCGTCGTGCGCGCGCTCGCCAATCGCGTCGAGCCCGCGATGGCGCTGCTGCAAGGCATCTGGC
>DASXLD010000005.1:0-40367 GCA_036496385.1 Caldimonas sp. | reverse complement strand
AGAAAGAATGGCAGCCTCACTGTCGAACTCGATTTCGCAGCGGGTCCGATTCGACGATGTCACCTCCCATAAGGGTGCGTTCCCCCGCATTCCACAGAACGACAAGGGAGCGTGTAAGCCTCGGAATATTGCGCCCCTCGTGCTGAACGGTGACTGCCGGCGGAAGCTTGGCATCGTCGTGTCCAAGCAGGCGTATGCCACGCGTTCTGAAGGCCAAGATCGAGCGCTGCCGTGACAGAGCGTAGGTTATTGCCGCGGCTGCTATCCCCAGGGTACCAATGACCGAGCCAACCCACCCGGGAGCAAGAATCTCTGCAAGGCGTGACCATGCATCACTCAACGTGCTGCTCCTTGTTGCCAGTGGGATCTAACGTTTGACATGAGCGGCGGCTGCAGGCAAGCGAAGCTTGCCGGAGGGCGTCCGCTCGATGGAAGGGTTAGGCGTCACTGCCCGGGTGGCGCGTGTCCTGCACCTGATCTTGTTCAGCCAAATACAGGTCCGAAAACGGCGCGACTCACAGGCGTTGCTGTTATGAAATGCCGTTCGAGACGCCGGCATGCATACCGTAAGTGAAGTCATGGATCATTCTTCCAAGTGACTGAAAGAGACCGAATGAGCAAGATCATGAACGAGATCTACGCGGAGGCCCGCGTAGCCCGGGAGAAAGCGGTGAGCGACAGGGACCGCCGGGCAGCAGAGGCTACAGGCGGTGCGCCCAAGCAAGCCTCGCCGCGGGGAATCGAGTGGTGCAAAGCGCAGCAGCTTGGGCCCGCGGGTTGCCGGGCGGCGAGCGACATTGCATTCACAGCAATCGGTGCGATCAAGCACGCGTGCGGTCCTCTCGATCACATTGCCTGGTGGGCGCGCACGTCTACCTATCGGACCTTGGCTTCCGCCTTGAGTGCTTGCCATGATGACGGCCCACGCGAGAGAGACTTACCTTCTGGCGCCTAACGTGATATGGATGACATGACGCTGTCCAGTTTATCGACATGAAGTGGCCAGCCCAAGAACTTTCCCGACGCCCGGTCAGGTCAGACGATTCGCCTCGAAATACGGGCTGTCGCGGAGGTCAAGGAGGACAGACTGACGATCAGTGGAAGTGGACAAGCTCGTTCGTGCGCCGCGGTGTTGCTGACGGGGCCTGACGGGCGACGGTTGTACGCCGCAACGCGTCCAACGCGAGCCTGGCTCGGTGGGTTCGCAAAGGCGCGGCCGGGCATCGGGCGCAGCGACTCTGCGGCGCCGAGGAGCGCAGGTCGTGGGGCCGCGCGCGCAGCGCGCTTCCACTTCTGACTTGCCGCATCTGTCTGAGCGCAGTGAGCGCAGCGAACGTAGCGAGTTATGCGGCAGGCCCCGCGGCGAGCACCGCAGGGCAGTCGGCCCGCAGGGTCGACCGCCGCAGTCGGAGCGGAGCCCGCTGCCCGGCCGCGCCTTTGCGCGCTCAACTCGTCGCAAGGCCGCGCGGCGCTGCAGCGTCACATGACCACCGGCTCGTGCTCGAGACGGATGCCGAAGCGGCCGTAGACGCTTTCCTGGATCGCGCGCGAGAGCGTCATCACTTCGGAGCCGATCGCGGCGCCGCGGTTGACGAGGACGAGCGCCTGGCGCTCGTAGACACCGGCCTGGCCGACCGACTTGCCCTTCCAGCCGCAGGCGTCGATCATCCATGCGGCGGCGAGCTTGACGCTGCCGTCGGGCATCGGATAGTGAACGATCTCCGGGTCGCGGCCGATGATGTCGCGGCACTGCTCGGGCGTCACGACCGGATTCTTGAAGAAGCTACCGGCGTTGCCGACCAGCGCAGGATCGGGCAGCTTGGCGCGCCGGATCGCGCACACCCAGTCGCAGATCTGGCGCGCGTCGGGCGAGACGATGCCGGACTCGGCGATCTTCTTCTGCAGCTCGACGTAGCCGAGCACCGGCCGCCACGGGCGCGGCAGGCGGAAGCGGACGCGCGTGATGAGGCTCCTGCCCGCGAGCGAGTGCTTGAAGACGCTGTCGCGGTAGGCGAACGCGCAGATCTGCGGCCCGAGCGTGACGCTGCGGCCGGTGACGAGATCGACGGCATCGAGCGATTCGAAGCGCTCCTTCAGCTCGACCCCGTAGGCGCCGATGTTCTGCACCGGCGCCGCGCCGACGGTGCCCGGGATCAGCGCCAGGTTCTCGAGCCCGGGGCAGCCCTGCTCGAGCGTGAAGGCGACGAAGTCGTGCCAGCTCTCGCCGGCGCCGGCCTCGACGATCACCGCGTCGGCGCGCTCCTCGACGATGCGCATGCCGCGCACCTCGACCTTGAGGACGACCTGGGGCATGTCGCGCGTCAGGATGATGTTGCTGCCGCCGCCGAGGATGAACTTCGGCGCCCGGCCGAGCTTCCTGTCGTCGACGACACGGCGCACGTCGGCGTCGCTCGTGATGCGCACGAGCGTCTTGGCCACCGCCGGCAGGCCGAAGGTGTTGTAGGGCTTGAGGTTGACCCCCGCATCGATTTGCATGGGAGAATTTTGGCGTATCGGCGCGCAGATCGCGAGTGCAGGGTCGCGGTCGAAGGAGGTTCGCATATGCCCAGCTTCGACACCGTCCTCGATCCCAACCTGGTCGAGCTGAAGAACGCGGTCGATCAGGCCGGCAAGGAGATCGCCACGCGCTTCGATTTCAAGGGATCGTCGTCGCGAGTCGAGCTGAAGGAGAACGTTGTCACGCTCTTCGCCGACAACGAGTTCCAGCTCGGCCAGGTGTTCGATATCCTGCTCGCCAAGCTCGCGAAGAGAAGCGTCGACGCGCGCTTCATCGACCACAGCGCCAAGCTCGAGAAGATCGGCGGCGACAAGGTCAGGCAACTCCTCGAGATCAGGAGCGGCATCGACGCCGACACGGCGAAGAAGCTGCAGACGGCGATCAAGCAGAGCAGGCTCAAGGTGCAGTCATCGATCCAGGGCGACACGGTGCGCGTCAGCAGCGCCAAGCGCGACGACCTCCAGGCAGCGATCGCGCTGATCAGGAAGGAAGTCGCCGACCTGCCGCTCTCGTTCACCAACTTCCGCGACTGAGCCGATGAGGTTGCTCGTCGCCGCCCTCCTCGCCGCCGCCGCCGCGGCAGCGCCGGCGCAGACCGTCTCGATGGGCGGCAGCTTCGGCAAGAGCGCCCTGCTTGTCATCGACGGCAAGCCGAGGACGCTCGCCGTCGGGGGCGCGGTCGAGGGCGTGCGCCTCGTCAGCGTCACCGGCAACGACGCGGTGATCGAGGTCCAGGGCAAGCGCGTCACGCTTCGCCTCGGCGACGCGCAGGTGAACCTCGGCGGCAAGGCGAGCCCGGGCGGCGGCAAGCAGATCGTCCTCACGGCGCAGTCGGGTGGCCACTTCTACGCCCCCGGCACCATCAACGGCAAGGCAGTCCGCTTCGTCGTCGACACCGGCGCGACGATGGTGTCGATGGACCAGTACGAGGCCGACCGTCTCGGCCTCGACTGGAAGAACGGGCGGCGGGGCATGAGCAGGACGGCCAACGGCGACTCGCCGTTCTACACGACCAAGCTGCCCTCGGTGCGGATCGGCGACGTCGAGGTCTACGACGTCGACGCGATCGTGTCGCCGGCGCCGATGCCGTTCATCCTGCTCGGCAACAACTTCCTGACCCGCTTCCAGATGAAGCGCGAGAACGACGTCATGACGCTCGACCTGCGTTACTGAGCGCCGCGCGCGTATCGCGGCGTCGACAGGGAGAATCGAACGATCGTGCTAAAAAGAGCGCTCGCCTGCGCCCGGAGACCTCGATGGACCTCGCCTTCACTCCCGACGAACTCGCCTTCCGCGAGCAGATCCACACCTGGGTGCGCGAGAACCTGCCCAAGGACATCAGCGACAAGGTCAGGAACGCGATCCACCTGACGCGCGACGACATGCAGCGCTGGGCCAAGATCCTCGGCCAGAAGGGCTGGCACGGCTGGGGCTGGCCGAAGGAGTTCGGCGGCCCGGGCTGGAACGCGATCCAGAAGCACCTGTTCGAGGAAGAGACCGCGCTCGCCGGCGCGCCGCGCGTCGTCCCGTTCGGGCCGGTGATGGTCGCGCCGGTGATCATGGCGTTCGGCACCCCGGAGCAGCAGAAGCGCTTCCTGCCCGGCATCGCGAGCGGCGAGGTGTGGTGGAGCCAGGGCTACAGCGAGCCCGGCTCCGGGTCGGACCTGGCGTCGCTGAAGACGCGGGCCGAGCGGCGTGGCGACAAGTACATCGTCAACGGCCAGAAGACCTGGACGACGCTCGGCCAGTACGGCGACTGGATCTTCTGCCTCGTCCGCACGAGCAGCGACGGCAAGCCGCAGACCGGCATCAGCTTCCTGCTGATCGACATGAAGAGCCCCGGCATCACGGTGCGGCCGATCATCACGATGGAAGGCGCGCACGAGGTCAACGAGGTCTGGTTCGACAACGTCGAGGTGCCCGCCGACCAGCTCATCGGCGAGGAGAACAAGGGCTGGACGTACGCCAAGTACCTGCTCGCGCACGAGCGCACCAACATCGCCGACGTCAACCGCGCCAAGCGCGAGCTCGAGCGGCTGAAGCGGATCGCCGAGGCCGAGGGCGTCTACGGCGACGGCCGCTTTCGCGACCAGATCGCGCTGCTCGAGGTCGATGTCGTCGCGCTCGAGATGATGGTGCTGCGCGTGCTCTCGGCCGAGAAGAGCGGCAAGCAGAGCCTCGACGTCGCCGGCCTCCTGAAGATCCGCGGCAGCGAGATCCAGCAGCGCTACAGCGAGCTGATGATGCTGGCCGCCGGGCCGGCGGCGGTGCCGCTGCAGCGCGAGCTGGTGGCGGCGGGCTGGCAGCCCGACCAGGCCGCGGGTGCCTTCGTCGCACCGCTCGCCGGCACCTACTTCAACCTGCGCAAGACGACGATCTACGGCGGCAGCAACGAGGTGCAGAGAAACATCGTCGCCCAGACGGTCCTCGGGAGCTGACATGGACTTCGACTTCTCCGAAGATCAAGAGATGCTGCGCGACACGGTGCGCCGCTGGGTCGAGCGCGGCTACGACTTCGAGCGCCGGCGCGGCATCGTCAAGGCCGGCGGCTTCTCGCGCGACGCCTGGCGCGAGATCGCCGAGCTCGGCATCTGCGGCCTGCAGGTTCCGGAAGCGCAGGGCGGCCTCGGCCTCGGCCCGATCGACGCGATGGTCGTGCTCGAGGAGCTCGGCCGCGGTCTCGTGCTCGAGCCGTATGGCGCGGTCGCGCTGGTCGCGACGAGCCTGCTCCGCGCCGGCCACGAGCAAGCCGCCGCGCCGCGCCTGCAGCACATTGCCGAAGGCAAGGAGATCGTCGTCCTCGCCCACGAAGAGCGCCATTCGCGCTATCGCCTCGGCCATGTCGAGACGGCCGCGCACGGCAGCGGCCACGCCTGGCGGATCAGCGGCACCAAGATCGCCGTTCCGGCGGGCGGCGCGGCCAACGCGTTCATCGTTCCGGCGCGAGTGAGCGGCGGCGTCGACGATGCCGGCGGCATCGGCCTCTTCCTCGTCGTGCCCGGCCAGCCCGGGGTCGAAGTCCGCGCCTATCCCAGACAGGACGGTGCCAGCGCCGCCGACCTCGTGCTGAAGGAGGCCGGCGCGATCGAGCTGATCGCTCCGGGCCCGGCGTTCGCCGCTCTCGAGCTGGCCGCCGACACCGGCATCGCCGCGCTCGCGGCCGAGGCGGTCGGGGCGATGGACAAGCTGGTCGCGATCACGGTCGAGTACATGAACACGAGAAAGCAGTTCGGCGTCACGATCGCCAGCTTCCAGGCGCTGCGCCACCGCATCGCCGACGTCAAGATGCAGCTCGAGCTGGCGCGCTCGATGAGCTACTACGCGGCGCTCAAGCTCGGCGAGGAACCCGCCGCGCGCCGGCGCGCACTCGCGCAGGCGAAGGTCCAGCTCGGCAACTCGATGCGCTTCGTCGGCCAGCAGTGCATCCAGCTGCACGGCGGCATCGGCGTCACCGACGAGTACGCGGCGAGCCACTACTTCAAGCGGCTGACCGTGATCGAGATGACGTTCGGCGACACCCTGTTCCAGATCGGCGAAGTGTCGCGCAGGATGCAGGCGACGGCCGGCGTCTTCGCCTAGCGTGATGGCGCCCCCACGCTCCCTGCGGTCGCTGCCCCCCGAGGGGGCGCGACCGGGCTTGGGGCGGCCCGGCGCCCGGTCGACGCAGTGCCGTTCGGCCTGACCGCGGTCGCCGGCCTCGAGGTCGGCCACTTCACCGACGCGCGGCGGCCGACCGGCTGCACGGTCGTGATCGCGCGCGACGGCGCGGTCGCCGGCGTCGACGTCCGCGGCGCGTCGCCGGGAACGCGCGAGACCGAGCTGCTGGCGCCGATCAACGCCATCGACAAGGTCCACGCGATCGCCCTCGCCGGCGGCAGCGCGTTCGGCCTCGACGCGGCGAGCGGCGTCATGCGCTGGCTCGAGGAGCGCGGCATCGGCGCGACGATCACGGCGCCGCCGGGCGACACCGCGCCGCCGCCATTCGTGGTTCCGATCGTGCCGGCGGCGATCCTGTTCGATCTCTGGGTCGGCGATGCGCGCATCCGCCCCGACGCCGCCGCGGGCTATGCGGCGTGCGAAGCGGCGTCGCGCGGCGCGGTCGCGGAAGGCAACGTCGGCGCCGGCGCCGGCGCCTCGGTCGGCAAGCTGTTCGGCATCGCGCGCGCGATGAAGGGCGGCGTCGGCACGGCGTCGATCGATGTCGACGGGCTCACCGTCGCCGCGCTGGTCGCGGTGAACGCAGTCGGCGATGTCGTCGATCCGCGCTCCGGGCGCATCGTCGCCGGCGCGCGCAGCGCGGACGGCCGCGCGCTGCTCGACACCATGCGCGCGCTCAAGCGCGGCGAGCTGCCGGCCAAGCTCGATCCGTGCCACGCGGCCGGGGCCGCGACGACGCTCGCGGTCGTCGCGACCGATGCCGTCCTGACCAAGGCCGAGGCGAGCAAGGTCGCGCAGATGGCGCACGACGGCCTTGCGCGCAGCATCCATCCGGTCCACACGATGGGCGACGGCGACGTCGTCTTCGCCCTCGCGACCGGCGCCAGCGGCCGGGCCGCGACGACGACACTGGTCGGCGCGCTCGCCGCCGACGTCCTCGCCGACGCCGTCGTCCGTGCCGTGCGCGCGGCGCGCGGAATCGGCGGCGAGGGCTTGCCCGATCTTCCCGCCGCAGCCGATCTCGACCCGGCAACCAGCGACCGAACAGGAGAGCCGCGATGACCCCTTCGATGACCCGTCGTCGCCTGCTCCTCGCGGCCGCGGTCGGCAGCTGCGTCCTCGTCGCCTGCACGACCCCGATCGCCGCTGGCGACCTGACGCCGATCGTCTTCGTTCCCGGCAACGGCGACACCGCCGCGCTGTGGCTGCCGACGATCTGGCGCTTCGAGTCGAACGGCTGGCGGCGCGACCGGCTGTTCGCGATCGACATGCCGTATCCGCTCGCGCGCGACGACGACGCGAAGGAGCAGCCCGGCCGCAGCTCGGCGGCCGAGCACATGGCCTTCCTCGCGACCGAGGTGAAGAAGGTGCTCGCCGCGACGGGCGCGAAGAAGGTCGCGCTGGTCGGCAACTCGCGCGGCGGCTACGCGATCCGCAACTTCATCGCCAACGGCGGCGGCGCCGCGCTGGTCTCGCACGTCGTCCTCGGCGGCGTGCCGAACCACGGCGTCTACGCCGACGCCGCGCGGCGGCCCGGCAGCGAGTTCAACGGCGCCGGCCCGTTCCTCACCGCGCTCAACCGCGGCAGCGGCGACGGCAACGAAGTGACGCCGGGGATCGCCTGGATGACGATCCGCTCCGACCACAACGACAAGTACGCACAACCGGACGGCGCTCTCCTCGGCGCGCCGGGGATGGCGACCCACGTGACGGTCGAGGGACCAGCGCTGAAGGGCGCCGAGAACGTCGTCATCGCCGGCATCGACCACCGCGAGACATCGTTCAGCCCGCAGGCGTTCGCCGAGACGTTCCGCTTCATCGCCGGGCGGCCACCGACGACGCTCGCGATCACGCCGGAGGCGAAGGTCGTGCTCGACGGCGTCGTCAGCGGTCTCGGCCTCGACAACCGGCAAGGCGATTTCGCCACCAATCTGCCGCTCGCGGGCGCGACGGTCGAGGTCTATGCGACGGATCCGGCGTCGGGCGAGCGCCTCGGCCCGGCCGTGCACCGCAAGACGATCGGCGCCGACGGCCGCTGGGGGCCGTTCGTCGCCGACGGCACGGCGCGCTACGAGCTCGTCGTCGCCGCCCCGGGGTACGCGACGACGCACATCTATCGGTCGCCCTTCCCGCGCTCGTCGTCGTATGTCAGCCTGCACCCGGAGCGGATCGCCGACGCCGATCGCGCCGCCAAATCGATCGTCACGCTGACGCGGCCGCGCGGTTACTTCGGAGTCGGCCGCGACCGCATGTCGTTCGACGGTGCGAGCCCGCCGCCGGGCGTTCGGGCCGGCATCCCGGCCGACTCGGCGAGCCGGCTCAAGCTCGCCGATGCCGCGTCGCGGCCGATCGTCGGCGAGTTCAACGGCGAGCGCATCGTCGGCCGCGCCTGGCCGGTGGCGGACAACCAGGTCACCGTCCTCGAGCTGACGTACTGAGGCGATGGCTCGCCGCCGCACGCTGCGAATGCTCGAAGCCGCGGCCGCGCGTTGAGCCTTCGCGACCGACGCGGCCATGAAGCCCGCCCAGCTGCTGTTCAGCCAGGGCTTCGGTACGCGCCGCGAGTGCGCCGCCCTCGTCGCTCACGGACTGCTCGACGTCGAAGGCGTCGGCCCGGTCAGCGACCCCGAGCGCGAGCTCGATCCCGACGCGCTCTGGTTTCGCGTTCGCGGCGGCGAGCGCTGGCCTTGTCGCGAACTCGCGCTCGTCGCTCTCCACAAGCCGGCCGGCTACGAGTGCTCCAAGTCGCCGCGCCATCATCCGAGCGTCTATTCGCTGCTGCCGGCGCCATTGCGCACGCGCGGCGTCGAGGCCGTCGGCCGCCTCGACGAGGACACGACCGGAGTCCTCCTGTTCACCGACGACGGGCCGCTGCTGCACCGCCTGACCTCGCCGAAGCACCACGTCGCCAAGGTCTACGCAGTTCGCTGCAGGCACCGCATCGACCCCGAGCAGATCGAACAGCTGCTCGCCGGCGTGCTGCTGCGCGACGACGACGAGACCGTCCGCGCCGCGGTGTGCGAGGCCGTCGGCGACCGCGAGCTGCGGCTGACGTTGACGGCGGGCAAGTACCACCAGGTCAAGCGCATGGTCGCGGCCGTCGGCAACCGGGTCGAAGCGCTCGAGCGGTCGGCTTTCGGTCGGGTGCGCCTTGACGGGCTCGCGCCAGGCCAGTGGCGCTGGCTCGACGCCGACAGCGCCTTCGGCGAGCCGGCAGTCTGAAAAGGGTGACGGCGCGCGCGTCCGGGCGCGCGTGACCGGTCACATCCCGGCGGGTTCGACCTTGACGACTTCGGTCCCCGCGAGCAGGGCGTCGTAGGCGGTGTCGGTGAACGGGCGCGACATCGCGAACACCTCGAGGCCTTCGCGCTTGAGCTTTTCCTTGGCGGAGAGCGCCGCCGACTTGCCGCTCGGCTTGGCCGCGGTCTTGACCGGTGTCATCGCAGACGGCACGGCTTCGTGCAGCCTCACCAGGTCGCGCGCCTTCTTCAGCTCGCCTTCCTTGGTGGTCAGCTTGTTGCCCAGCTGCGCCATCAGCGCTGCCTCGCGACCCTCGTATTCCTTCTCGATGTCGCGCACCGCGAGGCGAACGGCGATCTCGATCGCGCGCTTGTTGACGCGCTTGAAGATGCAGAACACGGACAGGCCCGTGGAGATGCAGCAGAAGATCGTGAACAGCATGGTCGGCTCCTTGAAAACTCCAAGGCACGGTCGCGCTCGTCGCTCTCGGGACACCAGTCGAAGCACCGCGAAGAGGCGGCAACCGAAGGTAGCGCAGTTCGCTTGTAACGGGGGGCGAAGCGCCGTGCGGTTTGCCACGGCGGGCCCGGCGCTCCGCCGATAATCGCGCGCCATGCGCGTCTTTCGGAGCCTCCGGCACCCCGGCCTCGCGGCGCACTGCGCACTCACGATCGGCAACTTCGACGGCGTCCATCGCGGCCACCAGGCGATGCTCGCGTTGCTCGTCTCGGAAGCCGCGCACCGCGGCCTGCCGGCGACCGTGCTCACCTTCGAACCGAATCCGCGCGACTATTTCGCGCGTCGCGCCGGCAATCCCGATGCGGCGCCGGCCCGCATCGCGACCCTGCGCGACAAGCTGTGCGAGCTCGAGCGCTGCGGCGTCGCCCAGTCGGTGGTGGTGCGATTCGATGCCGCCTTCGCGGCGCAGTCACCGGAGGCTTTCGTCGCCGACGTCCTGGTCGAGGGCCTCGGCGCCAAATACGTGCTCGTCGGCGACGACTTTCGCTTCGGCGCCAAGCGCGCCGGCGACTACGCGATGCTCGACGCCGCCGGCACCCGGCACGGCTTCGACGTCGCGCGGATGATGAGCTACGAGGTCCACGGCCGGCGCGTCTCGAGCTCGGCGGTGCGTGCCGCCCTCGCCGGCGGCGACATGGCCGCCGCCGCCGCGCTGCTCGGCCGGCCCTACAGCATCAGCGGCCGCGTCGTCGCCGGCGCCCGCCTCGGCCGCTCGCTCGGCGAGACGAGCCCCAGCCGCGGCGACGGCTTTCGCACCCTCAACATCCGTTTCGGCCATCCCAAGCCGGCGGCGATGGGGATCTTCGTCGTTCGCGTGCACGGCCTCGGTGACGCTGCGCTCGATGGCGTGGCCAGCCTCGGCAGAAGGCCGACCGTCGACGACAGCGGCCGCGTCCTGCTCGAGGTGCACTGCTTCGATTGGCCGGCCGGACTCGGCCCCGAAGGGGGCTACGGTAGACTCGTGCGCGTGGAACTGCTGCACAAGCTGCGCGACGAAGCGCGCTACGACTCGCTCGCCGAACTCGCGGCCGCCATCGGCCGCGACGCTGCCGACGCGCGCGCCTTCCTCGCCGCCGACGCCGCGACGCACGCGGCGACGGGGCGGCAGACGACGCGCGACCGAATTTGACGGCGGGTCGCGCGAGCGTCGTCTTCCGGGGCGACTCCCGTGAGACCGATCGCGCCGCGATCGCCGTCTCGTTCCGAACTCTCCGCTGCCGGCTGCCGCCGCCGGCCGCCGCCCGAAAGATCCGCCATGGCTGACGCGCCCCGCCTCGCCGCGACGACTTCCCCGCCGTCACCGATCGACTACCGGTCGACGCTGAACTTGCCCGACACCGGGTTCCCGATGCGCGGCGACCTGCCCAAGCGCGAGCCGGGCTGGGTCAAGCAGTGGGGCGACGAGGGCGTCTACCAGCGCCTGCGCGAGGCGCGCCACGGCAAGCCTCGCTTCGTCCTCCACGACGGGCCGCCGTACGCCAACGGCCAGCTCCACGTCGGGCACGCCGCCAACAAGATCCTGAAGGACATGATCGTCAAGGCGCGCCAGCTCGCCGGCTTCGACTCGCGCTACACGCCGGGCTGGGACTGCCACGGCCTGCCGATCGAGAACCAGATCGAGAAGACGTTCGGCCGCGGCCTCGCGCGCGCCGACGTGCAGGCCAAGAGCCGCGCCTACGCGACCGAGCAGATCGCCCAGCAGATGGCCGACTTCAAGCGAGTCGGCGTGCTCGGCGACTGGGATCATCCGTACCGCACCATGGACTTCGGCAACGAGGCCGGCGAGATCCGCGTCCTCAAGCGCGTGATCGAGCGCGGCTACGTCTACCGCGGCCTGAAGCCGGTCTTCTGGTGCTTCGACTGCGGCTCGTCGCTGGCCGAATTCGAGATCGAATACGCCGACCGCAAGTCGACCGCGGTCGACGTCGCGTTCCTGGCCGCGGACCGCGCCGCGCTCGCGGCGGCGTTCGGCCTGGCGTCGATCGACCGCGACGCGTTCGCCGTCATCTGGACGACGACGCCATGGACGATCCCCGCCAACCAGGCGCTCAATCTCAATCCGACGCTTTCGTACTCGCTCGTCGAGACGCCGCGCGGGCTGCTCGTGCTCGCCAGCGCGCTGGTCGAGAAGTGCCTCGCGCGCTACGGCATCGAGGGTCGCGTCGTCGCCAGCGTCGCCGGCGAGCGTCTCGAAGGCCTGCGCTTTCGCCATCCGCTCGCCGCAGTCGACCCCGGCTACGACCGGACAGCGCCGGTGTACCTCGCCGACTACGCGACCGCCGAGGACGGCACCGGCCTCGTCCACTCGTCGCCGGCCTACGGCGTCGACGACTTCAACTCGTGCCGCGGCCACGGCTTGAGCGTCGACGAAATCCTCAACCCGGTGCAGGGCAACGGCGTCTACGAAGACGCGCTGCCGCTGTTCGGCGGCATGAGCATCTGGAAGGCGACGCCGGTGATCGTCGATGCGCTGCGCAACGCCGGGCGACTGCTCGCCAGCTCGACGCTCGTGCACAGCTACCCGCACTGCTGGCGCCACAAGACAGCGGTCGTCTATCGCGCGGCGGCGCAGTGGTTCGTTCGCATGGACGAAGCCGACGAATCGACGCGCGGCGTGTTCGCCGTCGATCCGGCACCGCAGACGCTGCGCGAATGCGCGCTCGCCGCGATCGCTGCCACGGCGTTCTATCCCGAGAACGGCCGGGCGCGGCTGCACGACATGATCGCGCACCGGCCCGACTGGTGCATCAGCCGGCAGCGCAACTGGGGCGTGCCGCTGCCGCTCTTCCTGCACAAGGTTACGGGCGAACTGCATCCCGACACGCTGGCACTGATCGACCGCGCGGCAAAGGTCGTCGCAGAGGGCGGCGTCGAGGCGTGGTCACGTCTCACCACCGAGGACGTGCTCGGCAGAGACGGCGAGCGCTCGGCCGAGCACTACGCCAAGAGCAACGACATCCTCGACGTCTGGTTCGACTCCGGATCGACCTTCTTCCACGTCCTGCGCGGCAGCCATCCCGGAACGACGTGCCCCGACGACGACGGCAAGGCAGCCGAGGCCGACCTCTACCTCGAGGGCCACGACCAGCACCGCGGCTGGTTCCATTCGTCACTGCTGATCGCGTGCGCGATCGAGGGCCACGCGCCGTATCGCGGGCTGCTGACGCACGGCTTCGCGGTCGACGGCTCCGGGCGCAAGATGAGCAAGAGCCTCGGCAACTTCATCGCCCTGCACGAGGTCACCGCCAAGCTCGGCGCCGAGATCATCCGCCTCTGGTGCGCATCGACCGACTACTCGGGCGACCTCGCGATCGACGACAAGATCCTGGCCCGCGTCGTCGATGCCTATCGCAGGATCCGCAACACGCTGCGCTTCCTGCTCGCGAACACGAGCGACTTCGACCCGGCGGCCGACGCCGTCCGGCACGCCGAGATGCTCGAGATCGACCGCTGGGCGCTCGCGCGCACGGCCGCGCTGCAGACCGAGATCGTCGGCGCGTTCGACACCGGCCGCGGCGTCTTCACGGGCGGCCACTACGGCGTCTACGAGTTCCACCCGGTGATCGCCAAGCTGCAGGTGTTCTGCTCCGAGGACCTCGGCGCGTTCTACCTCGACATCCTGAAGGACCGCCTCTATACGACAGCGCCGGCCTCGCGCGCCCGCCGCTCGGCGCAGACCGCGCTCTGGCATGTCGCCCACGCCATGCTGCGCTGGATGGCTCCCGTTCTCAGCTTCACCGCCGAGGAGGCATGGAAGGTGTTCGGCCCGAAGGGATCACCGTCGATCTTCGTCGAGACCTACAGCGATGTCCGCGACTGGGCCGACGACGCGCTCGTCGCCAGGTGGGCGCGAATCGCCGACGTGCGCGCCGAGGCGAACCGCAAGATCGAGGCGTTGCGCGCCGACGGCAAGCTCGGCTCGTCGCTGCAGGCCGAGGTCGTCGTCAAGGCCGGGCCGGCCACGCGCGAACTGCTGGCGACGCTCGGCGACGACCTTCGCTTCGTCCTGATCACGTCGGCGGCGCGCGTCGAGCCGCTCGCCGCCGCGGCCGACGCGAACGAGTTCTTCGTCGACGCCGAGGTGACGGCCGCGGCCAAGTGCGAGCGCTGCTGGCACTATCGAAGCGACGTCGGCCACGACCCGGCGCATCCGACGATCTGCGGCCGTTGCACCGCCAACCTGTTCGGCGCCGGCGAGCCGCGCTCGCACGCGTGATGGCGCCGCGACGGAACGCCACGCTTCTGCCCTGGCTCGGCATCGCGTTCGCGGTGGTCGCGGTCGACCAGCTGACCAAGGCGATGATCGTCGCCGCGTTCCAGCTCGGTGACGCGCGGATGGTGACGCCGTTCTTCGACATCGTCCGCGCCCACAACCGCGGCGCCGCGTTCTCGTTCCTCAACGACGCGAGCGGCTGGCAGCGCTGGTTCTTCGTCGGCCTCGGCGTCGCCGCGGCGGCGTTCATCGTCTGGCTGCTGCGCCGCCACGGCGGCCAGCGCCTGTTCGGCTGGGCGCTCTCGCTGATCCTCGGCGGCGCAATCGGCAACGTCATCGACCGGCTCGTCCACGGCCACGTCATCGACTTCCTCCAGGTGCACTGGCAGAGCCACTACTTCCCGTCGTTCAACGTCGCCGACAGCGCGATCACGATCGGCGCCGCGCTGCTCATCCTCGACGAGCTGCGACGGGTGCGACGCGCCGGCTGACGGTCGCTGGCGGCGGCGGTCGGGCTAGCGGCCGCCGAACGCCTGCGTCCAGTAGATCTCCATCGCGCTGTTCGGGTTGATCGCGTAGGCGGCACCCATCTCGGCGAAGTCGCGCGACATGATGTTCTCGCAGTGGCCCGGGCTCGCCAGCCAGCCGGCGACGACCTGCTTCGTCGAGCCCTGGCCGGCGGCGATGTTCTCGCCGACGACGCGCCAGCGGTAGCCGCTGCGCGTGGCCCGCTGCGCGACGGTCGCACCGGCCGGATCGGCGTGGTCGAAGTAGTTGCGTGCCGCCATGTCGCGGCTGTGCACGAGCGCTGCCTGGGCGAGCGCGTCGCTCCAGCCGAGCGGTTGCGCCGGCCCGAACGAGCGCGCGCCGCAGACGCGGCCGCGCGCGCGCGCTTCGTTGACGAGGCGCAGCACCGCCTGCCCCGCCTGGTGCCAGTCGCCGAGGTCCTTGGCGATCAGCGGCCGGGCGATGTTGATGCGCCAGGTCGAGCCGCTGCGCGAGACGCCGATGTCGGCGTAGCGCGCGTCGAGCAGGTTCGCACAGTAGTGCAGCTCGATCTGATGCAACGCCTCGGCGGCGTCGCGCGGGCCGGCGACGACGATCGTCGCCGCCGTCGACGCCAGGTAGCCGACGCTCGAGAGCGCTTTCGCGAGCTCGGCCGACGTCCGCGCGTCGACTTGTGCGAGCGCCGCCGAAGGTGCGAGCGGGCTCGCCGCCGGGCGCTCCTTGCCGGCGCAATCGTGCGCCTCGGCGCGGCGCGCGTTGATCAGCTCGACGAGAGCGTCTTCGCCGTCGGCGCGCGCCGCCATCGGCAGCAGCAGCGCCGCGCCGAGCAGGAACCGCCGGGCCGAAGCACGCATGGCCGGCGTCCGCTCATCGCTTCGGCCAATGGCGCGACCAGACCGCGGCGACGCGCGGATCGGCTTCGATGCGCGCGAGCAGCTGCGAGAACTCGGGGCGCGATGCTGCGAGCGCCTGGCGCGCGCCGCTCCACATCGAGACCGTCGCGGCGAGCAGGTCGAGCGCGCCGAGGCGATCGCCCGAGAGCCACGGCCGCGCCGGGAACTGGTCGGCGAAGAGCTGCCAGAGCTCGTGCAGGCGGGCGCGGCCGCGCGTCTGCATGGCCTTCCTGGCCGCATCGTCGGGCTCGGGGTACCAGCGCTCGGGATAGTCGAGGATGCCGATCCCGGCGTAGCAATTCGCGGCGATGTAGACGAGGCCGCGGATCTGCTGCGCGCGCCCCGACGGCTCGCTCGCCAGCAGGCCACTCTGCGGCTGGGCAAGGCCGAGGTGGATCAGGATCGCCGCGCTCTCGGTCAGCACGCTGCCGTCGTCGAGAACGAGGGTCGGAATCTGCGCCAGCGGGTTGACCCGCTTCAGCTCGTCGAGCCCCGGCGACGGCTGCCACGACGCGGCGTCGACGAGCCTGGCATCGAGCCCGGCAACGGCGAGCGCGGCCTCGATCGCCGCCGAGCCGGACCCTTGTGTTCCGTAAAGCGTGAGCATCGCGCGCCCCGCTCAGGGAAGAAGAATCCCGGAGCCGGTCGTCGCCCGCGCCTCGAGGTCTCGGTGCGCCTGGGCGACGTCGGCGAGCGGATAGCGGCGCTCGGTGTGGATCACGATCTTGCCGCTTGTGACCATCGCGAACAGCTCGTCGGCCATCGCCTGCGTCGCCTCACGCGTCGCGATGTGGGTGAAGAGCGTTTGCCGCGTGACGTAGAGCGAGCCCTTGGCGCCGAGAATGCCGGGCGCAAACGGCGACACGACGCCCGACGCGTTGCCGAAGCTCGCCATCAGGCCGAACGGGCGCAGGCATTCGAGCGACTTGTCCCAGGTGTCCTTGCCGACCGAGTCGTAGACGACCTTGACGCCACGCCCGCCGGTGATCTCCTTGACGCGGGCGGCGAAGTCCTCGGTCCGGTAGTTGATTGCGAAGGCGGCGCCGTTCTCCTTCGCGAGCCGGCACTTCTCGTCGCTGCCTGCCGTCCCGATCAGCTGCAGGCCGAGCGCCCGCGCCCACTGGCAGGCGATCAGGCCGACGCCGCCGGCAGCGGCGTGGAAGAGGACGTGGTCGCCGGCCTCGAGGCCCTGCTGCGGCAGCGTCCGGCGCAACAGGTATTGCGCGGTCAGCCCCTTCAGCATCATCGACGCGCCGGTCTCGAACGAGACCCGGTCGGGCAGCTTGCAGACATTCTTCGCCGGCATGACGCGGGCGAGCGAATAGCTGCCCGGCGGGTTGGCGGCGTAGGCGGCGCGGTCGCCCGCCTTCAGGTGCGTCACTCCGGCGCCGACCGCCTCGACGACGCCCGCACCCTCCATGCCGAGCACGAGCGGCATCGGCAGGGCGTAGACGCCCGCACGCTGATAGACGTCGATGAAGTTGAGACCCGAGGCGTGGTGGCGGATCCGGATCTCGCCCGGCCCGGGGTCACCCACCGGCAGCTCGACGAGCTTCATCTCCTCGGGGCCACCGTTCTTCTCGATCCGGATCGTGGGGCTGGTCGTCGTCATGTCATCGCCTTTCGCGCTGCCGGTGCGCTATCGTGCCAGAGCCCCCGATGAAGCGTCTGACCCAGGCCCCGAACCTCGCCGTCGCCACCCTCTGGGCCGACATGCTGAGCCATGCCGGCATCGAGGCGACGGTGCAGCGCATGTACGCGAGCAGCATCGCCGGCGAGCTGCCGCCCGATCAGGCGCTGCCCGAGGTCTGGATCTCCGAGGACGGCGAGCTCGAGCAGGCGCGCACGCTGCTGCACGAGCTGCGCCACCCGGTCCACCGCCACTGGGTCTGCCGGGAGTGCCACGAGCGGGTCGACGGCCCGTTCGAGCAGTGCTGGAACTGCGGCGCGTCGATGCCGACCTGAGGCGCGCGGCTCAGAACGTGCCGGGATAGGCGCCGCCGTCCATCAACACGTTCTGGCCGGTGATGTAGCCCGCGTGCGCGCTGCACAGGAACGCGCAGGTCGCACCGAACTCCTCGATGTTGCCGAGCCGCTGCGCCGGAACGCCGCGCTTTCTCGCCTCGATGAGCGATTCGGCCGTGACGCCGTCGCGCTTGGCGCTGCTCGCAGCCATCGTTCGCACCCGATCGGTGTCGAACCACCCCGGCAGGAGGCCGTTGACGGTCACATTGCGCGCCGCGAGCTTGCTGCGCGCGACGCCGGCGACGAAGCCGGTCAACCCGCTGCGCGCGCCGTTCGAAAGGCCGAGCACGTCGATCGGCGCCTTCACCGATCCCGACGTGATGTTGACGACGCGACCGAAGCCGCGCTCGGCCATCTTGTCGACGGTCGCCTTCATCAGCTCGATCGGGGTCAGCATGTTGGCGTCGAGGGCGCGGATCCAGGCCTCGCGGTCCCAGTCGCGAAAGTCGCCGGGCGGCGGCCCGCCGGCGTTGTTGACGAGGATGTCGATCTGCGGACACGCGGCGAGCGCCGCTGCCCGCCCCTCGGCGGTCGTGATGTCGCCGGCGACCGCGCGCACCTCGCCGCGGTTGCCGAGTGCGCGCAGCTCGCGCGCGGTCGCCTCGAGGACGTCGGCGCCGCGCGCCGTGACCACGACGTGCACGCCTTCTTTCGCCAGCGCCATCGCGCAGCCCTTGCCCAGCCCCTTGCTGGCGGCACAGACCAGCGCCCACTTGCCTGCGATCCCCATGTCCATGGTCATCTCCCTCGTGCGAGCAACCAGACGCCCGCGAGCACCAGCACCGTGCCGGCAACGATCCACCCCGTGAACGGCTCGCCCAGGATGACGATCCCCATGATGATCGTCGACAGCGGGCCGACCATGCCGGTCTGCGCCGCCACCGAAGCGCCGACGCGCTCGATCGCCATCATCACCATCAGCACCGGCGCGAACGTGCACAGGGTCGCGTTCAGCACCGAGAGCCAGATCACCTGCGGCGCGACGGCGAGCGCCGCGGTCGGCCGCAGGAGGAAGAACTGGGCGATGCAGAACAGGCACGCGACGCTGGTCGCGAGGCCCGTCAGCCGCAGCGCGCCGATTCGCTTTACCTCCTCGCCGCTCGCCACCAGGTAGATCGCGTAGCTGACCGCGCTCGCGAACACGAGCGCAGTGCCGAGCAAGGCGTTGCTGCCCTGCAGCGACACCTCGTGGCCGAAGACGAGGAGGACGCCGCAATAGCTGACGCCGAGAGCGACGAGCTGGCGGCGGCTCGCCCTCCGTCTGAACACCATCACGCCGATCGCGAGCACGAGCGTCGGGTTGAGGTAGAGGATGAGCCGCTCGAGGCCGGCCGTGATGTAGGCGAGGCCGGCGAAGTCGAGAAAGCTCGCGAGGTAATAGCCGCTGAAACCGAGCCCGGTGACCGCGATCCAGTCGCGCCGGGTCAGCTGCCCGCGGCCGCGACCGGCCCACCACGCGAGGAGCGCGAACAGGGGCAGCGCGAACAGCATGCGGTACATGATCAGCGTCACAGCATCGACGCCGTAGCGGTAGGCGAGCTTGACGATGATCGCCTTGCCCGAGAAGGCAATCGATCCTGCCATCGCCAATGCGAGGCCGGGCCAGAGCGCCGTCGCCGCTGTCGCCGGCGTGCCCGGCCGAGGATCTCCGACCTGCGATGCGCCCGGGTCTGCCGCAATGGTCGGTGTGCGCATCGCGTGCAATTCTAGGGACGATGACCGGTGTGCGTCCTGCCCTGGGCGCTGTTCGTGCTCGTCGCCGGAGCGGCGCCGACCTGGCGCTCGCTGGTCGGCCGGGGAGCGTTTACCGACACCTTCAACCCGCTCTACTTCATCGTTCGCGGCAGCGCGTGGCTGCTCGCGCTCGGCGTCGGAGCTCGACGTCGAGCGCATGCTCGACGAAGCGGCGCGGCGCGACCCGAAGCCCTAGCGCGGCGTGCGGTGCAGCTTCAGAAGCCGACGGCCTGGCCGTCGCGGCGCGAATCGCTCGCGGCGACGTAGCCGTCGACGGCGGGGTCGCCGAGCCGCCAGATGAACTGGCCGGAGCCGAAGTCCTGGTAGCTGTCGGCGATCACCTCGACCTCGTGGCCGCGCTCGACGAGGCCGGCGACGGTCGCCGCCGCCATCGTCGCCTCGACGTTGATCTGGCGGCCGGCGTTGAAGCGCCAGCGCGGCGCATCGCACGCCGCCTGCGGCTGCTGGCGATGCGCGAGCATGCGCACGAGCGTCTGCAGGTGGCCCTGCGGCTGCATGTTGCCGCCCATGACGCCGAAGCTCATCTGCGGCCGGCCGTCCCGGGTGAGAAACGCCGGAATGATGGTGTGGAACGGGCGCCGATCCGGTGCGACGCAGTTCGGGCTCGCGGCGTCGAGATGGAAGCCGTGGCCGCGGTTCTGCATCGAGACGCCCCAGCCGGGGACGACGACGCCGGCACCGAAGCCCATGTAGTTGCTCTGGATGAAGCTCACCATGACGCCGTGCTCGTCGGCGGCGCTGAGGTAGATCGTGCCGCCGCCGGCCGGATTGCCGGCACCGAACGATTGGGCGCGGCGGCGATCGATCAAACGGGCGCGACCGGCGAGGTAGCGCTCGTCGAGCATCTCGTCGGGCGTGCAGCGCATGCCGCCGCGCGGATCGGCGACATAGGCGTAGACGTCGGCGAAGGCGAGCTTCATCGCTTCGATCTGCAGGTGCTGCGATTCGGCGCCGTCGACCGGCAATGATTCGAGGTCGAAATGGCGCAGGATGCCGAGCGCGACGAGCGCCGCGATGCCCTGGCCATTGGGCGGGATCTCGTGCAGGCGATGGCCATAGGTGTCGATGGCGATCGGCTCGACCCACTCCGGCGCGAATGCGGCGAAGTCGCCCGCCGTCATCGCGCCGCCGTTGGCGCGCGAATGCGCCGCGGCATCAGCAGCGATCTCGCCGCGGTAGAACGCCTCGCCGCGCGTCGCCGCGATCGCGCGCAAGGCGCGCGCCGCGGCCGGGAACACGAACCGCTCGCCGACCTCGGGCGGCCTGCCGCGCGGCAGGAACGCATCGGCCCAGCCGGGCAGCGAGGCGAAGAGCGGCGCCGCCGCGGCCCACTTCTGCTGGACGATGATCGGCACCGCATAGCCGCGCTCGGCGACGTCGATCGCCGGCGCGATCAGGTCGGCGAACGGGAGCTTGCCGAAGCGCTCCGACAACGCGACCCAGCTCGCGACTGCGCCGGGAACCGTGACCGAGTCCCAGCCGCGCATCGGCGGCCGCTCGGCGCCGGTGCCGTGCTTGCTGCGAAAGTACTCGACAGTCCACGCCGCGGGCGCCTGGCCCGAAGCGTTCAGCCCGTGCAGCTTCTCGCCGTCCCAGACGATGCAGAACGAGTCCGACCCGAGGCCGTTGCTGCACGGCTCGACGATCGTCATCGTCGCCGCCGCGGCGATCGCGGCGTCGACCGCGTTGCCGCCGCGCTCGATCATGCGCAGACCCGCCTGTGCCGCCAGCGGATGCGAGGTCGAGACGATGTTGCGGGCGAAGACCGGGACTCGCGTCGACGGATAGCCGGCCTGCCAGTTGAAGCTCATGGCCGAAGTATCGCCGCTGCCGTTCGCGCGGCGCTCGTCCCGGGTCAGTCCTCCGAGAACGCGACCTCGCGCTTGCGCCGGATCGTCGGCAGCGTGACGGTGACGATCAGGAGCGCGGCCGCGATCAGCAGGCCCGACGACAGCGGCCGGGTGACGAACGTGCCCCAGTCGCCGCGCGACAAGAGCAGTGCCCGGCGCAGGTTCTCCTCCATCATCGGCCCGAGGATGAAGCCGAGCAGGAGCGGCGCCGGCTCGCAGCTCAGCTTGTAGAACGCGTAGCCGACGAGAGCGAACAGCGCCGTCATGTAGACGTCGAAGGTGCTGTTGCTGAGCGTGTAGACGCCGATGCAGCAGAACAGCGTGATCGCCGGGAAGAGGAAGCGGTACGGTACCGTCAGCAGCTTGATCCACATGCCGATCAGCGGCAGGTTGAGGATGACGAGCATCGCGTTGCCGACCCACATCGACGCGATCAGGCCCCAGAACAGCTGCGGGTTCGACGTCATCACCTGCGGGCCCGGCTGGATGCCCTTGATCGTCATCGCGCCGACCATCAGCGCCATCACCGCGTTGGGCGGGATGCCGAGCGTCAGCATCGGGATGAACGAGGTCTGCGCGCCGGCGTTGTTGGCCGACTCCGGCCCGGCGACGCCCTGGATCGCGCCCTTGCCGAACGGAATGCGCGGATTGCGCGTCACCTTCTTTTCCACCGTGTACGACGCGAACGAGGCGAGCAGCGCGCCACCGCCGGGAAGCACGCCGAGCAGCGAGCCGAGCGCCGTGCCGCGCAGCACCGAAGGCCACGCTTCCTGGAAGTCGCGCTTGTCGGGCCACAGGCCCTTGACCTTGCTGGTGAAGACCTCGCGGTGCTCGGCCGGCTGGCCGAGGTTGGAGATGATCTCGCCGAAGCCGAACACGCCCATCGCGATGACGACGAAGCCGATGCCGTCGGTGAGCTGCGGGACGTCGAAGCTGTAGCGCGCCGTGCCGGAGATGACGTCGGTGTTGATCTGCGCGAGCAACAGGCCGAGGATGATCATCGAGATCGCCTTCAGCAGTGAGCCGGACGCCAGCACGACGGCGCCGATGAGCCCGAGCACCATCAGCGAGAAGTATTCGGCGGGTCCGAACTTGAATGCCAGCTCGGTCAGCGGCGGCGCGAACGCGGCGATGATGATCGTGCCGACGCAGCCGGCGAAGAACGAGCCGAGCGCGGCGACCGAGAGCGCGGCGCCGGCGCGGCCCTGGCGCGCCATCTGGTAGCCGTCGATCGCAGTCACGACCGACGAGGATTCGCCCGGGACGTTGATCAAGATCGCCGTCGTCGAGCCGCCGTACTGGGCGCCGTAGTAGATGCCGGCGAGCATGATCAGCGCCGGCGTCGCATCGAGCGCGTAAGTCGAAGGCAGCAGCATCGCGATCGTCGCCACCGGCCCGATCCCGGGCAGCACGCCGATCAGCGTGCCGAGCATGGCGCCGAAGAACGCGTAGAGCAGATTCTGCAGCGTGAAGGCGACGCCGAAGCCGAGCCCGAGGTTATGGAGAAGATCCATCGTCGCCGGGCCTTGTCGCTGTCGAGGGCCGGCTCAGCCGAGGAAGGCCGGCCAGAGCGGGATCGTCAGCTTCAGGCCCCAGACGAAGATCGCCCACGAGCCGATCGTCAGCACGATCGCATTGAGGACGACGCCCTTCCAGTGGAACTCGTCGCCGGCCAGGCTCGAGATGAAGATCAGCACCGGCACCGTGAGCGCGAGGCCGAGCGGCTCGAGCATGACGCCGAAGACGGCGATCGCGGCGATGATGACGAGCAGCGGCCGCCACGCGAAGCTGCCGATCCGATCGCCGCCGACGCTTTCGATCGTCAGCGATTTGAAGAGGACGATCGCGCCGAGCAGCGCGAGCAGCACGCTCAGGCCGAGCGGAAAGTAGCCCGCGCCCGGATGCGCCGAGAGCTGCGACAGGCGCGCCCAGAGGCTGGTCGCACAAGGATCGTTGGCGGGGCACGCCGGCCCCATGCTGTAGTTCGTCGCGCCGATCGCGAAGACGACGCCGACCGCGACGAACATCAGGCCCGACCAGAAGTCGCGCTCGCTCTTGATCTTCAAGAAGGCCTCGCTGCCGAGCCGGAAAGCGCCGATTCTAGGCAGCGACCCCGAGGGCTCCTGTGTGGTTTACACCGAGCGCACCTTGCGCGCGAATCACTCCCAGGCCGGAGTCGCGCGCAGGACTTCGTCGAGCGTCGTCACTCCTTCGGCGACCTTCATCGCACCGGCGAGGCGAAGCGGCCTGAGGCCGTCCTGCAGCGCTTGCTGGCGAAGCTTGCCTTCATTGCAGACCGGCTGGATCGTGGCGCGCGCAGCGTCGCTCACCGTGAGCAGCTCGAACAGGCCGGCGCGGCCGCGATAGCCCGTCATGCGGCACTCGAGGCAGCCGACCGCCTTGTACGGCCGCACGCCGCCGTTCAGCCGCCACGGCTTGACGACTTCGTGCAGCGTCTCGCGCGTCACCTCCGGGTCCTGCTTCTTGCACGCCGGGCAGAGCGTGCGGACGAGGCGCTGCGCGAGCACGCCGATCAGCGTCGAGCCGATCAGGTATGGCGCGACGCCGAGATCGTTCAGACGCGTGATCGCCGACGCCGAGTCGTTGGTGTGCAAGGTCGAGAAGACGAGGTGTCCGGTGAGCGACGCCTGGATCGCCATGTCGGCGGTTTGCAGGTCGCGGATCTCGCCGACCATGATGATGTCGGGATCCTGGCGCATCAGCGAGCGCAGGCCCTCGGAGAAGTTGAGGTCGATCTGCGGCTGCACCTGGGTCTGGTTGAACGCCGGCTGGATCATCTCGATCGGATCCTCGATCGTGCAGACGTTGACCTCGTCGGTGGCGAGGCGCCTCAGCGTCGAATAGAGCGTCGTCGTCTTGCCCGAGCCGGTCGGCCCGGTGACGAGGATGATCCCGTGCGGCTTGGCGACGAGCTCCTCCCAGCGGCGACCGTCGTGGTTGCCGAAGCCGAGGCTTTCGAGCGACTTGACGGTGGTGTCGGGATCGAAGATCCGCATCACCATCTTCTCGCCGAACGCGGTCGGCAGCGTCGACAAGCGCATCTCGACTTCGTCACCGGCGGGATTGCGAACCTTGATCCGGCCGTCGAGCGGGCGGCGCTTCTCGACCACGTCCATGCGGCCGAGCAGCTTGACGCGCGCCACCATCGCGCTCATCACGCCCGGCGGCAGCTGGTAGACGGTATGCATGACGCCGTCGATGCGGAAGCGGATGACGCTTCGCTCGCGGCGCGGCTCGAGATGGATATCGGAGGCGCGCTGGTCGAACGCGTACTGCCACAGCCAGTCGACGACCTGGATGACGCCCGAGTCGTTGGCGTCGAGCTGCTTGCTCGACTTGCCGAGCTCGACGAGCTGCTCGAAGTTGGCGAGCGCCGCCGACTCGCCCATCTTGGTGGCGTTCCTGACCGAGCGCGAGAGCGCATAGAACTCGGTCGTGTAGCGCGCGATCTCGATCGGGTTGACGATGACGAGCTTGACGGTGCGCCGCGTGTGCGCCTCGATCTCCGAGACCCAGGCGGTGTCGAGCGGCTCGCACGTCGCGATCGTCACCTCGGTGACGCCGAAGCTGAGCGGCAGGGCGTGGCGGCGCTCGGCATACTGGATCGACATCACGTCGGCGACGCGGCCGACGTCGACCTTCAGCGGGTCGATCCTCATGTAGGTGAGCTTGCAGCGGCGCGCCAGCCATTCGGTGAGCGTCTCGGTGTCGAGCACCTTGCCGTCGCCGGCGCGCTGCAGGCCGGCGCTGCCGATGCGAACGAGGGGGTGCTGGGCGCTGTTGCCGCCGGCGAAGCGCCTCGCGATGCGCTCGACGTCGTCCTCGCTCAGGATCTTGTCTTCGCGCAGCCACGCCAGCACCGTGCGCCAGGTGAGCTTGCCGTGCGAGACGACGTTGAGCGAGAGGTCGATCGCCTGCAGGGGTGCCGGCCGCGTCGGCGAGATCGAGCGCTCGAAGCCGCTTTCACGCTCGAGCGTGTCGCGCGCGAGGGTCGAGGTCGTGCGTTCGACGGCAGGCTCGAGCTCGCGTCGGATCGGCGCGATGCCGGCCGCAGCGGCCGCCTTGCTGAGTTCGGGTTGCTCGGTTCTCGGTTTCATCCGGGCCGTGGGTCTGTCGCACCGGGGCCGGCGGCCGGGCGCAGCATGCGCAGCCACTTGCGGGCCGGCAGCTGCCAGCGAGTTTCAATGTTTTCAGCACGCCGGGCAAGCTCGTCGGGGGCGGTGAACGTGACTTGCTTCATCGCCAGCACGACCGTGTTGCCCTCCTTGGTCGGCTGCAGGGTCCGGACGGCGCCGGCGCCGAACGCGGCCACGATGCGCCGCGTGCTCGTCTCGAAGCTGGCATCGCGGCCGAACAGGTTCACCGTCATCGCGCCCCCGGGAGCGACGACGTCGAAGCAGCGGCGATAGAACTCGGCGCTGTCGAGCACCGGGCTCGCCGCCTCGTGGTCGTAGAGGTCGACGGCGAGCACGTCGGCGGCGCCGCGGTGGGCCGGATCGGCGACCCAGCGCCCGGCATCCATGGCGACGACATCGAAGGTCGCGCTCGGCGCCGGCAGCCGGAACCACTGCCGGCAGGCATCGATCACGCCCTCGTTGAGCTCGACGACGGTGACGCGCATCCTCATCCGCCGGCTGCAGAAGCGGGCGATCGATCCGGTGCCGAGACCGAGCTGGACGAGATGCGCGCCGCCGGCTGCGGCGGGCTCGCGAAACAGCGTCCACGCCATCATCCGGCGGACGTACTCGAGCTCGATCGCGAGCGGCGTCTCGAGCCGCATCGCGCCCTGGATCCACGGCGTGCCGAGATGCAGATAGCGAACGCCCGCCGACTCCGAGATCGTGACTTCGGGCAGCGTGGCCGCGGCGCTCACCGGCCGCCCTCGCCAAGCAGCGCCGCCAGGCGCGGCAGCGATGCGATCGCGTTCATCGTCGTTGCCGCGGCGAGCGACTCGACGGTCTCGCCGCGCAGCATCGCCAGCGCTTCGCCGATGCGCGCCAGCTCGGCCGGCTCGTTGCGCATCGTCGCGCCGGCAGCGCGGGCCTCGGCGGTGCGGTAGCGCCACTGCGGCGGGATGTCGGGCGCGTCGGTCTCCATCACGATCGCCGTGGCCGCGACGGCCCGGCCGACCCGCCGGATGCGCAAGGCGCGATCGAACGTCACCGCGCCGCCGAAGCCGAGCCGAAAGCCGAGGGCGACGAACGCTGCGGCCTGCTGCTCGCTGCCATTGAAGGCGTGCGCGAAGCCGCCACGAACGCGGGCGCGGCGCAAGTGTTTCAGCACCGGGTCGACGGCGCGACGGACGTGCAGCAGCACCGGCAGGTCGAACTCGGCAGCGAGATCGAGCTGGGCGGCGAAGATCGCCGCCTGGCGCTCGCGGTCGAGGCCTTCGACGAAGTGGTCGAGGCCGATCTCGCCGACGGCGACCAGCCGCGGGTCGGCGGCGGCGCGGTCGAGCGCGTCGCGCAGCGCCCCGAGGTCGGCGTCGCCGGCGCGATCGGTGCACATCGGATGGATGCCGAGCGCGTACGACAGCCCGTGCCCATGCGCCAGCTCGCGGACGCGATCGAAGTTGCCCCTGTCGGTGGCGGGGACGACGATCTGGGCGACGCCGGCGGCGCGTGCGCGGGCGACGACGGCGTCGCGATCGGGGTCGAATTCGGCGGCGTCGAGATGGCAATGCGTGTCGATCCACACGCTTGCGATGATGCCTGCGCGCGCACCCGATCTCCGTCTCCTGACAGCGCCGCGCCGGCGTGCTACCGTACTGACGAAGGGCGGCGGAGGAATTCGGCGCGCGCGTTGCTTGCCGTGCTCCGTCCGGCCCGTCGCGGCCCGGATGTCCCCATGAAACGAGTCCCGCTGTACAGCCGTTCGCACCGTCCGCTGCCGCTCGCCGACCCCTTCGCGGCAGGCATCAGCGCGGCGGCCGCGCCGGCGACGCCGGCGCCGAGCCGGCGCGTCGCGTTCCTGCTTCGCCATGAGCGGCGCCTCTGGGCGTTCCTCATCGTCTGCCTCGCGCTTGCGTTCTGGTGGTCGAACCCGACCTTCAACGCCAAGCCGCCGCTGACCATGGACCAGATCGACGCCGGCATCCGCCAGTCGATCGAGGACAAGCCGCTCGTCTCGCCGGTCTCGCGCGCCTACGACGCGATCCTCCCGTCGGTGGTACGCGTCGTCGGCCTCATGACCGAGGGCGACGACGGCAGCGACAAGAAACAGGAAGGCGGCACCGTCGAGCGTGGCATCGGCACCGGTGTCGTCATCATCGACAACGGCACCATCCTCACCAACCTGCACGTCATCAACGGCGCCAAGCGGGTCCGGGTCACCTTCATGGACGGCTCCGAGTCGGAGGCGGTCGTGGTCGGCACGCAACCCGAGAACGATCTCGCCGTGTTGCGCGCGAAGACGATCCCCGACGATCTCGAGGCAGCGACGATGCGCTCGACCGCCGACCTCGCGCCGGGCGACCAGGTCCTCGTCGTCGGCTTCCCGTTCGGCATCGGGCCGTCGGCGTCGGCCGGCGTCGTCTCGGGGCTGAAGCGCCAGTTCCGCTCGCCCGAGGGCGAGCAGACGCTCACCAATCTGATTCAATTCGACGCCGCCGCCAACCCCGGCAACTCCGGTGGCCCGCTGGTGACGATGGACGGCGAGGTCGTCGGCATCGTGACGGCGATCCTGAACCCGAACCGGCAGCGCGTCTTCATCGGCATCGGCTTCGCGGTGCCGATCGAGAACGCCGCCGCGGCCGCCGGCATGCCGCCGTTCTGACGGCTCGCCGTCGATCCTGCCGCGGCGCCGCGCCGACCCTCCTCCACTCCTCGACTCCGCGATGACCGACAACACCTCCATTCCGGGCGACGCCGCGACGCTGATGGAGCGCATCCTCTACGAGGTCAAGCGCGTCGTCGTCGGTCAGGACCACTTCCTCGAGCGCGTCATGGTCGCCGTGCTCGCGCAAGGACATTTGCTGGTCGAGGGCGTCCCCGGCCTGGCGAAGACGCTCACCGTCAAGACGCTCGCGCAGACGCTGCGCGGCACGTTCCGGCGCATCCAGTTCACGCCCGACCTCGTCCCCGCCGACCTCATCGGCACGCGCATCTTCAATCCGCGCACGGGCGAGTTCTCGACCTCGCTCGGGCCGGTCTTCGCCCACCTGCTCCTAGCCGACGAGATCAACCGCGCGCCGGCCAAGGTGCAGAGCGCCTTGCTCGAGGTGATGCAGGAGCGCCAGGTGACGATCGCCGGCGAGACGCACAAGGTCCCCGAGCCCTTCCTCGTGATGGCGACGCAGAACCCGATCGAGACCGAAGGAACGTATCCGCTACCCGAGGCACAGGTCGACCGCTTCATGATGAAGGTGCTGGTCGACTATCCGAGCGAGGAGGAGGAGTTCGTGATCGCGCAGCGCGTCACCGGCATGCCGGCGACGCTGGCGCCCATCGCGAGCATGGGCCAGCTCGCCGAGCTGCAGCAGGAGTGCCGCAAGGTCTACGTCGATCCGTCGCTGATGCAGTACGCGGTCAAGGTCGTCAGCGCGACGCGCCGCCCCGAGCGCTACGAGCTCGCCGACATCGCCAAATTCCTCACCTTCGGTGCCAGCCCGCGGGCGACGATCGGCCTGATCGAGGGTGCGCGCGCGCTCGCCTTCATGCGCGGCCGCAGCTACGCGCTGCCCGAGGACATGACCGGCCTCGTCGGCGACGTGCTGCGCCATCGCCTGGTGCTGTCGTACGAGGCGCTCGCCGAGGGCATCGACGCCGATGCCGTCGTCCAGCGCGTGATGCGCAGGATCCCGGTCCCGGAAAAGCCGCTTGCGCCGGAGAACGGCCATGGCCGCAGCTGAAGCGCCGCCTGTCCTCGTCGATCGCGAAAACGCGGAGGCACTCCTCAAGCGCCTCGAATGGACGGTGCTGCGCCGTCTCGACGGCCTGCTGCAGGGCGACCACCGCACGCTGATGCGTGGCGCCGGCCTCGACCTCGCCGATCTGCGCGAGTACCAGCACCACGATGACGTCCGTCACATCGACTGGAACGTCACTGCGCGGCTGCAGCAGCCGTACGTGCGCCAGTTCACCGAAGACCGCGAGCTGGCGGCGTGGTTCCTCGTCGATCTCTCGGCCAGCGTCGACTTCGGCTCCAACCGCTTCACCAAGCGAACGGTCGCGCGCGAGTTCGTCGCCGTGCTCGCGCGTCTGTTGACGCGGCGCGGCAACCGCGTCGGCGCCCTGCTCTACGGCAACGACGTCGACACCGTCCTGCCGGCGCGCGGCGGCCGCATTCACGTCCTCGAGCTGCTGCAGCGGATGGCGGCGCGGCCCGCCGAATCCGCTGCCGGTGCCACCGACCTGCGCCAGCTGCTGCTCGCCGCCGAGCGCACGATCAAGCGCCGCTCGACGATTTTCATCGTCTCCGACTTCGTCAGCGCGCCGGGCTGGGAGCGCGTGCTCGGCCACCTCGCGCTGCGCCACGAGGTGACTGCGGTGCGCCTGTTCGATGCGCTCGAGATGGACCTGCCCGACCTCGGCCTGGTGACGATGAAGGACGCCGAGACGGGCGAGCAGATCGTCGTCGACACCCACGACCGTCGCTTCCGCGAGCGCTTCCAGGCCGCCGCCGAGCGGCGCGAGACGGCGCTGCGCGAAGCGCTCGCGGCCGCCGGCGTCGACACCCTCGAGCTCGCCACCGACGACGACCTCGTCGACGCCGTGCTGCGCTTCGCCGACCTCAGAAAGCAGCGCAGCCGGCTCGCCAACTGGAGCGGCGCCGGCCGCTCGATCGCCCATGTGCGGCCGGCGTCGGCCGCCGGTTCTCGGAGCGTGCCATGAGCTCGGCCTCGCCGACGATGACGTTCCTCTGGCCGACGATGCTGTGGGCGATGCTGGCGTTGCCGGCGCTCGTCGCGCTCTACATCTTCCTGATGACGCGGCGCAAGAAGACGCACCTGCGCTATGCCAACCTCGCCCTCGTCAAGGAAGCGCTCGGCAGCCGCAGCACGTGGCGCCGTCATGTGCCGCCGGCGCTGCTCTTCCTCGCCCTGGCGGCGCTGCTGTTCGGCTCGTCGCGGCCGGCGGCGCTGATCACGCTGCCGTCGGCGCAGGAGACGATCGTGCTCGCGATCGACGTCTCGGGCAGCATGCGCGCCGCCGACGTGCAGCCGAACCGCCTCGTCGCCGCGCAGGAAGCGGCCAAGGCCTTCGTCGCCGAGCTGCCGAGGAACGTCAAGGTCGCGGTCGTCTCGTTCGCCGGCACCGCCGCCGTCGTCCAGGCACCGACGCTCAGCCGCGACGACGTCAATGCCGCGATCGACCGCTTCCAGCTGCAGCGCGGAACGGCGATCGGCAGCGGCATCGTCATCTCGCTGGCGACGATCTTCCCCGAGGCCGGAATCGATCTCTCGCAGATCACCGGCGCGCGCGCGATGCCGCCCGGCCCGAACGACAAGCCGCCGCCGGAGTTCAAGCCGGTGCCGCCCGGCTCCTATTCGTCGGCGGCGATCATCCTGCTCACCGACGGCCAGCGAACGACCGGCCCCGACTCGCTCGACGCGGCGAAGATGGCCGCCGACCGCGGCGTTCGCGTCTACACGGTCGGCATCGGCACCAAGGAAGGCGAGACGATCGGCTTCGAGGGCTGGTCGATGCGCGTCCGCCTCGACGAGGACACGTTGAAGGCAGTGGCCAAGCTCACCAACGCCGACTACTTCTACGCCGGCACGGCGCAGGACCTGAAGAAGGTCTACCAGGGCCTCAGCACCCGCCTGATCGTCGAGAAGAAGGAGACCGAGATCACGGCGCTGCTCGCGGTGATCGGCGCCGCGCTCATGGTCGTCGCCGCGGGCCTGTCGATCTGGTGGTTCGGGCGGATCGCGTAGCGCGCGGCGAAACGACTGGTGACGTCGGGCGCGAACATCCCGTTACCGAGCTGACGCGATCGCAACGATCGCCGCCTTCAGAACCGACCGAAAACTGCCGAAGCAGACTTCGTACCGGCTGCGATCGCGTCTGATGGACGCCGAGGACGTCGCGGACCGGTCGCTTCCCGGAACGGTTGGACAAGCAAAGGCAGATCGAATGCGGACCTACAGGCTCTACAAGTCCCCGAGCGGCGACATCGTGCGCGTGAAGATGGGCTTCTCGTGGCAGGCGTTCTTCGTCGGCTCGCTGTCGGCGGTCGTCCGGCGCACTTGGCTGCTGTTCGCGGTCGGCTTTCTCTACTACGCGAGCGAGGCGTACCTGAACGGCGTGCCGACGCCGACCTCGCGCACCGCCGGAGTCGCACTCGCGGCGCTCGGCTTCTACGCCGTCTACATGCTCTTTTGCGGCGTCAACGGCAGCCGCTGGCTGAGCGACTCGCTGCGCCGACGCGGCTTCACGCTGATCGGCGAAGAGCGCCGCTGAAGGCGCGTTCCTGCTGCGCGGGCGGATCTTCTCGCCTTCATCCGAAGCGGCCATGTAGGAACCAGCCGCCCTCGTTTCCACCTTCTGCCGAGAACGGCAACCGTGCGCGGTAGATCCAGACCAGAGCGCCGTCGACGGCCTCGGCGATGAAGTAGTCGCGCTCGGCAAGCTCCGCGTCCCACCAGCCGGATTCGATCCGCTCCGGCCCCGACAGCAGCGCCAGCGGGTGACCCTCGAGAAGCGGCCTTGCATTGCGTTCGGCGAGCGGTTCGGGTCGCTGCAGCCAGACCGGCCGCGCACAGGGACTCGCCGCCATCGCCGCTTGGTCTGCGGGAGATTGCGCGATGCAGCTCGCGCCGCGCTGCGACGAGCGCGCAGCGCGCGCGGGCGCAGCGCCGGCCCCGAGCCGGCTCGCGCGTTCCGGGCGATGGTCCTCGACTGCGGCGAGGCGCTGCACCTGGCCGGCACCGAGACGCGCCTGCAAGCGTTCGATCAGACGCGTCAGCCCGGCGTCTTCGCTCTGCCGGGTCGGGAACAGCTCGCCGTTGGGGGGCGCGCGCTTGACGATGTCCTCGGCCTGCAGCGCGAGCTCGAGCGTCGGCGCCGGCAGCTGCAGCTGCGCCAGACGCTCGCGCAGCAGCACGAGCAGATGGGCGCTGTCGCGCGAAGGCTCGGCGAGGGCGATCTCGAGCGCCGTCGCCTGCGGCGTGCGATCGCCTTGCTGCCAGCGCGTCTCGTGGTGCATGAGGAGGCGAAAGCGGCGCACGAACGCGTGCTGGGCGGCGAGCCATGCGACCAGCCGCGCGAGCAGGACCGACGCGCCGTGCAGCACCTGCTCGCTGCTGTCGGCGCGGGCAAAGAGCTCGAGCCTGCTCTCGAACGTCCGCGCTGGAACGATCGGCTCGCGCGGGTCGGCGCGGCGGCCGAACGCGGCATCGAGCTCGGCGAGCAGCGTTTCGCCGAAGCGGCGCGCCAACCCTGCGCGCGGCAGGCCGAGCAGGTCGCCGACCTGGCGCAGCCCCATGCCCTGCAACGCCTCCCAATGCGCACGCCCCGGGCCGAGCAGCCAGACAGGGGCGCGGGAAACCGCCGCCTGCGTCGCTTCGAGCGTCAGGCAGAGCGGCGGCGGATCGACGCGCGCCAGGACCGCGGCGCCTTGAGCAGTGGCAGCACTGGCGACGCGCAGCGCGTGGCCGAACGGCTCGACGCTGGCGCGCAGGCGCTGCAGCAGGCGATCGATGCCGCCGAAGTAGCGCAGGCTCGCCTGCACTTCGAGCAGCACGGTGTCGGCTGCTCTGCCGGGTTCGGTCGGCGGCTGCAGCGAGACCTGCGGCGTGAAGGCGAGCGCGGCGTGCGCAACCGGCAGCATCGCCTCGGCGTCGCGCACCGGATCGGCCTGGCCGAGGACGATCCGCGGCGCCAGAGCGAGCGCGGTGGCGCGCTTCAGCCCCGGCTTGACGCCTTGCGCCAGCGCCACCGCGTTGACGGCCGAGATGCAGTGCTCGTCGACCAGCGCGATCGCGCAGCCTGCGCCCTGCGCATCTTCGCCGACGAGCGTCGCCGCGAACGATTCGAGCGAGAGCAACGGCAGATGCAGGGCGACCCAGAGCACGGCAGAGGCGATGCAGGTGGCAAGCGAGCCGGGCTCGATCGGCGCGGACGAAGCGAGCGGGCTCAAGCGACGTCGACGAACGTCGCGGCATGCAGGGCACGCTGGCGCCCGCTGCCGCTCGCTGCGCGCCGACGCGCAGCGCCCGAAAGCACGCTTGGCAGCTCGAGCTGCACCGGCGCTTCGAGCGGCGGGCCGCGACGTTTCAGGATCCGCAGCTGCAGGCGATCGGCGCCGCCAGGCTGCATGGACAAGCGCAGCGGCGACGCGGTCGGGCGCGCCGCGGCAGCCGCTTCGCGAATCACGAAGGCGGCACCCTCGTGGTTGTGTGCTGCCAGCTGGAGACGGCGCAGCCGCTCGGCGCGCAGGCGCGGCGGCAGCCACGCGACGATCGCGCCGACATGCCCGCTTTTCAGCGCCTGTTCGAGCGCCCACAGGCTGTCGCTGCCGGGAAGGACACGGGTACGTGTCTGGACGACGAGAAGATCGTCGACGGCAAGGTGAAGCGCAGCGAGTGCTGCCGCCGACAAGGCCGCCGGGGGATCGAACAGCATCACCAGCCGGCCCGCGCGCTGCGCACAGGCAAGCGCGGGTGCGAGCAGACGGATCTCGCCGACCCCCGGATGCGGCAACAGCAGCTCGCTCAGCACCCCGCGCGGCCAGCCGCCGCCGGGCAGCTCGGCGTCGAGAAGGGGAAAGCCGCTGGCGATCGTCCGGGTGCCGCTGTGGCCGAGCTGGTGGCCGAGCCAGAGGGCAGGATGCAGGGTCTCCGGGGCGCGCCGGAGGATGGCCGCCTCCGGGCAGGGCCGAGGCTTCTCCGCGCCGCCCACGCCGCTCGAAGGCGGCGGTCGCCTGCCAGGCAAAGGCGGAAGCGCAGCAGCCGGAGCAGTGACGGCATCCATGAAAAGACTGTACGTTCATACAGTATCTCCTGCAAGCCCAACTGTCGGATGCCCGTTTCGGATTGATTCATTGGCGACGGCATGCGATCAGTTGCTTCAAGCAACTATCATGGCCAGAATGACGTCATGACCACATCCTCGCCGACGCATCCGCGGGTCGACGCGATGCGCCGATTCAACCGCTTCTACACGCGCACGATCGGCGTCCTCCACGAGAACCTCGCTGCGACGCGCTTCAACCTCACCGAGTCGAGAGTGCTCTGGGAGCTCGCCCATCGCGAGCACACCACGGCCGCCGAGCTCGCGCGCGAGCTCGATCTCGACCCCGGCTACCTCAGCCGACTGCTGCGCCGCTTCAAGGAGCGAAAGCTGATCCGCGGCGAACGTGCGCCCGCCGACGCCCGCCACCTCCACCTCACCCTCGCGCCGGCCGGCCGGCGGGCCTTCGCCCCGCTCGACCGGCGAAGCGCCGCCGACGTCGAGCGGCTGCTCGCCGGCCTCGCCGACGGCGAGCAGCGCCGCCTGCTGCGCGCGATGGCCGAGATCGAGACGCTGCTCGGCGAGCGCCGCGGCGCGGCGCCGTGGCTGCTGCGCCCGCCGCACGCCGGCGACATCGGCTGGGTCGTCGAGCGCCACGGCCGCGTCTACGCCGACGAATACGGCTGGGACGTCCACTTCGAGTCACTCGTGGCCCGGATCGCTGCCGACTTCGTCGACAAGCTCGATCCAACACGCGAAGCGTGCTGGATCGCCGAGCGCGACGGCGCCAACGTCGGCTGCGTCTTTCTCGTCCAGGCGCGCGACGAGACAGGCGGCGAGCCGGTCGCCGGCACCGCGCAGCTGCGCCTGCTGCTGGTCGAGCCGGCGGCGCGCGGCCTCGGCGTCGGCGCCCGCCTCGTCGACGAGTGCGAACGCTTCGCGCGCCGGCGCGGCTACCGAAGAATCGTCCTCTGGACCAACAGCGTTCTCGTCGCCGCGCGTGCGATCTACGCGAAGGCGGGCTACCGGCTCGTCGCCAGCGAGGCCCACCGGAGCTTCGGCCACCGGCTCGTCGGCGAGACCTGGGAACTCACCCTCGACTGACCTGCGGCATGCACTTTCTCCGCACCGGCGCCGACCCGGGCCAGAATGCCGTCTCCGGCGTTGCGCGCGGCGCTGCGCGCTCCGTCGATCCGACATTCCCATGGAGACGACATGCAAGGTTCGATGATGCAGCTGCCGCTGCTGATCTCTTCGCTCCTGGTGCACGCGGAGCGCCACCACGGCGAGCAGCAGGTGGTGTCGCGCCGCGTCGAGGGCGATATCCACCGCACGACCTTTCGCGAGCTGGCGGCGCGCGCGCGCCGGATGGCGAACGCGCTCGCGGCCCTGAAGCTGAAGAGCGGCGACCGAGTCGCGACGCTGGCCTGGAACGGCTACCGCCACCTCGAGCTCTACTACGCCGTCTCGGGATCGGGCGCCGTCCTGCACACGCTCAACCCACGCCTGCACCCGGACCAGGTGGTCTACATCGCCGATCACGCCGAGGATCGCGTCCTGTTCTTCGACCTCACCTTCCTGCCGCTGGTGGAGGCGATCGCATCGCGCGTGAAGACGATCACGACGTTTGTCGCCATGACCGATCGCGCGCACATGCCGACGGCAAGCAAGATCCCGGGGCTTCTCTGCTACGAGGAACTCGTGCAGGCCGGGAGCGACGAGTTCGCCTGGCCGAGCTTCGACGAGGGCCAGGCGTCGTCGCTCTGCTACACCTCGGGGACCACGGGCAATCCGAAAGGCGTCCTCTACAGCCACCGCTCGACGGTGCTGCACACCTTCGCGATCGCCCTGCCCGACGCACTCAATTGCTCGGCCAAGGACGTGATCCTGCCGGTCGTGCCGATGTTCCACGTCAACGCATGGGGCCTGCCGTACGCGGCGTGCATGATGGGCTCCAAGCTCGTCTTCCCCGGCGCCGGCCTCGACGGCAAGTCGCTCTACGAGCTGTTCGAGAGCGAGCGCGTCACCATGTCGGCCGGCGTGCCGACGGTCTGGCAAGGCCTGCTCGCCTATGTCGAATCGAACGGCCTCGAGTTCTCGACCATGCGGCGTACCGTCATCGGCGGCTCGGCATGCCCGCCGGCGATGATGACGGCCTTCCAGGAGCGCTACGACGTGCAGGTGCTGCACGCCTGGGGCATGACCGAGATGAGCCCGGTCGGCACGGTTGCCGCGCTGAAGGGGTCGCAGGTCGACCTGTCGGCGGGCGAGCGCTTCGCGATCCAGGCCAAGCAGGGTCGTGCGGTCTACGGCGTCGACATGAAGATCGTCGACGGCGACGGCCGCGAGATGGCGTGGGACGGCGAGCAATCGGGCGAGCTCATGGTGCGCGGTCCGTGGGTCGTCTCGCAGTACTTCAAGGGCGAAGGGGGCGATCCTCTCGTCAAGGACGCCGAAGGCCGCGGCTGGTTTCCGACCGGCGATGTCGCGACGATCGACTCCTCGGGCTTCATGCAGATCACCGATCGCTCGAAGGACGTCATCAAGTCGGGCGGCGAGTGGATCGGCTCGATCGATCTCGAGAACATCGCCATGGCGCACCCTTGCGTGGCGATGGCGGCGTGCATCGCCGCGCGCCACGAGAAGTGGGACGAGCGGCCGCTGCTCATCGTCGTCAGGAAGCCGAACACGACGCTGACGAAGGAAGAGCTGATCGCGTTCTACGAAGGCAGGATCGCCAAGTGGTGGACGCCCGACGACGTCGTCTTCGTCGACGCGATCCCGCTCGGCGCGACCGGCAAAATGCTGAAGAACCGCCTGCGCGAGCAGTACGGCAAGCATCTGCTCGGGACGTCCTGATCGTCTTCGCGAGAACCGGCGGGCCCGGGCGGCCGGGCCGCGTGCCGTCATGAGCACTGCCGCGCAGGCATCCTCCGGCGCGCGCTCGCGCGCGAACGTCGGCGCCTGGGCGGGCGCGCTCGCGTTCACCTGGTGGGGCTTTTTCCCGCTCTACTTCCGCCTGCAGCCGAACGTCTCGCCGCCCGAGGTGCTCGCGAACCGGATCGTCTGGTCGCTGCTGCTCGTCGCCGGCGTGCTGACGTGGCAGTCACGCTGGTCGTGGCTGCGGCCGGCGTTCACCTCGCGCCGCGTCATGGCGAGCTTCGTCGCCAGCGCGCTCTTGCTGTCGGCGAACTGGATGACCTACATCTGGGCGGTCTCGAACGGCCACGTCATCGACGCCAGCCTGGGCTACTTCATGACGCCGCTGGTCAACGTCGCGCTCGGCTTCTTCCTGCTCGGCGAGCGGCCGCGGCGGGCGCAGTGGATCGCGCTCTCGATCGCCGCAGCCGGCGTCGTCTGGCTGACGACGAGCGCCGGCCACTTGCCGTGGATCGGCCTCGTCCTCGCCCTGACATTCGGTGCCTACGGCCTTTTGCGCAAGGTCGCGTCGCTCGGCGCGCTCGAGGGCCTGACACTCGAGACGATGATCCTGGCGCCGGCCGCGGTGGCCGGAATGGCGGCTTGGTGGGGCAGCAGCGCGACCAGCTTTCCCGGCCCCGACCCGGCGACCAACCTCTGGCTCGTCGGCCTCGGCCCGGCGACGACCGTACCGCTCCTCCTCTTCGCCGTGTCGGCACGCAGGCTCTCGATGACGACGCTCGGCCTGCTGCAATACGTGAGCCCGACGATCCAGTTCCTGCTCGGCGTCTGGCTCTTTCACGAGCCGTTCGGCGGCGCGCGGCTGGCCGGCTTCGTCCTGATCTGGGTCGCGCTGGCGCTGTACAGCCTCGACGGCTGGCAGCGGCGCAGTGCACCGGTCGTCATCGCCGACTAGCTCTTCACCCGCCGTACTCGACGGCGAGCGCCTGAGCCGCTGCGTGGACGACCCGCGAGCGTGCGGCGGCGGTCAGCGCCGCGTTCGCTTCGGCACTCGGTGCGGCGGCGCGAAACGCATCGATTGGCTGTCAGCGCAAGTCACCCGCGAGGCTGGCGAGCGTTTCCTGGTCGATCTCGGTGTGCGCGGGGTAGTTCGTGTGGTCGCAGCCGAGGCGAACGCTGGCGCCGGCGCGGACGGCGTCGCGCGCTGCCTGCGCCAGCTCCAAGCGCAGGAAGTGGACCGCCGACGTCTTCTCGTCGTTCTCGCGGTCGAGGTCCTCGTCGGCGATGGCATAGACACGCGCGTGCCCCTCGACCTCGACGAAGACCGCATCCTCGACGCCGATCAGCCGCGCCAGCTCGCGTTTGCGCTCGTTCGGATCGGGGTACTCGATCAGCATCGTCGCCTTCCAGTTCGTGCCGTCGGGAACCAGCGGCGCATAGGCCTCGATCTCGCCCTCGATGCCGGCCTCGTCGAAGATCTTCTCGATGTGCAGCATCTCCTGGATCTGGCGCCGGATCGTCGCCTCGTCCTCGAACTGGACGCTGAGATGCTCGCCGAGGCGAACCGTACGCAGCTTGCGGTGGGCGATGACTTCGGCGCGGCTCGACATTCGCACCTTGGCGTAAGCCTCGAGGGAGAGCAGGCTGTCGCGCGTGATCGCCATCGCTAGTCCAGCCCGTAGGCGCGCCGCAGCAGGCTGAGCGGATGGCGCAGCTCGGCGCGCGGCGCGCCATCGTTGGCCATGCCCTGCGCGATGTGATGGCCCGCGAGCGCACAGTCGGAGCTGATGACGTCGGAGCCGGGCGCCGCCATTGCGCGAAACACCGGGCGGCCGATCTTCATCGCCAGCGGATGCGTCCTGGTCTTGACGCCATACGTTCCCGCGTGGCCCGAGCAGCGCTCGACCGTCGTCAGCTCGACGGTCACGGTCTTGCCGATCAGCTTCAGCATCTCCTCGGTCTTGCGGCCGATCTTCTGCACCCGGGCGTGGCACGGCACGTGGTAGCTGACCTTGCCGAGCGGCCGCTTGAAGTCGGTCTTCAGGAGGCCATCGCGGTAGCGCGCGATCAGGTACTCGAACGGATCGAACATCGCCTCCTGGACGAGCTTGACGTCGGCGTCGTCGGCGAACAGCAGCGGCAGCTCCTGCTTGAACATCAGCGTGCACGACGGGATCGGCGTGAGGATCGCGTAGCCCTCGCGCGCATAGCGGGCGAGCACCGGGATGTTCTTCTCCTTCAGCTTCGCCACGCCTTCGAGGTCGCCGAGCTCGAGCTTGGGCATGCCGCAGCAGCTCTCCTTCTCGACGACCTCGTACGGGATGTCGTTGTGCTCGAGGACGGCGACGAGATCGAGGCCGATGCCGGGCTCGTTGTAGTTGACGAGGCAGCTCGAGAACAGCGCGACCTTGCCCGGGCTGCGCTCGCCGTCGACGACGCTCGTCGCGCCGCCTTTTTTCCTCACTGCGCGACGAAAGCGCTTCGTCGCGAGCGGCGGCAGCCAGGCGTCGGGGTGGAGGTCGAGCGCGACCTCGAGGACCTTCCGCACCGAGCGCGTCCGGTTCGCCGCGTTGACCGCCTGGACGACGATCGGGATGCCGGCGAGCTGGCCGTGGACGTCGGTCGACGCGAGCAGCTTCGCGCCGGCCTCGACCTCGCCGTTGCCGTAGCGAATCGCCTTCGCGCGCAGCATGACGTGCGGGAAATCGACGTTCCAAGGGTGCGGCGGCACGTACGGGCACTTGGTCATGTAGCAGAGGTCGCACAGGTAGCACTGCTCGACGACCTTCACGTAGTCCTTCTTGTCGACACCGTGCACCTCGCCGTCGGCGGTCGCGTCGACCAGGTCGAACAAGGTCGGGAACGACTGGCACAGGCTCACGCAGCGACGGCAGCCATGGCAGATGTCGAACACGCGCTCCATCTCCGCGAGCGCCTTGCCCTCGTCGCGGTAGTCCGCGTTCTGCCAATCGATCGGGTGCCGGGTCGGCGCCTCGAGGTTGCCTTCGCGCAGTGTCATTGAAAGGTGGTCTCCAGCAACGAACAAGGGCCGCGCGGGCCCTTGTCGCGGTACCTCGGGGCGCGTCAGTCGACGAACGCGTCGAGGGCCTTCTGGTAGCGGTTGGCGTGCGAGCGCTCGGCCTTGGCGAGCGTCTGGAACCAATCGGCGATCTCGTCGAAACCTTCCTCGCGCGCCATCTTCGCCATGCCCGGGTACATGTCGGTGTACTCATGGGTCTCGCCGGCGACGGCGGCCTTCAGGTTGTCGCGCGTCGGCCCGATCGGCAAGCCCGTCGCCGGATCGCCGACCTGCTCGAGGAACTCGAGGTGACCGTGCGCGTGGCCGGTCTCGCCTTCGGCGGTCGAGCGGAACAGCGCGGCGACATCGTTCTGGCC
>DASXLD010000004.1:0-83896 GCA_036496385.1 Caldimonas sp. | reverse complement strand
GCTGGAAGCTCGAGGAGCTGGGGAGCTCCAGGAGCTGACAGGATTGCTCGCTCCCCGCTGCGCTCTCCTCCCTCCGAGAGGGACGGACGGACTCCTCCGGAGTCCCTTTCAATACTTCGGGCGGGTGTCTCGGAGGAGCTGTGCCGATGCGATCGCCGACAGGCTGGCGAGGAGGAAGCAGGCCCAGATCACCGGCACGTAGCTGCCGTTGCGATCGAACACCGCGCCGGCGATGACCGGGCCGAGCAGGTTGCCGAAGGCGGCACCGCTGTAGAGCGTGCCGAGGATGCTCGAGACGGCGCGGGCGCCGAACAGGTCCATGCAGACGGCCGGCATCAACGAGACGATGCCGCCATAGCTGAGGCCGAGCAAGAGCGCGAACAGGGCGAGCGCGACATAGCCGCCGGCGACGAGCCAGAGCAGATAGCAGGCGCCGAGCGATGCCTCGAGCAGGGCGATGCTCGCGATGCGGCCGAGGCGATCGGCGAGGCCGCCGATCGCGAAGCGGCCGACGATGCTGCCGATGCCGATCATGCCGACCAGGCCGACCGCGCGCGCATCGCCGATGCCGAGATCGCGCGCTGCCGCCGAGACGTGCGCGAAGGGAATGAACATCGCCGGCGCGGCGAGCACGCACGCCGCGTACATCCACCAGAAGCGGCGGCTGTGGAGCGCTTCGCGAAGCGTCATGCCGGCTGCCGCAGTCGACCTCGTCGCCGCGGCCGCAGGTGCACGCTGCAGCAGCAGCGTCGCGCCGACGCCGACGATGAGGACCCCGGCAGCGAGCGCCTGCAGCGCGTGGCGCCAGCCGAACGCGCCGATCGCCGACGTCGCGAGCAGCGGCAGCACGAGCGTGCCGACGCCGATGCCGGCGCTGGCGATGCCGGCGGCGAACGCGCGCCGGCGCACGAACCAGGGCGGCACGCTCGCGATCGCCGGCGCATAGACGAGGCCGATGCCGATCCCGAGGCCGGCGCCCCAGGCGCCGTAGATCGCGGCCATCGAGTGCGCGGTGCTGCTCGCGAACAGGCCGCCGGCGATGCAGAGCATTCCCGCAGTGCAGACGATGCGCGGGCCGAAGCGGTCGGCGAGCATGCCGGCGCCGGCGCCGAGCAGGAAATAGATCAGGCCGGAGAGGCCGAACACGAGCGCGACGTCGGCGCGATCGCCGGCGAACTCGGCCGCGAACGATCGGAAGAACGCGGCGAACGAATAGGCGACGCCGAAGATCACCACCATCGCGATGAACGCAGCCCACACGACGACCCACGCACGGCGGGACTCGGCTTCCAGCCGAACCTCGTCGCGCGTTTGCGCTGACAGGATTGCTCCCTCCCCGCTCCGCTCCCCTCCCTCCGAGAGGGAGGGGCGGACTCCTTCGGAGTCCATTGAATCCGTGCGCACGAGCGTTGCGATGTTTTTGCTAGGGTACGAGCTTCGCCCCGGTGAGCTGCTGTTGTGCTTCGACCAGCGAGGGGACGAACTTCTTGCCGTGGCCGAGAGCGCTCGCGAGGACGAGCGATTGGTGCACCGCCTCACCGACGACGGTCGGGATCGCGAGGCCTTCGGCGAGGTGGGTGTAGTAGCGGACGTCCTTCCTCGCGTTGTCGAGCTCGAACCTGAGCGCGCCGAGGTCGCCGTGCAGCGTCTTCGCCATCATCTGGAACAGGCCCGAGTTCACCGCCCCGACCGAGACGATGTCGACCAGCTTCTTGGGGTCGATGCCGGCGCGCTGGCCGACCGCGAAGGCCTCCGCCGTCGCCGTGCAGATCGCCTGCGCGATGAAGTTGTTGAGCAGCTTGACGATGTGGCCGGCGCCCGGCCCGCCGACGTGGAAGACGTTTTCTGCGAACGCGCGCAGCACCGGCTCGAGCCTGGCGAACGTGGCCTCGTCGGCGCCGACCATGACGTTGAGCTTGCCCGCTTCTGCTTCGAGCGGCGTGCGCGCGAGCGGCGCGTCGACGAGCACGGCGCCGGCTTCGGCGCTCGCTTCGCGCAGGCGCGCGGTCGAATCGGGCTCGCTGGTCGAACAGTCGACGATGACGAGGCCGCGGCGGGCGCCGGCGAGCAGGCCCTCCTTGCCGGTGATCGAAGCCTCGACCTGGGGCGAGCCGGTAACGCAGAGGAAGACGATTTCGCTCGTTTTCGCGAGCTCGGCAGGCGTCGCGCGCTGCACCGCGCCGGCGGCGAGCAGGTCGGCGACGCGCTCGCGGTTGCGGTGGATCGTCAAGCCGATGCTGTGCCCTTTGGCGATCAGGTTTTTGGCCATGCCGTGGCCCATCAATCCCGATGCGCCGATGAATCCGATCGCTGCCATATGCGGAATGCCCCGGGGGAGTGGTCGTTGCGCATTGTCGCGACGCGCGCCGGCGCCGGTCATCGGGGCAGACGCTAGGCCAGGGCGGCGCGACGCCCGCGTCAGGCCCGCGCCCAGGCGACGATGTGCGGTGCCTGCAGCGCGCCCGACTGGCGCTTGACTTCGGCGCCGTTTCGCAGCATCACCATCGTCGGGATGCTGCGGATCTGGAATCGCGACGACAGCGTCGGGTTGGCGTCGCTGTCGACCTTGGCGAACAACGCCTCGCCCTTGAGCTGGCGCGCCGCCTGCTCGAACTGCGGCGCCATCGTGCGACAAGGGCCGCACCATGAGGCCCAGAAGTCGACGATCACCGGCAGCTCGCTGCGCGACACGAAGCGCTCGAAGCGCGATTCATCGAGCGCGATCGGCGCCCCCGCAAGGAGCGGCGCGCCGCACTTGCCGCAGACCGGATCGTCGCCGCTGCGCTCGGCGGCGAGGCGGTTGGCGGCGTTGCACTTCGGACAGACGACGAGCATGGCGACCGATCGCATCTCGAAACGTCGACACGGTATCGGCACATCGCGCCCCGTGCGCGCCGGCTTCATTCGGGCCTGCCCGCAGCAGGGCGATCGGCCCGGGGGCGGGTCAGAAACCGGCGAGCGTCCTCAGCAGTCCCCAGCCGAAGTAGGCGCAGATCGCGGCGACCACGGCGCCTTCGACGATGCGGATCCGCGCCGAGGTCGCCGGCATCCAAGGCGCAATGTCGATCCGCGGCGGCGCAGCCGCTGCGGCGGCGCGGGCGACGACCTCGCTGGCCTCTGCCTCGGCGGCGTCGGCATCGCTGTCGTCGAGCTCGGCAGGCGCATCGACTGGCGCCCCCGAAGCGAACGGCACGAAGCCGCTGTTGATGGGACCGAACAAGGATGGGCTGCGTAACATGAGGTTTTCTTTCTTTCTTGTCGACGTGGTGCGCGACGCGATCCTTCGCGGCGCCGGCGGATTCTCGACAACTCGGCCGCGTCGTGTGCGATCGCGAGCGTGCGGAAAACCACGCCGCCCCGCAGTCGCGCCACGACGCGAGGAGTCGTTCACGATGAGCCGTTGCAACGGCGCATTCCGAAGGGCTGCCCGCGCAGCATCCGCGAGCACGTCATGCAGGCTTGAGCCTCGCTCGCGGCCGGGGCGGCGAGGCGGCGCTACGGCGCGTCGACCGCGAAGATGCGAAAGCCGGTGCCGACCTTGCGGTGGAAGTAGACGAGCTTCTCGTCCGCGCTCAATGCCGCCGCCTCGACGAAGTCGCCGAGGCCGTCGATCCGCACCGGTGGCTCGAACGGCGTCGTCTCGCTCGCGCGTCGCGCGCGCCAGATCTGCGGCGCCGTCGCTCCCGACACGTCGGCGACGCGCGTGAACCAGAGCGTCAGGTGGTCGGCGGAGAGCGCGGGCGCGTACTGCAGCGCGCCGCCGGCGTTGACCGCAGCGAGAACGGCGTCGCTGTCGGTGCTGCGGACGAACTGCATGCCATTCCAGCGAGCCATCACGAGGATCGCGTCCTTCGGCTGGCCGTTGCTGCCGAAGTGGCTGTCGACGAAGGTCATGACGCTTCCCGAGGCATCGACGTCGACATCGAAGTTGACGACGCCGGGCTCGTGCCGGCAGACCGAATCGACGAGCTGTACCTCGCTCGCGGCGCCGTCGGCAAAGTGCGCCGAGTGGATCGTGCACGCGGTCTGCGCATAGCTTCGAGTCGAGACGAAGTAGAGCCTGCCGCTCGAGTCCATCGTCGGCGTGCCTTCGAGTGTCGCCGTGTTGATGCCGGCGACGGGCCCGCCGTAGGTCCAGTGCAGCGCGTCGATGCGGCGAGCGAAGTGCAGGTCGGTGTCGCTGGCCGGATCGTTCGAGTTGTTGAAGAGCAGGAAGCGGCCGTCGCGGCTCACGAACGGCTCCATCGCAATTCCCGAATAGCCAGCGATCTCGACTTCTCGGGCCGCTGCCAGCGTGGCGGTCGGCGCCGGTGGCGCGACGCTGCCGCCGCTGCACGCCGAGACGCCTGCGAGCGTCCAGGCGAGCAAGGCGCTCGCGACGACGACGGGTTGTCCCGACGCCTCGCCCCTGCCCAAAGCCGTGATACTTCGCGTCGCTCCCACCCCGTCCCCCTGCGGACATCCCTCCGTGCGGCTCCTCGAATCGCTCGCCAAGCTCTGCGCGATCCTCGCCGGCGTGCTGCTCACCGCGGTCACGCTGATGACATGCGTCAGCCTGATCGGCCGCGACCTGCTCGGCAAGACGATCGTCGGCGACTTCGAGCTCTCGGGGGCAGCTGCCGGCGCCGCGATCGCGCTCTTCATGCCCTGGTGCCAGGCGCAGCGCGGCAACATCATCGTCGACTTCTTCACCGCCCGCGCTTCGCCCGGCCGGCGCGCGCTGCTCGACCGCTTCGGCGCGCTGCTGCTCGGCCTGACGATGGCGCTGCTCGCCTGGCGGACGTCGATCGGCGGCATCAACGCGTGGCAGTCGGGCTCCGGAACGATGCTGATCGGCTTCCCGGAGTGGCTGATCTATGCCGCGATGGTGCCACCGCTGGCGCTGACGGCGCTGATCGCGATGGTGCAGGTCCGGCGCGGCTTCAGGCCGCCATTCGAATGACGCCGCTCGCGCTGACGGCGCTGATCTTCTTCCTGATGCTCGGGCTGATGGCGCTGCGCGCGCCGATCGCCGTCTCGATGTTCGTCGCCGGCTCGGTCGGCTACGTCGTCCAGGCCGGGTGGCACCCGTATGCGAGCTTTCTCAACACGCAGGCGTTTGCGCGCTTCGCGAGCTACGACCTCTCCGTGATACCGCTCTTCATCCTGATGGGCCACTTCGCGTCGCAGGGCGGCATCTCGAAGGCGCTGTTCGAGTTCGCGAGCGTCGTCATGGGGCGCTTCCGCGGCGGCCTGGCGATGGCCGCCGTGCTCGCCTCGGGCGCGTTTGGCGCGATCTGCGGCTCGTCGATCGCCACCGCGGCGACGATCACGACCGTCGCGCTGCCCGAGATGCGGCGCCACGGCTACTCGCCGCGGCTCGCGACCGGAACGCTCGCCGCCGGCGGCACGCTCGGCATCCTGATCCCGCCTTCGGTGCCGCTTCTGGTCTACGCCATCCTCGCCGAACAGAACATCGCCAAGCTGTTCGCCGCGGCGATGGTGCCCGGCGTCATCGCGATGGTCGGCTACATGATCGCGATCGCCGTCTACGTCCGTCTCTATCCCGGCCACGCGCCGGAGCGCGACACGGTCCCCGGCCGCGTCACCTGGCCGCTGGTGGCCGGCGTGCTGCCGATCGCAGCCATCTTCACGGTCGTCTTCGGCGGCATCTACGGTGGCCTGTTCTCGCCGACCGAGGGCGCCGCCGTCGGTGCCGCATCGACGCTCGTCGCGGCCCTCGCCGGGCGCGAGCTCGACTGGCGCAAGTTCAAGCACTGCTTCTACGCCACCGCGCAAGCGTCGGCGATGATCTTTCTCATCTTCATCGGGGCCGACCTGATGAACTCGGCGCTCGCGCTGACGCAAGTGCCGGCGCAACTGGCGACGGTCGTCAAGGCGATGGGCCTGTCGCCGTTGCTCGTCGTCACCTCGATCCTGCTGCTGTACGGTGCGCTCGGCTGCATCATGGACGAGCTGTCGATCCTGCTGCTGACGATCCCGATCTTCTTTCCGATGATCATCGGCCTCGATTTCGGCATGCCGCGCGAGTCGGTCGCGATCTGGTTCGGGATCCTGGTGCTGATGACGGTCGGCTTCGGCCTGCTCTCGCCCCCGGTCGGGCTCAACGTCTACATCGTCAATGGCATGGCCGGCGACGTTCCGATCGGCGAGAGCTACCGCGGCGTTCTCCCGTTTCTGGCCAGCGATTCGCTGCGCACGCTGTTGCTGCTGCTGTTTCCGTCGATCTCGCTCTGGCTCGTCCGCTACGTCGGCTAGGGAAAAACGCGGGCGCGCGCGGCGGGATTTGTCGCTACCTTTCGCGCGTGTCGCGACCAAGGAGATCCATGTCCATGAAACGCCGTTCGCTCCTCCAGGGCGCTGCCGCCGCCGTGCTCGGCGCGCCTGCGCTGTCGGGCCTCGCCCAGCAGTCGGTGAGGCTCAAGTTCCACACCTTCATGGCGCCGCAGTCGAGCGTGTGGCTGACGATGCACAAGCCGTGGATGGAAAAGGTCGAGAAGGACTCCGGCGGCCGGATCAAGTTCGAGGCGTATCCGGCGATGCAGCTTGGCGGCACTCCGGTGCAGCTCTACGACCAGGCGCGCGACGGCGTCGTCGACGTCATCTGGACGCTGCCCGGCAACAACGCGGGGCGCTTCCCGCGCGTCGAAGTGTTCGAGCTGCCGTTCATCATGACCAACGCCGAGGCGACGTCGAAGGCGTATTGGGAGTACATCCAGACGCAGGCTCCCGACGAGTTCAAGGAGACTCAGGTCATCGCGCTGCATGTCCACGGTCCCGGCGTGATCCATTCGGCGACCAAGCTCGTGAAGACTCCCGCCGACCTGCGCGGGATGAAGGTGCGCGGCCCGACGCGCCAGGTCACGAAGCTGCTCGGCGTCCTCGGCGCGACTCCGGTCGGCATGCCGCTGCCGCAGATCCCCGACGCGCTCTCGAAAGGCACCATCGAAGGTTGCGTCATCCCGTGGGAAGTCGTGCCGGCGGTCAAGGTGCACGAGCTGACCAAGTTCCACACCGAGTTTCCGTCCAGCGGCCCGGCGCTTTATACGACGACGTTCGTGATGGCGATGAACAAGCCGAAGTACGAGAGCCTGTCACCGGACTTGAAAAAGGTGATCGACGCCAACTCGGGCCTTGCGACCTCGGCCTGGCTCGGCAAGACGCAGCAGGGCAACGATCCGATCGGCCGCAAGGCCGCGGTCGATCACGGCAACACGATCCACACCCTGAGCACGGCGGAAGCCCAGGAATTCATCAAGCTCTCCGCGCCGCTCGACGACGAGTGGGCGGCCGACCTGACGAAGCGCGGGTTCGACGGCAAGAAGCTGCTGCAGGCGGCGCGCGACCTGATCGCGAGGAACAGCAAGTCGTGAGCGACGGGCGCGGCGGCGCGCCGCTGCTCGCGCCGCCGAACGGCCGCGCCGGCGACCTCAGGGAAACGTGAACGTCACCGGCGCCGGATCACCGCCGGTGGCGTCGACGTCGGCGGTCTTCGTCGTTCCGCCTGCCGTCACCGCGACCGTGTAGCGACCGGTCGGCGCGCTGTTGTCGGCGCTGAAGGCGGGAGGCGTGCCGGCGCTGAACGCCGCGCGCACCGGCGCTTGCGAGGACACCGTGTATGCAAGCGCACCGGTCGTCCCGTTGGCGGGCGCGCCGGCGACGACGACGTTGGGGCCGCCGGCGTAGGGCTTGACGATCGCGACGCGCGCATCGATCGGCGTCGTCCCGGTGCTGACGGTGCCGGTCACCGTCCGGGTCACCGACGGCGGCGGATCGATCGGCACCGCATTGGTGTTGATGTCGGTCGATGCGGTGTCGATCTCCGGCACGCCGGTGATCAGCGCCGGCACGCGGCCGAGCGCGCTGACGACGAGGTCGTACGTTCCCGTTCCCGCCGGGACCGGATAGAGGACGAACCGGCCCGTCGGGTCGGGCGCCGTCGAGCGCACGATCGTGCCGCCCGACTGCAGCGAGATGCGCGTCGTCGACGGATCGAGCGACGTCGCGACGTAGCCGGTGACGCGCTGGCCGGTCGTCGAGACGCGGCGGATGATCGAATACTTCGGGCTCAGCTGGTAGCTGCCGGGCGCACCCAGACGCAGCACCGAGTTGCAGGCATCGAAGTCGATGACCTCGTCGGTGATCTGGTTCTTGACGACGTCGATGTCGATCGGAATCTTGAGGCCGCCCTGCAGGCTCGCCGGGATTGCGAGCGGCGCCTCTGCGAGGCCGACCGGAGTCACCGCGTTGGCCAGCGGCGTCGTCGCGTCGTTGTTGACGAGGACGAGGCTCATCTGCCGGTAGTTGCCGACCGGCAGCATCACCTGGCCGAGCTCGAGGACGACGCCGTTCGTGAGCGCCAGCAGATCGATCCGCTGCGGCGAGCTGAGGACGACTTCGGACCAGCCGGCGTCGCCGTCGGCGGCGGTGCTGCTCGGGTGCACGCGCACCTTCAGCACCGTGACGTCGATCTGGCTGTAGCCGCACGCCGGTGCGTCGGTCAGCGCGAGCCTCAGGAATCCGGCATCGGTCAGCGGCGGGCCGCCGGTTCCACCGGCACTGCCGCCGCCGCCTCCGCAGGCACCGAGCAACGTGGCAGCCGCGAGCGCTGCGATCTTCAGGAAGCGAGCAACGAGGGGCATGGTGATTCCAGTAGTGATCGCATCGCCCGACGGCGGGCAAAGGCCAAGACTATGGGACGTGGACGGCCTAGAACGTCACCTCGTACCTGTAACCCTTGTAGGAAAGGACCGCGGACTTGAGCTTGATCCGCTCGAGGACGAGCTGGGGTGCGAGCCGATCGCCTTCGTGGAAGACCTGGCCGTTGATCATCACCATCCGGCTCGCGGCGTCGCCGGAATAGCTGGCACCGCCGATCACGAGCTTCGGCAGATCGCGGCGAATGTCCTCGGGCAGCTCGGCCTGCTTGTAGATGCGCACGTCGCCGCCGGCGGGTGCGGCGTTCGGCTCGCCCGCCGGCGCTGCGCCGTTGCCCTCGCCGCGTCGATCCGCAGTCCGCTTCGGCTCGGTGCGGGGTCGGGCGGACCGCGGCGCGGCCGTGATCTTCGGTGCCGCCTCGACCGTTGCCGGCGCCGCCTCCGGCGGCGTTGCTATCACCGTGCCCGGCGGCGTCGCCACCGGAGTCGTCGGCAACAGGACCGGCGGGACCGCCACTGCGGGCGCCACCGCTCCTTCGGCGCTCGGTCGCGCCGGCGCCCGAGGGCTGCTGCCGAACAGATTCCATGCCACCGCCGCCACGAGCGCGACCGCCAGGCCCGCGACGGCCCAGACGAGGGCACGCGACCGCGCCGCCGGCGCCGCGTCGTCGTCGACGAAGGCGTGCTGCTGCGATTGCAGGCTCGGGACCGCGCCCCGCTCGCGCTCGGCGTCGGCACGGCGCAAGGCATCGAGGATGTAGGACATGGCGGGAGCCCTCGATCAGTGAGGCGCGCTCGACGCGGTCGTCGAGGCGCGATGCGCCGCCGGCTTCGTCACTGCTGCGGCCGAGGTCGTCGGTGCCGGCGCCGAGACCGTCGACGCCGCGATCACCGGCCCGGAAGCGGACGCAGCCGACCTCGCGGGCGGGCCCGAAGCCGGTGTCGATGCTGCCACTGCCGCCGGCGTCGCTGCCGCAACTGCCGTCGGTGGGTTGCCGGGACGCCAGCCGCTGTAGAGCGCGAACGCGCCGAGCGCCGCGATCGCGAGGCCGCCGCCGATCAGGACGCCGAGCCCCATGCCTCGCGCTCTCGGCATGCGATCGGGCGGCGTCGAATTCGGCATCCGGCCGAACACCTCGCGCCCGGCCTTCTCGACCATCGCGACGTCGACCGTGTGCTTGCCGTGGGCGTAGGCGCCGAGCATGACGCGGTCGCACAGCAGGTTGATGCGCCGCGGCACGCCGCGCGCGATTTCGTGGATGCGCTGCAGCGCCCTGCGATCGAACGGGATCGCGCGCGTCATGCCGGCGACCGAGAGACGGTGGCGGATGTAGTGCTCGGTCTCCTTCGCCGACAGCGCCTTGAGGTGAAAGCGGGCGATGACGCGCTGCGCGAGCTGCTCGAGGTCGGGGCGCTCGAGCATCGTGCGCAGCTCGGGCTGGCCGATGAGAACGATCTGCAGGAGCTTGCGTTCGTTGGTCTCGAGGTTGGTCAGCAGGCGCAACTGCTCGAGCACCTCGGCCGACAGCTGCTGCGCCTCGTCGATGATGAGGACGTTGTTCTGGCCGACGGCATGCGTGCGCAGCAGGAAGCCGTTGAGGGCGTCGACGTAGGTCTTGACGGTTGCCTCGGGCACCTTCGGCTGCGGGATGTGGAACTCGTCGCAGATCGACTTGACGAGCTCGAGCACCGTCAGCTTCGGGTTGAAGATGTAGGCGACGTTGCAGCGCTTCGGGATCTGCTCGAGGAAGCACCGGCAGACAGTCGTCTTGCCGGCGCCGATCTCGCCCGAGAGAAGGACGAAGCCGCCGCCGCCGCCGACGCCGTAGAGGAGGTGGGCAAGCGCCTCGCGGTGGCGCTTGCTCATGTAGAGGTAGCGCGGATCGGGGGCGAGCGAGAACGGCTCCTGCTTGAGGCCGAAGAACCGCATGTACATGGCGGGAGAATACCGTTCCCTGCGGCTCAGTCGAACGCGGAGCCGGACGCCAGCCGAAAAGAGGCGCGGCGCGGCCGGGGCGAAGAAGGTCGAATTGCGCAGTGGCGAGCGACTCAGGGCGTCGACGGGAAAGGCTGCGCGGCGGTGATCGCGCGCGAAGGGTCAAGCCCGACGGATCGTCACGCACCCCCGGCATCGCCGATCGCGCGCGCGACGTCGGCGTGGAACCAGCCGAGCGCCTGCTCGGCGCGGCCGGCAGTGAGGTGGTGGTTGGCGCCACTCTTCATGCCGCGCTGGATGCCGATCGCGCAGGCGATGTCTTCCTTCTGGAACACGCCTTCCTCGATCAGGCGGAAGGTCTTCTCCCAGTGCGGCGTCCAGTCGGGCGTCGCGCGGTCGGCCGGGATCAGCATGCGATGGGTCCACGACAGCGTCTCGGCGCCGACCGGGTAGAGCGTGATCAGGCTCAGGTAGTCGGGATGGAAGATGGTGATCGTGTTCGGGAAGATCACGTGGCTCGGCGTCACGATCTCGCAAAGCGTTTCCATGTCGGTCGGCAGCGCCGCGTCGCCGGCGGCCCACGCCTCGGCAGCGCGGCGCGCGACGAGCGACTGGATGTGCGGTCCGAAGCGCGAGGCGGCGGTCATGCCGTCGACGAAGAACGGATAGATCGTCTCCTTGTGGAGGACACGGATGTGGTACGCCTCGAGAAAAGCGTCGACGATCAGCTTCCAGTTGGCCGGATAGTGCGCCTGCACGGTGCGAAACAGGCGCAGCCGGTCGATGCCGTAGAACGGCAGCTCGCCGTCGAGGCCTTCGAGGAAGCTCGTGAGACCGGCATCGGCTCCCGGCGTCGGGACGACCCAGAGCAGGCCGTGGCGTTCCGCGGCGGGAAGCGCGACCAGATGCTCGTCGCTCGCATCGCAGCGGTCGAAGCTCTCGTCGTGCAGCCGATGGCGCAGCGAGCCTTCGAGCCGGTAGGTCCAGCCGTGGTACGGGCAGACGATGCTCGATTTCGGCACCGCCGACGCGCCGCCGTCGACAAGCCGCATGCCGCGATGGCGGCAGACATTGAGGAAGGCGCGAAAGCACCCGTCGGCGTCGCGCGTCAGCAGCATCGGTACGCCGTACTCGTCGTGGGCGAGGACCTGGCCGCGTGACAGCTCGCTGGCATGGCCGACGATCAGTGGCAGCGGCCGGAACAGCCGCTCGATTTCACGCTCGCGGACGGCGGCGCTGACGTAGCTCTCGACCGGAATGCGCGCCGCGGGCGCCGCGCTGTCCTGCCATTCGAGGCGGCCGGCCGTGATCTGGTCGCGGACGCGGCCGAGTTGCGCGGCGATGTGGACCGGGAGTGCCATGAAGACGGGCTCGATGCGGGCATTGTCCACCAGCACGCACAATCGGCCTCACCGTGAGCGGCGCCCCGCTCGAACGAACCGCGAAGGCAGGCACCATGGCAGCGCGACGCTTCGAAGGCAAGGTGGCGCTCGTCACCGGCGGCAACAGCGGCATCGGCCTCGCCGTCGCGCGTGGCCTGGCGAGCGAAGGCGCGCGCGTCCTCGTCAGCGGCCGCAACAAGGCGACGCTCGCCGCCGCCGCCGAAGCGCTCGGGCCTGCAGCGCGCAGCGTCGTCGCCGACACGAGCCGGCTCGCCGACATCGATCGCATGGTCGAGGCGGCGCGCGAGCTCGGCGACGGACACATCGACGTCGTCTTCGCGAACGCCGGCGTCGCCGCCTTCGGGCCGCTCGCGTCGACCACCGAAGCGCAGTGGGACGCGCTGATGGACGTCAACGTCAAGGGCGTCTACTTTACGGTGCAGAAGGCCGCCGCCTGCATGGAGCGGGGCGGTGCGATCGTGCTGAACGCGTCGGTCGCGGCCAGCAAGGGCAATCCGGCGGGGTCGCTCTACGGCGCGAGCAAGGCGGCGGTGAGATCGTTCGGCCGCACGATTGCCGCCGAGCTGGTCACGCGCGGCATCCGCGTCAACGTCGTCAGCCCGGGGCCGATCGAGACGCCGATCTTCGCCAAGGCCGGGATGAGCGAGCAAGCGATCGCCGACCTCAAGGTGGCCTGGGCCGAGCGCAATCCGATGAAGCGCTTCGGCACTGCCGAGGAGGTCGCCGCCGCGGTGCTCTTTCTCGCCTCCGACGACGCCTCGTTCGTCACCGGCGTCGAGCTGCTCGTCGACGGCGGCGTCGCGAGCTTCTGACCGATCGCCCGCCCCGAGCAGCGTCGTCAGCGCTGCATCTGCATCAGCCGGTCCATCGGCATCACGTTGTGGTCGAGCTGGGTCATGATCCAGAGCGAGCCGAACACGAGCAGCATGACGATGAGAAGGCCGAACGCCAGCGCCATCACGTTGTTGACGCTGTCCGGCCCCGACGTGATGTGGAGGAAGAAGACGAGATGGACTCCCATCTGCGCCACCGCCAGCACCGACAGCGCGATCGGAATGCTCGGCTGCCAGACCAGCGTGCTGCGGGCAACGTAGAACGAGACGCAGGTCAGCAGCGTCGCGAGAAAGAGCCCGATCAGGTAGCCGCGGACCGCATGGGGAATGTCCTGGGGCCCGATCTCGTCGCCCGGGGCGACGTCGCCATGCAGGCCGGGATCTCTCGCATCGTCGCTCATCGTGCCACTCCCACCAGATAGACCAGGCTGAACAGCGCCACCCAGATGATGTCGAGGGTGTGCCAGAACAGCGCGAAGCACAGCAGCCGCCGCAGGATATCGGCGCGGTAGCCCTTGGCGTACACCTGCGCCATCATCGTCAGCAGCCACAGCAGGCCGGCGCTGACGTGCAGGCCGTGGCAGCCGATCAGGGCGAAGAACCCCGACAGGAACGCGCTCCGGCTTGGCCCGGCACCGGCATGGATCATGTCCGCGAATTCGTGCAGCTCGATCGTGACGAAGGTCGCACCGAGCACGAACGTCGCCGCCATGCAGCCGTAGTACAGGGTGCTCTTTCGCGCCTGGGCGCCGATGCCGGCGAAGCCGCAGAACACGGTCGAGAGCAGCAGGCAGCCGGTCTCGACGGCGACCGTCGGCAGGTGGAACAGATCGCGCCCGCTCGGGCCGCCGGCGGTGGCGTCGGTCAGTACCGCATAGGTTGCGAACAGCGCGGCGAACAGGATGATGTCGCTGATCAGGAAGATCCAGAAGCCGTAGCCGACGACGATCCGCTTGGCCGGCCCGTGCGCCGGCTCCTCGGTGAGCCCGGCGGCGTGGGCATGGCGGCCGACGAGGGCCATCGCCCCGCCGACCACGCCGCCGCCCTGGAACACGGATGCGTCGGTGCTCACGGGGCCGGCTTCAGCGTCGGCAGCGCGACGGCGCGGGCGGCGCGGTTGGCGCGGTCGACCGCGGCGACGGTTGCCGCCGGGATCAGCTCCTCGTGCTCGTCGCGCCAGGCGACGACGACGAAAACCGCCCAGGCGCCGACGAAGGCCGCGATCACCAGCCACCAGATGTGCCAGATCAGCGCGAAGCCCATGATGGTCGCGAAGAATGCGCAGATGAATCCGGCCGAGCTGTTACGCGGCATGTGGATATCGACGTATTCCGGCTCGGGCCTCAGCCCCTGGCGTTCGATCGCGATCTGCTTGCGCACCCAGTACGCCTCCGCGCCCTCGATGTCCGGCAGCACCGCGTAGTTGAACATCGGCGGCGGCGAGGGCGTCATCCACTCGAGCGTGCGCCCGTTCCACGGGTCGCCGGTGGCGTCGCGGAGCTGCTCGCGATGGCGGATGCTCCAGACGAGCTGCACCACCTGGCAGGCGACGCCGACGCCGATCAGCAACGCGCCGCCGGCCGCGACCAGCAGCCACGGCTGCCAGGCATCGACGTCGTAGTGCTGCATGCGCCGCGTCATGCCCATGAGGCCGAGCACATAGAGCGGCATGAAGGCGACGTAGAAGCCGACGATCCAGAACCAGAACGCCGCCTTGCCGAGCCCCTCGTGCAGGCGGAAGCCGAACGCCTTGGGGAACCAGTATTCGTAGCCGGCGAACAGGCCGAACACCACGCCGCCGATGATGACGTTGTGGAAGTGGGCGACGAGGAACAGGCTGTTGTGGAGCACGAAGTCGGCCGGTGGCAGCGCGAGGAGCACGCCCGTCATGCCGCCGATGATGAACGTGACCACGAAGCCGAGCGCCCACAGCAGCGGTGTCGCGAACACGATCCGGCCGCCATACATCGTGAACAGCCAGTTGTAGATCTTCACGCCGGTGGGAACGGCGATGATCATCGTCGCGATGCCGAAGATCGCGTTGACGTTGGCGCCGGCCCCCATGGTGAAGAAATGGTGCAGCCAGACCATGAACGAGAGGATGCAGATCGCCATCGTCGCCGCGACCATCGAGCGGTAGCCGAACAGCGGCTTGCCGGAGAACGTGGCGAAGACCTCCGAGAAGATGCCGAACGCCGGCAACATCAGGATGTAGACCTCGGGGTGTCCCCAGGCCCAGATGAGGTTCATGAACATCATCGGGTTGCCGCCGGCCTCGTTGGTGAAGAAGTGAAAGCCGAGGTAGCGGTCGAGCAGGAGCATCGCCAGCGTCGCGGTCAGGATCGGGAACGCGGCGACGATGAGCAGGTTGGAGGCGAGCGTGGTCCAGCAGAAGATCGGCATGCGCAGGTAGGTCATGCCGGGCGCGCGCACCTTCAGCACCGTCGTCACGAAGTTCACCCCGGTTAACAAGGCGCCGACCCCCGATATCTGCAGCGCCCAGAGGTAGTAGTCGACGCCGACGCCGGGCGAATAGGCCAGCTCCGAGAGTGGCGGATAGGGCAGCCAGCCGGTGCGCGCGAACTCGCCGATGAAGAGCGAGATGTTGACGAGCAGCGCGCCGGTCGCCGTCAGCCAGAAGCTGACCGAGTTGAGCACCGGGAAGGCGACGTCGCGGGCGCCCAGCTGCAGCGGCACGGCGAAGTTCATCAGCCCGATCACGAACGGCATGGCGACGAAGAAGATCATGATCGTGCCGTGCGCCGAGAACACCTGGTTGTAGTGCTCCGGCGGCAGGAAGCCGGCGCTGTGCAGGGCGACCGCCTGTTGCGAGCGCATCATGAGCGCGTCGGCAAAGCCGCGCAGCAGCATCACCAGCGCGAGCACGATGTACATCACGCCGATGCGCTTGTGATCGACGCTGGAGAGCCACTCCTTCCAGATGTACGGCAGGTGCCCCTTGACGACGACCCAGACGAGCGTGCCGGTGATCGCGGCCGCCACCAGCGCCGACGTGATCATGACGATCGGTTCGTGGAAGGGAATCGCTTCCCAGGTGAGCTTGCCCCACATGTCAGTGCCCCTTTTGCGGCGCCTCGGCGGCGCCGCCACGATCGGTGGCCGGGCCGGGGCCGGGTGCGAGATCCTGTCGCACGACCTGGGTGAAGAGCTCCGGCGTCACGGCGCCGAACGTCGACGGCGCCAGGTTCGCGCTCTGCCTCGCGAGTGCCGCATAGTTGGCTGCATCGAGCGTGGGGCCGACGCCTCGGGTCGACTTGACCCAGGCGGCGAACTCGTCGCCGCTCACCGCGCGGACCGGGAAATGCATGTCGGAGAAGCCGTCGCCGCTGAAGTGCGCCGACAGGCCCTGATACGTGCCGGGCTCGTCGGCGAGCAGGTTGACCTGCGTCCTCATGCCGTTCATCGCGTAGATCATGCTGCCGAGCTGCGGCACGAAGAAGGCATTCCACACGCTCGCCGACGTGATCGAGAAGCGCAGCGGCACGCCTGCCGGCACGACGAGCTGGTTCACGCTCGCCACGCCTTCGCGCGGATAGATGAAGAGCCACTTCCAGTCCAGCGACACGACCTGGATCTCCACCGGCGCCTCGCGCGTCGAGAGCGGCTTGGCCGGATCGAGCAGCTGCGAGCCGATCCAGGCGACGCCGCCGAGCAGCAGGATCACCATGCACGGGATCGACCAGACGACGAGCTCGATCGCACCCGAGAACTCCCACTCGGGCCGGTAGCGGGCGCGGGTATTCGAGGCGCGGTACCACCAGGCGAACGCGAAGGTGGCGACGATCGTCGGCACGGCGATGGCCAGCATGATGGCCAGCGAGCCGAGCAGGATGGTCCGGTCGGCCTGGCCCACCGGCCCGCGTGGATCGAGCACCGCCCAGTTGCAGCCGCTCAACACGGTCAGCGGCAAGGCCAGCAGGCAGCATCTCCACGCCGCCTTCGAACGACGCCAGAGGCCGCGATGCGGCTCGGTGTTGCGCCGACAGGCTTCAGAACGCTGCATGACCAGAAGCCGCTTCGAGTGCGCGCGCAGTTGAGCGTGCCGGGCAGGATACGTCAAGCGTCAGGCGTTGTCCCGATCATTTCGCTGCCGTGTCGTGCCGGGCCCGGCCGCGCCGCCGCGTGCTCGAGCAATTGCGCGACGACGGCCGCAGCGATGACGGCCGGCTCCTTGCCGGTCACCGACGCGATCCCGATCGGGCAGGTCAGGCGAGCGATGGCGTCGGCGCCGACGCCATGCGCCTCGAGGCGATGAACGAAGCTCGCGCGCTTCGTCCGCGAGCCGATCAGGCCGCAGAACGCGAAGTCGCCGCGACGCAGGATCGCCTCGACGATGCGCAAGTCGAGCGCGTGCTCGTGGCTGAGGACGAGATAGAACGCTTGCGGCCGCGCATGGGCGACCTCGCGCTCGATCGTGTCGGCCGACGTGCGGCGGATGTGCGCGGGCCACGGCGAGCCGAGCGCGGTCGCCGACGGGAAGCCGTCGTCGCGCTGGTCGTACCAGTCGACGTCGCAGTCGAGCGTCGCGAGCAGCGTCGCGATCGCGCGGCCGACATGGCCGGCGCCGTGCAGCTGGAGGCGAAACAGCGGCTCGGCGGTCGGCCAGCGTGCCAGCGCCGCGGCGTCGAGGGGCGCGAACGCGAGCGTCAGGGCGCCGCCGCAGCATTGGCCGAGCGAGGGACCGAGCGCGAACGACTGCTCGCTGCGATCGAAGCTGCCGCGCGCCAGCATCGCACGCGCGGCGGCGATTGCGTTCAGCTCGAGATGGCCGCCGCCGATGGTGCCGAGCGTCACCTCGCTCGCCACCAGCATGCGCGTGCCCCGGTCGCGCGGCACCGAGCCGCGCGCGCCGATGACCTCGACGACGACGGCAGCGCGCGCCTCGCCGAGCCAGCCGGCGGCAGCGTCGCGCAGCAGCCGTTCGTTCATGGCGTCGCTGCCGTCTGCACGGCCGTGATCGCGCGCAGGATCGCCTCGCTCGTCGCCGGCGCGGTGAGCGGCGGATCGACGCGATGGCCGCCGACCGCCGAGATCGCGTCGCGGATCGCGAAGAAGACCGAGAACGGCAGCAGCAGCGGCGGCTCGCCGGTCGCCTTGCTGCGGTGGATCGTCTCGGCGGGGTTGTCGTCGCCGACGCCGTCCTTCCAGAGGCGAACGTCGAATACCGGAGGGCAGTCGTTGGCGGTCGGGATCTTGTACGTGCTCGGCGCGTGGGTATGGAGAAAGCCCGCCTTGTCGCTGCCGTCGTTCGGGTGCCAGACGAGCTCTTCCATCGTCAGCCAGCCCATGCCCTGGATGAAGCCGCCTTCGACCTGGCCGATGTCGATCGCCGGGTTGAGCGTGCGACCGGCGTCGTGCAGGATGTGCGCGGCGACGAGCTTGCACTCGCCCGTCAGCGTGTCGACGACGACCTCGCTCACCGCCGCGCCGTAGGCGAAGTAGTAGAACGGCCGGCCCTGCATCGTCTCGCGGTTCCACGACAGGCCCGGGGTCGCGTAGAAGCCGTCGGACCAGAGCTGGACGCGTGCCAGGTAGGCCTCGGCGACGAGCTCGCGAAAGCTGATCGTGATCGCGGCGCCGATCGTGACGCGGCCGCCGGCGAAGCGGACCTCGCTCGCGCCGGCGCCGTAGCGCTCGCTTGCGAACGCGGCCAGCCGCGCCCTGATCTGCAGCGCCGCGTCCTCGGCCGCCTTGCCGTTGAGATCGCTGCCGGTCGATGCCGCCGTCGCCGACGTGTTGGCGACCTTGTGGGTGTCGGTCGCGGTGACGCGCACCGCGCCGAAGTCGACGCCGAGGGTGTGCGCGACGACCTGCGCGACCTTGGTGTGCAGCCCCTGGCCCATCTCGGTGCCGCCGTGGTTGACGAGCACCGAGCCGTCGCCGTAGACGTGGACGAGCGCGCCCGCCTGGTTGAGGTGAACGAGGTTGAACGAGATGCCGAACTTGACCGGCGTCAGCGCGATGCCGCGCTTCAGCACGGGGCTGGTCGCGTTGAACTCGGCGACGCTCGCCCGGCGGGCGCGATACGCGCTCGTCGCCTCGAGCTCGTCGACCAGCTCGCGCACGATGTTGTCCTCGACGACCTGGCCATACGGTGTGACGTTGCGCTCGCCGGGGTCGGCGGCGCGCGGGCTCGGGCCGTAGAAGTTGGCGCGGCGCACGTCGAGCGGATCCTTGTCGAGCCGGCGTGCGATCGTGTCGAGGATGCTCTCGACCGCGATCGCTCCCTGCGGCCCGCCGAAGCCGCGAAACGCCGTGTTGCTCTGCGTGTTGGTGCGCCCCGAGTAGCCATGGATCGCGACGTCGGGCAGCCAGTAGGCATTGTCGAAGTGGCAGATCGCGCGCGTCATCACCGGGCCCGACAGGTCGGCCGAAAAGCCCGCGCGCGAGACCATCGTCAGCTCGGCACCGAGGATGCGGCCGACATCGTCGTAGCCGGCCTCGATCTCGTAGTGGAAGCAGTGCCGGCGGCCGGTGACGAGGAAGTCGTCGTCGCGGTCGAGGCGAAGCTTGACCGGGCGGCCGAGCTTGTGCGCGGCAACGGCGGCAACGCACGCGAACAGGGCCGACTGCGACTCCTTGCCGCCGAAGCCGCCGCCCATCCGGCGGCACTCGACCTGGACGTGGTGCGAGTGCAGGCCGAGGCACTTGGCGACCAGGTGCTGCATCTCGCTCGGATGCTGCGTCGAGCAATGCACAAGCATCCCGCGGTCTTCGCGCGGCACCGCGTACGAGATCTGGCCCTCGAGATAGAACTGCTCCTGGCCACCGACGTCGAGCGTGTCGACGAGGCGATGAGGGGCGGCGTCGATCGCCTTGCGCGCGTCGCCGCGAACGAGATGCATCGGCGGCAGCACGTAGCTCTCCGCGGCGTGCGCCTCGACGGCAGTGAGGATCGGCGCGAGCGGCTCGATCTTCAGCACGGCCCTCGCCAGCGCCGCCGCGCGCCGCGCCGCGTCGCGCGTTTCGGCGATCACCGCGAACACCGGCTGGCCGACGTAGTGAACGAGGCCGTCGGCGAGGATCGGGTCGTCGTGCACCACCGGGCCGCAGTCGTTCGGCCCCGGGATGTCGGCCGCGACCAGGACGTCGACGACGCCCGGCAGCGCCGCGATGCGTTCGCGGTCGAAGCCGACCAGACGGCCGCGGGCGATCGGCGACAGGCCGAGTGCCGCATGGAGCGTGCCGGCGAGCTCCGGGAGGTCGTCGACGTACGGCGCCGCACCGGCGACGTGCAGGTGCGCAGATTCGTGCGGCAACGCGACGCCGACCGCGACTCCGCCGGCCGCAGTCGTCGCTCTGGCATCGCGCGCGCGCAGCCAACGCGGATCGAGCGCGCGGTTCACGGCGTCGCTCCGATCGCGCCCGGCGAACGCGCCGGCAGCGCCGTCGCCCAGACACTCGTCGCCTCGGCAGCGAGCGGCGCGTCGGCGCGCGTCTCGAGCCAGAAGCGGCGCAACAGGTTCTGCGCGACCTGCATCCGGTAGCCGGCGCTGGCACGCATGTCGGTGAGCGGCGTGAAGTCGCTCGTCAACGCGCGCTGGGCGTTCGCGAGCGCGGTCTCGTCCCACCGTGTGCCGACAAGCGCGGCCTCCGCAGCCGCGGCGCGCTGCACCGTCGCGGCCATGCCGCCGAACGCGAGACGTGCGGCGACGACGGTGTCGGCCGCGTCGCGCTCGATCGCAAGCGCGGCGCAGACGGCGGAGATGTCGCAGTCGAAGCGCTTCGAGATCTTGTAGGCGCGCAGGTCGCCGCTCTTGCGGTCGAGCGGAATCTCGATCGCCTGCACGAACTCGCCGGGCTGCAATTGGTTCTGCATGTAGCCGGTGTAGAACTCCGCCAGCGCGACCCGCCGGAGCGCCTCGCCGCGGCGCAGGACGAGCGTCGCGTCGAGCGCCATCAGCACCGGCGCCGAGTCGCCGATCGGCGAGCCGTTGGCGACGTTGCCGGCCATCGTCCCGGTGTGGCGAAGCGGCACGCCGGCAAAGCGCAGCCAGACCTCGGCCAATGCCGGCCAGCGCGCGACGAGCGCCCGCCACGCGTCCTCGAGCGAGACGGCGGCACCGATCGAGAGGATGCCGTCGCGCGGCTCGACGCGCTTCAGCTCGTCGACCGCGCCGATGTACAACAGCAACGGCAGCTCGCGGAACATCTTGTTGACCCAGAGGCCGATGTCGGTCGAGCCGGCGAGGATGCGTGCCTCGGGATGCGCGAGCCGGGCGGCGGCGAAGTCGTCGAGCGTGCGCGGCGCGATGAACTCGTTGCCGCTCGCATCGACCGAGCGCAGCGCCGGCGCGCCGCGCAGCCCTTCGAGCGCAGCGACGATCGGCGCGGCGTCGAGCGCTGCCGCCGGCAGCGCGAACATCCGCTCGCCGGCGTCGACGATCGGCCGGTAGCCGGTGCAGCGGCAGAGATTGCCCGACAGCTCGTCGGCGAGTCGTCGCCGCGACGGGCGCTCGTCGCGCGCGAGGTGGTGCTGGTACGTCGCCCAGAGCGACATCACGAACCCGGGCGTGCAGAAGCCGCATTGCGAGCCGTGGCAGTCGACCATCGCCTGCTGCACCGGATGCAGGGCGCCGCTCGCCGAGCGCAGGTCCTCGACCGTGAGCAGCGCCTTGCCGTCGAGGGTCGGCAGGAACTGCAGGCACGCGTTGGCCGCGCGCAGGCGCAGGCCGCCGACGACGTCCTCGGCGTCGCACGCCGGCGGCGCGAGCTCGGCGATGACGACGGTGCAGGCGCCGCAGTCGCCTTCGTTGCAGCCTTCCTTGGAGCCGGTGAGACGTGCGTCCTCGCGCAGCCAGTCGAGGACGGTGCGCGTCGTCGCGGCCGGCTCGACCGCGACGACGTCGCCGCGGTGGAAGAAGCGGATCGGGCGGTCCGGCATGGTGTGGCGATGGTATACACGCATCTCGCATGGCCTTGCCGTCTTCCGCTACCGCTGCCGGCCCCGGCGCCGCTCGCGCCGAGCGCATCGCGATCCGCGGCGACCTGCTCGATTTCGTCGCCGAACCGGCGTGGGGCGCGACCGAGTCGCCGGCAGTGCGCTTTCGGCCCGATCACTGGCTGCTCGTCGAACGCGGTCGCATCGTCGCCGCGCAGCAGCAGGCCCCGGCAGGCGACTGGCTGCGCCACGACCACACCGGCTGCCTCGTTCTGCCGGGCTTCGTCGACAGCCACGTCCATTCGGCGCAGGTCGATGTCATCGCCAGCTACGGCAGCGAGCTGCTCGACTGGCTGACGACGCACACCTTCCCCGCCGAGGCGCGCCACGCCGAGCCGGCGCATGCCGAACGTGCGGCAGCGGACTTCCTCGATGCGCTGCTCGCGCACGGGACGACGTCGGCGGTCGTCTTCCCGACCGTCCATGCCGGCTCGGTCGATGCGTTGTTCGCCGCTGCCGAGACGCGCGGCATGCGCCTCATCGCCGGCAAGGTGCTGATGGACCGCAACGCTCCCGCCGGCCTCGTCGACGATGTCGCCGGCGGCGAGCGCGAGATGGCCGCGCTGATCGGGCGCTGGCACGGCCGCGCCCGGCTCGCCTATGCCGTCACCGTGCGCTTCGCGCCGACGAGCACGCGCGAGCAACTGGCTATGGCAGGGCGATTCTGCCGCGCCGACCCGAGTCTCTACCTGCAGACCCACCTCGCCGAGAGCCGTGCCGAGGTGCGCTGGGTGCAGGAGCTGTTCCCCGAAGCGCGCAGCTACCTCGACGTCTACGCATCGGCCGGGCTGCTCCATGCGAAGAGCGTCTTCGCGCACGGCATCTGGCTCGACGACGCCGACCGCGCCGCGCTCGCCGCCGCGGGAGCGCAGATCGCGCACTCGCCGTCGTCGAACCTGTTCCTCGGCAGCGGCCTGTTCGGCTGGCGCGCCGCGCGCGAGGCGGGGGTTCAGGTCAGCCTCGCGAGCGACGTCGGTGGCGGCACGAGCCTGTCGATGCTGCGCAACATGGCCGACGCGTACAAGGTCCAGGCGCTCGCCGGCGAACGCCTCACCGCGTGGCAGGCGCTGCACGCGGCGACGCGCGGTGCCGCGGTCGCGCTCGGCCTCGGCAGCGAGATCGGCAGCCTCGAGCCGGCCGCGATGGCCGATGTCTGTGTCTGGGATCCGGCCGCGACTCCGGTCGCGACGCGCCGTGCCGCGGTGGCGCGCACCTTGCATGAGCGCCTCTTCGCCTGGATGACGCTCGCCGACGAACGGAACCTCGTCCGGGCGTTCGTCGCCGGCCGTTGCCACTACGATCGCAGCGCCGCCGCCTGACCCGACCCGTCCGCAATGCTTCGTCTCGAGCTCGTCGACATCAGCAAGACGTACCCGGCCGTGAAGGCGAACGACGGCGTCGCGCTGCGCGTCGCGCCGGGCGAGATCCATGCCGTCCTCGGCGAGAACGGGGCCGGCAAGTCGACGCTGATGAAGATCATCTACGGCGCCGTCCGCCCCGATGCCGGCGAGATCCGCTGGAACGGCGAGCGGGTGCAGGTCGCTTCGCCCGCCGAGGCGCGCGCGCTCGGCATCAGCATGGTCTACCAGCACTTCAGCCTGTTCGACACGCTGACGGCGGCGGAGAACGTCTGGTTGGGCCTCGACAAATCGCAAACGCTCGCCGCAGTGACGGCGCGGATCCGCAAGGTTGCCGGCGAGTACGGTCTCGACGTCGATCCGCTCCGGCCCGTGCACACGCTCTCGGTCGGCGAGCGGCAGCGGGTCGAGATCGTGCGCGCGCTGATGACGCATCCGAAGCTGCTCATCCTCGACGAGCCGACCTCGGTGCTGACGCCGCAGGCGGTGCAGACGTTGTTCGTGACGTTGCGCAAGCTCGCCGAGCAGGGTTGCTCGATCCTCTACATCTCGCACAAGCTCGACGAGATCCGCGCTCTCTGCCACCAGTGCACGGTGCTGCGCGCCGGCAGGGTCACGGGCGAGGTCGACCCGAGCCGGGAGACAAATGCCAGCCTGTCGCGCCTCATGATCGGTGCCGAGCCGCCGCAGCTGCAGCATCGCGAGCCCCATCCGGGAACGGTCGTCCTTGCGGTGCGCAACCTCTCGCTGCCGAAGGAGGATCCGTTCGGCACCGCGCTCGAAGGCATCTCGTTTGCCGTCCGCGCCGGCGAGGTCGTCGGCATCGCCGGCGTCTCCGGCAACGGCCAGCAGGAGCTGATGGCAGCGATCTCGGGTGAGGACCGGCGGGCGCCGTCGGGGTCGATCGAGCTCTTCGAGCGCGACATCGCGCGCGCGTCGCCGCGCACCCGGCGCAGCGCCGGCCTGCACTTCGTTCCCGAGGAGCGGCTCGGTCGCGGTGCGGTGCCGACGCTCTCGCTGGCGCAGAACACGCTCCTCACGCGAACGCGCGCAGTCGGCGCCGGCGGGTGGCTGCGCATCGGCGACATCCAGGCGCTCGCCGAAAAGCTGATCCGCCGCTTCAACGTCAAGGCGGGAGGCCCGGGGTCGGCGGCGAAGAGCCTCTCGGGCGGCAACCTGCAGAAGTTCATCGTCGGCCGCGAGATCGATGCCCAGCCGAAGCTGCTCGTCGTCTCGCAGCCGACCTGGGGCGTCGACGTCGGCGCGGCGGCGCAGATCAGGGGCGAATTGCTGGCGCTGCGCGATGCCGGTTGCGCAGTGCTTGTCGTCAGCGAAGAGCTCGACGAGCTGTTCGAGATCTGCGACCGGCTGCTCGTGATCGCACGCGGTCGCGTTTCGCCGAGCATCGCCGCCGCGGCGGCGACGGTCGAGAAGATCGGCGAGTGGATGAGCGGGCTCTGGAGCGGCGCGGCGGAGGCGGACCATGCTCAAGCTTGAGGCTCGCCCCGAGCCGTCGCGGGCGATGTCGGTCGCTTCACCCCTGATCGCGCTCGCAATCACGGTCGTGATCGGAACGTGCTTGTTCCTCCTCCTCGGCAAGGATCCGCTGCGCGGCCTCGCCGTCTTCTTCGTCGAGCCGGTCAAGAGCGTCTATGCGCTGACCGAGCTCGCGGTCAAGGCGACGCCGCTGCTCCTGATCGCGCTCGGCCTCGCGGTCTGCTTTCGCTCGAACGTCTGGAACATCGGCGCCGAAGGGCAGTTCATCGTCGGTGCGATCTTCGCCGCCGGCGTCGCCATGGAAGCGACGGCGACGACCGGCGGCTGGTTCTTCGTCCCCGTGCTCGTTGCCGGTGTCGCCGGCGGGATGTGCTGGGCGGCGATCGTCGCGCTCCTGCGCGATCGCTTCCACGCCAACGAGATCCTGGTCAGCCTGATGCTCGTCTACGTCGCCGAGCAGCTCCTCAACTATCTCGTCTACGGTCCGTGGAAGGACCCGCATGGCTACAACTTCCCGCAGACGATCACGTTCCTGAAGGTGACGCAGGTGCCGAAGCTGTTCGCCGGCTTTCGCGTCAACGTCGGCGTGATCGTCGCGCTCGTCGCCGTCGCCGCGTTCTGGGGCCTGCTCTTTCGCACCTATGCGGGATTCCAGCTGCAGGTCGGCGGCCTCGCGCCGGCGGCGGCGCGCTACGCGGGCTTTTCGTCGCGAAAGGCGCTCTGGACCGCGATGCTCATGTCGGGCGGCATGGCAGGGCTTGCCGGCGGCCTCGAGGTCGCCGGGCCGCTCGGCCAGCTGACGCCGCACGTTCCTGCGGGGTACGGGTTCGCGGCGATCATCGTCGCCTTCGTCGGCCGGCTGCATCCGGTCGGGATCGTCTTCTCGGCGATCCTGATGAGCATGTTCTACATCGGCGGCGAGCTTGCGCAGTCGCGGCTCGGGCTGCCGAAGTCGCTCACCGGTGTCTTCCAGGGCCTGTTGCTCGTCACGCTGCTCGCGTGCGACACGCTGATCGCCTATCGGCTGCGCTGGAAGTCGGCGCGGCCGACGGCGGCAGCGCCGCCCGCGCTCGACGATGCGCCGCTGAGCCCGGTCGTCGCCACGTCGGTGCTGCCGGCGCGGGAAGGCATCTGATGGAGCAGTTCGCGCTCCTCGTCGCGGCGACCCTGAATTCGGGCACCGTCCTCGCGTTCGCCGCGCTCGGCCTCCTGATCAACGAACGCGCGGGCATCGTCAATCTCGGCGCCGAGGGGATGATGCTCGTCGCGGCGATCGCCGGCTTCGCGACCGCCGTCCACACCGGCAACGACTGGCTCGCGTTCGGCGCCGGAGCGCTTGCCGGCGCGCTGCTCGCCGCAGCGTTCGGCGTCCTCGTCATCTGGCTCAATACCAACCAGTACGCGACCGGGCTGGCGCTCAGCCTGTTCGGCGCCGGCTTCTCGGCGTTCGTCGGCATCCGCTACACACAGGAAAAGCTCGGCGAGCAGCACGGCTTCCGCATTCCCGGGCTCGCCGATCTGCCGTTGATCGGCCCGGCGTTGTTTCGCCAGCATCCGATGGTCTATCTCGCGATCGTCCTGACGGCCGCGATCGCCTGGTTCCTCTACCGTTCGCGCGCCGGCCTGGTGCTGCGCGCGATCGGCGAGTCGCCGGAGTCGGCGCACGCCCTCGGCTATCCGGTGCGCAGGATCCGGCTCGCTGCGGTCGTCGTCGGCGGCGCTCTGTGCGGGGTCGCCGGCGCCTACATCTCGGTCGTCTACACCCACCTCTGGGTCGAGGGCATGACGGCAGGCAAGGGCTGGATCGCGCTCGCGCTGACGACGTTCGCGACCTGGCGCCCGGCGCGCGTGCTGCTCGGCGCGTATCTGTTCGGCGGCGTGACGATGCTGCAGCTGCAGCTGCAAGGCGAGGGCGTGCAGGTCTCGAGTCAGTTCCTGACGATGCTGCCGTACCTGGCGACGATCGTCGTGCTCGTCCTCATCTCGCGCAACGCCAGCTTCATCCGCGTCAACATGCCGGCGTCGATCGGCAAGCCATTCTTCCCCGGCTAGCGTTCCGCAATAATGCTCGCTTCGCCTCGGCGAAGCCGATCCTTCCCTTCCGGCCACTCACCCTCTGGAGCCACCCATGACTCGACTCTCGAAACGGTCCTTCGTCCAACTCGCCGGCTGGGGATCGCTCGCCGCGCTCGCGATCATCTCGGGCTGCAGCAAGGAAGAGAAGACGACGACCACGACGACTCCGGCGGCAACGACCACCACCACCGCTGTCGCCTCCGCACCGGCGCCCGCGGCGAGCGGCCCGTTGAAGATCGCGTTCGCCTACGTCGGCCCGGTCGGCGACGGCGGCTGGACCTTCGCGCATGACAACGCGAGAAAGGCGGTCGAGAAGGAGTTCGGCGACAAGGTGCAGACGTCGTTCGTCGAGAAGGTGCCCGAGGCGGCCGATGCCGAGCGGGTCTTTCGCGACATGGCCAGCCAGGGCAACAAGCTGATCTTCGGCACCACGTTCGGCTACATGGAGCCGATGCTCAAGGTCGCCGCGGACTTGCCCGACGTCAAGTTCGAGCACGCCACCGGCTACAAGACGGCGCCGAACATGAACGTCTACGACAGCCGCACCTACCAGGGTGCCTACATGGCCGGCGTCATCGCCGGCGGCATGACCAAGACCAACACGCTCGGCGTCGTCGGCTCGGTACCGATCCCCGAGGTCGTCCGCAACATCAACAGCTTCACGCTCGGTGCGCAGTCGGTCAACCCGAAGATCAAGACGCGCGTCGTCTGGGTCAACGAGTGGTTCAACCCGCCGAAGGAGACCGAGGCGGCGCAATCGCTCATCAACGGCGGCGCCGACGTGCTGATGCAGAACACCGATTCGTCGGCGGTGCTGCAGACGGCGGGCAAGGCCGGCAAGTACGCGTTCGGCTGGGACAGCGACATGACCGCGTACGCGCCGAACGCGCACCTCGCCTCGGCGGTGATCAACTGGGCGCCGTACTACATCAAGACCACCCGCGATGCGCTCGACGGCACCTGGAAGGGCGACCAGCACACCTGGTGGGGCGTCAAGGAAGGCGCGATCGACCTCGTCTCGATTTCCGACAAGGTGCCGGCCGACCTCAAGGCCAAGGTCGAGAAGGTGAAGGCCGGTCTGAAGGACGGCAGCTTCGAGATCTGGAAGGGTCCGATCACGAGCAACGACGGCAAGGAAGTCATCGCCGCCGGCACCACCGCGGACGACAAGTTCCTCGGCGGCATCAACTTCTTCGTCAAGGGAGTCGAAGGCAAGGTGCCGGGAGCCGAGAAGAAGTAGCGGGCGAACGGATGGCGATGGACTTCGCCACGGCGACGAACGAGCGCCTCGCGGCGCTCGTGCCGCGCCGGCGGCTCCCCGAGCTGCTGCGCGCGATGCCCAAGGCCGAGCTGCACCTGCACATCGAGGGCACGCTCGAGCCCGAGCTGATCTTCGAGCTGGCGCGCAAGAACGGCGTCGCGCTCGCCTATCCGAGCGTCGACGCGCTGCGCGCCGCGTACAGCTTCGCCGACCTGCAGAGCTTTCTCGACGTCTATTACGCCGGCGCGAGCGTGCTTCTGCACGCGAGCGACTTCGAGGCGATGGCGATGGCGTACTTCCGCCGTGCCGCCGCCGACCACGTCGTCCACGCCGAGATCTTCTTCGACCCGCAGACGCACACCGCGCGCGGCGTCCCGATCGCGACCGTGATCCACGGCCTGGCCGCGGCGCGCGAGCGCGCCGCGCGCGAGCTCGGCGTCACGAGCGCGCTCATCCTCTGCTTCCTGCGCCACCTGAGCGAGGAAGAAGCGCTGGCGACGCTCGACGAGGCGCTGCCGTTGCGCGAGCATTTCGTCGGCGTCGGCCTCGACAGCAGCGAGCGCGGCCATCCGCCCGAGAAGTTCGCTCGCGTCTTTGCGCGCGCCGGCGAGCTCGGGCTGCACCGCGTCGCCCATGCCGGCGAGGAGGGGCCGCCGAGCTACATCGAAGCCGCGCTCGACGTCTTGCACGCCGAGCGGATCGACCACGGCGTGCGCTGCGTCGAGAGCCCGGCGCTGGTCGAGCGGCTGGCGAGGGAGCGCGTCGCGCTCACCGTCTGCCCGCTCTCGAACCTGAAGCTGCGTGTCTTCGACCGGCTCGCCGACCACAACATCGGCGAGCTGCTGAGCGCCGGCATCCGGGCGACGATCAATTCCGACGACCCGGCGTATTTCGGCGGCTACATCAACGACAACTTCGTCGCCACCTTCGAGGCCTTGCCGCAGCTCGGCGCGGCCGATGCCTACGCGCTGGCGAGGAACAGCCTCGAGGCGAGCTTCGTCGACGCCGCGGCGGTGCTCGCGATGGTCGAGCGGCTCGACGCGACCTTCGCCCGCTTCTGCGAATGATCGAGCTGCTGACCGATCCGCGGGCGTGGATCGCGCTCGCGACGCTGATCGGGCTCGAGCTCGTGCTCGGCATCGACAACATCGTCTTCATCTCGATCCTCGTCGACAAGGTGCCGAAGGCGCAGCAGAACCGGGCGCGCCGGATCGGCCTCTTCATGGCGATGTTCATGCGCGTCGGGCTGCTGCTCGCGCTGTCGTGGGTCGCCGGCCTCACGGCACCGCTCTTCACCGTGCTCGGCCAGGAGCTCTCGGGGCGCGACCTGATCCTGATCGGTGGTGGCCTGTTCCTGCTCTGGAAGTCGACCGGCGAGATCCACCAGTCGATCACCGGCGAGGCCGGTCATCTCGTGCCGGCCGCCGCGCCGCTCTCGTTCGCCGCGGCGATCGTGCAGATCATGGTGATCGACATGGTCTTCTCGCTCGATTCGATCATCACCGCCGTCGGCATGGTCGACCGGATCGAGATCATGGTCGCCGCCGTCATCGCGTCGGTCGCGCTGATGATGCTGTTTGCCGCCGCGATCGGCCGCTTCGTCTCCGACCATCCGACGATCAAGATGCTCGCGCTCGCGTTCCTCGTCGTCATCGGCGTCGTCCTCATCGCGGAGGGTTTCGACCAGCACGTGTCGAAGGGCTACATCTACTTCGCGATGGCGTTCGCGCTCGGCGTCGAGATGCTCAACATCCGGATGCGCCGCCGCGCCCGCGTTGCGCAAGCGCCGCCGGCGCTCGACGCACGCGCCGACGAGGGACGCTGAGGAGTGGCCGATCGGGCGACGGCGGTCGCACGCCAGACGGAGCGCGCGCTGGCGCTCTGCCGCCAGGGGCGCCTCGCCGACGCTCGGGCATTGCTCGAGCCGCTCGCGCGCGTCGATCGTCCCGACCGTCGCGTCGTCGCTCTACTCGCTGCCGTCTGCGTGCAACTGGGCGACGCAGCCGCCGGCGCCGGCGACCTCACCGGTGCGCTGGCCTGCTACGAGCGCAGCATCGCCGTTCGACCCGACGATTTCCAGGCCCACTACAACCGCGGCGTCGTCCTCTACCACCGCGGCGACGGCGCCGCGGCGGCAGCGTCGTACGAGCGCGCGCTCGCGCTCGCGCCGGGGCTTGCTGCCGGCTACAGCGCGCTCGGCGTCGTCCAGAGCGAGGCCGGCGCCCACGACGCGGCGCTGAAGAACCTCGCGCAGGCGGTCGCGATCGAGCCCGGCAACGCCGAGTTCCACAACAACCTCGGCCTCGGCCTCGATCGCGCCCAGCAGCCGGCGGCGGCGATCGCGAGCTTCGACGCCGCGATCGGCCTGGTGCCGCAGTTCGGCGCCGCCTGGTGCAACCGCGGCGTCGCGCTGCACCGGCTCGGTCGCTTCGCCGAGGCGCTCGCCAGCGCCGACTGCGCGCTGGCCATCGATGGCGACGACGCCGAGGCGTGGTCGAACCGCGGTCTCGCGTTGCACGATCTCCACCGCGACGCCGAGGCGATCGCCGCGCTCGTCCGGGCGACCGAGCTCGCGCCGCGCCTCGCCAATGCGTGGGCCAGCCTCGGCGCGACGCTCGACGCCGTGAAGCGGCACGACGACGCGGTCGCCGCCTTCGACCGCGCGCTCGCGCTCGATCGGAGGCTAGCCGAGGCGCGCGGCGGTCGCCTGCACGCGGCCATGATGGTGTGCGACTGGGTCGGGTTCGACGACGAGCTCGCCGCGATCTCGGCGGAGATCGCCGCCGGCGGTGCGGTCGTCCATCCGTTCGCGCTCCTCGCGACCGGCGCGTCGGCGTCGCTGCAGAAGCGCTGCGCCGAGGGCTACGTCACAGCGCATTGGCCGACTGCGGGGAGTGTCGGGGCTTCAGGCAGCGCCCCGCGCGCGGTCGGCGACGGGCGCATCCGGCTCGGCTATTTCTCCGCCGACTTCCGGCGCCACGCGACGATGGATCTGATCGCCGAGCTGTTCGAGCGCCATGATCGCACCCGGTTCGAGCTGCACGCGTTTTCGTTCGGACCGATCGCGACCGATCCGATGCGCGAGCGCGCGATCGCATCGTTCGATGCCTTCCATGAAGCAGGCGCGCTCGGCGATGCCGAGGTCGCGGCGCTGGCGCGCGAGCTCGGCGTCGACGTCGCCGTCGATCTCGGTGGTTTCACTCATGGGGCGCGGCCGGGCGTTTTCGCGGCGCGCGCGGCGCCGGTGCAGGCGAGCTACCTGGGCTATCCCGGCACGCTCGGCGCGAGCTTCATCGACTACGTGATCGGCGATGAAACCGTGATTCCGGCCGCCGCGCGCAGCGACTTCAGCGAGGCCGTCGCCTGGCTGCCGAACTGCTACCAGGCCAATGGCTCGTGGCAGCCGCTCGCGCCGCCGGCGCGGGGTCGCGCCTTCGCCGGTCTGCCGGACGACGGCTTCGTGTTCTGCTCGTTCAACAACAGCTTCAAGATCACGCCGGACGTGTTCGCCGTCTGGATGCGGCTGCTGCAGCGCGTCGAGGGAAGTGTCCTCTGGCTGATCGAGGCCAACGCGTCGGCGGCCGCCAACCTGCGACGCGAAGCGGCGCGGCACAGCATCGACGGCGATCGCATCGTCTTCGCGCCGCGCCTCGAACGCGGCGAGCATTTGCGCCGGCATTCGCTCGCCGACTTGTTCCTCGACACCTTTCACTACGGCGCGCACACCACGGCGAGCGATGCGCTGCGCGCCGGCCTGCCGGTGCTGACCCGGTGCGGCGACACCTTCGCGGCGCGCGTCGCTGCGAGCCTGTGCCGCGCCATCGGGCTCGATGCGCTCGTCGTCGAGAGCACCGAGGCGTACGAGAAGACGGCGCTGGCGCTCGCGGCGGAACCTCTTCGCCTCGTCGCGCTGCGCGATGCGCTGGCCGCAGCGTTGCCGACGGCGCCGCTCTTCGACGCGGCGCGCTTCGCGCACGACATCGAGCGGCTCTACATCACCATGCACGAGCGGCGGCGTGCCGGGCTCGCGCCAGTGCACCTTGAAGCAGCTTGCCTGCCATTGTCGGGAGCGGCGACCGGCGCGGTCTAACGCAGTCGCCAAGCGCGGCTAGTCGAGCGACTGCAACGCTGCCGTCACGCCCGGCAGCATGCGCGCCTGCATCTCGGCCGTGCCTTGCTCCTTGAGGGCCGCATAGAGCGGCAGCAGGAACGCGGCAAGGTCGTGATGGGCGGCGAGCGACGTCAGCGTCGCAGCGTCGGGCTTGGGGCGGCTCGCGGCGAGCGCGCCGAACCACGCGTTCCACTCGGTGGTCGTGAGTGCGCCGCGCCTGCCGATGTAGAACACCGGCGTCATCAGGCGATCGCCTTCGCCGTAGATGTAGAAGTGATCGGCCGGCATCACCTGCACGGCGATCGCGGCGAGGAGGGCGTCGAGCTGGGCGCGATCGAGCGCCGGATTCAGCGCCAGCTGCAGCATCAGGTCGGCGCCGTGGGCAACGCCGTGGCGCCAGCCTTCGCGCGGATCGAAGCCGCGATAGTCGCGCACCGCGCCGAGGTACGCAGTGCCGGCCCGGACCATCTCGGCGCGCTCGTCGGGCGAAAGGAACGGCACGATGCGATCGGCACGCGCCACCTCAGCGAGCGCGAGCGCCGCAAACGGCTGTCCAAATCCGGCCGAGTCGGCGCGCTCCGGCGCCAGGCGCGCGATCAGCGTCGCGCGCAGGGTCTCGAGCGTCGCCGGGCTGAGCTGGCGTTGCCGGGCCCAGCGCGAGAGCGCGGCGAACGCGAGGTCGTCGCGCAGCGCCGGGTCGGCGGCGCCGAGGCAGTCGAGCAGCTCGATCGCGAGCGTCTGGCGGCGACCGTCGTCGTCGAGCTTCCAGTCGGCGTGTTGCAGCGCGTCGAGCGCTGCCCGGTTCATTCCGGCCGGTGGACAGGCGGCCGCTGCGACGCCGCAGCCGAGCAGCAGCCAGGCGCTGCCGAGAAGGCGGAACGCGACAGCGCGCCGGACCCTAGCCAGCGCCGCTCGCCGCCTCGCCGGCGCCACGTGCGGGCGCGCGCGATTGCGCGCGTCGCTCGAACGGTGCGCGGTCGGGGCGGGCCATTTCCGCCGAGATGAACTCGGCTGCCGCTTCGGGGCTCATCGCGCGGGTGCGTTCGAACGCGTAGACATCCTTGGCGAGGCGCTCGGCCTCGATGCGCGAGATTTCCTGGTCGAGCTCGGCGATGCGCTGCGCGCATCGGCTCCGCCAGTCGGTGGGATCGAGGATGTCCATCAGGTGGGACCCTTCGCGTTCAAGAGTGAGACGGCCAAGCGCCCGAGGCGCCGCGGTCGCCTTGATCATGGTCCCGATCGACCGGGTCGGCAATACATCCTGTCACGATTGCGGCGGCCGCCCGGGCAGCCAGGGGAAAGACGGTCCAATGCCGTCTCCATGCCATGGTGCGAAGGTAGGGGATTGTCCGGAGCCGGTCTGTCGGCCTGGCTCCGCAAGCCGTGCCGGAAATTTCCGACCAGTCGTCGCGACGGGAGATGCAAACCCGCCATTCGCTTGCGATCGGCTACCTCTTGCAACACGTCGCCCGGGACGAACGTGAACTTGCGCCAACGTTTCGGCGCCGAACAAACCGTTGCAGCGCCGAGCCGCCGCGAACGCGGCCATGCCTCGTAGGATCGGCCGCATCGGGGGTGCCGCTGGGCGCGCCACCGGCGGTCGCGGCGCACCAGGCCGCAACGGTTCGTAGGAGAGGGCATGGCCTTCGTGATGATTGCCACCGGCGCGACGAGCCGGTCGCGGGTGCGGACCCTCTCGGTCCGGCCGCTGATTGCGCTGGCGGGCCTCGCCGCCCTGGCGTTGCTCGCTTCGGGCGGTGCCGTCGGCTACTGGTTCGCCGAGCTGGCGATGCGCTCGCTGCCGGCGACGGCGTCCGCCGCCGCAACGGCAGCCGAGCCTCTCGCGCTGCCATTCACGCTCGAGCAGGTCGGCGCCATCTCGGCGCGTCTGTTCCGGCTCGAAAGCGAAGCGGCGCAGCTGAGCCGGAAGATCGGCGTGCTGAAGTCCGAGCGACCACCGACGGCGGCGCCCGCGCCGGCGCGTGCCGAACCCGACCCGCCGCGCGAGCCCGTCGGCGCGAGCGGTGGCCCGCTCTTGCCGGCGCGCACCGGCGCCGCCAACCTCGGCGCGCTCGACGAGCAGCTCGCCCGCGTCGAGCGGCAGATCACGACGGTGGCCAACGCCGCGGCGCAGCAGTCGCTCGAGCTGATGCGCTTGCCGACGCGGCTGCCGATCGCCGGTGCCGAGCTGACGTCGACGTTCGGCAACCGCATCGATCCGTTCGCCCACACCCACGCGTTCCACGCCGGCCTCGATTTCGCCGCCCGCGCCGGCACGCCGATCGCTGCGGCGGCGGGCGGCATCGTCGCCTTCGCCGGTTTCAAGCACGACTACGGCTGGGTCGTCGAGATCGACCACGGCAACGGCCTGTCGACGCGCTACGCGCACGCGTCGGAGCTGCTCGTGCACGCCGGCCAGGTCGTCGTCCCCGGCGACCGCATCGCGATGGTCGGCTCGACCGGCCGCGCGACCGGGCCGCACCTGCACTTCGAGGTGCTGCGCGCCGGCGATCACGTCGACCCGAGGCGCTACCTCGCCGGCCTGTGAGCGGAACGCTGGCGATGCCGACCGGATTCGGGCGCACGGCGACGCACGATCTCACCCATGTCGGCCTGACCCTCGCGCCCCGTCGCAAGCGCGGGCGCTGGCTCGTGATCGTCGGTGCGCTCGTCGTCGCCGCTCTGGCGGCAGGGCTCGGCGCCGGCGAGCTGCTGCGCGAGAACGCACCGCCGGTCGTCGTTCGCGCGGCGGCACCGCCGAGCGTCGAGCTGCTGCAGGCGCGCCGGCAGCTCGAGCAGGCAAGGGCCGCGCTGCGCATCGCCGAGGCGCGCGGCCAGGAGCTCGAGCACCAGGTCGATTCGCTCAACCAGAAGCTCAACGAGTCGCAGGACGAGCTGACATTCTTTCGCAAGGCCCGCGAGGGTCGCAAACACTGAAAAGGAGCGAGCCATGTTCGCAAATGCCAAGAAGCGGCCGTTCATCAAGATGGCGCAGCTGTCGACGCTGATCGCCGAGGGCGTCGAGATCACGGGCGACGTCGTCTTCACGGGCGGCATGCGAATCGACGGCTGCGTCCACGGCGACGTGACCGGCCGGACGCCCGACGCCAAGGCGCCGGCGCTGCTCGTCCTCTCGGCCAAGGGACGCATCGAGGGCTCGATCCGCTGCGGCGACGCGGTGATCAACGGCACCGTCGTCGGCGACCTCGACGTCGAGCATCGGCTCGAGCTGCAATCCGATGCCAAGGTCACGGGAACGATCCGCTACCGCCAGCTGCAGATGGACGTCGGTGCCGGGGTGCAAGGCCATCTGCTGCGGGTCGAGCCGCAGCCTGCGGCGGGCAACGTCGTCGAGCTCGGCGCCGACAAGGCCGGCCTCGTCTCGGAGCGGCGCTGACCTCGGACGACCGGCACCGGCGACGACGGCCGCAGCGGCGTGCGCGGCGCCCCGAGCCGCGTCTTCGAACTGCGTGGGCTGCCGCTCGCCGCCGCCCGCCGCCGCGCGCCGCGGAGCGCAGCAACCGCGCGAGAATCGCCCGCGTCTCGCGTCGTATTCCGGAGCTCTCCATGGCCGCTCTCTGCCGCCGCCGAATCGCCGTCGTCGCCGCCGTCATCGCGGCAGGAGGATGGGTCTCGAATCCCGGCGTCGCTTACGCGCAGGCCACCGTGACCGGGACGTCGTGCCAATCGGTCGAGCACCGCCAGTTCGACTTCTGGGTTGGCCACTGGGAGGTCTACGTGCCGTCGGGCAAGAAGGCCGGCGAGAACCGGATCCAGGTGATCGCCGACGGTTGCGCGCTGCTCGAGGAGTGGAGTGGCGGCGGCGGCGTCACCGGAAAGAGCCTCAACATCTACGACACCGGCGATCGCCACTGGCACCAGACCTGGGTCGACAACAGCGGCACGCTGCTGATGCTCACCGGCGGCTTCGCCGAGCGCAGCATGGTGATGGCGATGACCGGGCCGAGCCCGATCGACCCGGCCAAGACCGTGCAGCAGCGAATCACATGGACGCCCGCGGCCGACGGCTCGGTGCGACAGCTCTGGGAGAGCTCCGTCGACGCCGGCCGGACCTGGACCGTCCTGTTCGACGGCCGCTACGTCCGCGTCCCGTAGCGGACGCCCGCGCCTCCTATCATTCGCCGACCGTCGCGCGCCCGCCGCGGCGGCGCTTCCCTGCGGGCCATGTCGAGGACAACCATGCTGCAAAACCTCATCGGCGTCGGCGCGCGCGCGCTGTTCGCGCTCGCTGCGCTCACCGCTGCGCTTCCCGCCGGATCTTCGGCGCCGCCGCTGGTCGTCGGCTTCGTCTACGTGACACCGATCGGCGAGGCCGGCTGGACCTACCAGCACGAGCTCGGCCGGCGCGCGATGGAACGCGCCCTCGGCCCGCGCGTGAAGACGATCGCCGTCGAGTCGGTCGCCGAGGGCGCCGACGCCGAGCGCGTCATGCGCGATCTCGTCGCGCAGGGTGCCGGCCTCGTCTTCGCGACCAGCTTCGGCTATCTCGAGCCGGCGCTGCGCGTCGCCGCCGACTTCCCGCGCGTCCGCTTCGAGCATGCCGGCGGCTACAAGACCGCGCCGAACCTCGCGACCTACGACGCGCGCTACTACGAGGCGCGCTGGCTCGCGGGCTGGCTGGCCGGGAAGACGAGCAGGAGCGGCGTCGCCGGCTACGTCGCCGGCTTTCCGGTTCCCGAGGTCGTGCAGGGCATCAACGCGTTCGCGCTCGGCATGCGCGCGGCCAATCCGAAGGCGACGGTGCATGTCGTCTGGCTCGACACCTGGTTCGATCCCGCGAAAGAGCGCGCCGCGGCGCAGACACTGATCGACCAGGGCGCCGACGTCCTCACCCACCACAGCGCGTCGACCGCGGTCGCCCAGGCGGCGCAGGCGAGCTTTCGCAGTCGGGGCGTTCGTGTCGTCGCCTATCCGAGCGACATGCGCGCGTTCGCTCCCGACGCCCAGCTCGTCGCGATCGTCCACCGTTGGGGCGACTTCTACACGCGTGTCGCCGAGAGCGTGCTGAACGGCACCTGGAAGCCCGAGCCGGTCTGGGGCGGCATCGCGAGCGGCATGGTCGACGTCGACGCCGTCGCCGCCGACCTGCCGCGCGAGGCGGCCACAGGCCTCGCGGCGCGCCGGGCCGAGATCGTCGCCGGCAAGCTCGTGCCGTTCGCGGCGCCGCTGCGCGACAACCAAGGCGCGCTCCGCCTCGCTCGAGGGGTGCTCGGCGATGCGCAGATCAAGACGATGGACTGGCTCGCCGAAGGCGTCGTCGGCAGCATGCCGAAGGCGCGCTGACGACCGCGGCCGACTCCTCGCTACGCGGGCTGCGGCTCGCCGCGAGCGACCGCGTTCGCGAGCTTGTCGGCGGCAGCGCCGAACGCGTACGCGTCCATGCCGAGGCTGCCCATCGTCGCGCCGTCGTGGATGCGCAGCGGCGCCGCATCGCGGCCGCCGACGCCGGCAGCGACATACCACGGCAGCAGGTGCTCGTCGGTCGGATGCATCGCGACCGCATGCGGCGCCTGGCTGCGGTACGCGAAGAGCGCGTTCCAGTCGCGCGCCGCCGCGCGCGCTGCGATCCAGTGCCGGAACTCGGCGTTGTCGTCGAGCTCCGGCTGCTCGGCGAGCGGCGTGAGGCCCGCCGCGAACAGCCGCCGCAGGTTGTGCGTGATGCTGCCGCTGCCGAGGACAAGCACGCCTTCGCGGGCCAGCGGCCGGAGCGCCTCGCCGAGCGCGAACTGTGCCGCCGGCGGGTCGCTCGGCACGAAGGCGAGCGGTACGACCGGAATGTCGGCGGCGGGGTAGAGAAAGCGAAGCGCCGTCCAGGCGCCATGGTCGAGCCCGCCCTGATCGATGCTGTGCGCGGCGATCCCCGCCGATTGCAGGAGCTGCAGCAGCCGTGCGGCGAGCGCCGGGTCGCCGGCGGCGTCGTAGCGCAGCGTCCGCAGCGTCGGATCGAAGCCGCCGAAGTCGTAGATCGCCTCGTGGCGCGGCGCTGCGAGAACGACCGGAACCCGGGCCGCGGTGTGCGCAGAGACGGTGACGATCGCCCTCGGGCGGCCGAACTCGGCGTCGATGACGGGGCCGAGGCGCTGCATGAAGGCGCCCGCGGCGCCCGGCTCGAGCGCGATCATCGGCGAGCCGTGCGAGACGAATAGCGAAGGCAGCGGCGTGTCCATGCGGCATTGGAGCACCGCCGGTGGGAGTTCCGATTCAACCTCCTTGCACGCAACGTTCGCGAGTCGTGTACCTTCTGCGGACGATGACCCACCCCGCCATGGCCAGCGCCACGCCGCGCGAAACCGGTCGTCTTTCCGAGCCGCTTCGGCCGTCGGCATGGCAGCTCGGCTGGCGCCAGCTCGGGCGCGACTTTCGCGCCGGCGAGCTGCGCCTGCTGGTCGTCGCGGTGACGCTCGCGGTTGCGGCGCTGACGGCGGTCGGCTTTTTCGCCGACCGGATCAACGGTGGTCTTGCCCGCGATGCGCGCCAGCTGCTCGGCGGCGACGCGATCGTCTCGAGCGACCAGCCGGCGCCGGCCGGCTTCGCGGCGAAGGCGCACGCGCTCGGCCTCGTCACCGCGACGGCGGCTAACTTTCCGAGCATGGGCCGCGCCCCCGACGAGAAAGGCGGCGCGACGCGGCTCGTCAGCGTCAAGGCCGTGAGCGACGCCTACCCCCTGCGCGGCAAGCTCCGCGTGCGCGGCGGCGCGGGCGAGAAGGAGGTCGACGTCGCTGCTGCGCCAGCACCCGGTACGGTCTGGGTCGATGCCGGGGTGCTCGATTCGCTCGGCCTCGCGATCGGCGATGCGCTGCTGCTCGGCGATGCCCGGCTCACGATCGCACGCGTCATCGTCATCGAGCCCGACCGCGGCACCGGCTTCGCGAGCCTCGCGCCGCGCGTGATGCTGAACGAGGCCGATCTTCCTGCCACGGGCCTGGTGCAGCCGGCGAGCCGCATCTCGTACCGGCTCGCGGTCGCCGCCGACGCCGCGAACGACGCCAAGGTGGCTGAGTTCGTCGCCTGGGCCGAGAACGAGATCAAGGCGGCGAGCCTGCGCGGCATCCGCATCGAATCGCTCGCCACCGGCCGGCCCGAGATGCGGCAGACGCTCGACCGCGCCGAGAAGTTCCTCAACCTGGTCGCGTTGCTGGCCGCACTGCTCGCCGCGGTCGCGGTCGGCATCGCTTCGCGCGACTTCGCCGGCCGCCATCTCGACGATTGCGCCATGCTGCGCGTGCTCGGCCTGGCGCAGCGAACGATCGCGCTGCAGTACCTCGTCGAGTTCGCGCTCGTCGGCGTCGTCGCGAGCGTCGCCGGGCTCGTCCTCGGCTTCGCCGTCCACTACGTCTTCGTCTGGTTGCTCGCCGGCCTGGTCGAGGCGGTGCTGCCGCCGCCGGGTCTCTGGCCGGCGCTGTTCGGTGCCGGCGTCGGCTTCACGCTGCTGTTCGCCTTCGGCCTGCCGCCGGTGCTGCAGCTCGCGCAAGTGCCGCCGCTGCGCGTGATCCGGCGCGACGTCGGCGCCATCAAGCCGGCATCGATCGCCGTCCTCGGCGCCGGCACGCTCGGCTTCGCGGCGCTGCTGCTCGCCGTCGCGAGCGATTTCAAGCTCGGCCTGATCGCGGTCGGCGGCTTCGCCGGGGCGGTCTGCGTGTTCGCGCTGCTGTCGTGGCTCGCGCTCGTCGTCCTTCGTCGCTCGGTGCCCGACGCGCGCGCGCCGCGCTGGCTCATCCTCGCGACGCGGCAGCTCGCGGCGCGGCCGGCGTTCGCCGTGCTGCAGGTCTCGGCGCTCGCGGTTGGCCTGCTGGCGCTGGTCCTGCTCGCGCTGCTTCGCACCGATCTCGTCTCGAGCTGGCGCGAGGCGACGCCGAAGGATGCGCCGAACCGCTTCGTCATCAACGTCCAGCCGCCGCAGGCCGAGGCGTTCCAGGACAAGCTGCGCGCGTCCGGCGTCAAGCGCTACGACTGGTTCCCGATGATCCGCGGCCGCCTCGTCGCGGTCGACGGCAAGCCGGTCGCGCCCGACGACTACGCCGACCCGCGCGCGCGTCGGCTCGTCGATCGCGAGTTCAACCTCAGTCACAGCGCGACGCTGCCCGAGCACAACCAGGTCTCGGCAGGGCGCTGGACGGCCAACGAGGCGGGCGGCCTGAGCGTCGAGGAGGGCCTCGCCGAGACGCTCGGCCTGAAGCTCGGCGACACGTTGCGCTTCGACCTCGGCGGAACGCCGATCGAAGGCCGCATCACGAGCCTGCGCAAGGTCGACTGGTCGTCGATGCGCGTCAACTTCTTCGTCCTCTTCCCGACCGCGACGATGGTCGACGCACCGGTGAGCTACATCGCCGCCTACCGCGCGCCGGAGACGCCGGGGTTCGACAACGCCATCAGCCGCGACTTTCCGAACATCACTTCGATCGACGTATCGGCGTCGATCGCGCAGGTGCAGCGCGTCCTCGACCAGGTCGTCCGCGCGGTCGAGTTCCTGTTCGGATTCACGCTCGCGGCCGGGCTCGTCGTCCTGTTCGCCGCGGTCAGTGCGACGCGCGAATCGCGGGCGCGAGAGTTCGCGGTGATGCGCGCGCTCGGCGCCAGCGCCAGGCTGCTCGCGCAGGTGCAGCGTGTCGAGCTGCTCGGCGTCGGTGCGCTCGCCGGGCTGTTGGCCTCGCTCGCTGCGATCGTCGTCAGCTGGGCACTGGCGCGCTGGGTCTTCGAGTTCAGCTGGAATCCCTCGCCGGTCGTTCCCCTCGCCGGCGCGGCGGCCGGTGCGGTGCTGGCGCTGGCGGCGGGGTGGTGGGGCTTGCGCGAGGTGCTGCGAAGGCCGGTGGTGCAGACGCTGCGTCAGGCCGCGGATCTCTAGGCGACTTGGCGCGCGCGACGAAGGCGCCGGTTTCTCGGCCCACGCCTTGGCGCTCGACTGTGCGGTTTGTCATTGCGAAGGGACTCGCGACCCATCGCATTGGCGAAGAGGACGTCCCAGTCGGCATACTGGACGGCTATGCCCGGGCAGCCTCGCGAGCGCGTCTTTCGCATCCTTCACCTCGAGGACTCCGAGCTCGACCATGAGGTCCTCGTCGCCCATCTCGTGCGCGGCGGATTGAATGCGCAGACGCGGCGGATCGAATCCGAGGCGGAGTTCCTCGACGCACTCGACGAGCCGTGGGACGTCGTCATTTCCGACTACAACCTGCCGGGCTTCTCCGGCCTGGTCGCGCTCGAGCTGCTGAAGGCGAGCATGCGCGAGATCCCGTTCATCCTCGTCTCGGGCGAGATCGGCGACGACACCGCGGTCGAGGCGATGAGGAACGGTGCCAACGACTATTTGCAGAAGAGCAATCTCGCGCGCCTCGTGCCGGCGCTGCTGCACGCGATCGACGCTGCCGAGACGCGGCAGGCGCGCGTCAGGGCCGATCGTGACCTGATCGCCTCGAAGCAGCGCCTGCACGAGCTCGCCCAGCATTTGCAGACGAGCGTCGAGCACGAGCGTGCCGCGATCGCGCGCGAGATTCACGACGACGTCGGCGGCTCTCTCACCGCGCTCAAGTTCGACCTCGCCTGGATCGCGCGCCACTCGAGCTCGCCGCAGGTCGTCTCGCGCGTGCAGTCGGCGCTCGAGACGGTCTCGCACGCGGTCGAGTCGAGCCAGCGGATCATGCACAACCTGCGGCCGGCGATCCTCGAGCAGGGCCTGGCAGCGGCATTGCACTGGATCGCGCTGCGTTTCGAGCGGCGCAGCGGCGTCGAGTGCCAGATCCGCCTGCCGAAGCAGTCGCTCGAGCTGCCGCAGGGGGTTCCGCTGGTCGCCTATCGGACGGCGCAGGAGGCGCTGACGAACATCAGCAAGCACGCGCAGGCGACGCAGGTGCAGATCGACCTCTCCCTCGCCGGCGGCGTGCTTTCGCTCGAGATCACCGACAACGGCCGCGGTGTCAGCCAGGACGATCTCGCGAAAGCGCGCTCGTTCGGCATCCGCGGCTTGCAGGAGCGGGCGACGACGGTCGGTGGCTGGATCGATCTGTCGAGCGGCCCGCACGGCACGACGCTGATCCTGTCGGTGCCGCTCGACACGCCGGAGAGCGCGTACGTTCCCGAGCCGCCCGACAAGTCGTACGACCCCAGCCAGTGGGCGGACGTCTGATGAGCCGCGAGGTGCCCCAGCGATGATCCGCGTCATTCTTTGCGACGACCACGCGCTGATCCGGCGCGGCATCCGCGACACGCTCTCGGATGCGGCCGACATCGAGGTCGTCGGCGAGGCGGGCGACTACGGCGAGCTGCGCGCGCTGATGCGCGAGAAGACCGCCGACGTCCTCGTCCTCGACATCAACCTGCCCGGCCGCAGCGGCCTCGACGTGCTGCACGCGCTGAAGGACGAGAGCACCGCGATGCGCGTCCTCGTCGTCTCGATGTACCCCGAGGACCAGTACGCGATCCGCGCCTTGCGCGCCGGCGCGTTCGGCTATGTCAACAAGGGCGGCGATCCGGCGCTCATCGTCAGCGCGGTGCGCACGGTGGCGCAAGGGCGCAAGTACGTGACGCCGGAAATCGCCCAGATGCTGGTCGAGAGCCTGACGACGCCGGCGGTCGAGAACGCGCACGACAAGCTCTCCGATCGCGAGATGCAGACGCTGGTCATGATCGCCTCGGGCAAGCGCCTGTCGGATATCGCCGAAGAGCTGATGCTGAGCCCGAAGACCGTGAGCGTCTACCGCGCGCGCGTCCTCGAGAAGCTCGGCCTCGCCAACAACTCGGAGATGACGGTCTACGCGATCCGACGCGGCCTGGTCGGCAACTAGCGGCGGCTACGCGTCGACGTGCCGGTAGCCCGGCTGGCGAGGGCCGTCCGCGGGCGGCGCGACGGTCGCCGTCAGGTCGATCGCGAACCGAGTCTGCCCGCTCGATGGCCGCTCAGCGGCTCGCCCGGCGGCGAACGCACTCGACGTAGCCCTCGCCATCCGGCGGCCGTCCGCTCCGCTGCGCGTCCCACAGCATTCGCCCCAGGCACTCCATCGCCTCGTGCTGCGCTGCATGCATCGAGCCGAGTCTGGCGGCGAGCGATTCGACAGCGGTGCGGATCCCGCGCGGTTGGTCGATCGAGATCTGCTCGCTGATCGAGAGATGCATCGACAAATGCAGGAACGGGTTCTCGCGCCCGTCCTCGCCCGAGTAGGCCGCAGCCGCGGCGGTGTCGGCGTCGGCGAGATCGGCGTTGTATTCCGGGTGCGACTCGATCCAGTCGGCAGCGATCGTCTCGAGCGGCGTCAACGGCCGCCCCTGGTCGCGCTTTTGTCGCGCTTCGACGAAGAAGCGCCGGACATCGCCTTGCGTGGGCGCGAACATGGCCGATTGTCGGGCGATCGTTCGCCGGCCGTGAACGGCGCGGACGAAATCGTTTCACACAAGCAGCTCCGGATGCCGCGAAAATCGACGCTTCGCCGCCTGCCGGCGGCCCGATCGCAGCCATGGACATCAACACCGAGCAACTCTTCGACAACGCGCGCACGCACAACGGTTTCACCTCGGAGCCGGTCACCGACGAGCAACTACGCAGCCTCTACGAGCTCATGAAGTGGGGCCCGACATCGGCCAACTCGTCGCCGGCACGGATCATCTTCGTGCGCTCGCCGGCCGCCAAGGCGAAGCTGCTGGCCTGCGTCTCACCGGGCAACTTCGACAAGACCAGGGTGGCGCCCGTCACGGCGATCCTCGGCATCGACTACGCGTTCTACGAGAAGCTGCCGTTCCTCTTTCCTCACGCCGATGCCAGGTCGTGGTTCATCGGCAAGAAGGAGTTCGCCGACACGACGGCGTTTCGCAACGCCAGCCTGCAAGGTGGCTATTTCATCCTCGCCGCGCGCGCGATCGGCCTCGACTGCGGGCCGATGAGCGGCTTCGACCACGCGCGCATGGACGAGGCGTTCTGGGCCGGGACGACGGTGCGGACGAACTTCATCTGCAACCTCGGCCGCGGCGATCCGTCGAAGCTGTTCGGGCGAAGCCCCCGGCTGTCGTTCGAGGAGGCGTGCCGGATCGAGTGACGTCGACGCGCCAGCGCGACTTCGTCGACGTCGCAGCTAGGGGTCCGAGGCCTCGCTCCAGCCGGCGCGTGTCTGCCGCTCGGCTGCCTGCTGGCGCTCGAGCGCGAACAGCTCTTCGAGCTGCTGGCGGCCTTGCTTGGCGGCTGCGATCAGCCGCGCCTCGTCGCCGCGGTGCGGCGCGATCGCCGCCAGCTGGGCGACGTTGTGGCGGCGAAAGCGCAGCGCCAGGTTCCTGGCGTGATGCGGCTGCCAGCCGAGCAGCTCGAGCGCGCTGCGAGCGCTCATCAGCGCCGAGTCGAGCGTCTCGCGCTCGATGAGACGAACGCCGAGCTCGTACAACTCGTAGTAGTGCTGGACGTTGCGCGCCCGCGCGACGATGGTCGCCTTCGGGAAGTTGGCGAGGACCATCTTCACGCACTCGACGCTCTGTTCGATGTCGTCGATCGCGACGACGACGACGCGCGCCTCGTCGGCGCCGGCGGTGCGCATCAGGTCGAGCCGGGTCGCGTCGCCGTAGTAGACGCGCCAGCCGAAACGGCGCATCGCCTCGATCTGCTCGGCGTCGTGGTCGAGCACGGTCGGCCGGATGCCGTTGGCGAACATCATGCGGCCGACGATCTGCCCGTAGCGGCCGAAGCCGGCGATGATGACCGGCTCGTGCTGCGGCTCCTTCAGCTCCTCGAGCGTGCCGCTCTTGCCTTCGCTGAGCGCGGGAATCCACCAGCGGTCGGCGACGACGAGCAGGAGCGGCGTCAGCAGCATCGAGATCGCCACCGACGCGACCAGGAACGACGACACCGGCGCCGCAACGACGCCCGCGTTGGCGGCAACCTGGAAGACGACGAAGCCGAACTCGCCACCCTGGGCGAGCAGGATGATGAAGACCGGCCGCTCGAGCTGCGGGATCGGCATCACGCGCGCCATCGCCCAGAGCGCGGCCGCCTTCAGGAGCAGGAAGCCGATGACGGTCGCGGCGATCAGCAACGGCTGCGCGAGGATGACCGCGAAGTCGATGCTCATGCCGACGGCGATGAAGAAGAGGCCGAGCAGCAGGCCCTTGAACGGCTCGATGTCGGTCTCGAGCTCGCGCCGGTACTCGCTCTCTGCGAGCAGGACGCCGGCGAGGAATGCGCCGAGCGCCATCGACAGGCCGACCGCGTTCATCAGCGATGCGGTCGCGACGACGAGCAGCAGCGACGCTGCGGTGAAGATCTCGGGCGTGTCGCTCTTGGCGATCCAGCGCAGCGCCGGGCGCAGCAGCAGCCGGCCGCCGAGGATGATCACGGCGATCGTGCCGAGCGCCTTGACGATGCCGAGCCAGCCGCTCGCCGCGCTGCCCTCGACGCCGCCGGCGATGGCGAGAAACGGCACCAGCGCGAGGATCGGGATCGCGGCGATGTCTTGCAGCAGCGAGACGCTGAGAATGCTCTCGCCCGAGGTCGTGCCGAGGACGTTGCGCTCGGCGAGGACGCCGAGGCCGATCGCCGTCGACGACATCGCCAGGCCGAGCGCGGCGACCACGGCGAGGCGCCAGCTGGTGCCGAACGCGAGCGCGGCGAGCGCGAGCAGGAGCGCCGAGCCGAACAGTTGCACGCTGCCCCAGCCGAAGATGGGCTTCCTGAGCGACCAGAGCCGTTGCGGCTCGAGCTCGAGGCCGACCAGGAACAGCATCAGGACGACGCCGAACTCGGCGAACTCGAGCATGTCCTCGGGGCGCGTCACGAGCTTCAGCCCCCATGGGCCGATCAGGATTCCGGCGCCGAGGTAGCCGATGATCGAGCCGAGGCCGAGGAAGCGCGCGACGGGGACCGCGATCACGGCGGCGGCGAGGTAGATCAGGCCGCTGGTCAGCCAGGCGCTGTGCTCCATCAGGCCGGTTCCATCGAGCGATCGACCGGCCGTGCGCTCTCGGGGACCTGGCATTCGACGCAATCCTCGACCGCGGCGATCTCGGGCCACGCCGGATAGTCGGCGAGCTTTTGCGCATAGGTCTTCGCGTGCGCGGCGAGCTCGGCGTCGCCGGCGCGATGGGCGCCGTGAAGGACGAACGGCGGCAGGAAGCGCATGCCGCACAGCGCCGCGGTCTGCTCGTACGGCGGCAGGAAGGCGTCGAAGAAATAGCGGTTGTAGCTGTCGGGGCGGTACGAGTCCTCGGGGCCACCGGTGCTCGCCACCAGCCAGAGGTCCTTGCCGCGCAGCGCGACGCCGCCCGGGCCGTAGGCCCAGCCGAAGGCGAGCACGTCGTCGCACCAGAGCTTGAGTAGCGGCGGCATGCCGTACCAGCGGATCGGCTGCTGCCAGACGACGAGGCGCGCCGCCGCCAGCGCGGCCTGCTCGACGGCGATGTCGATCAGGTAGTCGGGGTAGAGCGCGTACAGGTCGCGCACCGCGATGCTGCCGGCGTCGACCTTGCTGCCCAGCGCTCGCGCTGCCTGCAGCAGGCGGCTGTTGGCACGCGACTGCTCGAGCTCGGGATGAGCGACGATGACGAGGATGTCGGCGCCGCGCAGCGGCTCCGGTTCGGCGCTGGCGGCGGCAGGTTCGGTGGCGGGCATGGCTGGACTTGTCGGTAGGGCGCGCGCGCCGTGAGGTCGGGACGGCGCGGGCGCCGGCGCTAACATACCCGCAAAACGAAACGAGGGAGGGCTGCATGCCGGTCATCGTGGTCGCGAACCCGAAAGGCGGCGTCGGCAAGACGACGCTGTCGACCAACCTGGCGGGCTATCTCGCTTCGCGCGGCCATGCGGTCATGCTCGGCGACGTCGATCGCCAGCGGTCGTCCCGCACCTGGCTCGGCTTACGTCCCGCCGGCCTGCCGAAGATCGCGACCTGGGAGACGAGCCACCAGGAGGTCGTGCGGCCGCCCAAGGGCACGACGCACATCGTCCTCGACACGCCCGCGGGGCTGCACGGCAAGCGCCTCGACGAGGTGATGAAGCTCGCCGACAAGGTACTGATCCCGCTGCAGCCGAGCATCTTCGACATCCACGCGACGCATGCGTTCATCGGCGAGGTGCTCGCGCATCGGCGCAGCGACAAGGTGCAGACGGCGGTCGTCGGCATGCGCACCCGCGAGGGGACGATCTCGACCGACCAGTTGCGCCAGTTCCTCGACGGCGTCAACGTCCCCTTGCTCGGATTCCTGCGCGACACGCAGAATTACGTCCATCTCGCTGCGCACGGGCTGACGCTCTGGGACGTCGCCTCGACGCGATTCCAGGGCGACCGCGAGCAGTGGGAACCGATCATCACCTGGGTCAATTGACGATGAAGTCGTACGCGACGCTCGCCGAGCTCGAGCACGATGTCGGCGCCGAAGCCGCCGTCAGCGACTGGATCACGGTGACGCAGGAGCGGATCGACCGGTTTGCCGACGCCACCGGCGACCATCAATGGATCCACGTCGACCTCGAGCGGGCGAAGGCCGGCCCGTTCGGCACGACGGTCGCGCACGGCTTTCTCACGCTCTCGCTGCTGCCCGAGATGGCGGCGAGCGCGATCCAGGTGCGCGACACCAGGATGGGCGTCAACTACGGCCTCAACAAGGTTCGCTTCCCGGCGCCGGTGCCGAGCGGCAGCCGCGTGCGCGGCCATTTCACTCTCGTCAAGTTCGAGCGCATCGACGGCGGCGCGCAGCTCACCTACGCGGTGAGAATGGAGCGCGAGGGCAGCGACAAGCCGGTCTGCGTCGCCGAATCGGTCGGCCGACGCTTCGTATGAGGTGGCTATGAGAGTCCTGCTGATCGACGATCACCCGCTGATCCTGAGCGCGCTCCAGAACGTCATCCAGGGCATGGGCGAAGCAGGCGACGTCGCCGTCGTCGGCGTCGCCGGCGCGCGGGCGGCACGAGAGGCGCTGGCCGCCGACGACGGCTTCGACCTCGTCCTGCTCGATCTTCGTCTCGGCGACGCCGACGGCTTCGATCTGCTGATCGAGCTGCGCAACGGCTGGCCGCAGATCCCGGTCGTCGTCGTCTCGGCGTCGGACCGAAGCGCCGACGTGATCCGCTCGATCGACCTCGGCGCGATGGGGTTCGTGCCCAAGCGTGCCAGCAACGAGACGCTGATGGAGGCCCTGCGCGTCGTCATGTCGGGCGGCATCTATGTGCCGCCGATGACGATGGGCGAGGGCGGCGAAGCTCCCGCCGAAGGCGAGCGCAGAGGCGGCGGCGATCCGAGCGCGCGGCTCGGCGCCGACCATCCGGCGCGGCCGAACGCGCTCGCCCAGTTCAAGTTGACGCCGCGCCAGACCGATGTCCTCGGCCTGCTGCTGCGCGGCCAGTCGAACAAGCTGATCGCGCGCGAGCTCGACCTCTCGGTCGAGACCGTGAAGGACCACGTCGCTGCGGTGTTGCGCGCGCTCGGCGTCAACTCGCGCACGCAGGCCGTGCTCGCGGTCAGCCAGTTGTCGAGCCAGGGAGCGATCGCGCCATGGCTCTCGCGACCGCTGCATTGAGCGGCGCGACCGCCGCGCCGCCCGCGGTCGACGGCGTCGACACGCCGGCACCGCCTGCCGGCGTCCCTCCGGTCGACGGCACGCTGCTGCTGCTCGACCACGTCCGCGGCACGTTCGCGTTCAACCGCACGTCGCTCGCCGGCCATGCGATCGGCGCGATCGTCGTCGAGATCGTCTTCGCCAACGCCGCGCCGCGGACGCTGCGCATCGTCTGGGGCGCCGCGTTCGCGATCGTCTGGCTCGTGCGCGCCTGGCTCGCGGTGCTGTTCTCCCGCGACGAGCCGACGACCAGCCTCGGCCTCGAGCGGCGCCTGCGAGCCTGGCATGCCGGCGTCCTCGCCTCGGGCGCGCTCTGGGGCCTCGCCGCCTGGCTCTTCTCACCCTACGGCGGTGGCCTGCACCAGCTCGCGCTCGTCCTCGTCGTCTACACGTTCTGCGTCGCCAGCGTGCCGATCCTGGGGCCGCAGTTTCGTCTCTTCGTTTTCTTCGTCGTCCTCGTCTTCGTGCCGGCGATCGTCCGCGTCGCGCTGCAGGACGCGGCGCTCAGCTGGCAGGTCGCCGGCGTCATGACGGTGGCGATGGGGATGACGATGCTGCTCGGCCGCAACTACCGCGAGTCGTTCGACAGCATCGTCGGCCTCAAGCTGCGCACCGAGGCGCTCGCGGTGCAGTTGCGCGCCGAGAAGGCCGTCGCCGACGCGGCGCGTGCCGAGGCCGAGGTCGCCAATCGCGCCAAGACGCAGTTCTTCGCCGCCGCCAGCCACGACCTGCGCCAGCCGCTGCACGCGATGGGCCTGTTCGCCGAGGCCTTGCGCGCGCGCAGCCACGACCCCGAGGTGGCGCGACTCGTCAACAGCATCAACGAGTCGGTGGACGCGCTCGAGGGTCTGTTTTCAGAGCTGCTCGACATCACCCGCATCGACAGCGGCGGCGTCGAGGTCCATCCGGCCGACTTCGAGCTCGCCGACATCTTCCGCAAGGTGCGGCTGCACTTCGAGCCGGCGGCGTTCGAGAAGGGGCTCGAGCTGCGCATCCGCGGCGGCCGGCGCGTTGCCTTCGCCGACCCGCTGCTGGTCGAGCGGATCGTCCGCAACCTGGTCTCGAACGCGATCCGCTACACCAGCGACGGCTCGGTGCTGGTGAGCTGCCGGCAGCACGGCGAGCGCTTGCTGCTGCAGATCTGGGACACCGGCCCGGGGATCCGCGCCGAGGAGCGCGCCCGCGTTTTCGACGAGTTCTATCAGGTGCCCGGGACGCGCGCGGTCGGCGGCGAGCAGAAGAAGGGGCTTGGCCTCGGCCTGGCGATTGTCAAGCGCCTCGCCGCATTGATGCAGGCGCCGCTCGCGATGCGCTCCGAGGTGGGCCGCGGCACCACCTTCACGCTCGAGCTGCCGGTCGGCAAGGCGCCGCGCGCTGCCGAGCGCGCGATCGCCGCCAAGGCGCCCGCGGGCCTGACGCTCGCCGGCCGCTCGATCGTCGTCGTCGAGGACGAGCCCGCGGTTCGCGAGGGACTCGAGGTGCTGCTCACCGCCTGGGGCGCGAGCATCGTCTCGCTCGACAGCGTCGCGGCCGCCTACGCCTGGGCAGAAAGCGCCGATCGGGCGTCGCCGCCGGCGCTCGTCATCGCCGACTATCGGCTCGAAGAAGGCACGACCGGCGTTGCCGCGATCAGTGCCATCCGCCAGCACTTCGGCGCCCCGGTGCCCGCGATCATCGTCACCGGCAGCACGATGAGCGGCCACGAGAAGGAGGCGCTCGAGCACGATTTCCATCTGCTGATCAAGCCCGTGCTGCCGAACAAGCTGCGGGCGATGATCGCGTTCAAGCTCAGCCGCCGCTGAGCGGCGGGCGCAATGACGGTCGCTGGGAGTCTGTCTAGCCTCGACGCCGCGCCTTGCGTGCCAGACCTGCGAGGACGAGCAGTCCCGCGCCCAGCAGCGGCATCGTCGCCGGCTCGGGAACGGCAGCGACCGCCGCGGTGGACATCTGCCCTGCGTCGCTGACCCAGACGAGGCCCGGATCGTTCGAGACGACGTCGAAGCGCAAGGTGTGGAGGAACGCCAATTCCGCCGGCTGCTTGGCGGGATCCCATCCCGCGCTCAGCCGGAGCTCGGTAGTGAACTCCGGGGCGAACAACATGGCCGTGAACGACACGTTGTCGTTGAAGGACAGCGATCCATCGGCAAGCGTCGTGAATGCGAGGGCGATAGGAGCGCAGACGGTGGGGAAAGAGGTATCGCAGAGCGTGCCCGCCAACTGGGTTCCGTCCCAGGCGAAGTCGAGTTCTTCGTTGACGACGTGGAACGAGCCCGTGAATTCCTTGAACTCGCCGTCGATCGCGTTGGCAGCGAGCCAACCGGGGCTCAGCGTGCCGTCGAAATGCATGTTGAAGGTGACGGACGCCAGGTTGACGAGGACGCCGCAGGTGGGACAGGGGGTCCAGTCGTCCGCGATCTGAGCGACCGCCGCGGCCGACACGGGCGACCCGTCGGGAAGTGTCGTCGCCATGCCGATGCCGACCGAGCCGACGCTGGCGTCGGCGGCCGCAGCGGCGAAGTTGCCGGCGTCCAGCGGGCTGGTCGACGTGCGCGCGGTGTCCGTGCTGGTGTTCACGGTCGGCGCGAACAGGCCGTTGCTGGTCGAGTAGTCCGAGTCCGCGAAGATCGTCGGGGTGGCGACTGCGCCCGTGGACCCCATCGCGCACGCCAGTGCGACGCTGGCTGCGCAGAGAAAGACCGGTTTGCGTCTGCTTCGATTCATGGCTTCCCCTCGAGTGCCGCTCGGTGGCGGTCCGGAAAGCTTAGAAGCGGCGAGATACGGATAGGGAACGGATTCGAAATTTCGCCAGGCGCGCCAGCTCGAGCAGGGCGATGAAGGTGACGACGACGACCGGCGCGCCGCGACGGGCGTGAAAGGGACGTGAGAGGCGTGTGGAGTGCCCGGTCGCGCGTCCTCCGCGGGAAATCGGTAATACGACCCAATCGACGCAAACAGCTCCGCCTTTGCTCGGGCACTTCCATGTAGATTCGCCCGCTCGCGCGCCGTCGCTTTCGCGAAGCGCGGGCGACCTCTTGGCGCTGGAACCGAACGTGGAAGCAGCAACTGCAACCGCAAGCGAGCTCCCCATCGAGTTGGGCGAGGAAGCAAAGTCTCGCCTCAGGCTCAGGCAGTTCGATCAAATCCTCGGTCACTCGGCGATCGCAGCGGTGCTGGCGACCATCTTCGCGGGAGTCATTGCCGCCTTCTTCGCGCCGACCTTTGGCGCCGGCTTGGCGAAGACGTGGTTTGCGGCAAAGGCGGCCAGCGCCGCTCCTCGGCTCCTGGTCGCGGTCGGCTACAAACAAGACAGGGTGCGCGAAATTCTTCGCAGGAGGCCGTGGGTGCTGTACTCGACCATCCTGCTCGACGGCGCGATCTGGGGCCTTGCCGGCTTGGCCAGCGTGCATGCTCCGCCGGACGCTGCGTCGGCGCTCGTCGCCTGCCTCGCGGTCGTCGCCACCGTCGCGACGCTTGGCTTGCAGGTTCAATTTCTCGCGACGGCGCTCTTCGTGACACCGATTCTCGGGCTGACGGTCGCCGGGCTCCTGCTTCGATTCGACGGCCTCGGCCTGTTCGCCTCGGTCGGACTGAGTCTCTTGATCATCCAACTCTGGGCCTCGGCCTTCGCAACCGGGAAGCGACTTGTCCGAGAGTTCCTGTCCCACGAGCAGCTGTCGCAGGCGCTGCAACTGCAGTCCGAGACAGCCGAACGACTCGAGAAGACCAGCGAGCAGTTGCGCCGTGAAAGCGCCGTGAAATCCATGTTCCTCGGCACCATGAGCCACGAGTTCCGAACGCCCTTGCACGGAATTCTGGGCGTAACGGCGATGATGAGGCGCGACCGACCCGATCCGGTATCGCTTTCGCGCCTCGGCATCGTCCAGGCGCAGGGAGAACATCTGCTTGGCCTGATCGGCGCCCTGCTCGACGTCTCCCGCATCGAGACAGGGCGGCTGGAGCTCCACACTGCGCCGTTCGATTTGGCCGTCGAGATCCGCCAACTTGCGGAGCTCTACCGGGAGCGGACGGCAGCAACGCCGGTCGCGTTCGTGCTCGAGGCCCAGCTGCCGGCGGCCTGTTGGGTGTCAGGCGATGCTGCCCGCGTCCGGCAGGTCTTGCACAACCTTCTGGGCAACGCCGTGAAGTTCACCAAGCAAGGGTGGGTGCGGCTCCGCGTGATCCGGGGCGAGCACGGCGAAACAGTCTGCACCGTCACCGATACCGGTCCGGGGATTTCGGCCGCCGATCAAGCCAGGATCTTCGAGGCGTTTGCCCAGACGGCCTCCGTGGCGACGCAACCCGACGTCGGAACGGGACTTGGGCTGACCATCTCACGCGAGCTGGCACATGTCATGGGCGGCGCGGTGACGGTCGAGAGCATCGTCGGCGTGGGTTCGAAATTCCAGTTCAGGGCAATGCTGCCCGCAATAGATGCGCCGGCCCGCGACGACGATTCGCAGGCGCGCGCGGCCAACTCCTCGGTGGCACCGCATTCGTTCGTCGGCTATCGCGTTCTTCTGGCCGAAGACAACGATGTCAATGCGTTGATCGCCGAGGCGGTGCTGCGCCAACTTGGCGCAGAGGTCTTGCGCGTCAGCAGCGGCCGCGACGCCGTGGCGGCGGCAATGGGCCCGCAGCGGCCTCACGCTGTGCTCATGGACTTGCGCATGCCCGACCTTGACGGCCTTGCGGCCACCCGCGAAATCAGAGCGAGGGAGCAGGCGGCCCGGATATCGCGAGTGCCGGTGGTTGCTCTGACCGCCAACTCGAGCCGCGACGACGTCAACGCCTGCGAGGCTGCAGGCATGGATGGATTCCTGAGCAAGCCATTCACCGATGAAGGGCTGACCAGGATCCTGGCGGCGCATCTCGGCCCAGGAATCCCGCTCCTGGCCGACGAGAATGAAGAGCTAGGCGGAGGCTACGAGGCTCAACCGTGGGACGGGCGCAGTGGGGCGGTGCATTGACGAGATGCTGATGTCGGGATGCTCGGTCTCGACCATGAACCGCAGCAGGCGGTGTCGACCCTCGTACCAGTCGTTCTCTGCCGTCAGCATGTTCAGGACGAAAATGCGGTGGGGCAGGCTCCAACCGTGGCCGAGCGGCACAAGGCGCTGATCCGCGTACATGTCGTTCGCGCCCAAATACTGATATTGCTTGATGAGCCCCGGCTTGCGCGCTCCGATGACCAGCCATTGCACCTGCGCCTGAAGGCACCGCAGGTACCCTGCCTTCCACAGGGCGGCTTTCACGAGCGGATCGGACCCGGGGGCGACGACCAGTCGTGTCATTTCGCCTCGAGTGTCATTGGCCATCCAACCGGGAACCTCGAGGAATTGCTCGATCTCGAGTGTCATGCCGCGCGTGTTGTCAACGACGCGCATCGTGCCGATGGGCGTCCCGGAAAATTTGTCTTCGCACAGGAAGACGGATGTCGATGGCGATTGGTCGATCGAGTCAGGGTGCGCCATGTGCTCCCGGAGGGCGGGCGTGTGGCGCCCGTAGCAAGTGGCGCGGAGTTCGCAGACCTTGGCAATGTCGTCCTGGGTGTCCACCTTCCGGACGGTGAAGGTCAATGAATCGACAGACATGCTGCTCATCGGATCCGGAGGGCAGGTCGTTGCGCGGTCGTCTCCATCGTACTGTCGAAAGTTGATCCCGTCGAGACAGGGCGATCTCGAGCTGACGCGCCCTGACCGGCAACTGCGATCTCAACGCGACGAAGCAGGTTGGAACCTGCCGGTCGGCTGAGCGATGGCGCGGTGCGCGCGATTGCTTCTGGGGCGAGCGCGCTGCCGAGCAACGGGGGGCGGCGCTTATGCGGGCTGGTAGGCGAGCCGGACGTAGATCGGCGCGAACGCCTCCGCCTGCGTCACCTCGAGCAGGTGCTCGCGCGCCAGCTCGAGCAGGGCGATCAAGGTGACGACGACGACCGGCGCGCCGCGACGGGCGTCGAACAGGTCTTCGAAGAGGGCGAAGCGGCGACCTTGCAGCGCGCGCAGGACGATGCTCATGTGCTCGCGCACGCTGAGGTGCTCGCGCGAGATCAGATGGTGCTGGTGGAGGCGGGCGCGCTTGGCGATCTCGAGCCAGGCGTCGCGCAGGTCGACCGGCTCGACGACCGGCAGCCTCGCCGCCGCTGCCTCCTCGACGGCGACGTGCGCGCGCAGGAAGTCGCGGCCGTGCAGCGGCAGCTCGTCGAGCTTGGCCGCGGCGAGCTTCATCTGCTCGTACTCGATCAGCCGGCGGACGAGCTCGGCGCGCGGATCGTCGGGCTCGTTGCCATCGGCGCTCTTCTTCGGCGGCAGCAGCATGCGCGACTTGATCTCGATCAGCATCGCCGCCATCAGCAGGTAGTCGGCGGCGAGCTCGAGGTTGCGGGCGCGGATCTGCTCGACGTAGGCAAGGTACTGGCGCGTCACGCTCGCCATCGGAATGTCGAGGATGTTGAAGTTCTGCCTGCGGATCAGGTAGAGCAGGAGGTCGAGCGGCCCTTCGAACGCCTCGAGGAAGACCTCGAGCGCATCGGGCGGGATGTAGAGATCCTGCGGCAGGTCGAACAGCGGCTCGCCGTACAGGCGCGCAACGGCGATGCTGTCGACGACGACGTCGACCTCCGGCTCGGCGAGCGCTTCCATCACGGACTCGGAGAGGCGCTCAGCGCTGGCGCGTCTGGTAGACGTAGGGCTGCTGCGGCACACGCGACTCCGAGTACTCGGCCTCGGCGGTGCGGTCGATGCGCCGATCCCAGAAGATCGAACGGCCATGCCGCTGCTCGTCCTCGAGAGTCGGTTTCTTTGCCTTGAGCTCGTCGATGAACGACGTGACGTCGGAGGTGTAGGGCTTCCAGAACCAGGGCATGGCGGCGCGTGTCGGCGAAAGGAGCAAGTCTAAGCGCCCGGCCGTCGGCCGCCGCGGGGCGGCGTCGGCAGGATGGCTCTAGGCGGGGACGCGACGGATGTGCCCGCCGTCGCGCAGGAAGGCGTGCGGCTCGCCGTTGATCCAGCGCGCCAGCTCGTCGAGCCTGGTGCTGCCGACCTCGAACGCGGGAAAGACGACGCTGACGGTCTCGAAGCCGTCGAGGTTGGCGACGTGAAAGGCGATGAAGCCGGAGTCGTGGTCCGGCAGCACCCGAATGCTGCTCTGGAAGTCGGCGACGAGATCGAAGCGCTTCTCGATGAACTTGCCGCTTTCGGGATCGCGGATGACCTCGCTGTCGTAGTGCGCGCCGCACTGGCGCAACCGCGCTTCGAGCTTCTCGATCTCGGGCGGGAAGTCCTTCGCGACCGTCACGCGCGTCCCGGTCTTGGCCGCGAAATTGAGGACGATGTGATCGAATACCTCCCCATCGCGCAGCTTCTTCATCCGCGAGTCGGCGCGGAAGTCGGTGAAGCGAAGCTGGCCGAACGAGGTCTTCTGGTCGAGCCGCCAGACCGTCTTCGAGACGGGCTGGAGCACGTTCAGCTGGCGGGCGAGCGCCGATAGATAACGCGCCGTCGTCTGGCAGGCGGCATCGGTCAGCAGCGCGTTGCGCTGCAGGGCGCCGATGTCCTGGCGCTGCTGCGCCAGCACGTCGTCGGCCTGACGCTTGAGTTCATCGAGGTATCCCACGCTCTCCCGCCGAGATGGTTTCACGACAGGATAGCCGAGCGGCGCTGCCGGAAGGCGCCACGTTTCGTGGCGGACTCCGGTCACGCTGTCGCGCCGCGAGCGCCAGCCTCAGGCGGTGGCGTTCCTCACGCGCCATCCTTTTTCGCGCCGGCAGACGCGGGCGCACGGCAGCGGCGCACCGCGGTCAAGATGCCGCGCAGGATGTCGATCGGCGGCGGCGGGCAGCCGGGAACGACGACGTCGACCGGAACGACGTCGGCGACGCCGCCGCAGGTCGCGTAGCTCGCGCCGAAGATGCCGCAGCCGGCGCCGCAGTCGCCGACGGCGACGACGAGCTTGGGCGCCGGCGTCGCCTCGTAGGTCCGCCGAAGCGCGAGCTCCATGTTGCGCGATACCGGCCCGGTCACCAGCAGCAGGTCGGCGTGGCGCGGGCTGGCGACAAAGCGGATGCCGAGCCCCTCGAGGTTGTAGTAGGGGTTGTCGAGCGCGCTGATCTCGAGCTCGCAGCCGTTGCACGAGCCGGCGTCGACCTCGCGGATGGCGAGCGCGCGGCCGAGGATGGCGAGCAGCTCGCGCTGGATCTGCTCGGCGTCGGCGCGCAGCGTGTCGTCGCAATCGGGCGGCGCTTCGCTGCGAATGCCGGTGCGGCCGATCTGGCGCAGGATCTTCCACATTCGCGTCAGGCCTCGAGGTCGCGGCTCACAGGTCGTGCCCCGAATAGCTGAGGTTGAAAGACTTGTTGATGAGGGGAAAGTCGGGGACGATGTTGCCGATCACTGCGTGCTCGAGCACCGGCCAGTTCTGCCAAGAGGGATCGTGGCAATGGCAACGGCGGATACGGTGGCCTTGCGCTCCCTCCTCGAGCTCGAGGGCGACGAAGACCTCGCCGCGCCAGCCTTCGACCCAGCCGGCGCCGACGCTCGCGCCGGTGCGCAGGCGCACCTCGCTGCGATGCTCACCCGCCGGAACGGCGGCGAGGATCGCGTCGATCAGGCGCAGCGACTCGAACAACTCGGCGAAGCGGACGGCGACGCGCGCGGCGACATCGCCCGAGCGCTGCGTCGCGATTGCCGGCGCCAGGGCGTTGTAGGGCGGCCAGGGATGGTCCACGCGGAGGTCGAACGCCCGGCCGCTCGCTCGGCCGGCGAGGCCGGCGAGGCCGAGATCGGCCGCCAGCTCGGGCAGGACCTGCCCGGTGCCGACGAAGCGGTCCTGCAGCCCGGCATGCTCGTCGTAAATCGCGCGCAGCTCGCTCGCTTCGCGCCGCGTCGCCTCGCATTGCGCGCCCATCCGTGCCGCCGCAGCTGGGTCGACGTCGATCGCGGTGCCGCCGGGGACGATGCAATCCATCAGCCAGCGATGGCCGAAAACGTCCTTCGACGTCCGCAGCCAGTTCTCGCGCAGGCGCGAGAACTGCGCCAGGCCGAACGTCAGCGCGGCATCGTTGCCGAGCGCGCCGAGGTCGCCGAGGTGGTTGGCGACGCGCTCGCGCTCGAGCAGCAGCGCGCGGAGCCACTGCGCCCGCACCGAGATCGCCGCGCCGGCCGCCGACTCGAGCGCCATGCAGAACGCCCACGCGTAGGCGACCGTCGAGTCGCCGCAGACGCGCCCGGCGAGGCGGTGTGCGGCCAGCGGAGCGAGCTCGGTGAAGCGCTTCTCGATTCCCTTGTGGGTGTAGCCGAGTCGCTCCTCGAGGCGCAGCACCTTCTCGCCGACGACGGAGAAGCGGAAGTGCCCCGGCTCGATGACGCCGGCGTGCACCGGCCCGACTGGAATCTCGTGGACGCCGTCGCCGGCGACGCGGACGAACGGATAGTCGGCGACCGCGGAACGCTCGCCGCCGCAGGCGCCGTCGGGCGCCTGCTCGTGCAATGGAAAGCGATCGGGCGGCCAGGCGCCGTGGTCGAGCCAGCGCCGAGAGTCGCGCGCGCCGATGGCGACGATGCCGACCAAGTCGGCAGCGGCGCGCTGCATGCGCGTCGCGCAGGAAAATTGGCTCGACACGTCGGGATACGCGGGAGCGTCGGCAGCCAGCTGCAGGTCGAGCCAGGCCAGTCCTTCGGCGACCGCATAGGCGGCACAGACAGCGAAGCCGCCGTCGCTGCGGCTGCGGTCGACGCCCCAGAGCGCGACCAGTCGGCCCTTGGCCGCAGCGACCGCGCGCGCGGCGACTTGCCATGCGTCGGCGTCGACGCGCGCCCGCCAGATCGGCAGCGGCGCCGGCAGGCGCTCGAAGGCGAGCTCGAGTCCGGGGATCTGCACGGTTTCAGCCTCCGATCATCCGCGCCGCCTGCGTGTACCAGCCGACCAGATAGGGCGGCACGAAGACGCCGAGCATCAGGCCGAGGGCGAGGTGGGTGAAGACCGGCAGCAACGCCGGCGCGTGCGCCAGCGGCTTCACCGTCGTTTCGCCGAACACCATCGACAGCACCCGGCTGAACACCGACGCGAAGGCGACGCCGAGCGCGAGCAGCAGGAACGGCGTCGCCCACGGCTGCTCGCGCATCGCCGTCGTGAGGATGAGGAACTCGCTCGCGAAGACGCCGAACGGCGGCATGCCGAGGATTGCGAGCGAGCCCAGCATCATTCCCCAGCCAACCGTCGGGCTCACCTTGATCAGACCGCGGATCTCGCTCATCACCTGCGTGCCGGCCTTCTGCGTCGCGTGGCCGACGGTGAAGAAGATCGCCGACTTGGTGAGCGAGTGCACGGTCATGTGCAGCAGCCCGGCGAAGTTGGCGATCGGCCCGCCGAGGCCGAAAGCGAACGCGATCAGCCCCATGTGCTCGATCGACGAATACGCGAACATCCGCTTGACGTCCTTCTGGCGCGAGAGGAAGAACGCAGCGACGACGACCGACACGAGTCCGAACCCCATCAGCAGATGGCCGGCGAGCTGGCTGTGGAGCGCGCCATCGGTGAGCACCTTGCAGCGCAGCAGGGCGTACATCGCGACGTTGAGCAGCAGGCCCGAGAGCACGGCCGAGACCGGCGTCGGGCCCTCGGCGTGCGCATCGGGCAGCCAGTTGTGCAGCGGCACGAGACCGACCTTGGTGCCGTAGCCGATGAAGAGGAAGGCGAAGGCGAGCGTGATGATGTGGGGGTCGAGCCTGCCCTTGGCGGAGTCGAGGTGGGTCCAGAGCAGCGCGCCGCCCTCGGCGCCGAAGATCTTCTCCGCGGCCATGTAGAGCAGCACCGTGCCGAACAGCGCAAGCGCGATGCCGACGCCGCACAGGATGAAGTACTTCCACGCCGCCTCGAGGCTCGCGGCGGTGCGGTAGACGCTGACGAGCAGCACTGTCGTCAGCGTCGCCGCCTCCATCGCGACCCAGAGGATGCCCATGTTGTTGGTCGTCAGCGCGAGCAGCATGGTGAAGCTGAACAGCTGGTACATGCTGTGATAGAGGCGCATCCGCGCCGGCGTCATGTGGCCCAGGTCCTGCTCGACGCGCATGTACGGGCGCGAGAACACCGACGTCGTCCAGCCGACGAAGGCGGTCAGCGCGACCAGGAAGACGTTCAACGGATCGATGAAGAACTCCTCGTTCGCGAGCAGCAGCGGCCCCGACGAGACGACGCGGACGGTGAGCGCGCAAGCGGCGACGAAGGTGGCGAAGCTGAACGCGACGTTGATGTCGCGCGCGACGCCGCGATGCCCCGTGAACGCGAGGACGAGGCTGCCGGCGAGCGGGGACGCGAGGACGAGGACGAGCGCTTCCACCCTCAGGTGTCCTTCAGCTTTTCGAGGTTGCGGATGTCGAGGCTGTCGAACTGCTCGCGGATCTGGAACATGAAGACGCCGAGGATCAGGATGCCGACGAGGACGTCGAGCGCGATGCCGAGCTCGACGACCATCGGCATCCCGTACGTCGCCGACGTGGCCGCGAAGAAGAGACCGTTCTCCATCGACAGGAAGCCGATCACCTGCGGCACCGCCTTGGAGCGGATGATCATCATCGTGAAAGACAGCAGGACGCAGGCGAGCGCGATGCCGAGCGTGCCACCGGCGATCGACGTCGACAGCTTCGAGATCGGCAGCGCGAGGTTGAATGCGAAGATGACGAGGACGATGCCGATCAGCATCGTCGTCGGCACGTTGATCAGCGCCTCGACGTCCCAGCGCACGTCGAGGCGCTGGATGATCCGGTGCAGCAGCATCGGGATCAGCACCACCTTGAGGACGAAGGTCAGGCCCGCCGAGAGGTAGAGGTGCGGCTGGCTCGTCACGTAGCCGACCACTGCGGTCGCGGCGACGAGCGCCAGGCCTTGCATCGTGAACAGGTGGATGAGCGAGAGGATGCGGCGCTGCGACAGCATCGCGAACGCGAGCATCAGGATCACCGCGGCGAAGAGGTTGATCAGCTGGCCGGCGAACTGGCTCATCGTCAGACGCCGAGCAGGATGTGGACGAGCACGCCGATCACGGCGAGCAGGAACGCGGTGCCGAGGAACTCGGGGACGCGGAAGATGCGCATCTTCGCGCTCGCGGTCTCCAGCGCGGCGAGCGCCACGCCACCGACGGCGAGCTTGAAGACCAGCACCGGCAGCGCGAGGACGAGCTCGAGCGGCGCGTGCGCCTCGGCGATACCCCAAGGCAGGAAGAGGGCCAGGCCGAGGCACGAGTAGGCGAACAGCTTCAGGCTCGCTGCCCACTCGAGGAGCGCCAGATGGCGGCCCGAGTACTCGAGGATCAATGCCTCGTGGATCATCGTCAGCTCGAGGTGCGTCGCCGGGTTGTCGACCGGAACGCGCGCGTTCTCGGCGAGCGAGATCATCGTGAACGCGACGCCGGCAAAGGCGAGGCTCGGGTAGATCGCGAGCTCGCGGTGCGCGAGTGTCTCGACGATCGTCGCGAGCGAGGTCGACTTCGGGATCAGCGATGCCGAGAACAGCACCATCAGGAGGGCGGGCTCGGCGAGAAAGCCGATCAGCATCTCGCGTCTCGCACCCATCGACCCGAACGCGGTGCCGACGTCCATTGCGGCGAGCGAGACGAAGACGCGGGCGAGCGCGAACAGGCCGACCAGAGCGATCGCGTCCGCAGCCGGCGCGAGCGGCAGGTCGGTCGACAGCGTCGGGATGATCGCGCTCGCCAGCAGCATGCAGCTGAAGGCGATGTACGGCGCCGACCGGAAGAGCGGCGACGCGTGCTCGGCGACGACCGACTCCTTGTGGAAGAGCTTGTGGAGCACGCGGTAGGGCTGCAGGAGCCCCGGACCGGACTTGTTCTGCAGCCACGCGCGCCATTGGTTGACCCAGCCGACGAGCAGCGGCGCGAGCAGCAGCGCGACGACGATCTCGAGGAGCTGCGAGAGGCTGCCCAGAACGCTCATGTCCGCACGATCAGGAGCACGCCCACGAGCGTGAGGAAGCTGTAGAGCAGGTAGACCGCGATCCGGCCCTGCTGCAGCCGGCCGATCCAGCGCGACAGCCGCTCGACGAGGTCGGCGACCGGCTGGTAGAGCCAGTGCCAGAAGTGGTCGCCGACGACGACGCGGTAGCGCGGCTCGCGATCGAAGGGTGACGGCAGCTCGCGCTGCATGCGGAAGAACGGCTCGAAGATCTGCCGGATCGGCTGGCCGAAGCCCTCGGCGGTGTCCTGCATGCGTGCGGTCTGCCAGGGATAGCCGCAATCCCACGGCGCGGCGCGGCGGAGCCTGCCGTGGTAGAGCCTTCGCACGAGCGCGAACGCGAGCGCAAAGCTCGCCGCCAGGCCGAGCAGGAAGACGACCGGGCCATAGCTCGCACGGTCGATGTCGACCGGCACCAGCAGCCATCCGCTCGATGCCGCCGTGCTGCCGAGCCCGGCCGCGACGAGCTGGCGCGTGACGGGGTCGATGAGCGCAATGAACTGGACCGGCGCGAGGCCGAGCGCGATGCAGCCGAGCGCGAGCCAGACCATGCCGGCACGCTCCCACCTGCTGGCGCGGTGCCTCGCCGCGGGGTGGTCCTCGCGCGGTTGGCCGAGGAAGACCACGCCGAAGAACTTGACCATCGTGTACCCGGAGAGCGCGGCGACGAGAGCGATCAGCGCGGCGACGACCGGGATCACCATGTTCAGGAACGAGCTCGGCAGCCCCGGCGTGAAGAGAAAGCTCTGCAGCAGCAACCACTCGGAGACGAAGCCGCCGAGAGGCGGCAGGCCGGCGCTCGCGAGCGTGCCGACCAGCGTCAGCCACGTCACCCACGGCATGAACCGGACCAGCCCGCCGAGCTTGCCGAGACTGCGCTGCCCGGTGGCGTGCAGCACGGCGCCGGTGCCGACGAAGAGCAGGCTCTTGAAGAAGGCGTGGCTGGCGACGTGGTAGAGCGCCGCCGTCAGCGCGAGCGCCGACATCGGCTTCATGCCGTAGGCCGAGAACAGGACCGCCAGGCCGATGCCGGCGAACACGAGGCCGACGTTCTCGATCGACGAATACGCGAGCAGCCGCTTCATGTCGACCTGGACGGCCGCGAAGACGACGCCGAACACTGCGCTCGCGAGGCCGAGCGCGAGCAGCGCCACGCCCCACCACCAGATCTGCGCCGGCAGCAGGTCGAAGCCGACGCGCAGCAGGCCGTAGATCGCGGTCTTCAGCATGACAGCGCTCATCAGCGCCGAGACCGGCGACGGCGCCGCCGGATGCGCCTCGGGCAGCCAGACGTGCAGCGGCACGATCCCGGCCTTGGCGCCGAAGCCGAACAGCGCGAGCAGGAACGCCACCGAGGCCCAGAACGGCGACAGGTGCTGGGCGCGCATGTTGGCGAACGTGTAGTCCCCGGTGTTCGCCTGCAGCACACCGAACGAGAGCAGGATCCCGATCGCGCCGATGTGGGCGACGAGCAGGTAGAGGTAGCCCGCCTGCCGGATCTCGGCGATGCGGTGGTTGGCGATGACGAGGAAGAACGACGACAGCGCCATCGTCTCCCACATCACCATGAACGCGTAGGCGTCGTCGGCGACGACGACCAGCGTCATGCTGGCCAGAAAGACGTGGTACTCGAGGCAGAGAAGGCCGGGCGGCGTGCCTTCGCCCTTGCGGAAGTAGCCGGCGGCGAACGCGGAGACGCCGGCGGCCGTCGCGCCGATGACCATGAGGAAGAAGCCCGCGAGCGGGTCGAGGCGGAGGTGAAACGGCAGGCCCGGTAGGCCCAGCGGCAGCACCGCTGTCTGCGGCGACGACGAGAACATCGCGACGAGAGCGGTGCCGAACAGCAGCAGCGCGACCGCGCCGCCGGCGGGGAACAGCACCTTGGCGACCCAGCCGAGCTTGCGCAGCGCGAGCAGCCCGGCCACGCCGACCAGCAGCCACGTCGCGACGGCGACGAGCACCCAGTCGAGCGCGAGCCAGTGCGTCGGGTCGAGGGATCCGGCCATGGCAGAGTGTTCAGCCGCGTCGCGCCGCCTTCTTCGCTGCCCGCGCGCCGCTCGGGGTGTAGCTGACGCCGTGCCGCGTCAGGTACTCGCGGATCAACTGGCGAACCACTTGGGACGGCGTCAGGTCCTGCGCAGCGCACAGCCGCTCGAAGGCTTCCTTCTTGGCCGGATCGATCAGCAGCGTGAGGCGTGCGGTTTTCGATTCCATGGCGATGGCATGTTAATGCTATGTACATTGAAAGCATATACCATTCGCATGAAATATGCAGGTGCCGAAGCGCCGCCGAGGCCGCGAGGCCGGCGCGGCGAGCGGTCGCTAGCGGAGCGGGCGCTGGAGAAGGCGCTCGAGCGTGCGCAGCGGCGAGCTCTCGGGCTCGCGCAGGTGCTCGACGTCGATGAGGAAGGTCTGCTCCATCATGTGCTGGCCGCCCATCGCCGCGTGCAGCACCTGGTCGCTGAAGCAGACCCAGGTCGTCCCGGGCGCGAAGTCGACCTGCACCTGCGGGCTCGAGCGCTGGAACTCGAGGTCTGCCTTGGCGCGGTCGTGGAGCTGCAGCATCGCGTGGTCGTACGCGGTCCGGCGCCGCTTGGTGATGCCGAGCGTCGCCATCAGCCACGCCGACCCCGGCAACGGACGGCCAAGCGCGTCGCGGTAGCGGCGGGCATGCGCATCGAACGGCTCGCCGACCCGCCAGCGGCGCGGCGCGCCGCTCGGATTCACGTTCGAGAAGACGCGCAGCAACCGTGTCCCCTGCATCGGGTTCGACGGGAAGGCGTCGATGTGTAGCCGGGTGTCATCCTGGCGCCAGCTGCGGACGCGCCCGGAGACGTCGGTCGGCCGGAACGACGTGCTGCCGCGCCGCAGCCGGCCGCGGTAGTGCGGGAACAGGCGCAGCGCGAGCGCTTCGCTGTGCTCGGCGAAGCGGACGACCATCGCGCGCAACGCCTGCAGGTCCTCGGCCGCGCCGACGGCGCCGCGCAGCTCGCCCGCAGGCCATCGCACCGAGACGTTCTTCGCCTTCGGGTCGGCCCAGCGCGGGTCGAGGAAGCGCCGTTCGCCGTCGCCGAGCGCGAACGCGAGGCGCGGGAACGCGAGGACGTGGCCCGACTCGACGACTGCCTCGACGCCGCGCGTCGGCGCGTCGTCGCCCCAGCTGTCGTCGTCGTAGCAGCGAACGACATCGGCCGGCTCGATGAGCGGGGTCGTCGTCATTCAATGTTCGCGGCTCAGCGGACGCGCAGTCCCGGCACCGCGCCGGCATGCGGCTCGAGGACGAACAGGCCCGGGTGTGCCTTGTCGTCGGCGTGCGAGGCGGCGAGCACCATGCCTTCGCTGACGCCGAACTTCATCTTGCGCGGCGCCAGGTTGGCGACGACGACGGTGAGCTTGCCGGCCAGATGCTCGGGCGCGTACGCCGACTGGATGCCGCTGAAGACGGTGCGCGTGCGCGCCTCGCCGACATCGAGCGTGAGTTTCAGGAGCTTGCTCGAGCCGGCGACCTTCTCGGCGGCGACGATGAGGGCGATGCGCAGGTCGAGCTTCGCGAAGTCGTCGATCGTGATCGTCGATGCGATGGCTTCGCCGCCGGGATGCGGCAGCGCGATCTGCGCGTCGGCCGCGCCCGGTTCGGTTTCACCGGCCGCGGGCTCGAACAGGGCATCGAGCTGCTTCGGATCGACGCGTTGCATCAGGTGACGGTAGCGGCCGACGGCCGACAGCAACGGTGGCGCGTCGCTCCAGCGCAGCGGCTCGCAGGCGAGGAACTCCTCGGCCTGCGCCGCGAGCGCCGGCAGCACCGGCTTCAGCCACATCGTCAGATGCTGGAACGACCGCACGCTCGCCGAGCAGACCTCGTGCAGCGCTGCGATCGACGCCGGGTCGGCCTGCTTGGCGAGCTCCCACGGCTTCGCGGTGTCGAACGCCTGGTTGGTGCGGTCGGCGACCTCCATCGCGAGGCGCAGCGCCTTGCCGTATTCGCGGCCGTCGATCAGTTCGGCGATCTCGCCGGTCGTGCCGCGCGCTTTCAGCTCCGCGTCGACGCGCTGCTGCGCCGGCGCCAGGACCCGGCCGTCGAAGTGCCGGGCGAGAAAGCCCGACGCCCGGCTGGCGATGTTGACGTACTTGCCGACCAGATCGCTGTTGACGCGGGCGACGAAGTCGTCCGGGTTGAACTCGATGTCCTCGACGTGCGAGTTGAGCTTGGCCGCGATGTAGTAGCGCAGCCACTCGGCGTTCATGCCGATCTCGAGGTAGCGCAGCGGCGAGATTCCGGTGCCGCGGCTCTTGCTCATCTTCTCGCCGCCGGTGGTGATGAAGCCGTGGACGTAGACGCGGTCGGGCACCTTGCGGTCGCTGAACTTCAGCATCGCGGGCCAGAACAGGGTGTGGAAGTAGGCGATGTCCTTGCCGATGAAGTGAATCTGCTCCACCGCCGGGTCGGCCATGAACTCGTCGAACGAGCGCGGTTCGCCGTTGGCTTTCGCTCCGCCCTGGTCGAAGTAGTTCTTGAGCGAGGCGAGATAGCCGACCGGGGCGTCGAGCCAGACGTAGAAGTACTTGCCGGGAGCGTCCGGGATCTCGATCCCGAAGTACGGCGCATCGCGGCTGATGTCCCAGTCGGCGAGGCCGCCGTGGCCCTGCTCGTCGAACTTGAACCACTCGCTGACCTTGTTGAGCACCTCGGGTTGCAGGCGCCCCGGCTCGCGCGTCCAGCGTTTCAGGAAATCGAGGCAGCGCTGCGAGGAGAGCTGGAAGAAGTAGTGTTCGCTCTTCTTCAGGACCGGCGGCGCGCCGCTGAGGGTCGAATAGGGGTTCTTCAGATCGGTGGGTGCGTAGACCGAGCCGCAGACGTCGCAGTTGTCGCCGTACTGGTCCTTCGCGCCGCACACCGGGCACTCGCCTCTGATGTAGCGGTCGGGCAGGAACATCGCCTTCACGGGGTCGAAGAACTGCTCGACCGGCTTGACCGCGATCAAGCCTTCCTTTCTCAGGTGCAGGTAGATGTCGCGCGCGAGCTCGTGGTTCTCGGCGCCGTCGGTCGAGTGCCAGTTGTCGAACGAGATATGAAAGCCGTCAAGGTAGGGCTTGCGCCCGGCCGCGATCTCGGCGACGAACGCCTGCGGCGTCTTCGCGGCCTTGTCGGCGGCGATCATGATCGCTGCGCCATGGGCGTCGTCGGCGCAGACGAAGTGCACCTGATGGCCGCGCATGCGCTGCAAGCGCACCCAGATGTCGGCCTGGATGTACTCCATCATGTGGCCGAGGTGAAACGGCGCGTTGGCGTACGGCAGCGCCGTGGTGACGAAGAGCTTGCGGGGCATCGGGCGACCGGTGGCGAACCGCAGATTCTAGGGACCGCGTCTCCGCTTCACCGGGTGCCCTGAGCCGCTGAGCTATAACCGTCGTTCGACCCACCGCGCCCCCGCTTCGCATGGCCGTCCAAGAATCCGCACTGCTCCAGGCCCTGCAAGCCGTCGTCGACCCCGAGACGGGGCGCGACCTCGTCTCGACCAAGCAGGTGAAGAACCTGCGCGTCGAAGGCGGCGATGTCGCCTTCGACGTCGAGCTCGGCTATCCGGCGCGCTCGCAGGTCGACGCGCTCCGCAAGACGCTGATCGCGGCCGCGCGCGGCGTCGCCGGCGTCGCCAACGTCAGCGTCAACGTCAGCTCGAAGATCGTCGCCCATGCGGTTCAGCGGGGCGTCCAGCTGCTGCCGAACGTCAAGAACATCGTCGCCGTCGCTTCGGGCAAGGGCGGCGTCGGCAAGAGCACGACCGCGGTCAACCTCGCGCTCGCGCTCGCCGCCGAGGGCGCGAAGGTCGGCATCCTCGACGCCGACATCTACGGGCCCAGCCAACCGATGATGATGGGGATCGAGGGCCGGCCGGAGTCGGTCGACGGCAAGACGATGGAGCCGATGGAGAACTACGGCGTCCAGGTGATGTCGATCGGGTTTCTCGTCGAGCAGGACAACCCGATGATCTGGCGCGGGCCGATGGTGACGCAGGCGCTCGAGCAGCTCCTCAGGCAGACCAACTGGTCGGACCTCGACTACCTGATCGTCGACCTGCCGCCGGGGACCGGCGACATCCAGCTCACGCTCTCGCAGCGGGTGCCGCTGACCGGTGCGGTGATCGTGACGACGCCGCAGGACATCGCGCTGCTCGATGCCAAGAAAGGCATCCGCATGTTCGAGAAGGTCGGGGTGCCGATCCTCGGCGTGGTCGAGAACATGGCGGTGCATGTGTGCGAACAGTGCGGCCACGTCGAGCACATCTTCGGCGCCGAGGGCGGCAAGCGCCTCGCCGCCGAATACAAGGTCGACTACCTCGGCGCGCTGCCGCTCAACCTCTCGATCCGCGTCCAGGCCGACAGCGGCCGGCCGTCGGTGGTGAGCGATCCCGACGGCGAGATCGCCGGCCTCTACAAGCACGTGGCGCGCAAGGTGGCGGTGAAGATCGCTGAGCGCGCGAAGGATTTCTCGGCGAAGTTCCCGACCATCAGCGTCTCGAAGAACACGTGAGCCGGCGCCGCCGATCGGCGAAAGCCCACGCTGGAGACGGCGTCTCGTGAACCTGCTCGACGCCATGCGCTATCTCGCGGCGCTCGACCAGCACCGCCACTTCGGCCGCGCCGCGAGCGCGTGCCACATCACCCAGCCCGCGCTCTCGAACGCGCTGCGTGCGCTCGAGGAGCAGCTCGGCGTCGCGATCGTGCGCCGCGGGCGCAGCTACGAGGGACTGACGCCGGAAGGCGAGCGCGTCCTCGAGACGGCGCATCGGCTGCTGCGCGAGAACGAGACGCTGCGCCAGGATCTGCACAGCAGCGCCGACGATCCGCGCGGCACGATCGTGATCGGCGCGGTGCCGACGGCAGTGCCGCTGGCCTCGCGCTTCGCCGCCCGGCTGCAGGCGCGCCACGCCGGCATCCTGCCGGTCGTGCGTTCGCTGGCATCGCCGGAGATCGAGTCGGGGATCGACAATCTCTCGCTCGACCTCGGTCTCGGCTACACCGAGCGCATGAGCCGGCGTGCCGGTCGGCTCGAAGCCGTGCCGCAGTATGTCGAGCGCTACTACCTGCTGCGGCGGAGCCAGGCGAGGCCGGGCGGCAGCGCGGTTCGCCTCGGCCCCTCCCTGACGTGGCGCGAGGCGGCGGCACATCCTCTCTGCCTGCTGACTCCGGAGATGCACAACCGCAGCATCGTCGACGGCGCCTTCCGCGACGCCGGCGTGACCGTGCGGCCGGCGATCGAGACCAATGCGATCGTCGCCGTCGTGCTGAGCGTGCTCGAGGGCCAGGTCAGCGCGGTCGTGCCGGGCTCGCTGCTGACGCTCGCGCACGCCCATCCCGAGCTCGAGGCGCAGCCGTTGCTCGAGCCCGACGTGCGCACGCCGATCGGCTTCATGGTCGCGACCAGCGCGCGACCGGCGTTGGCGCTCGCGGCCGCATTGCGCCTCGCGCGCGAGCCTGCCTGGCTGGACTCCGCGGGTGCCCTTGGCGCGCTCGAGCCGGCGGCAGTGCATGCGCCGACTGCCGTCGGTCCGCCTGCGAACGCGTGATGAGCGTTTTTCCGCACCTTCATTCCCGTCGCGAATCGCGACGTTCACCGATTGAATTGGACGCCGGCCACCCCGCTCCCCGATAGTCGCTCGGTCGTGATCCTCGTGCGGGAATCCCGGCCCGGCATCAGCCTGGCGTGCGGCGCCGGTGTACAACAGACCATCCACATCCTTTGAAGGAAGGGTCGGGAACCGGCGAATGACTGTCAACGAACAGCGGCGTGATGGCGCAGCGTCGACGGTGGTGGGTTCGGCCAGCGTCGATGACCTGCGGCTGCGCATCAAGCGCAAGAGCCGCCTGAAAGGGCGTCAAGCCGACGAGACATCGCTCGCCGAGATCAACGAGCTGCTCGGCGAGCGACCCGCGGACGGTTGGCCGCGGCATCGTCTGATCGAGCATCTGCACCTGGTCAACGATCGCTACCGCGGCTTGCACGAGCGGCATCTGGTGGCGCTCGCGCGCGAGACGAACGTGCCGATGGCCGAGGTGTTCGAGGTCGCGACCTTCTATCACCACTTCGAAGTGCGCGGCGACGGCGAGACGCCGCCCGCGCTCACCGTTCGCGTCTGCGATGGCCTGAGCTGCGAGATGGCGGGCGCCCGCGATCTGCTCGAGCGCTTGCCGGCGCTGCTCGGCGCCGACGTCGAAGTGGTGGCCGCGCCCTGCGTCGGCCGCTGCGAGCAGGCGCCGGTCGCCGTCGTGCATCAGTACCCGGTGATGCGCGCCGATCTGGCGGCGGTCGAGGCGGCGGTGCGCGGCAACCGGATCGTGCACCCGGCCGGCAACGGCGATGCCGACTTCGCTCCGGCGAGCTTCGCCGAGCAGAGCGTGAGCGAGCGCGAGGCCGACGTCGCGCCGGCGTTCGTCGACCACGCGAGCTACGTCGCCGGCGGCGGCTACGCTCTTGCGGCCGAGGTCATCGGCGGCCGGCGCGAGCCGGAGGCGGTGATGAAGGCACTGGAGGGCTCGGGCCTGCGCGGCCTCGGCGGCGCCGGCTTTCCGGCCGGCCGCAAATGGCGAATCGTGCGCGAGCAGCCGGCGCCGCGCCTGATGGCGGTGAACATCGACGAGGGCGAGCCCGGCACGTTCAAGGATCGCACCTATCTCGAGCGCGACCCGCACCGTTTTCTCGAGGGCATGCTGATCGCCGCGCACGTCGTCGGCGTCGACGCCTGCTACCTCTACCTGCGCGACGAATACCACGGCTGCCGCACGTTGCTGACTGCCGAGCTGGCGAAGCTGCAGCGGGCGGCGACGTTCGCCTTGCCGCACATCGAACTGCGCCGCGGCGCCGGCGCCTATATCTGCGGCGAAGAGTCGGCGATGATCGAGAGCATCGAGGGCCAGCGCGGCGAGCCGCGTCTGAGGCCGCCGTACATCGCTTCGATCGGCCTCTTCGGCCGGCCGACCCTCGAGCACAACTTCGAGACGCTGTACTGGGTGCGCGACATCGTCGCGCGCGGTCCGGAGTGGTTCGCTGGCTTCGGCCGCCACGGCCGGAAGGGCCTGCGCAGCTTCAGCGTCAGCGGCCGCGTCCGGCGGCCCGGCGTCAAGCTGGCACCGGCCGGCATCACCCTGAACGAGCTCGTCGCCGAGTACTGCGGCGGCATGGCCGAGGGCCACACGCTGTACGGCTATTTGCCCGGTGGCGCCTCGGGTGGCATCCTGCCGGCGGGCATGGCCGACATTCCGCTCGACTTCGACACGCTGCAGCCGCATGGCTGCTTCATCGGCTCGGCGGCGGTGATCGTGCTCGGTCATCATGACCGCGCCCGCGACGCTGCCCTGAACATGATGAAGTTCTTCGCCCACGAAAGCTGCGGCCAGTGCACGCCGTGCCGCGTCGGCACCGACAAGGCGGCACAACTCATGACGGCGCCGATCTGGGACGCGGCCACGCTCGAGGACCTCAACCAGGTGATGATCGACGCTTCGATCTGCGGCCTCGGCCAGGCGGCGCCGAATCCGATCCGCAGCGTGCAGAAGCACTTCGCGCACGAGATCTCCGGCAACGGAGCGAAGCCGTGAACGCCCCCGCCGTCCTCGCCCATCTGCAGGCCGCACGGCTCGACATCACGCTCGACGGCAGGAAAGTCAGCGCCTTCGAAGGCGAGACGATCCTCAGCGTCGCCAGCCGCGAAGGCATCGCCATTCCGACCCTCTGCTTCAAGGAGGGCTACCGGCCCGACGGCAACTGCCGCGCCTGCGTCGTCGAGGTCGGCGGCGAACGCACGCTCGCGCCGAGCTGCTGCCGCGCGGTGCAGAAGGACATGGTCGTGCAGACCGGCAGCGAGCGCGCCAAGAAGAGCCAGCACATGGTCCTCGAGATGCTGCTCGCCGACCTGCCGGACGCCGGCTACAAATGGGTCGACGACGCCGGCGCCTTGCCGCACGGCGAGCTGAGCGAGTGGGCGGCCCGCGAAGGCGTCTCGGTGCGGCCGGCGCTGCGGGCGCTCCGTCGCGAGCAACCTGCCGCCGACGTCTCGCACCCCGCGATGGCCGTCAATCTCGATGCCTGCATCCAGTGCAAGCGCTGCGTGCGCGCCTGCCGCGAGGAGCAGGTCAACGACGTCATCGGCTACGCCGCGCGCGGCGCCCACAGCAGGATCGTGTTCGATCTCGACGACCCGATGGGCGCCAGCACCTGCGTCGCCTGCGGCGAGTGCGTGCAGGCCTGCCCGACCGGCGCGCTGATGCCGAAGTCCTCGCTCGGCACGCAGGTGGTCGACAAGAAGGTCGACTCGGTGTGCCCGTTCTGCGGCGTCGGCTGCCTCCTCACGTACAACGTGCGCGACAACGAGATCGTCAGCGTCGACGGCCGCGACGGGCCGGCCAACCACAGCCGCCTCTGCGTCAAGGGACGCTTCGGCTTCGACTATGCGAGCCATCCGCAGCGGCTGACCAAGCCGCTCCTGCGCAAGCCCGGCATCGCCAAGGACCCCGACGTCGTTCCCAACCCTGCCGATTGGTCGGAGGTCTTTCGCGAGGCGACCTGGGAAGAGGCGCTCGAGGCCGCCGGCGGGACGCTGCGGCGCCTGCGCGATGGCCACGGGCCCAAATCGCTCGCCGGCTTCGGCTCGGCCAAGGGCAGCAACGAGGAGGCGTATCTGTTCCAGAAACTGGTCCGCATCGGCTTCGGCAGCAACAACGTCGACCACTGCACGCGGCTGTGCCACGCGTCGAGCGTCGCTGCGCTGCTCGAAGGCGTCGGCTCGGGGGCGGTGAGCAACCCCGTCAACGACGTCGAGCACGCCGACCTCATCCTCGTCATCGGCTCGAACCCGACCACCAATCACCCCGTCGCCGCGACCTGGATGAAGAACGCGGCGCAGCGCGGCACGAAGATCGTTCTCGCCGACCCGCGGCGAACCGAGCTCTCGCGCTACGCCTGGCGAACCCTGCAGTTCAACGCCGACACCGACGTCGCGATGCTCAACGCGCTGATCCACATCGTGATCGAGGAGGGCCTGGTCGACACCGAGTTCGTTCGCCAGCGCGTCGGCAACTACGAGGCGCTGAAGGAAAACGTTCGCGGCTACAGCCCGGAGGCGATGGCGCCGATCTGCGGCATCCCGGCGGCGACGCTGCGCGAGGTGGCACGCGCCTTTGCCAACGCCGGCAGCGCGATGGTGCTCTGGGGGATGGGCATCAGCCAGCACGTCCACGGCACCGACAACGCGCGCTGCCTGATCGCCCTCGTCTCGGTCACGGGGCAGATCGGCAAGCCCGGCTCGGGGCTGCATCCGCTGCGCGGCCAGAACAACGTGCAGGGCGCGAGCGACGCCGGCCTGATCCCGATGATGTTCCCGAACTACCAGCGCGTCGACAACGCCGCCGCGCACGACTGGTTCGAGAGCTTCTGGAACACCAGGCTCGATCCCGTTCCCGGCTACACCGTGGTCGAGATCATGCACAAGGCGCTCGCGCCCGACAGCGATCCGCACAAGGTTCGCGGCATGTACATCATGGGCGAGAACCCGGCGATGAGCGACCCCGACCTGAACCACGCGCGGCACGCGCTGGCTTCGCTCGAGCACCTCGTCGTGCAGGACATCTTCATGACCGAGACGGCGTGGCTCGCCGACGTCGTGCTGCCGGCGAGCGCCTGGCCGGAGAAGACCGGCACCGTCAGCAACACCGACCGCATGGTGCAGCTCGGCCGACGCGCGCTCGACATGCCCGGCGACGCCAGGCTCGACCTCTGGATCATCCAGGAGATCGCGCGCCGGCTCGGCCTCGACTGGCGCTACGCCGGCGCCGACGCCGGTGTCGCCGCGGTCTACGAGGAGATGCGCCAGGCGATGCACGGCGCGATCGCCGGCATCACCTGGGAGCGTTTGCAGCGCGAAGACAGCGTCACCTATCCTTGCCTGAGCGCCGACGATCCGGGGCGGCCGATCGTCTTCGACGACAGCTTCCCGACGTCCGATGGTCGCGTCAAGCTCGTTCCGGCCGACATCATTCCGGCCAACGAGCGCCCCGACGCCGACTTTCCGTTCGTCCTCATCACCGGCCGCCAGCTCGAGCACTGGCACACCGGCAGCATGACGCGCCGGGCGAGCGTGCTCGACGCCATCGAGCCGATGGCCACGGCCTCGATGCACGGCCTCGACATCGCGGAGATCGGCCTGGTCGCCGGCGATGTCGTGACGTTGCGCTCGCGCCGCGGCGAAGTGGCGCTGCACCTGCGCCGCGACGACGGCACGCCGCGCGGCGCGGTCTTCGTTCCGTTCGCCTACTACGAGGCCGCTGCCAACCTGATGACCAACTCGGCGCTCGATCCGATCGGCAAGATTCCGGAATTCAAGTACTGCGCAATCCAGGTCACGCCAGGCGGAACGACGCACGCCAGCCCCGGCTACGGCACGGGTTCGCCGTGAGGGCTTTGCGCAGCCTCTAGACTGCTGCGGTGGATGGCGAACATTCCAGTCCTGCGGCGGAGCGACCGGCGATCACGGTCGCGGTCGTGATCGAGCGCGAGCGCGAGCCGAACCCGTTCGAGGCGTGGCGGTTCCGGATCGTCGACGTCGTCCCGAACGAAGACGCATTCGGCAGCGCGTCGCGCGTGCTGCGCGACGATGGCGAGCTCCAGCAAACGCTGCATCCCGGCTTCAGGCTCGAGCTCTACCGCGACCAGGCCCAGGGCTACTTCCTCAATCTCAGCTCGGGCGCGCCGGTGTGGTTCGTCGTCTGGCGCGTCGACGACGACGATCCGTCGCGCGCCTGGCCGGAGACGGTCAGCGTTTCGTACGACGAGGCCGGCCGCTGGCTCGACGCCCAAGAGCGGGTCGACAACGTGCCGCTCGGCGCCGACGTCGCCGCCTGGCTCCAGGCCTATACCGACGCAACCTATCGCCCCGAGCCGAAGCAACGGCGCCGGCCGCAGTCGTTCGTCACGCCGGGAGAGCGGCGATGAGTGGCGAGGGCGAGGGCTTCCTCGCGCGCTGGTCGCGGCGCAAGGCCGGCGGTGCTTCCGTCCTCGATACCGCGCCGACGCCGGAGGCGCCGGCCGGGCAGCGGTCGCCCGTGGCGCCGATCGCCGTGCCGACCGCCGCCATCGCGCCGGTTCAGGCAGACATGCCGCCGCCGACTCCTGCCGAGCCGGCCGCGGCGGCGCCGTTGCCGACGCTCGCCGACGTCGCGGCGCTGACGCGCGATTCCGACTACACGCGCTTCATGCTGCCGGGCGTCGACGGCTCGGTGCGCAACGCGGCGCTGAAAAAGCTCTTCAGCGATCCGCGCTTCAACGTCATGGACGGCCTCGATACCTACATCGACGACTACGGCAAGCCCGATCCGCTGCCCCTCGCGATGCTGCGCCGGATGAACCAGGCGGTGGCGCTCGGGTTGTTCAACGATGAGGGTGCCGAGGACGCTGCGGCGGACGCATCTGCCCGCGAGGGCATTGCTTGTCCCGATGGGAGGCCTCCTGAGGTCGTGGCACCATCGAGCTCGTGTCCATCTCCGCCTGCCGAAACCCAAGCCCGTGCCGAAGACGACCCTGATCTGCGATTGCAACCAGACGATGTCGATCGACGGCCCGGCACTGGCCCGGGCTCTGGGACCTGACGGCGACGGCGCGGCGACGGTCCATTCGCTGCTCTGCCGGCGCGAGGCCGGCGCGTTCCAGCGCGCGGCTCGTACGAGCGACGACCTGCTCGTCGCCTGCACGCAGGAAAGCCGTCTCTTCATCGAGCTCGCGCAGGCGACCGAAGGCGCGCTGCCCGCGAGCGAGCGGCCGATCCATTTCGTCAACATCCGCGAGACCGGCGGCTGGTCGAGGGACCACGCGAAGGCGCTGCCGAAGATGGCGGCGCTGATCGCCGCCGCGCAGCTGCCGCCGCCCGAGCCGGTGCCGACCGTGTCGTACGCGTCCGCCGGCCGCGTCGTCGTGATCGGCAGTGCCGCCCGCGCCCGGCGCGCCGCGGCGCTGCTCGCCGACGACCTCGACGTCAGCCTGCTCGTCACGACCCCCGGCGGCACGCTGCCGCAAATGCGGACGATGCCGGTCCATGCCGGCCGGCCGACGCGCATCGCCGGCTGGCTCGGAGCGTTCGAGGTCGCGTGGACGAGCGGCAATCCGATCGACCTCGATCTGTGCACCCGCTGCAACGCCTGCATCGAAGTCTGTCCCGAGCAGGCGATCGACTTCAGCTACCAGATCGACCTGGAGAAGTGCACCGGGAATCGCGACTGCGTGCGCGCCTGCGGCGCCGCCGGAGCAATCGACTTCGAGCGCGCCGCGAGCGAAGAGAGCCAGCGCTTCGATCTCGTCCTCGACCTGCAGGACACGCCGCAGATCGTCTTGCACCAGCCGCCGCAGGGCTACTTCCATGCCGCCGACGACGCCGCGCTGGTCGGTGCCGTGCTCGGCCTTCGCGCCCTGGTCGGCGAGTTCGAAAAGCCGAAGTTCTTCGACTACCGGCAGAAGATCTGCGCCCACACGCGCAACGGCCAGATCGGCTGCACGGCGTGCATCGACGTCTGCTCGGCGGCGGCGATCCGCAGCGACGCCTCCGCCAAGGGTAGGGCGGCGAGCGGCGGCATCGTCGTCGAGCCGCATCTGTGCGTCGGCTGCGGCGCGTGCACGACGGTCTGCCCGAGCGGGGCTCTCACGTATGCGGCGCCGCGCCCGCACGAGCTCGGCGCACGCATCCGCACGCTGCTCGCGACCTACGCGCGCGCCGGCGGCAGCGACGCCGCGCTGCTGCTGCACAGCCGCGAAGCGGGCGCCGCGGCGGTCGATGCGCTCGGCCGGGCCGCGCGCATCGACCCGGCCCTGCACGGCGTTCCGGCGCGCGTCCTGCCGTTCGAGGTGTGGCATACCGCGTCGGTCGGCATCGATCTCTGGCTCGCCGCGATCGCCTTTGGCGCGGCCCAGGTCTGGGTGCTCGTGACGGACGAGGAAGCGCCCGCGTATCGCGAGGCGATCGATGCCCAGATGCGCGTCGCAGAGGCGATCCTCGGCGGGCTCGGCTTTGCCGGCGAGCACTTTCGCATCGTCGGCGGCGGCGAGGTGGCACGCTTGCACTCCGGCACCGCTCCCGTCGGACCCGCACCGTCGCGCGGCGGCGCTGCCGCAGCGCGCGCCGATCCCGCCCTGCTGCGCCTCGATGCCGCGCTGCAGCGCCCGCCAGCGAAGACGGTGCGGCGCGCTGCCACCTTCGCCGTGCAGGCCGACAAGCGGACCACGCTCGACCTCGCGCTCGAGCATCTGCTGCGCGAGGCGCCGACGCCGGTCGACGAGATCGCGCTGCCGGCGACGGCGACCCAGCCGACGCCGTTCGGCACGGTCGTCGTCGACCGCGCGGCGTGCACGCTCTGCCTTGCCTGCGTCGGCGCGTGTCCGGAAGGCGCGTTGCTCGACAACGCCGACTCGCCGCGCCTCAGCATGATCGAGAAGAACTGCGTCCAGTGCGGCCTGTGCGCGACCACCTGCCCGGAGGACGCGATCACGCTCGTGCCGCGGCTGCTGCTTGCCGACGGTGGCAAGGCGCGCCGCCAGCCGCGGGTGCTGAACGAGGCCGAGCCGTTTCGCTGCATCCGGTGCGCGAAGCCGTTCGGCACGGCGCGTGCGATCGAGACGATGCTCGGGCGGCTCGCCGGCCACTCGATGTTCCAGGGCGCCGCCGCGCAACGCCTGCAGATGTGCGGCGACTGCCGGGTGATCGATCTCCACAGCGATCCGGGCGAAGTTCGGATCACCGACCTGTGAGCACCGCAGCACCGCGACCGATCGCGTTCGCGGCTGGCGGCGACGCCGAGGAGCTCGCGCGCGCCGAGGTCTACGGGCTGCTCGCGGCGCTCTTCTACGCCCCGCCGAGCGTCGAGATGCAGGCGCAGTTCCAGGTCGCGGTCACGCAGGCGCCGGTCGCGGGCGCGTTTCTCGAGCACGCCTGGGGCGAGCTCGTCGGTGCCGTGCGGCGCCTGCCGCGCGACGAGATCGGGCGCGAGTTCGACCGCCTGTTCCAGGGCGTCGGCAAGCCCGAGCTTTTTCTGTACGGCTCGTTCTACATCGCCGGCAAGCTCAACGAGAAGCCGCTCGTCGCGCTGCGCCACAGCCTGCGCGCGCTCGGCCTCGCCAAGAACGAGACCACGAGCGAGACCGAGGACCACATCGCCAGCCTGTGCGAGGTGATGCGCTACCTGATCGCCGGCGGCGACGCGCAGACGAGCAACCTGGCGGCGCAACGCCGTTTCTTCGATGCCCATCTGCGGCCGTGGGTCGGCGCCATGTGCAGCGCGATCGAGGCCCATGCCGAGGCCGATTTCTACGCGGCGCTGGCGCGCTTCGCGGCCGATTTCTTCGCCGTCGAAGGACAAGCGTTCGACCTGCTCGATTCTTGAGCAGTGGCACGCCGCGCGTCGCCTCGTGCGGCGCCCCGTTCGCAAGCGTTATACCCGGTATACAAATCCCCCGGTGCTGGTAAATTCGAGTCGAGGTCGCCGTTCGTCGCCGGCGGCCTTTGCCAGCCGATGGTGTCGCGGAGCGATGCATCGTCAGGAGTCACCCATGAAGCGCTCGCCCTCATCAGCCACTTCCCGCGACGTCACCCCCGACTCCAAGGAGCCGCGCACCGCGCGTCGCCGTCTCGTCGTCGGCGCCGGCGTCGCGGCGGGCGCCGCGCTCGCCGCGGCTGCGTTGCAGCGCCAGGCCGACACGAAGACGCCCATCGCCGCAGTCGACTCCGAACCCGCCCCTGCGCAAGGCTATCGGCTGACCGAGCACGTTCGGCGCTACTACGAGACGACGCGCGCCTGAGCGGCGAAGGAACGATCATGCTGTTGACACGGAAGATCTCCCAACCCGGCGGCGCCGCAGTCCCGCCCTCGGCTCTCGTCGCCAGCCTGGCGCGCGGTGTCGGGCGGGCCATCCCGACGATGGACCGGCGCGCGTTCCTGCGCCGCTCGGGCATCGGCGTCGGCGTCGGCCTCGCCGGCTCGCAGCTGACCCTGGTGCGCGAGGCCAGGGCGGCCGACTCGGCGGCAGCGGCCGCGGCGCCGGTCGTGCGCCGCACGGTGTGCTCGCACTGCTCGGTCGGCTGCGCCGTCGACGCCGTGGTCGAGAACGGCGTCTGGGTGCGTCAGGAACCGGTGTTCGACTCGCCGCTCAACCTCGGCTCGCATTGCGCCAAGGGCGCCGCGCTGCGCGAGCACGGCCACGGCGACTACCGGCTGCGCACGCCGATGAAGCTCGTCGGCGGCAAGTACGAGAAGATCACGTGGGACCAGGCCCTGAGCGAGGTCAGCGCGAAGATGCTCGAGCTGAAAAAGCAGAGCGGACCTGATTCGATCTTCATCGTCGGCTCCTCCAAGCACAACAACGAGCAGTCCTACCTGCTGCGAAAGTGGGTCAGCCTCTGGGGAAGCAACAACTGCGACCACCAGGCGCGCATCTGCCACTCCACCACGGTCGCCGGCGTCGCGAACACGTGGGGCTACGGCGCGATGACCAACTCGTACAACGACATGCGCAACTCGAAGTGCGCCCTGTACATCGGCTCGAATGCCGCCGAGGCACACCCGGTCTCGATGCTGCACATGCTGCACGCCAAGGAAACCGGCTGCAAGATGATCGTCGTCGATCCGCGCTTCACGCGGACCGCGGCGAAGGCCGACGAGTACGTGCGCCTTCGCTCCGGATCCGACATCCCGTTCCTTTTCGGCGTCCTCTATCACATCTTCAAGAACGGCTGGGAGGACAAGCAGTACATCGCCGACCGCGTCTACGGGATGGACAAGATCCGGGAGGAAGTCTTCGCCAAGTGGACGCCTGACAAGGTCCAGGAAGCTTGCGGCGTCGAGGAAGCGCAGGTCTTCAAGGTCGCGCAGATGATGGCGATGAACCGGCCGAGCACACTCGTCTGGTGCATGGGCCAGACCCAGCACACGATCGGCAACGCGATCGTTCGCGCCTCGTGCATCGTCCAGCTCGCACTCGGCAACATCGGGGTGAGCGGCGGCGGCGCCAACATCTTCCGCGGCCACGACAACGTCCAGGGCGCGACCGACGTCGGTCCGAACCCCGATTCGCTCCCTGGCTACTATGGCCTCGCCGAAGGCGCGTGGAAGCACTTTGCCAAGGTCTGGGACCTCGACTTCGACTGGATCAAGAAGCAGTACGCGCCCGGCATGATGGGCAAGCCCGGCATGACGGTCTCGCGCTGGATCGACGGCGTGCTCGAGAAGAACGACCTGATCGATCAGGACTCGAACCTGCGCGGGCTGTTCTTCTGGGGCCATGCGCCGAACTCGCAGACGCGAGGCGCCGAGATGAAGCGGGCGATGGACAAGCTCGATCTGCTCGTCGTCGTCGATCCCTATCCGTCGGCGACGGCGGCGATGGCAGCGATGCCGGGGACTGCGGGCGACCTGAATCCGAATCGGGCCGTCTATCTGCTGCCCGCCGCGACGCAGTTCGAGACCTCGGGCTCGGTGACCGCGTCGAACCGGTCGCTGCAGTGGCGCGAGAAGGTGATCGAGCCGCTGTTCGAGTCGCGCACCGATCACATGATCATGCTGCAGCTGGCCGAGAAGCTGGGCTTCGGCAAGGAGCTGGTCAAGAGCATCAAGGTCGTTCCCGGCAAGGGCGGCATGATGGAGCCGGAGCCTGAGGCGATGCTGCGCGAGATCAACCGCTGCACGTGGACGATCGGCTACACCGGCCAGTCGCCCGAGCGGTTGAAGGCGCACATGCGCAACATGAATGTCTTCGACGTCAATACCTTGCGTGCCAAGGGCGGCATCGACAAGGAGACCGGCTACAAGCTCGACGGCGACTATTTCGGCTTGCCGTGGCCGTGCTACGGCACGCCCGAGCTGAAGCACCCGGGGTCGCCGAACCTGTACGAGACCGACCGGCACGTGATGGACGGCGGCGGCTGCTTCCGCGCCAATTTCGGCGTCGAGCGGGACGGCGTCAATCTGCTCGCGGAGGACGGATCGGCGTCGAAGGGCTCGCCCATCCAGACCGGCTATCCGGAGTTCGACCACATCTTCCTGAAGAAGCTCGGTTGGTGGAACGACCTCACCGAGACCGAGAAGAAGGCTGCCGAAGGCAAGAACTGGAAGACCGATCTCTCGGGCGGGATCCAGCGCGTCGTCCTGCAGCGTGGCTGCCATCCGTTCGGCAACGCCAAGGCGCGTGCGGTGGTCTGGAACTTTCCCGATCCGATTCCGCTCCACCGCGAGGCGCTCTATTCGACGCGTCCCGATCTCATCGCCAAGTACCCGACCCACGACGACAAGAAGGCGTTCTGGCGGCTGCCGACGCTGTACAAGAGCGTGCAGGAGAAGAACAAGGACGTCGGCCAGCAGTTCCCGCTCATCATGAGCTCGGGCCGGCTCGTCGAGTACGAAGGCGGCGGCGAGGAGACGCGCTCGAATCCGTGGCTCGCCGAGCTGCAGCAGGAGATGTTCGTCGAGATCAATCCGGCAGCGGCGAACGACCGCGGCATCCGTGACGGCGAGAAGGTCTGGGTCAAGTCGCCGACCGGCGCCAAGATCCTGGTCCGCGCGCTCGTCACCGAGCGCGTCGATCGCGGCACGGTCTGGCTGCCGTTCCACTTCTCGGGCCGCTGGCAGGGCGCTGACCTGCTGCAGTACTACCCGGAAGGGGCGCACCCGGTCGTTCGCGGCGAGGCGGTCAACACGGCGACGACGTACGGCTACGACAGCGTGACGATGATGCAGGAGAGCAAGACGACGGTCTGCCAGATCGAGCGGGCGACGGCGTAGGAGAACACGATGGCAAGAATGAAGTTCATCTGCGACGCCGAGCGCTGCATCGAATGCAACGGCTGCGTCACTGCCTGCAAGGCCGAGCACGACATCCCCTGGGGAGTCAATCGCCGGCGCGTCGTCACGCTCAACGACGGCGTGCAAGGCGAGCGCAGCATCTCGGTCGCGTGCATGCACTGCTCCGACGCGCCTTGCATGGCGGTCTGCCCGGTCGACTGCTTCTATCGCACGCCCGAAGGCGTCGTCCTGCACGACAAGGACATCTGCATCGGCTGCGGCTACTGCTCGTACGCGTGTCCGTTCGGCGCGCCGCAGTTCCCGAGCAACGGCACCTTCGGCCTGCGCGGCAAGATGGACAAGTGCACGTTCTGCGCCGGCGGCCCGGAAGCCAATGGCAGCGAGGCCGAGTTCGAGAAGTACGGGCGCAATCGTCTATCCGAAGGGAAGCTCCCGGCGTGCGCCGAGATGTGCTCGACCAAGGCGCTCCTCGGCGGCGACGGCGATGTCGTCGCCGACATCTTCCGCACTCGCGTCCTCAACCGCGGCAAGGGCAGCGAGGTCTGGGGCTGGGGCACCGCCTACGGCCGGCCGACGCAGGGCAAGCCGGCAGCGGCACCGGTCGAGGGCAAGAAGTCATGACGCCGGCACGGCTGGGTCTGCTGGCGGCGGTGGCGTGCGTCGTCGTCGTCGGGTGCGGAGAGAGGGTGCAGACGATTCCGCCGAGCGGCGAGCGCAAGGCCGACACGCCGGTCTGGCAGCTCCAGGACAAGCGCTTCGTCGCGCCGGGGTGGACGGTCGGCGACGAACACAGCTGGAACGCGGAGATCACCGACCGCGCGCAAGGCCAGAACGACTACGCGCCCCGCAAGTGAGCGGAGAGACGCCATGCGACTGACGATCCTGCAGGCTCTATTCGCCTCGCTCCTCATCGCGTCGGCGAGCGGCGCCGGCGCGCAGCAAGGCGCTGCCGGCGTCGCGCGCGCCGCGAGCGCGCCCGCAACGACGACCCCCGCCACGACGATCGCGCTGCCCGATCCGCAGCCGACCGACACCAACGCGCAGCGCGCGCGCAGCCAGCCCGGCAACAACGCGCCCTTCTGGCGCGGGGTTCACGATTCCGGTCACGTTCCCGGAACGGTCAACAACCTGCAGGTCGGCGAGCGCGGCGAGCTGATCCAGCCGATCACGACCTATCCCGGGACGCGCGCGACGACCGCCGGCGAGGCGTGGCGGCAGATCCGCAACTGGTGGATCGTCCCGCTCGGCGGCCTCATCATCCTGTTCATCGTCGTTGCCGTCGCGGTCTACTACTGGATAAAGGGACCGATCGGCGCCGGTCACGAGGTCCACACCGGCCGCGTCATCGAGCGCTTCACCTACTTCGAGCGCGCCGTCCACTGGACCACCGCGATCACCTTCACGGTGTTGGCGGTCTCGGGGATCGTGATCGCATTCGGCAAGTTCTTCCTCCTGCCGATCCTCGGCGGGACGCTGTTCGGGTGGCTCACCTGGTTGCTGAAGACGCTGCACAACTTCGTCGGCCCGGTGTTCGCTGTGTCGGCCGTCGTCATGTTCTTCACCTACCTGCACAGCAACTGGCCGGAGCGCTCCGACGTCAAGTGGCTGCTGCGCGTCGGCGGGATGCTCGGCGGCGAGACGCCGCCGTCGGGCCGGTTCAACGCAGGGGAGAAGATCGTGTTCTGGGGTGGCCTGCTGGTGCTCGGCGTCGCCGTCGTCGTGTCCGGGTTCGTGTTCGACAAGATCGTGCCGGGGCTGGAATCGACGCGGTCGGGCATGCAGATCACGCACATCGTCCACGCGGTCTTCGCGATGCTCATGATCGCGATGTTCATCGGCCACGCCTACATGGGAACGATCGGCGTGAGCGGCTCGTGGCAGTCGATGAAGACCGGCTACGTCGACGAGGGCTGGGCCGAACATCACCACCCCCTCTGGTATGACGACATCAAGGCCGGCAAGATCCCCGCCCAACGCACCGTGCCGCCGCCCGGTCGCGAGCAGCCCGCGGCGTGACCGCGAAAGGAGCTTCGATGCGCGTTTCCGTGTTCGCCGCCATTGCCGCGTCCAGCCTCGCGCTCGGCACCGCGATCGCCAAGCTGCCGCCGCCGTCCGACGAGGCCAAGGCGAAGGCTGCCGAGGCGGCCAACAAGGCTGGATGGAGCGGCAAGGTCGCGGCCTACGAGCTTTGCCAGACGGAGGATCGACTCGCGTCGGCCTACCGCGCGCACGCGGTGGCGAGCGGGCAGCCCGCCTCGGCCGCCGAGCAGACGCCGCCGTGCGCCAACCCCGGGCCGTACAAGGCGCTCGAGATCACCTCGGCAACGTCGAAGCCGCTCGAGGCCTCGGGGGCGCATTCGCCGCCGGGTGCCGCGACCAGCCCGCCGAGCAACAAGGCGACTTCGGCGGAGATGACGGGCCCCCGCAAATAGCTCCTCCCGTCCTTCGCCTCACTGCGGCGCGCGCGCCGCTGACGCGCG
>DASXLD010000003.1:0-162519 GCA_036496385.1 Caldimonas sp. | reverse complement strand
CTCGGCGCGGGCTTCGGCAAGCACGCGATTCCGTTCGCGGAGCGCGGCGTGCTTCCGATCGACGCCTCTGCGGCGCTGATCGCATCGCTGCGCACGCTCGCCGGCGACACGCCGACGAAGGGCGACCTCGACGATCTCCGCGCGTTCGCGTGCCATCTCGAGGAACCCGCCGACGGCCTGCCCTGCATGGGCGACGCGGTGATGCACTTGCCGACCGTCGACGACGTCGGCAGCCTCGTTGGTGATGCGTCGTCGATGCTGGCGCCGGGCGGCACGCTGACATTCTCGTTTCGCGACCGCTCGGTGCCGCCGTCGGGAACCGATCGCTTCGTCTCCGTCGGCGGCGACGACGACGAGGGCACGCTCGCGGGCGGCCTCGAGTTCGATGCCGAGCTCGTGCGCGTCCACGACCTGCTGCAGGAGCGGACGTCGACTGGCTGGCAGACGCGCGTCAGCATCCATCCGAAGCTGCGCCTCGCCGCCGATCGCCTGGTCGCGATGCTCGCTGCGCTCGGCTTCATGGTGCGCCACGACACCGGCGCCGGCGGCATGGCCCAGGTCGTCGCGACGAAGTCGCTCTATTCGACGAACAGCGTCGCCGGGCGCTCGACGAGCTCGCGCACGCGCTGGATGAACGCCGCCGCGTCGGCACCGTCGACAACGCGGTGATCGAACGACGACGACAGATTCATCAGCTGGCGCGTGACGATGGCGCCATCGCGCACCGCTGGACGCAGGGCAACGCGGTTGACGCCGACGATCGCGACCTCGGGATGGTTGATCACCGGCGTCGAGACGATGCCGCCGAGCCGGCCGAGGCTCGTGATCGTGATCGTCGAGCCGCTCAGCTCGTCGCGCACTGCCTTGCCTCTGCGCGCCGAGTCGGCGAGGCGAGCGATCTCGGCGGCGCTCGACCACAGGTCGTGCGCTTGCGCATCGCGCAGCACGGGAACGACGAGCCCGGCCGGCGTCTGCGTCGCGATGCCGGCGTGGACCGCGGTGTGGCGCGTGAGCACGCCCGCCTCGTCGTCGAAGCGCGCGTTGACCATCGGGAAGTCGCGCACAGCGAGGACGACGGCACGGACCAGGAACGGCAGCAGCGTGAGGCGCGGGCGCGAATCGCCCCACTTCGCGTTCAGGTGCGTGCGCAAGCCCTCGATCTCGGTGACGTCGAGCTCCTCGACGTAGGTGTAGTGCGGAATGCGGCGCTTCGATTCCTGCATCTTCTGGGCGATGCGGCGGCGCAGGCCGACGATCTTGATCGTCTCGGTGGCGTCGCTCGCCGGCAGAGCGCCCGCGCGCGCCGCCGGAACGGGACGCGCGCCGGCGCGCGCAGCGTAGGCCTCGACATCGGCGCGGGTGACGCGGCCGGCCATGCCGGTCGCAACGACGCTCTTCAGGTCGACGCCGAGCTCCCAGGCGCGGGCGCGGACGGCAGGCGATGCGATCGGGCGGCTGCCTGCTGCGGCGCGAGGCGCCGGCGCAGCACTCGACGCGGCTGCCGGCTTCGCTTCTGCTGCCGGCTTCGCTTCCGCTGCCGGCTTCGCTACCGCGGCAGGCTTCGCTTCGGCTGCAGGCTTCGGGGCGGCGGCGGGCTTCGCCTCGGCCTGCGGTGGCACTGCTGCCGTCGGCGCCGGCGCTGATGCCGAAGCGCCCGCATCGCCGGTGAGCTCGATGCGGATCAGCTCCGAGCCCACCGCGAGCATCTGCCCGACCTCACCGCCGAGCTCGAGCACCTTGCCGGCGACCGGCGACGGGATCTCGACCGACGCCTTGTCGGTCATCACGTCGGCGAGCCCCTGATCCTCGGCGATCGCTTCGCCGGGCTTGACGTGCCAGGCGACGAGCTCGACCTCGGCGATCCCTTCGCCGAGATCGGGAACGCGGATGACGTGAACCGCCATCTCAGGGCTCCATCGCGCGCAGCAGCGCCGCGGCGACGCGCTCGGGGCCGGGGAAGTACGCCCATTCGAGCGCGTGCGGATACGGCGTGTCCCAGCCGGTGATTCGCTCGACCGGCGCTTCGAGCTGGTAGAAGCAATGCTCCTGCACGAGCGAGACGAGCTCGGCGCCGAAGCCGCTCGTCCGCGTCGCTTCGTGGACGACGACGCAGCGCCCGGTCTTCTTCACCGACGCGATCACCGTCTCGAGGTCGAGCGGCCAGAGGGTGCGCAGGTCGATGATCTCGGCGTCGATCCCGGTCTCCTTCACCGCCGCCTCGCAGACGAAGACCATCGTGCCGTAGGTGAGGACCGTGACGTCGCTGCCGGGGCGGAAGACGACCGCCGAGTCGAGCGGCACCGTGTAGTGCCCTTCCGGCACCTCGCCCATCGGATGCGCGGCCCACGGCACGACGGGCTTGCCGTGGTGGCCGTCGAACGGGCCGTTGTAGAGGCGCTTGGGCTCGAGGAAGATGACGGGATCGTCGTTCTCGATCGACGCGATCAGCAGGCCCTTGGCGTCGTGCGGATTGCTCGGCATCACCGTGCGGATGCCGCAGACGTGCGTGAAGAGCGCTTCCGGGCTCTGGCTGTGGGTCTGGCCGCCGTAGATGCCGCCGCCGCACGGCATACGGATCGTGATCGGCGACGTGAAGTCGCCCGCCGAGCGGTAACGCAGCCGCGCTGCCTCGGAAACGATCTGGTCCGACGCCGGATAGAAGTAGTCGGCGAACTGCACCTCGACGACGGGCCTGAGGCCGTACGCGGCCATGCCGATCGCCGAGCCGACGATGCCGCCCTCGGAGATCGGCGCGTCGAACACGCGCGTCTTGCCGTACTTGGCCTGCAGGCCGTCGGTGACGCGGAAGACGCCGCCGAAATAGCCGACGTCCTGGCCGTAGATGACGACGTTGTCGTCGCGCGCGAGCATGACGTCCATCGCCGAGCGCAGCGCCTGGATCATCGTCATGCTCGCCATCGCTCAGCCCTGCCGCCTCGCCTGGCGCAGCTGGTCGATCAGATGCGCCGGCATGTCCTTGTAGACGTCCTCGAACATCGTTTCGATCGGCGGCGTGTGGCCGTCGAGGAGCGAGCCGTATTGCGTCGCTTCCTTCAGCGCCGCGCTGACCTCGGCGTCGAGCTTCTTCGCAGTCGCCTCGTGCTCCTCGTCCGACCAGGCGCCGAGGCCGATCAAGTGCTTCTTCAGCCGCGCGACCGGATCGCCGAGCGGAAAGTGCTGATAGTCGTCGCCCGGCCGATAGCGCGACGGATCATCGGAGGTCGAATGCGCGCCGGCGCGGTACGTCACCCACTCGATCAGCGTCGGCCCGAGGTTCGAGCGCGCGCGCTCGGCCGCCCATGCCGACGCCGCGTAGACGGCGAGGAAGTCGTTGCCGTCGACGCGCAGCGACGCGATGCCGCAGCCGGCGCCGCGTGCCGCGAACGTCGTCGCGTCGCCGGCCGCGATCGACTGGAAGGTCGAGATCGCCCACTGGTTGTTGACGACGTTGAGGATCACCGGCGCCTGGTAGACATTGGCGAAGGTGAGCGCGGTATGGAAGTCGGCCTCGGCGGTCGCGCCGTCGCCGATCCAGGCCGACGCGATCTTGGTGTCTTCCTTGATCGCCGACGCCATCGCCCAGCCGACCGCCTGGATGTACTGCGTCGCGAGGTTGCCGGAGATGGTGAAGAAGCCGGCGCGCTTGTACGAATACATCACCGGCAGCTGGCGGCCCTTCAGCGGGTCGCGCTGGTTGCTGAGCAGCTGGCACATCAGCTCGACCATCGGGATGTCGTCGCGCGCGAGCAGCAAGCCTTGCTGGCGGTAGGTCGGAAAGCACATGTCGCCCGGCTCGAGCGCCTGCGCGTGCGCGGTCGCGATCGCCTCCTCGCCGAGGCATTGCATGTAGAAGGAGATCTTCTTCTGCCGCTGCGCGATCAGCATGCGGGCGTCGAAGGCGCGCGTCTTCAACATCGCCCGCATCCCGGCGCGCAAACGCTCGACGCCGAGCTGCGGCGCCCACGGGCCGACGGCGCGACCGTCGCCGTCGAGGACGCGGATCATCGTGTAGGCGAGATCGGTCGTCTGCCGCGGCGAGACGTCGACCGGCGGCCGCGGCACGGCGCCGGCCGGCGCCAGATGCAGGTACGAGAAGTCCGTCTCTTGCCCCGGGCGCCCGGTCGGCTCGGGGACATGCAGACGCAGGGGGCCTCGGCTCACGGGCCCGAGTGTGCCGTGCCGCGCCGGCGCCGCCAAGCCACAGCCGCAGAGACACACTGCGCAACATTGTGGACAAGCGGTCTTTCGCAGGGCTGGTCAAAATGGCACCAGCGTCGCTCGGTCAACCCGGGTTCGAGCGACTTCGTTGAACCGCACACCCGTCGCTGTCCTCGAGCATGAATCGTCCAAACGCCTTCGCTGCCGCGCTCGCGCTGTCGATGGTCGTGAGCATCGCGACCGCTGTGCCCGCCTCTTCACCGCATGCGGCGGCGTGCGTCGCGGCGCTGAAGGCCCAGGAGGGGAGCCTCGCGGAGGCAGTGAAGGCGGGCGCCGCCGTCGACGCCGAACTGCTCAAGGTTGTCCGCAGCGGCATCGCGATCATCGGCACGCAGTATTTCGCCGGGCTCCGCGAAGCCGAGGCACGTCAACTGCTGAAGACCGCGGAAGAAGACTTCGAGACCTTGCCTCCGGCAACGGCTGCGCAGCGTCAGGCCGAGTGCCTGCAGGAAGGCTACACGCTGTACGAGCGCGCATCGGCGCTCGAGCGCACCCTCATCACGACGGCTGCGCAGCGCCGCATCAAGCGCATCACGTCGGCCTAGTCGCTCCCGACCGAGGAGCAGAACGCCGAACGCCCGAAGGCCCGATCAAGCTGCCGTCGTGCGCCTGCGCCTTCGCGAGACCAGCCCCAACGCTGCCAGCCCCGCCAGCATCAAGGCGTAGCTCTCGGGTTCCGGCACGGGTGGAGTGCCGACGCCACTGCCCTCCGCCGTGAGCCCGGCGACAGCGTCGATCTCGTCTTCGGTGCCGAAGATCGGTTGGAGCGCCTGCGAACCCACCGCTTTCACCGAGACGTAGCGGAAGGTGTCGGACGGCGATGCGAGCGTCCAAACGGTCGTGAACCCGTCCGCCAACGCGATGGTGTCCGGCTGCCAGCCCTGCATGTAGACCTCCGAGAGGGTCGCCAGGTGCCAGTCCGCAAGATCCGTCGAGCTCGGCGAGTCGCCGAGATAGACGGTGTACTCGAGCGCCTCGTTGGGCAGCGGCCCGTGATCGATCACTGGAAAGACGACGGCTTTGTTGGCCTGGCCTCCCAAGTCGAAGATGGTGCCGTTCCAGGGCGTGTCGAGCGCCGGATTCGTGCCCGTATTGGTCCCGGGGTTCTGACCCCATGCGTAATCGCGTGCGTTCACCGATGCAGTCGTCGTCGCGGTGAGCGAGTAGGCGTAATTCAGCAGGCCGGTGGTCACCCCCGACGCATCCAGGTTGCCCGTCCCGAGGGCGGTACCGAAGATCAACCCGGCAGGATCGGTGAAGGTGTTGATGCTGACGTGCAGCTGGCCCGGCCCGGTGCCGACGGAAAAGCCGAGGTCCGCGAAGGTCTTCGCACTCGCGCCCTGGAACAGCGTCAGGTAGTTGGGATCGCCCGCTCCCGTGATGAAGGGCGGGTCGGCCCATACTGGCGCGCTCGCGCCGAGAGCGCCGATCGTCGCAAGGCCGATCCGCAGCGACTGCCCAAATCTGTCGAGAGCCATGCCGTACTCCTTGTTGTTGGCACGCCGCGGCACGACGACGGTCGAATCAACGCGTGGCGGCGGCAGAGCCGAGGACACTGCGCCTAGGGCCGATCCCGGGCAACCCCCTGATCGCGGGGATAGCCTTTCCAGATTAGCGCACAGGCCGCCAGCGTACAGACGATCACCGCCCCCGACGGCAGGTCGAACAGCGCCGAGAGCGCGAGCCCGAGCGCATAGCCGGTCGCGCCGATCGCATAGGCGACGGCGAGCCTGCGCCGGCCCGGCTCGCCGCTGGTCGCGAGGGCCGGGATGATGAGGCTCGAGAAGACGAGATAGACGCCGACCAGCTGCACCGACGCCGTCACCGCGAGCGCGAACGCGCCATAGAAGCCGAACCGGCCGAGCCGCGCGATCCACCCGGACGCGATCGCCGCGAGCAGCAGGAGCGACAGGCCGGCGAGCCAGAGCAGCTGCGTCGTGTGCACCCACAGGATCTGGCCGACGAGGAGGTCCTTCAGATGCTCGCCGCCATGCGGATTGCCCGAGAGCAACAGCAGCCCCGCGCAGGCCGCGAGAATGAAGAGGACGCCGATCAGCGCCTCCTGCTGCGCGGGCGCGCGCCGCTCGGTCCACGTCAGCAGCCAGGCGCCGCCGAGCGCCGCCGAGACCGCCGCCGCCTGCACGGCAACGCCACCTTCCGGCAAGCCGATGGCGTCGGCAGCGATGACGCCGAGGCCGGCGATCTGCGCGATCGCGAGGTCGATGAAGACGATGCCGCGGTCGAGCACCTGCATGCCGAGCGGCACGTGGGTCGCGAGCACGAGCAGACCCGCGATCAGCGCCGGGCCGAGGATGCCCCAGTCGAGCGCACTCCAGCTCATGGCTTGGCGACGCCGGCGAGCAGGCGCGCGACGGTGTCGTCGAAGAGGCCGAACAGGTCCTTGGCAGCGTCGCTGCCGCCGACCGTGAACGGCACCTTGACGATCGCGAGGCCGGCGTTCCTGCCCAGCCATTCCGACGGCTTCGGATCCTGGTACGCGGCGTAGAGGACCATCTTCGCCGGCGTCGCCTTGAGCGCAGCGAGCACGCTCTCCAGGTGCGCCGCGCTCGGCTCGACGCCCGGCTTCGGCTCGAGCACCGCGACCTCCTTCAAGCCGAGCCAGTCGTAGAGGTAGGCGAACGCCTTGTGCTGCGAGACGACGGCCATGCCCTTCAGCGGCGCCGCCTGCACGCTCCAGCGCGCCATGGACTGTTGCCACTTGCGCGCGAACTCGGCCTGGCCCTTCGCGTACTGCGCCGCGTTCGCGGGATCGAGCTGCTGCAGCCGCGCGCCGAGCGCCGTCGCGACGAGCGCGATGTTGCGCGGGTCGGTCTGGATGTGCGGATTGCCCGAGGCGTGGACATCGCCCTGCGAGCGATCGACCTGGCTCGGGATCTCGAGCTTGCGGACGAAGTCGGCAGCGGCGAAGTTGCCGGGCTGCCCCGGCTGCACCTTGGCATTGCCCGACTGCTGGAGCAACAGCGGCAGCCAGCCGATCTCGAGCTCGGCGCCGGTACAGGCGACGAGGTCGGCGTTGCGCGTGCGCGCGATCAGGCTCGGCTTGGCCTGGATCTGGTGCGGGTCCTGCAGCGCGCTCGTTGCGACGGTGACGTCGACGAGCTTGCCGCCGATCTCCCCGGCGAGCGCACCCCACTCCGGCTCGCACGCGAAGACGCGCAGCGCCGCATGCGCGGGAACGGCGCCGGCGAGCATGGCCAGCACGGCAAGCAAGGACAAACGGTGAAACGTGCGATGCATGAGGGTCTCCATCGGGATCAGAAGCTGTGCGCGCCGTGCGCGCCCAGGCTCGTCTGGTATTGCAGGAACCATTGCGTGTCGGTGCCGCCCGGCCGGGCACGGTCCTGCGCGAGCTGCAGGCGAAAGCGCGAGAACTCGCTCGGGCTGAAGTCGAACATCAGCGAGTTCCTGCTCGGCGTGTGGTCGGTGGTCGGAATGAGGCCGTTGTTGATGCCGTAGTCGGGGCTGCCCGGATCGAGCCGCTCGGTGCGGGCGCCGACGCGCCAGCGCGGCATGAACTGGTAGATGCCCTGGACGTACCAGCCCGACTGGCGCGCGTGCAAGCTCGACGCCAGGTTCGTGCTGCCGACATCGTGGACCAGGTCGCCGCTGCGCGTGCTCTGCAGATACTCGCCCTGCAGCTTGAAGTTCGTTCGCGTCGCGTTGCCGTTCGGCGCCCATTTCCACACCGCGTCCGCGACCCAGACGCGGGTGGTGCCGCTGAAGGACTGGTCGAAGCGGTTGCCCGCATCGTCGGTCGCGACCAGGCCCTGCTCGCTCGCCTTCGCATCGAGCATCGAGACGCCGGCGCGCCAGCTGTGGCTCGCGCCGATGTCGCCGCCGACGTGCGCCGTGACCGCGACCGCGCCCGGCGCGTTGCGGCTGCTGTCGCTGCCGGGAAAGCTGCGGCCGCGACCGAGCTCGACGCCGAGCTCGACGTACTCGTCGAGCGGCGGCAGCCACGTCAGCTGCACGCCGTCGTCGGCGAACTGGGTGCCGAGCATCGCCTGGTAGGCGAGCGGTGCGTCGACGAAATCCCAGGTGTGCGAGTGCTGCGAATTGAGATAGCCGAGCGCGGAGAAGAACCGGCCTGCCTTCAGCGACAGTCCGTTGCCGAGCGAGGTCGTCTGCACGTAGGCCTCCTCGACCTCGACGCTGTTGTCGGCGGCGATCGAGATGTTGGCGGCGCCGCGCAGCCACGGGTCGATGCTCGCGGCGAAGCCGAGCTCGGATTCGGCGAGGCTGAAGCCGCGCGTCCCCGGGCCGACTGCGGCGTCGCCCGGCAACGGGAAGCCGGCGATCGCGTAGCGCGAGGGGTCCTTCGACGTGTTCGTGTAGAGCCCGGAAAGGATCAGCGAGATCGCCGGATTGAATGCGTTCGCGCCGCCGCCGGCGGCCGCGTCGGCGGGCGCGGGCGAAGCGGTCGCGCTCGCGGTTGCGGGCGGCGCCGCAGTGGCGACGGCCGGTGCGCTCGCCGGCGGCGGCGCCGCAGCGAGCGCCGTCTCGGCGTTCTGCAGGCGCCGCTCGAGCGCCTGCAGCCTCGCCTCGTAGGTGGCGCGCATCGCTTCCATGTCCTTGCGGATCGCGGCCAAGTCGGCGGCGTCGTCGGCCCGTGCCGCCATGGGCCAGGCCAGCGCGGCCAGCATGGCCGCTGTCATGAGCTTCATGTGAATGCTCCGGTGATGACGGATGGCAGCGCGGGCCGCTCGAAACGAGCGGCGCGCCACGGTCACGGTCAGCGCGGAGCGGTGGGCGGTGCGCGGCTTCGGTAGGCGAGCGCAGGAGCGCTCGCGACGAAGGGGCGAAGCTCGTCGACGTAGGCGACGTCGCCGAGGTCCGGATGGCAGGCGATCGGCGGCTCGGTTGCCGGCGCGGCGCCACCGATGCTGGCGCCGAGCAGGCAGAGGTCGCACTGCGCGTGGACAGCGCCGCCTTCGCGCGAGCGACCGGCATCGGCACTCAGGTGCGAGATGGCGTGCGCGCTCGCCGCCACCTGCGCGAACGCGAAGAGCAGGCCGAGCCAGACCAGCCACGACAAGCGTCGTCGCGAGGTCGCGCGCATCCTGCTCAACGTCATGGCTGAGCGATCTTAGCCCGGCAGGGATGCGCCTGCCGGCAGGTCGGGGCAACGAGATGAAAGAAGCACTACTTGCCGGTCCAGCGCGGCGGCCGCTTGTCGACGAAGGCGCGAACGCCCTCGCGGAAGTCGGCGCTCCCGTACGTCATCGCGATGAGGTCGCTGCCGTCGGGCACCGGGCGCGCGTCCTGGAGGCGACGGACTGCTTCCTTGGTCACCCGCAGCGTGATCGGCGCATGCGACGCGATCTGTTCGGCGAGCTCGCGGACGCGCGCCGCAATCCGTTCCGCAGGGACGATCTCGTGGACGAAGCCCGCCGTGAGCGCCTCCTCGGCGGAGAGCAGGCGCGCCGTGAAGATGAGCTCCTTCAGCCGCGACGGCCCGAGCAGGTCCAGGTAGCGCGCATAGGTCCGCATCGACAGGCAGTTGCCGAGCGTGCGCGCGATCGGCGCCCCGAAGCGTGCCTCCCCAGTCGCGATGCGCAGGTCGCAACCGGCGGCGATGCCGAAGCCGCCACCGACCGCGAAGCCCTCGATCTGCGCGATGACCGGCTTCCTGACGTCGGCGACGCGGCCGAGCAGACGATCGGCGTCGCGTTCGTAGCGCAGGCCGTCGTCGCCGCTTTCGAAGCTCAGGAACTGGCTGATGTCGGTGCCGGCGACGAACGCCTTGCCGCCGGCGCCTTTGAGGACCAGGACGCGCACGCCGTCGTCGCGGTCGACCTCCTCGCAGACTTCGCTCAAGCGCTCGTACATGGCCCAGGTCATGGCGTTGCGCGCCTCCGGCCGGTTGAATGTCAACGTGACGACCGCTCCGTCGCGCTCGACGACGACGTGCTCGCTGGTGGGCGTGCTTGCCATGACGGGAGTCCTCGCTGTTCGGCGCCGGCGCCGGATCAGGTGCCGGTGAACCTGGGCTTGCGCTTTTCCATGAACGCCGCCTGCCCTTCCTGGTAGTCGGCGCTCGCGAAGCACGCGGCGACGGCGCGCTCGGCAGCGGCGACGTCGCGCTCGGCCGTGTCCTTCAGCGCCTCGCCGACGACGAGCTTCGCGCAGCGGACCGTGAGCGGTGCGTTGGCGACGATCGTCCTCGCCATCTCCTCGACCGTCGACTCGAGTGCGGCGTCGGCGACGACCCGGTTGACGAGGCCCATCTTCTCGGCCTCGCGGGCGTCGATCTGGCGGCCGGTGAAGAAGATCTCCTTCGCATACGCCGGCCCGATCAGGTCGACCAGCGGCTGCGCGCGGTTGAGGCCGTAGCCGAGGCCGAGCCGGGCCGCGGGAATGCCGAACTTCGCGTCCTCGGTGCAGATGCGGATGTCGCAGCACACCGCGACCGCGGTGCCGCCGCCGATGCAGTAGCCGCGGATCATCGCGATGGTCGGGATCGTCATCCCCTGGATCGCCGAGTACGCCTGCTGCGTCGTCGCCTGGTAGTGGGCGATGGCCTCGGCGTCCTGACGCTCGGCCTTGAACTTCGAGATGTCGGCGCCGGACGCGAACGCCTTGCCGCCGGCGCCGGTGACGACCATCACGCGTACCGACGAGTCGGCCGCGAAGTCGACCATCGCCTCGAGCGCTGCCTGCCACATCTCGAGCGAGATCGCGTTCAGCCGCTCGGGGTTGTTGAAGGTCATCCAGCCGATGCCGTCTGCCTTCCTCGCGATCAGTTTCTCGCTCGCCATGGTGGGTCCCTCAGACGATTCCCTGCTCTCGCAGTCGTTCGATGTCGGCCTCGCCGAGGCCGAGCGTGCGCAGAACCTCGGCCGTGTGCTCGCCCTGGCCGGGCGGGTGCGCGACGACTGCGCTCGGCGTGCGGCTGAGCGTCACCGGCTGGCCCAGGTAGGCGACATCGTCGACCTTCTGGACGATCGCGAGGTGGCGCACCTGGGGGTCGGCGAACGCCTGATCGATCGCGTAGATCGGGCCCGACGGCACGCCCGCCTCGTTCAGCGCCGCGACCCAATCGGCGGTGTCGCGTGCCGCGAGATGCCGCTCCAGATCGACGTGCAGCCGGTCGCGATGCTGCGAGCGCAGCGCCGCGGTCTTGTAGTCGGGATGCTCGGCGAGCTCGGGCGCGCCGATCGCAGCGCAGAAGCGAAGCCAGATCCTGCCGCCCGACACCGCGATGTTCATGTGGCCGTCGCGGGTCTTGAAGACGCCGGTCGGGATCGACGTCGGGTGGTTGTTGCCGGCCTGGCGTGCGACCTCGCCGTCCATCAGCCAGCGCGCCGCCTGGAAGTCGAGCATGAAGAGCTGCGCCTGCAGGAGCGACGTCTTGACCCACTGGCCCTGGCCCGACTTCTCGCGCTCGATCAGCGCGACCGCGATCCCCCAGGCGCAGAAGATGCCGGCGCAGAGATCGGCGACCGGAATGCCGGCGCGCACCGGCCCCTGCCCGGGCAGGCCGGTGATCGACATCAGGCCGCCCATGCCCTGCGCGATCTGGTCGAAGCCCGGGCGCAGGCGATACGGCCCGTCCTCGCCGTAGCCGGAGATGCTCGCGTAGACGAGGCGCGGATTGACCTCGGCCATCGTCTCGAAGCCGATGCCGAGCTTTCGCTTGACGTCGGGCCGGTAGTTCTCGACCAGCACGTCGGCGCGCGCGACCAGCTGCTTCAGGATCGCGACCCCCTCGGCCGACTTCAGGTTGAGCGTCATGCTGCGCTTGTTGCGATGGACGTTCTGGAAGTCGCTGCCGTCGCGCGGGCCGCCGACGCCGTCGCCCTCCTCCAGCGCCGGCGGCATCTCGATCTTGATGACCTGGGCGCCCCAGTCGGCGAGCTGGCGCACCGCGGTCGGCCCGGCGCGAACGCGCGTCAGGTCGAGCACGACCAGATGCGACAGCGCGTCGGATGCGAGCATGGATTCAGTCTAGCGTGGCCGACGATGCCGCCGGGCCCGAGCCGCGGTGCGCCGGTCGTGCTAGGTGTCGCCACCCCAGGGCAGCATCATCGTCAGCAGCAGCAGTTTCGCGAACTCGGGCTCGAAGCCGGCGACGATCGCCTGCGGCTCCGCGCACAGGGCCTCGTCGGTGACGAGGCCGAACTGCACTCCGCCCGCGTACGAGAGGATGCTGACGCCGACGCCGACATCGCCCGACGCCGGCACCCAGAACATCGTCTGGCGCAAGGTCGAGCCGCAGAACTTCAGCGGCACCGCCGGCCCCGGCACGTTGGTCATGACGGCGGTCGTCTTCTTCGCGAACAGGCCGAGCATCGCATCCTGCACCGGCTTGACCATCAGCCCGGCGACGGCGAGCAGCGCGAACGCGAGCAGCGGCTGGTAGCTCGACTTCAGCTCGGCCATCCGCGCCCGCACCGCGAACACGCGCTCGACCGGGTGGGCGACGCCGATCGGCAGCACGAGCGGTGCGAGGCCGAAGCGGTTGCCGAGCCGCCACGCGTCCTCGAGCGGCCGCAGGTTGACCGGCACCATCGCGCGGATCTCCTTGCCCGCGGGATCGTCGCCCTGCGCGCGCAACCAGTGCCCGATCGCGCCGGCGACACAGGCGAGAAGGACGTCGTTGACCGAGCAGCCGAGAACGCTGCCGATCGCCTTGACGTCGGCGAGCGCGATCGGCTCGCCCCAGGCGACGCGCTTGCTGCCGCTCGGCTTTCCCTTGAGCAACGTCGGTGAATCGTCGGCCATCAGCGCCATCGCGGCGACGTCGTTCATCACCCTGGCGCCGAGGCGCGCGGCGTCGATCGCACCGGCGAGGCCCTGCTTCGGATCGGCAAGCACGTCGAGCGAGCGCGCGATCGATTTCTCGACCAGCGCTGCGGCCTTGGTCGACAAGCCGTCGAGCGGCTTCAGCACGAGGTCGGCGAGCCAGTCGCCGCCGCCGGCTTCGCCGCCGCGCGAACGGCGCGTGCGCAAGGGCGGATCGCTGCCGCCATCGGTGATCGACAGCATGACCGAGATCAGCGCGATGCCATCGCCGATGCAGTGGTGGACGCGCGCGACGAGCGCGCTGCCGCCCTCGTAGTCCTCGATCAGGCGGAACTCCCAGAGCGGCCGGTCGGGATCGAGCGGCGTGGCGGCGAGCGCGCCGACGCGCTCCTGCAGCGCCGCGCGCTCGCTCTGCCCGCGGCGGCGCTTGAGCTTCTCGCGAACGACCTGGCGATGAATGTCGAAGTCGTCGTCGGTGCACCATTTCGCGCCGTCGACGTCACGGACGACGACCCAGCCGAAGCGCTCGTAGCGCAGGAGCTTCTCCTTGACCCGGCGGCAGAGCGTCTCGTAGGCGATCTTCGGCCGCAGCAGCCAGACGCCGACGATCATCATCAGGTTGACGTCGTTGTCCATCCGCAGCCAGGCGGTGTCGACGCGCGACATGCGCTCGCGAATGGCGGCGGGACGGTTCATCGGCTGCGGCGCGACACCCAAGGCACGGGGGCCGTCAAGATGCTGGCTAAGATCGGCGCGGTCAATCGCGACTTTCACTACGACCCGAGAGGAACACCATGGCCGACCTGCAGGCGACGTTCGAGCGAGCGGTCGCGGACTCGAAGAGTCTGGCCGAGAAGCCCGACAACATGACGATGCTCAAGCTCTACGCGCTCTACAAGCAGGCGTCGAGCGGCGACGCCGAAGGCAAGCGCCCCGGCTTCGGCGACATGGTCGGCCGCGCCAAGTGGGACGCCTGGAACGCGATCGCCGGCAAGACGAAGGACGCGGCGATGCAGGAGTACGTCGACCTCGTCGAATCGCTGAAGTAGGCGCCGCTCACCGTCACTTCTTCTTCGCCGCGGCCTTGCCGGCGGCGGGCTTTTTCTTCACCGCCGCAGCGTCGGCGAGGACAGCGTCGAGGTTCTCCGCGATGCCTTCCTCGATGCGACCGCGGAACGCGCCGAGCACGAGGCCGAGCCGCGCGGTGAGATCGAACGAGTCGGCCGTGACGATCAGGCGGCCCTCGACGCCCGCCCGCACGAACTCGACGACATCGCTCGTCTCGCCTTCGTGGACCGTGCACTCCATGCCGAACTTCTCCTCGGCGAGCTCGGCCCAGCGCCACGCGGTCTTGCGCGCCTTGGCCAGGCCGAGCCGGTGCGCGCGACGGAGGTGGATCTCGGCCATGGACAAGGCTCCGGTGAAGAAGACGACAGCGGCGGCGAGCTTAGCGCTCCAGAGCGCTTCTGCGCTCGGCCGCGGGCAGCGCCGCGATGCGGCGGACTTCGGCGTAGAAGCGCGGGAAGTCGCGCCCTTCGCGATCGAACAGTCGCTCGAACGCCGGCACCAGTCCGGTGTAGCTCGCGAGGACGCCGAACTCGGCGTTGTTGGCGTTCGCGAACCAGTGGTCGTAGCCGGCGTAGCCGCCCCAGCGCGCCGCCTTCAGCGTCGCGTAGTCGGCGCGCAGCCGGGCCAGCACGGCGGCCTTGCCGGCACGCTTGGCGTCGTCGCCGGCGTCGCTCGCGTACAGGGCCTCGAGCTCGTCGCGATAGCGGCCGGTGAGGGCGCGAAAGTCGGCCCGCCGCGCTTCCGCGCGCGCGACCTCCTCGCGTGCGGCCGGCGTGCCGTGAGCGACGAGCCAGCGTTCGGCGCCGATCTTCTCGACCGTCGTCGCGAACGACTCGTTGAACGCGGTGTCGCCGGCAGCGAACGCGACCTGGTGCGCGAGCTCGTGGAAGACGAGCCGCGCGAGCTCGCCTTCCGGATAGCCGATGAAGGTGTTGAGGAGCGGATCGGCGAGCCAGCCGCCCGTCGGCAGGCGGCCGAGCGTCGAATACGCGGGCACTGGATAGACGGCGACGTCGAGGCCGTCGCTGCGCAGCTCGGCGGCGAGCGCATCGGCCTGCTCCTCGACGTAGTAGCCGCGATAGCCGACGCAGCCGACGACCCAGAAGCACCACGTCTTCGGCACCAGCGACAGCTCGGGCGCGGCGACGACGTTCCAGACCGCGGCGGCGCGGTGCAGATCGGCGTAGCGGCGATAGCTCGCGTTGTCGGGCTCGTCGAGCTCGTGGACGGCGAAGTCGCGGATCCGCTGCGAGAGCGCGAGGCGCTCCTTCAGTGCCTCGCCCGCAGCCGGGTCGTCGAGCACCTGCGGCACCGGCCGCGCCGCCTGCAGGATCTCCAGGTGGCCGACGACCGACTGCGCGTAGTAGCCGACCGTGGTGCAGCCCGAGGTGAGGCAGACGCCTGCGGCGGCGACGAGCGCTGTCGTCGCGACCCCGCCGATGACCCAGGCCACGACGCGAGCGCCGCGCCTCACGCCGGCGCCGGCACGACGGCGCGCTCGACTTCGACCAGGCAATCGTAGAAGCTCGGCGCCCGGCCGATGTCGGTCAAGCGCTGGTGGGTGAGCTCGTTGCCGTTCTTGCCGTCGCGCCCGAGCTTGCGCCACCAGACGCCGAGGCCGTTGACGACGCCGGGCCGCGCCCGTGCGCCGACCACCGCCTTGCAGACGATGCTGCCGCGGTCGTTGAAGATGCGGACGCCGTCGCCCGAGGCGATTCCGCGCAGCGCCGCATCGGCGGGCGAGATCTCGAGCAGCGGCTCGCCCTCGATCGCGCGCAGGCTCGTCACGTTGACGAAGCTCGAGTTGAGGAAGTTGCGCGCCGGCGGTGAAATCATGGCGAGCGGAAAGCGCGCCGCGACCGCCGGCGAGCTGCGCGCCGACTCGTAGTTGTCAACCGAGTCAGGGACGCCGAGGCCGGGGGCGTCGATGCGGCACCTGCCGTCGGGAGTCGGAAAGCCGCCGTTGGCGAACGGCGCCTCGGCGATCGCCAACTTGACCCAGCCGCGTGCACGCAAGCGGTCGAAATCGATGCCGTCGCCGTCGCCACCGGAGCGAAATGCCGTGCGCGCGAGCGCCTCGTCGTCGTCACGAAAGCACGGCTCGTCGAAGCCCATCCGGGTGGCGAGCTCGCGAAAGATCTGCGTGTTCGGCCGCGTCTCGCCGAGCGGCGCGATCGCCGGCTCGTTGATGAGCGCGTAGGTGTGGCCGTAGCTGGTGTGGACGTCGAGGTGCTCGAGCTGCGTCGTCGCCGGCAGCACGTAGTCGGCGTGGTCGGCGGTATCGGTCAGGAAGTGCTCGAGGACGACGGTGAAGAGATCGTCGCGGGCAAAGCCGCGCGCGACCTTGGCCGACTCCGGCGCAACCGCGACCGGGTTGCTGTTGTAGACGACGAGCGCTTCGATCCTCGGCCCGAAGGGCGTGCCGTCGGCGCGACGCGCGCCGCTCTCGCGCAGCAGATCGTCGCCGATCGTGCTCATGTTGATCGTCCGCGGCCGGCGGCCGGCGAGCAGGTCGGGGCGCTGCAGGGCGGCGTCGGCGCGGACGTTCCGGAACCACCCGGAGGCCGACAGCAGCAGGCCGCCGGCGCGGTGCCGCCAGGCGCCGACGAGGCACGGCAGGATCGCGATCAGCCGCGTCGCGTTGCCGCCGCCGCGCACCCGCTGCATGCCGTAGTTGAGGCGGATCGCCGCCGGCCGCAGCGTCGCGTAGTCGCGTGCGAGCGCACTCACCTGCGCGGCGTCGATGCCGCAGGCGACGGCGGCGCGCTCGGGCGGCCACTCGAGCGCACGCGCGCGCAACGCCGGCCAGCCGGCATCGACGTGACGGGCGATGTAGTCGTGGTCGAGCCAGTCGTGGACGACGAGCTCGTGCATGACGCCGAGCGCGAGCGCGCCGTCGCTGCCCGGCAGGAGCGCGATGTGCTCGTGGCAGCGCTCGGCGGTCTCGGTGCGGCGCGGGTCGATGCAGACGAGCTTGGCGCCGGCACGCTTGGCGTCGAGCGCAATGCGCCAGAAGTGCAGGTTCGAGGTGATCGAGTTGCTGCCCCAGATGACGATCAGCCGGCTCTCGGCGTAGTGCTCGACGTGCATGCCGACCTTGGCACCGTAGGTGGCGGCGAGCGCCTCGCCGCCTGCCGACGAGCAGATCGTGCGATCGAGCAGCGACGCGCCGAGACGATGGAAGAACCGTCCCGCCATGCTTTCGCCCTGGACCAGGCCCATCGTGCCGCAGTAGCTGTAGGGAACGATCGCCTCGGCGTTGGCGAGGCGCGGGCCGGCGATCCGGCCGAGGCGCGCGGCGATGTCGTCGAGCGCCCCGTTCCACGAGACCGGCGTGAAGCTGCCGCTCCCCTTCGGGCCGCTGCGCTTCAGCGGCCGCAGGACGCGCTCCGGGTGGTAAGTGCGTTCCGCGTAGCGCGAGACCTTGGTGCAGAGCGCGCCGTGCGTCGGCGGATGCTCGGGGTTGCCGTGGACGGCGACGGCGCGACCGTCCTCGACCGTCACCAGCATCGCGCAGGTGTCGGGGCAGTCGTGCGGACAGGCGGCGCGGACGACGTGCGAAGTCACGCGCAGACTATGGCACAGCGTGTCCCGGGCACGCCGAAGGGGCGTCGGGCACACCACAGCCCTGGAATCGGGCCACGGGTAAACTGGCCCGGGCCAGGAGCCAGATCATGCAAGTCATCGAATCCATCCTCGCCGACGCGGCCCAGATCGCCGCCCTCCGACGCGACATCCACGCCCATCCCGAGCTCTGCTTCGAGGAGGAGCGCACCGCCGACCTGATCGCCAGGCAACTCACGTCGTGGGAGATTCCGTTCCACCGTGGCATGGGAACGACCGGGATCGTCGCCATCCTGAAGAACGGCAGCAGCGGCCGCGCCGTCGGCCTGCGCGCCGACATGGACGCGCTGCCGATCACCGAGCACAACACCTTCACGCACAGGAGCAGCCACGCCGGCAAGATGCACGCCTGCGGCCACGACGGCCACACCGCGATGCTGCTCGCCGCCGCCAAGCACTTCTCCAGGCACCGCAACTACGACGGCACCGTCTATCTCGTCTTCCAGCCGGCCGAGGAAGGCGGCGGCGGCGCGCGCGAGATGATGAAGGACGGCCTGTTCGACAAGTTCCCGATGGAGGCGATCTTCGGCGCCCACAACTGGCCCGGCCTGAAGGTCGGCCAGTTCGCGCTCAAATCGGGGCCGTCGTTCGCGTCGAGCAACGAATTCCGGATCGTCATCCGCGGCAAGGGCTCGCATGCCGCGATGCCGCACAACGGCATCGACCCGGTGCCGGTCGCCTGCCAGATCGTCAATGCCTTTCAGACCATCATCAGCCGCAACAAGCGGCCGATCGATGCCGGCGTCATCTCGGTGACGATGATCCACACCGGCGAGGCGACCAACGTCGTCCCCGACAGCTGCGAGATGCAAGGCACGGTGCGCACCTTCACGCTCGGCGTGCTCGACCTCATCGAGGCGCGCATGAAGGAGATCGCCGAGCACACCTGCGCCGCGTTCGGCGCCACCTGCGAATTCCACTTCCGGCGCAACTATCCGCCGACGATCAACCACCCGGCCGAGACCGAGTTCGCACGCCGCGTCATGACCGACATGGTCGGCGCCGAGAACGTGATCGAGTTCGAGCCGACGATGGGCGCCGAGGACTTCAGCTACTACCTGCTCGAGAAGCCCGGCTGCTACTTCCTGATCGGCAACGGCGACGGCACGCATCGCGAGAGCGGCCACGGCATGGGCCCGTGCATGCTGCACAACCCGAGCTACGACTTCAACGACGAGCTGATCCCGCTCGGCGGCTCGCTCTGGGTTCGCCTCGCCGAGGCCTGGCTCGCCACGCCCGGGCGCTGAACCGATGAGCAAGCCCGGCGCGCCGGCCGAGCGCCGGGCAGCTCCCCGCCCACCGGCCCCGCCACGGCCGCCGGGCGAACAGGGCGCGGCCCGTCACTTCGCCCAGAGCTACGCCGAGGCGCGCGACAAGTTCTTCGCTGCGGCGCGCTCGCGCGGGCTCGGCGTCGAGACGAACGTCCATCCGCTTGCCGGCCGCGACGGCGAGATGCTGGCGATGGACGTCGCCCGCGACGGCCCGTTCGCCGCCGAGTCGCTCCTGATCGTCAGCAGCGGCTGTCACGGCGTCGAAGGCTTCTGCGGCTCGGGAGTCCAGGTCGCGCTGCTCGGCGATGTCGCGTGGCACGAGGCGGCGCAGGCCGCCGGCGTCGCCGTGCTGTACATCCACGGCCTCAATCCGCACGGCTTCTCGTGGTGGCGGCGCACGACGCACGAAAACGTCGACCTCAACCGCAACTTCCGCGACTTCGCCGCCGCCGCGCCGGCGAACGCGCGCTACGACGAGCTCGCCGATTTCATCGTTCCCGAGCACTGGCCGCCCGACCCGGCGACGGCGGCGGCGCTCGACGCGTTCGTCGCCGAGCACGGCGAGCGCGCGCTGCAGCAGGTCATCTCCGGCGGCCAGTACGCCCATCCGGACGGCCTCTTCTACGGCGGCGCCGAGCCGACCTGGAGCCACGCGACGCTGCGCCAGGTGCTGCACCGCCACGGCACCCGCTGCACCCGCCTCGGCTGGATCGACCTGCACACCGGGCTCGGCCCGAGCGGCCACGGCGAGCGCATCTACGCCGGCCGCGACGACGCCGAGTCGTACGCGCGCGCGAAGGCGTGGTGGGGCGACGTGACGTCGATCTACGACGGCTCGTCGACGTCTGCCTTGCTGAGCGGCCTGATGTGGCTCTCGGCCTACGAGGAGTGCGCCCAGGCCGAGTACACCGGCATCGCGCTCGAGTACGGCACCCAGCCGCAGGCCGACGTGATGCGGGCGCTGCGCGCCGACCAGTGGCTCGAGAACCATCCCGGGACCGACGACGTGACGCGGCGCGCGATCAAGCGGCAGCTGCGCGACGCGTTCTACACCGACCGCGACGACTGGAAGGAAGCGATCGTCGGCCAGGGCGTCGATGCCGCCTACGGCGCGCTGCGCGGGCTGAGCGGCGCAGGCTGAAGCGATGCGCGCGCTCGTCGCAGGGCCGTGCGACGCAGCGCTCGCCGAATCGAGCTCGTGCGACACGACGGCGCGCCATCCGAAGGCGACGCTGGCGGCGACGATCGTCGGCTCGAGCCTCGCGTTCATCGACGGCTCGGTCGTCAACGTCGGCCTGCCGGCGATCGAGCATGACCTCGCGTCGTCCGGCGCCTCCGGAGCGTCGATCGGCTGGCTGATCAACGCCTACCTGCTGCCGCTCGGCGCCCTCGTCCTGCTCGGCGGCGTCGCCGGCGATCGCTTCGGCAGGAAGCGCATCTTCCTGACCGGCATCACGATCTTCACCGCTGCGTCCCTCGGCTGCGCGCTCGCTCCTGCGTTCGGCTGGCTGCTCGCGGCGCGCGCGTTGCAGGGCGTGGGTGCCGCGTTGCTGGTGCCGGCGAGCCTGGCGTTGCTCGGCGCCGCCTTCGACGGCGAGGCGCGCGGCCGCGCGGTCGGCACCTGGGCAGCGGCGAGCGCAGTCACCGGCGCCGTCGGCCCGCTCGTCGGCGGCTGGCTCGTCGACACCGTCGGCTGGCGCGCGATCTTTCTGATCAACCTCCCGGTCGCCGCGATCGCCGCCGGGCTCGCATGGCGCAAGGTCGGCGAGAGCCGCAGCGGCGACGCTGCACCGCTCGACATCGCCGGCGCCGCACTCGCGACCGCAGGGCTCGGTCTGCTGACGTACGGGCTCACCGTGGTCGCGGCGCGCGGCGCCGCCGCGGCCGCCGCCGCGACGACGACCGGCGCGGTCGCGATCGCCGCCGGCGTCGCCTGCCTCGGCGCATTCGTCGCCGTCGAAGCGCGCCGCAAGCGCCGCGCGATGATGCCGCTCGCCCTGTTCGGCACCCGCACCTTCATCGGCGTCAGCATCCTCACCCTGTGCTTGTATGCGGCGTTGAGCGGCATGGTCGTGCTGCTGCCCTTTCTGCTCATCGAGCGCGGCCACTGGTCGGCAGCGGCCGCGGGCGCTGCGCTGTTGCCGCTGTCGGTCGCGATGGGTCTCGGCTCGCGCGCCGCCGGCCGTCTCGCCGAGCGCGTCGGCACACGCCCTCTGCTGACCGCGGGGCCGCTGCTCGTCGCCGCCGGCTTCGCACTCTTCCTGCGCGTCGACGCCGCGGCGGTGCGCTACGCGATCGACGTCCTGCCGGCGCTCGTCTTCGTCGCCGTCGGCCTCACGCTCAGCGTCGCGCCGCTGACCGCAGCGGTGATCGACGCGGTCGACGCTGCCCACGTCGGCTCGGCATCGGGCGTCAACAACGCGACCGCGCGCGTCGCCGGGCTGCTCGCGACGGCGCTGCTCGGCTGGGTGCTGGCGACCGACGCCACGACCTCCGGCTTCATCGCCCGCTTCCACGGCGCCGCATCAGTCGGCGCCGTGCTTGCGATCGCCGCCAGCGGGTCGGCGTTCTTCCTCTGCGCGCCCGTCAGCGGATCACGCGGTCGGCGCGCACCAGCACCGACTGCGGAACGGTCAGGCCGAGGGCGTCGGCCGTCTTGAGGTTGACGATCGTCTCGATCGTCGTCGGCTGCTCGATCGGAAGATCGGCGGGCTTGGCGCCGCGCAAGACCCGATCGGCGAAGTACGCCAGTCGTCGGTACGAGTCCTCGAGACGCGGCCCATAAGTGCAGAGCGCACCGCTGTAGGCGAACACCGGCCAGCCCGAGATCAGCGGGATGCGCTGACGCAGCGCGAAGCCGATGATCGCCTCCCGGTTCTGGACCGCGAAGCCATCGGCGAACAGCGAAATCCCCTGCGAACGATCGGCCGCCATCTTCCCGAACGCGGCGTTCAGCTCGTCGGTGGTACGGGCGGCGAGATAGCCGACGTCGAGGCCGATCCGCCTGGCGGCGCCTTCGGCCATCGCGCGTTCGCTCGACTCGCCGGGGTGCTCGGGGTTGGCGAGCAGCGTCGCCCGACGCATGCCGGGAACGAACTCGCGCAACAGCTCGAGCCGCTTGCCGTTCATCTCTGCAGCCATGAACGTGACGCCGGTCATGTTGCCGGTCGGCCGCGCGAGGCCCTCGCAGAAGCCGGCCGCGACGGGGTCGCCGCTGTAGGCGTAGACGACCGGCACCGGCGGCTTCAGCGCGCGGACCTCGCCGACCGCCGCGCCCTGCGCGACGAGGAGGTCGACCGGCAGGCGGATCAGCTCTTCGGTCAGGCCGCGAACCTTGCCGAGATCGTCATCGCCGTAGCGGAGCTCGATCGTGAGGTTGCGGCCTTCGGCGAAACCGAGCTCGGCGAGCGCGGCCCGAAACGCGGCGACGTAGGGGACGAGACTCGGCGGCCGTTGGGCAGTCACCCAGCCGATGCGCGCCGGCCGCGCTTGCGCGACGACCAGCCGTGGCAGCGCTGCCGCGGCGGCCGCGAGCAGAAGTCTGCGTCTTCTCATGGCTATTCCTCCAGACGACGAGGATCGCCGGTCGGCGACGATCGAGGAAGCCGAAGTTTGCGCTCCAGCGCAGTGCAATCGTTCACCCGACGACGCGAAACGCCGGCACCGGCTTGTGGAAGCCCTTGAGGACGAGCTCGCCCGCCGGCTCGACCGGCAGCGCGCCGTCGAGCGATGCGCGGACGCGCTGCGAGCAGAGGATTTCGCCGCCTTGCGCTTCGCCGCACAAACGTGCCGCCAGGTTGGTGACGGTGCCGATCGCGCCGTAGTCGATCCGGCCCGGAAAGCCGATCCCGCCGATCGTCGCGAACCCTTGCGCAATGCCGATTCCCATCGCGAGTGCGTGCCCGCGTTTGCTCCAGACTTCGGCGAGGCGGCGGACTTCGTGCTGCATCGCAAGCGCCATGCGCGCCGCGCGCAGCGCCGGGTCGGGCACCGGCACCGGGTCGTTGAAGAACACCATCACGCCGTCGCCGGTGAAGCGCTCGAGCGTGCCTTCGTGGCCGAGCACGAGGGCACCGATCGCGGCGTGGTATTCGCCGAGGACGGCCATCACGTCCTCCGGATCGGCGGTCTCGGTGAACGAGGTGAAGCCGCGCAGGTCGAGGAAGACGACGGTGATCTCGCGCCGATGGCTCTTCAGCGGATACTCGGCGCCGCCGGCGACGATCAGCTCTGCGAGCTGCGGCGAGAAGAAGCGCTTCAGCCGCGAGACCTTCTCGAGCTGGTGCACGCCCGCCTCGACGCGTTGCTCGAGCGTTCGGTTCAGCTCGGCGAGCTCGCCCTTCTGGCGCAGCAGCTCGTCGTAGAGCGACTTGATGCGCAGCAGCGACCGCACCCGCGCCAGCAGCTCGGCCTGGCTCACGGGCTTGCTGAGGAAGTCGTCGGCGCCGGCGTCGAGACCCTTGGCACGTTCCTGGGCCGGATCGAGCGCGGTGACGAGGACGACCGGCAGCATCGCGTGCGCCGGGTCGGCGCGGATCGCGGCGCACACCTCGTAGCCGCTCATGCCCGGCATCATGACGTCGAGCAGGACCAGGTCGGGCCGCTCGCGGTCGAGCGCCGCGAGCGCCTCGGCGCCGGACGCCGCGGCGCACGTGCGGTAGCCCTTTGCCGCCAGCAGGTCGGCGAGCAGCTTGACGTTCAGCGCGACGTCGTCGACGACGAGGATCTTCGCCCGAGCGTCGCGCCCGTCGCTCATTCGATGACCTCGTCGGCGCGCAGCAGGAGCGAGCGCGGGATCGCGATGCCGATGGCGCGCGCCGTCTTCAGGTTGACGCTGAGGCGGAACTTCGTCGCCCGCTCGACCGGCAGCTCGCCGGCGCGCGCGCCCTTCAGGATCTTGTCCATCATGGCGACGGCGCGGCGGACGAGATCTTCGGGGTCGACGCCGTAGCCGAGCAGGATGCCGTCGCGCGCTTCCTGCGACGACTCGCCGATCGAGACCAGCTTGTCGCGCGCCGCGAGCTCGGCGACGCGGGCCCGGTGTGGCCACATCGCGATCGCGAACACCGCCTGCGCGCGCTGTCGGCGTGCCGATGCGAACGCGGCCTCGAGATCGTCGGCACCGTTGACGCGGACGATCTGCAGCCGCAGGCCGAGCCGCCGCGCGCCCGCCTCCGTCTCGCGGAGGACCTCGCCGACGTCGACGACTTCGACCGGATCGACGAGCACCGCGACCCGGCTGAGCGACGGCGCCGCTTCGTGCAGCAGTTCGAGTCGCTTCGGGCCGAGCTCGGGAAAGGTGAAAGTCAGGCCGGTGACGTTGCCGCCGGGCCGCGCCAGGCTCTGCGCCCAGCCTTCGCGCACCGGATCGCTGCCCGACAACGTCAGGATCGGAATCGTCGCGGTCGCCTTGCGGGCGGCTTCACGCGCCGGCTGACCGGCAGCGATGATCAGCTCGACCCGGATCCGGACGAGATCGTCCGCCATTGCGGCGAGGCGGTCGGCGTTGCCGGCCGCATAGCGCCACTCGACGACGAGGTTCTTGCCCTCGACGTAGCCGAGGTTGCGCAGGCCCTGCAGGAAGGCCTGCTCGATCGAGTCCGCCTGCGGCCCCGGCGGCGGCGCGAAGTACGACAGGACGCCGACCGTCGCGACTCCCGGCCGCGGCTCGGCCGCAGCCGCACCCGCCGCGAGCGCGACGACCGCGGCGAGCGCGAGCGTCGCCCGGCCACGCGCGCGTCGCTCGCCGCGAACGTGGCACGCGGCGAGCACGCTCATGGCGGCGCGCGCCCTTCGGCCAGGAAGCGCTGCACCGTGGCGAGGAACTGCTTGAGGTTGATCGGCTTGGTGACGAACGCATCGAACCCCGAGGTGACGATCTTCTGCTGGTCGTCCGGCATCACCGACGCCGAGACCGCGATCACCGGCACGGCGTCGAGCGCGCGCTCGCTGCGGATCCGGTTCAGCGCCTCGATGCCGTCGATGTCGGGCAGCTGGATATCCATCAGGACCAGGTCGGGTCGCCGCTCGTGGGCCAGCCGAACGCCGTCGAGCCCGGTCGCCGCCTCGATCGTCTGGTGGCCGTTGTGGCGCAATATGTCGCGCACGAGCTTCATGTTCTTCTCGTTGTCCTCGACGATCAGGATCGTTTTCATGCCACCGCCTCGACCACTCCTTCGGGAAGAATAAAGGCAAAGGTCGCGCCGCGGCCCGGCTCGCTCTCGACGCGGATCGACCCGCCGTGCAGCTCGACGAAGCGCCTGGCGAGCGAAAGGCCGAGCCCGGTGCCCTCGGATTTCCTCAGATAGTCGCCACCGGCCTGGCGGAACTCTTCGAACACGAGTGCCTGCTGGTCCTCGGCGATGCCGACACCGGTATCGATCACCGCGATCTCGACGGCGTGCTCGAGCTTTCGCGCGCGCAAGGTGACGCGGCCGCCCGCGGGAGTGAACTTGACCGCGTTCGCGAGCAGGTTGATGACGACCTGCTTGAGCTTCCTGACATCGGCGACCCACTCGGCGACACCGTCTTCGACCTCGAGCGCGAGGACGAGGCCGTTGCGGCTCGCCCGCTCGCGGACGAGCGTCGTGCAGTTGTCGAGCAGCATCGGCAGGCTGGTCGTCGCCAGGTCGAGCTCCATGCGGCCGGCCTCGATCTTCGAGAGGTCGAGGATGTCGTTGATGAGCGAAAGCAGATGATGGCCGGAGCTGTGGATGTCGCGCAGGTATTCGAGCTGCTTCTCGTTCACTTCGCCGAACATCTTCTCGCTCAGCACCTCGGAGAAGCCGATGATCGCGTTGAGCGGCGTGCGCAGCTCGTGCGACATGTTGGCGAGGAACTCCGACTTGTGCTTGTTCGCCATCTCGAGCTCGCGGCTCTTCCTCTGGATCTCGTCGAACAGGCTCGAGTTCCGGATCGCGATCACCGCCTGGTCGGCGAAGGTCTGCAGCAGCGCCATCTCCTTGGCGGTGAACGGCTCGCCGTCGCGGCCGACGATGATCGTGCCGATCCGGCGCGACTCGGTCAGCATCGGCGCCATCACCAGCGCCTTGCAGCCGATCAGCTCGCAGCCGCGGCGGACGCTTTCGGCCATGTCCTTCGCGCCGGCGACGTCGGGAAAGTGGGTCACCCGGCGGCGCAGGATCTCGGCGTCGGTGCCGGGCGCATCCCCGAGCGGCGCCGGATAGAGGCGCGCCATCTCCTCGCGCCTGGGCCCGGCATAGGCGGCCAGATGCCAGGCACGGTCTTCACCGAGGCGGTCGATGACCACGTGCGTGCCGCCGAACAGGCGCTCGCAGCTGTTGAGGATGCTGTCGAACACCGGCTGCGTGTCCGCCACCGAGCTGCTGATCACGTTGAGCACCTCGGAGGAAGCCTTCTGCTGCTCGAGCGCTTCCCGGGTCTCGTTGAAGAGGCGCGCGTTCTGGATCGCGATCACCGCCTGGTCGGCGAAAGTCTTGAGCAGCGTCAGCTCCTTGGCGCTGAACGGCGCCGGCGGATTGCGCGAGACCTGGATTGCGCCGACGCCGCGGCCCTCCCACAGCATCGGTGCGAACGCGATCGACAGGTTGTCGGTCGCCTCGGCGATGCGGCGCAGCGGCAGCGGCGCGTTCGGGTCGGCGAGGACATCGGGAAAGTGGACGACGCGCTTCTCCCGGATCGCGATCTCGATCGACGTTCCCGAGACCGATCGCGGGAACGTGCCTGCGACCGCGCGGATGACGCCGCTCGGCCCGAGCGACTCGCCGCGAAAGCCTCCCATGTCGAGCATGCCGGCATCGTCGACGAGATAGATGCCGAGCGTGTTGGCGGCGAACAGCCGCTCGCAGCTGTCGAGGATCTTGTCGAACACCGGCTGGGTGTCGGCGACCGAGCCGCTGATCACCTGCAGCACCTCGGCAGTCGCGGTCTGCTGCTCCAGCGCTTCCTTGGTCTCGTTGAACAGGCGCGCGTTCTGGATCGCGATCACCGCCTGCGCCGCAAACGTCTTCAGCAGCCCGATCTCCTTGTCGCTGAATCCGGTCGGCGGCTGGCGGATGACGTAGAGCGAGCCGATGCCGCGACCCTCCCAGACGAGCGGCACGAAGAGCTGAGAGAAGGTACCGGTGCCGATCCGCTCGGCGACCGCGCGGATGCCGGGCGGCACCTCGGGATCGCCGAGAACGTCGCGGAAGTGCAGGACCTGGCCGCCGAAGATCGTCGACGACGCGCCGGGCGGCTGGTTCGACGGGAACAGCGGCGCGAGACGCTCGCGAGCGCTGCCGCGATGCGAGGCGAGATAGACGCGGTCGTCGTCGCCGATCAGGAGGATGCCCTGCTCCGAGCTCGAGAACAGGTGCGCGCAGCTCTCGAGGATCTTCTCGAACACCGGCTGGCTGTCGGCGACCGAGCCGCTGATGACGCGCAGGATCTCGGCCGTCGCGGTCTGCTGCTCGAGCGCTTCGCTCAGCTCGGCGGTGCGCTGCTCGACCTTGCGCTCGAGGCCGGCGTACGACTCGCGCAGCTCGGCGCTCATGCGGTTGAACTGCTCGGCGAGCACTTCGAGCTCGTCGCCGGTGCGGACCTCGATATGGCGGTCGAGATCGCCGGCGCCGATCTGCGCCGCGCCCTCTTGCAACGCGCGCAGCGGCCGCACCAGTGCGCGGGCGAGAAAGAAGCTCGCGGCGATCGAGATCAGGAGCGCGACGACGAGGATCAGCGCCGTCCGCTGCAGCGTCGCGTAGAGCGGCGCGAAGGCTTCGGCGCGCGGCGACTCGACGAACACCGTCCAGTGGAGGTTCGCTGCCGCGGGAGCCGCCGCCCCGGGTGCGGCATCGGCCGGGATCCTGGCATGGGCAGAGAGGACCTCCTCGCCCTTGATGTCGCGCGCCACCGTCCGCGGCCCGGCGGCGGCGCCGTCACGCAGCGCCGCGACCTGCGGCAGCGTGCTCAGGTCGACCTTCTTCAGCACCAGGCTGATGTCCGGGTGCGCGATCAGCGTGCCGGTCGAATCGACGACGTAGGCGAGGCCGTGCGCGCCGATCCTGATCTGCGAGACGACGTCCCAGACGAATTTCAGGTTCACCTCGGCCGCGGTGACGCCGCCGCCGCTGCCGGCGGGGCGCGCGATCGTCATGTACGGCTCGGTGCCTTTCCTGAAGTAGACCGGCCCGTAGTAGATGCCGCCCGCCGCGGCGACGCGAAACCGTTCCTCGTGCGAGACGTCGACGCCGCTGCCGATCACGTCCATCGCCAGGCGCGAAATGCGCAACTGCTCGCGGCCCTGCGGATCGATCCAGACCACTTCGGTGATCGCCGGTGCCTGGCGCTGGAGCTTCAGATAGTCGATCCGGCGCTGCTCGATCGCGTCGCCGTCGGCGTCGGCGCGCGGCAGCGCCGTCCAGCTGATCTGGCGCTCGATGTCGAGGATGTACTGCTCGATCCGGTTGGCAGCGTCTCGGGCCTTCTCGTCCTGGAGATCGACGAGGTGCTTCTCGGTCTCCCGCCACGAGAAGTAGAGGCCGATCGCACCGCTGGCGACCAGCATGCTGCCGACCAGCGTGATGATCAGCAGCGCGTACTTCGGAAAGAGCCGCCAGCGCCGGGTCATCGGCGCGAGCCCGGACGGACGACGAAGGTCGGTCTCATCGCTTGTGCGACAGGTCTCTATTGCTTCAGAGCCGGGTCCCAGTGCTCGGCGAACTTGCCGCCCTCGATGCGGAACATGTCAAACCACGTCGTCGTGTACTTCTTCGTCGGATCCTTGGGATCGGCGTTCTCGCGGGCAAAGCTCAGGACGACGAGATCGCCCTCGGCGACGATGGCGACGACGGGCGCCTTGATGCGGGCCTCGATCGGCGCCGGCTTCCTGAATTTCTGGAAGAACTCGACGAACGCCGCGCGGCCCGTCGCCACGTTCGGGTTGTGCTGGAGATACGACTCGGCCATGTACTTCTCGGCCAACTCCATGTGGCCGCCCTCGAAGACCTCGCGCCAGAAGTCGTAGACGAGACGCTTGTTCGCCGCGAGGCGAGGATCCGGGCTCGCGAGCAGCCGCTCCTGGTCGGCCGCCGGCGTGACGCCGATCTGGGCGGCGGCGGTCGCGGGCAGGACCAGCGCGATCACGAACGCGAGGAGAGCGACGAGCTTGTCCATCGGACGATCGTATCCTCTCCCCATGGCGTTCGACCTCGTCCTCTTCGGCGGCACCGGCGACCTGGCGTGGCGCAAGCTGATGCCGGCGCTGTTCCAGGCCTGGCGCCACGGCAAGTTGCCGGAGGGCGGCCGCATCGTCGCCGTCTCGCGCCAGGAGCTCGCCGACGACGCCTACCGTGCCTGGGTGAAGGAACGCTTCGCCGACGTCGAGGATGCGAAGCGGCCGAGCGACGACGAGTTCGATCGCTTCGCGGCGCTGCTGCACCATCTCGCGCTCGACCTCTCGCTGGCCGCCGACTACGCGCGGCTGAAGGCGTGGCTCGCGTCCGATGCCGGCCGTGCCGGCGCCGCCGACATCGTCGTCATGTACCTGGCGACCGGCCCGCAGCTTTTCCCCGTCGTCTGCGCGAACCTCGGCGCGGCCGGGCTGAACGGGCCGAACGTCCGCGTCGTCCTCGAAAAGCCGCTTGGCCACGACCTCGAGAGCGCGCGCCGGATCAACCGCATCGTCGGCTCGGTGTTCGCCGAGGAGCAAGCGTTCCGGATCGACCACTACCTCGGCAAGCCCGCGGTGCAGAACCTGATGGCGCTGCGCTTCGGCAACATCCTGTTCGAGCCGCTCTGGCGGCGCGAGTGCATCGCCAACATCCAGATCACTCTCGCCGAGTCGATCGGCGTCGGCACCCGCGGCGACTTCTATGGCCGCACCGGGGCGCTGCGCGACATGATCCAGAACCATGCGCTGCAGCTGCTGACGATGGTCGCGATGGAGCCGCCGTCGCGGATGGTCGCCGACGCGATCCGCGACGAGAAGCTGAAGGTGCTGCGCTCGCTGAAGCCCTTTTCGCTCGACAGCGTCGGCCGCGACGTCGTGCGCGGCCAATACCGCAACGGCAGCGTCGACGGCAAAGCCGTGCCCGCATTCGCCGACGAGGACAAGGTTCCGCCGGGCAGCGCGACCGAGACCTTCGTCGCCCTGCGCACCGAGGTGCAGAACTGGCGCTGGGCGGGCGTGCCGTTCTACCTGCGCACCGGCAAGCGTCTCGCCGAGCGCGATGCCCAGATCGTCGTCAACTTCCGGCGCACGCCGCATCTGCTCTTTCCCGGCCTCAACTCGCCGAACAAGCTCGTCATCAAGCTGCAACCGGAAGACGGCCTCGAGCTGCACCTGCTCGCGGCCAAGGGCGCGTTCCAGGGCGAGGCGCTGGCGCCGGTCTCGCTCGACCTCGACTTCGACAAGGCGTTCGCCGAGAACCGCGTCGGCGCGTACGAGCGGCTGCTGCTCGACGTCATCGCCGGCAGGCTCAACCTGTTCGTGCGCAGCGACGAGCAGGAGGAAGCGTGGGCGTGGGTCGAGCCGATCCTCGACGCCTGGCAGCGCGACGACACCGGGCCGCGGCCGTATGCGGCCGGATCGTGGGGCCCTGCCGCAGCGAGCGCGCTCGTCGCCCGCGACGGCAACGCCTGGGCGGAAGAGGACTAGCAGCGAACGGTCATTTCGGATCGAGACCGCGGATCGGCTTCTTGTCCTTGCCGACCGGCGGGATCTCGACGACCTTGTTCTCGTTCGAGACGTCGCGGAAGTTCGCCGGCTCCTTCTCGGTCGCCTTGCGCTCGGATTGCTTCAGTTGCTCGCGCTGGTTCTGCACCGGCGTCGCGCCCGATTTCGTCGTCCCTGCCATGGTCGTCTCCTGTGGGTTGGTGCACGCTTGGCTGCGTACAGTGCAGTACAGACGATCGCTGGCGACACCGCGATCCGTCATCGGCGCGTCGTCGTGTCGGAATTGGCCGGCAGACGGAAGCGCGCCACTCGCCGACACTCGCAGCCGCGGCGCTGCTTCGCGCTGCCCGCATCGCCATGACGACCCCTGCCGACCGGCCGACGCACTTTTCGATGATCCGCGGCTTTCACCTGGCCGACGTCTTCACGCTCGGTAACGCTGCCTGCGGAGTTGCCGCCGTCCTGCTCGCGATGCGATCGCTCACCGGCCGCGACGTCGGCGATCTCCTCCTCGCCGCCGCGTTCGCACCGGCGGCGCTCGTCTTCGACGTCCTCGACGGCCGCATCGCCCGCTGGCGCCAGACCTCGTCGGCGCTCGGCCGCGAGCTCGACTCGCTCGCCGACGTGATCTCGTTCGGCGTCGCGCCGGCGACGCTCGCCTTCGCCTGCGGCATGAGCGGCGGCTGGGACGCCGTCGTCCTCGTCTACTTCGTCTGCTGCGGCGTGTCGCGGCTGGCGCGCTACAACGTCACCGCCGAATCGCTCTCCGAAGGCGGCGACAAGGTCAGGTACTTCGAGGGCACACCGATCCCGACCAGCGTTCTGCTCACTGCCGTCCTCGCCTGGGCAGCGTGGCGTGGGCACCTCGGCGCCGGGCTGCCGGGCGGCGTCTGGAGTGTCCTCGGTGCCGAGCTGCATCCGCTCGCGCTGCTGTTCGCGCTCTCGGGAACGCTCATGGTCAGCAAGACGCTGCGCATCCCGAAGCTCTGAACGCCGTCGCGACGGTAACTCCGGCTTCTACCTGAAGCTCGGATACAGCGACCGAGCTACCGAGCCGACCCCGAGCCGCGACGGGCGCGCTCAATTGCCTGAGCGGCCAGCATTTCGGTCGCGACCGAGCGCTCGAGCGGCGAGCGCGACAGGCCCGATTGCTGGTAGTGGACGTTCTCGTAGAGCTCGGCGCTCGCGGGATAGGCGGCGAGGATCGCATCGAGCGCACGGACCGGCAGCTCGGCAGAGAGCGCTTCCTGGAGACGCTCGACGAGCGCCCGGTACTGGTCGGCACCGACCGCGGCCGGGCTGGCTTCGACGCGCTCAAGCAGCCGCGCCAGGGCGACCGCGGTCTCGATGCGGGTTTGCAGCGATTCGGCAGCAGGCGCAGACATCGGAGTTCTCCGCGCCCCGAGGCAGCGGGGCGACCAACGTTAGCTGGGGCCGGCGCCGGCGAGTTCAAGCAGACCGTTGCCGTTTGTCCGATCACCACAATATTTGCGAGGCCCCTGCGTCTATCCACCATGGTCGCCGACATCGCGCCGCCCACCGCCCTGGCCGACCAGGACCGGGCGATCGCCGCCGTCTTCGCGCGCGAGTCGCGGCGGCTGCGCGGCTTCGTCCGCCGGCGCATCGCCGACGCCTGCGACGTCGACGACATCGTCCAGGAAGTCTTCGCCGAGCTGATCGAGGCAACGCGGATCGCGACGCCGATCGAGCACGTCGGCGCCTGGCTCGTCCGCGTCGCCAGCCACCGCATCATCGACCGCTTCCGACGTGCGCGAACGGTTTCGCTCGACGATGGCGGCGGCGCTGGCGACGATGACGCGTTGTCGCTCGAGGTGCTGCTGCCCTCGCCCGACGCCGGCCCCGAACGGCGCTACGCGCAGCGCCGGCTGATGGCCGCCGTCGAGGCCGCGCTCGCCGAGCTGCCGGCGGCGCAACGCGAAGTCTTCATCGCGCACGAGCTCGAAGGGCGCAGCTTCCGGCAGCTCGCCGAGGAGACCGGCGTCGCCATCAACACGCTGCTGGCGCGCAAGCGCTACGCCGTCATGCACCTGCGCAAGCGCCTGCACGGCCTGCGCGACAACGACACCCTGATCGAGGAAGAGACGACATGACACTGCGCCGCATTCTGAAGATCGTCCGATTTGCCGCCGTTGCCGCGCTCGCGCTCGCCGCGATCGGCTTCGTCGTCATGAGCTTGTGGAACTGGCTCGCGCCGGCCGCGTTCGGCGGCCACCTGATCGGCTTCTGGCAAGCGCTGGGGCTGTTCGTCCTCGCCCGCCTGCTCGTCGGCGGCTGGCGCGGCCGCCACGGCCACTGGCATCGCCACGCCCACGGCTGGCACCACATGAGCGACGAGGAGCGCGAGCGCGTCCGCGCCGGCTTCGCGCGGCGCTGCGGCCGTCGCGAGCGCGACGACCAGCCGACGGCGCCTGCGCAGCCGGCCTGAGGCCAGAAGGCGGCGCGGCTGCGACCGCCAGGCGCGACAGCCGTCGGCGATGTCTTACCGCCAGCCCATGGCTTGTCCCACAGCCCGCGCGCGCGGCCTGAAATAACGTGGCGATTCGAGCGACACTTCGCCGCTCCACAGCCGCTGCGAGAATTTCATGGCCACGACCACCGAAACCGCATGGACGCCCACGTCGGACGCCGGCAACGATTCCATGACCGCTGTCCAGAAGCTGCGCGAACAGGCCGACGCCGTCGTCCAGCGGATCCAGCCGCAGATCGCCGCCGTCTCGACCTACGCGCGCAACGAGCCGACCAAGGCGCTGCTCATCTCGGCAGCGACCGGCGCCGCGCTGATGGGCCTGATCACGCTGCTGGTGCGTGCCGGTGGCCGCTCGCCGTCGCCCGTCGCCACGCCTTCGCTCGTCGCGTCGGCGCTGGCAGCCATCCGCGACGCCGCGCTCGAGCTCGCCGACAGCGCCCAGAGCATGGCCGCCAACGCGATCGACTCGACCCAGAAGCGCGCCACTTCGGCGCTCGACTCGGCGCAACAGCGGGCCGCCGCCGCGCTCGGCTCGACCCAAAAGCGCGCGGCCGCCGCCGTCGACTCGACGCGCGAGCGCGCCTCGGCTGCCGCCGACAGCGTCTCCGAATCGGTCGCCGATGCCTGGCAGAAGGTGCGCGACCAGGCGGCGCCGGTGGTCGACAAGGTCAGGCCGCAGGTTGAAGCTGCTGCCGCGTACGTCAAGGAGGATCCGACGCGCGCCGCGCTCGGCCTCGCCGCCGCCGGCGCCATCATCGCCGGCCTGGTCGCCCTCGCGCGGCAGGCGCAGAGCGACGACTGACGCGCGGCCTCGCGGACGCGGGCCTTCGCAGTCGGCACACGCGGGAGACACGCGTATAAGGACGTGAAGCGCGCCGCACGGCGGCGGCGGGAGAGGTGTCCGTGTACGTCCACAACGCCTGGTACGTCGCCTGCACCGCCGACGAGATCGCCGCCGGCCCGCTCGGGCGGACGCTCTGCGGCCACCGCGTCGTCGTCTTCCGCGCCGAGGACGGCGTCGTCGCTGCGCTCGAGGACTTCTGCCCGCACCGCGGCGCGCCGCTCTCGCTCGGCAAGGTGCGCGACGACGGCCGTCTCGTCTGCGGCTACCACGGTCTCGTCATGGGCGGCGACGGCCGCTGCGTGTCGATGCCGGGCCAGCGCGTGCGGCCGACGATCGGGTCGTACCCGGCGCTCGAGCGCTACGGCTTCGTCTGGATCTGGGCCGGCGACAAGAGCCGGGCCGATCCGGCGAAGCTGCATCCGCTGCCGTGGGCGGAAAGCCCCGAGTGGGTGTACGGCGGCGGCCTCTACCACGTCCAGTGCGACTACCGGTTGATGATCGACAACCTGATGGACCTGACGCACGAGACCTACGTGCACGCGACCAGCATCGGCCAGCCCGAGATCGAGGAAGCGGCGCCGGTGACACGCGTCGACGGCGACTCGGCGATCACAAGCCGCTTCATGGCCAACATCGCGGCTCCGCCGTTCTGGCGCGCAGCGCTGCGGGGCAACCATCTCGCCGACGACGTGCCGGTCGACCGCTGGCAGGTCTGCCGCTTCACGCCGCCGAGCCACGTGATGATCGAGGTCGGCGTCGCCCATGCCGGCCACGGCGGCATCGACGCGCCCGCCGACCGCAAGGTCTCGAGCATCGTCGTCGACTTCATCACTCCGGAGACCGACACCTCGATCTGGTACTTCTGGGGCATGGCGCGCAACTTCAACATCGGCGACGCCGCCCTGACGGCGCAGATCCGCGACGGCCAGGCGGCGATCTTCGGCGAGGACGTCGGCATCCTCGAAGCGCAGCAGAGAAATCTCTCGGAGCAGCCGGGCCGGCATCTGATGCGCCTCAACATCGACATGGGCGGCTTCGAATCGCGCCGCATCCTCGAGCGCCTTGTCGCCGAGGAGCAGAACGACCTGCTGAAGGGTTGACCAGAGGCGCAGGGAGGATCCCCGCACGGACGCGCGCTCTCAGTGCATCGCCGCCTGCGGCTGGTCGGGTCGCGACGAGATTCCCGCTACCCGGTTCGATTCCTCTCCGTGGCGCTCTGCTTGCCGTTGTCGCGGAACTCGACGATGAACTCGCGGATCGCGAGCGCGAAGGTTGCGATCACGATGACCCAGAGGGGAATGGCATGGATCGCGTACGCCAGGTAGCCCACGTAGAGGGCGCTCGCCGCGATGCCGAGAACGCTGATGACGATTTCGAACACGTCTGACCTCTCGTGCCGTTGCCGCCGCGCTCAGGCGGGCGCCGTGCCGCTGACATGCTCGACCAGCCAGCGCGCGCATTGAAGCAGTCTCGCGTCGTCGAGGCGCGCGCCGACGAGCTGCACGCCGATGGGCATGCCGTCCGTCCCTTGCATGATCGGCACGGTGACGGCGGGCAAGCCGCACAGCGTCCACAGCGTGCAGAACGCCGGGGTTCCCGTCGACCCCAGACCGCGCGGCGCCTCGCCGGCCGCCGCCGGCGTCAAGATGGCATGGAACTCGTCGAACACGTCGTCCAGCGCTGCGTTGTACAGCGGGATGCGGGCGACGGCGCGGTTGTACTCCACCGCCACGTAGCGCCCTCCCCGCTCGAGCATCTCCCGCAGTGTCGCGCTGAGCGCCGACGGCGCGCGTCCGAATTCCGGGGCGTAGCTCAAGGCCAGGTCCGCTTCCATGATCACACGATGCTGGCCGACGCCTTCGGCGAACGGTTCCGGCAAGGTGAGGTCCGCGACGCGGTCGCCGAGCAGTGCGACGAGCTCGGCGAAGGCGGCGTGCGTGTCTGCCGACGCCTCGTCCCACATCGGCGTCCTGACGAAGGCAAAGCGCGGCGGCAGCGGAATCGGCCGAGACACGAAGTCGACGAGGCCCGGCCGTGCCCGCGGCCGCGTGTCGGAATCAGACCCATCGAACGCCATCAGCTCCTGCGCCAGCAATGCCGCATCGGGGAGCGAGCGCGCGAAGACGCCGACGTGATCGAGCAGACGCGACTGACGAAGAATGCCGGTGCGCGGGATCAGGCCGTACGTAGGCTTGTAGCCGACGACCCCGCAATACGACGCCGGCCGGATCACCGAGCCGTTGGTCTGCGTGCCCACTGCCAGCGGAACCATCTCGGCCGCGACGGCGGCGGCCGAACCGCTCGACGAGCCGCCCGGCGTGCGCTGCGGATCGCGCGGGTTGCGCGTCTTGCCCGGCGCGTAGACCGCGAGCTCGGTGGTCACCGTCTTGCCGAGGACGACGGCGCCCGCGGCACGCAGCCGCGACACCACCGCCGCGTCCTTGCGCGGCCGCCGGCCGGCGTGCAGCACGGTGCCGTTCTCGGTGGGCATGTCGGCGGTGTCGATGACGTCCTTGATACCGACCGGAACGCCATGGAGCGCACCCAGCGGGCTCCCCCGGCTGCGCGCCTCGTCGGCGGCGCGAGCCTGCTGGCGCGCGTGCTCCGGATCGACGAACGCCCAGGCCTGAATGCTCTCCTCGGCCTCGCCGATGCGCGCCAGGCAGGCATCGACCAGCTCCTCGGACGTGATCTGCCCGTCGCCGATCGCTCGCGCGGCCTCGACCGCGCCGAGGCGGCTCAGCGTGCGCTCTCGCTCGGTGAGCGTGCCGGGAAAAGTTTCAGTCGACACCGCTTCGCGACGCCTGCGGGCTAGTGGTACAGGACCTTGGGAAGCCAGGTGGCCATCCCGGGAAATGCGTACAGCAGGGCCATCGTGATGAAGACCATGAAGACGTACGGCAGAGCACCGGCGAAGATCTGCGTCAGCCTCACCTGCGGCGGCGCGACCCCCTTCAGGTAGTACGCCGACATCGCCATCGGCGGCGTGTTGAACGAGGTCTGGATGTTGAGCGCGACGAGGATGCCGAACACCAGCGGGTCGACGCCGAACACGGGCAGCAGCGGCAGGAAGATCGGGATGAAGATGATGATGATCTCGGTCCACTCCAGAGGCCACCCCAGCAGAAAGATGATGAACTGGGAGAGCATCAGGAATTCGACCCGGGACAGGCTCATGCTTCTGATCGCCTGCTCGACGAGTTCCTGGCCGCCGAGGTAGGCGAAGATGGAGGCGAAGGTCCACGACCCGACGAACAGGAAGGTGACCATCGCCGTCGTGCGCGCGGTGAGGTAGACGGCTTCGGTGAGGCGCTTGAAGTCGAGCGCGCGGTACGCGGCGGCGAGGATGAGGCTGCCGAGGGCGCCCACCGAGGCCGCCTCGCTGGGAGTGGCGAGCCCGAACACGATCGCGCCGAGCACCGACAGGATGAGGACGGCCAGCGGGAAGAACGAGGTGAGCAGCGCGACCACCACCTTGCCGAACGGAACGTTCGTCTGCTCCTTCGGCAGCTTGGGGGCGAGCGACGGGTTGATGATCACGCGCCCGATGACGTAGAGGACGTAGAACCCGGCGAGGACGAAGCCGGGGATGAACGCCCCGGCATAGAGCTGCACCACCGAGACGCCCGCGGTTGCGGCGTAGACGATGAGCAGGATGCTCGGCGGAATCAGGATGCCGAGCGTTCCACCCGCACACACCACTCCGGAGGCGAGCCGGGTGTCGTAGCCGGCCTTGAGCATGGCGGGAAGCGCGAGCAGGCCCATCAGCGTGACCACGGCACCGACGATTCCGGTCGCGGTGGCGAAGAACGCGCACGTGAGCAGCGTGGCCACCGCCATCGAGCCCGGGATCCTCCGCGCCGCGAGCTGGATGCTGAAGAACAATCGATCGAGGATATTCGCCCTCTCGACGACGTAGCCCATGAACAGGAACAGAGGCACCGCGGTGAGCACGTCGTTGCTGAGGATGCTGAACGTGTTCTGCGTCAGCAGGGCGAAGATCCGCCCTCCCATGGCGTAATAGCCGAAGAACACTCCCATGGCCATCAGCGTCACCCAGATCGGAAACCCGAGCATGATCGTGACCACGAAGATGCCCATCATGAGCAACGCGACGTGGGCGTTCGACATCGGGCGTTCCTTCGCCGTGAGCGCTATCGCCTGATCACCGCGTTGCGGCGGCGTCCGGCGCGCCGCCCTCGCGCTGCGCCTCCTGCGCGTGCAGGACCGCCGTCTCGAGCTCCTCGACGTCGTGCAGGCGCGGCGGCCATTGGCCGCTGCGCAGACAGAGCACGCAGCGCAGCACTTCGGCCACGCCCTGCAGGAACAGCAGAACGCCGCCGGACGGAATGAGCGTCTTCAACGGAAAGATGGGAATGTCCGAGGGACTGTAGACGCTGACTTCGTGGTAGCGCCAGGAATCCCCCGCGTACTGGCTGCCCGCATAGACGAGGGCGACGACTCCCGGGAAGAAGAAGGCGAGGTACAGCACCAGGTCGATGCCGGCCTGGACACGCGGGCGAAGCAGGCGGTGGACCACGTCGACGCGGACGTGGCCGTTGCGGGCGAGGGTGTAGGCGCCCGCCATGAAGAAGAGCGCCCCGTACATGTTGTAGCTGACGTCGTAGGCCCACGTGGTGGGGTCGGTGAGGACGTAGCGGACGAAGACCTCGTACGTCTCCCCGAACGTCAGGATGAGGATGTACCAGGCGAACGCCTTGCCGATCGCGGTGCTGAACCGATCGATGGTCAAGACGACGGATTGCGCGGCCGAATTCATCGGCATCCCTTCCTGTGCTCACAGGCGCGGGGGTGATGCCTCTGCCGGCATCACCCCCGCCTGTTGCTGCGCTTGCGACGACGCGCCTGGCCCTAGAACCCGAGCGCCAGCTCCTTGCCGAAGTAGTGATCGTAGGCGAGCTTGGTATCCGCGCGGTTCAGCAGGTCGAAGTACGCGACGTTCTTCGCCCAGGCGCGCTGCGCCTCGATGACCTGCTTGAACTCCGGCACCTCGGCGCTGTACTGTGTGACCACCTTGTCCCACGCCTCGAGCTGCGCCTTGAGGATCGATTCGGGAGTGCGAAAGACGTGCACGCCGTCCTTGTGGATGAGGTCCTGCAGGTCCTTCGGATACTGCTCGAAGGCGGTCCAGATGTTTTCCGAGTTGGCGGCCTTCACGGACTGCTCGATGATCGACTGCTGCTCCTTCGACAGCGAGTCCCATTTCGTCTTGTTGATCTCGATCTCGAGCAACTCCGCCGGCTGGTGGTAGCTCGACAACATGTAGTACTTGGCGACGTCGGCGGCGCCGAAGCGACGGTCGGAGGTCGGGTTGTTGTACTCGAAGGCGTCGATCACGCCCTTCTGCATCGCCGGGATGATCTCGCCGCCCGGCAGCGCCGTCACCTTGCAGCCCATCGCCTGCATGACGTTGGTCGCCAGGCCGACGGTGCGGTACTTGAGATTCGCGAGGTCCTTCGGCGTCTTGGGCTGGAACTTGAACCAGCCGAGCGGCTGGCACGGTTGCGGCATCAGGAACCAGCCGACGACGTTCAGCGCGAGCTTCTTCTGCAGCAGATCGAGGTACATCTGGTAGCCGCCGCCCTTGTAGATCCACGACAGCAGCATGTGGCCGTCCCAGCCGTAGCACGGCCCGGTGCCGAAGAGCGACGCCGCCCGGTTCTTGCCGTACCAGTACGCGGGCACCAGGTGGCCCATGTCGAGCACGCCCTTGTTGACCGCGTCCTGCACCTCGAACGCCTTGACGACCGCGCCGGCGCTCAGATAGTCGATCTTGAGCGAACCCTTGCCCATGTCGTTGACGATGTCGACGTACTGCTTGGCATACACCTCCAGCATGTCTCCGGCGCCCCACGAGCCTTGCATCTTGAGCGTCGTCATGCCGGCGCCGCGCGAGATCATGGGGAAGACGAGGCTCGTGGCGCCGGCGGCGACGGCGCCGGCCTTGAGAAGCGAACGACGGCCCGGCTTCGCAATGGGCTGAGCGTGCGTCGGCTGCGCAACGTCGACGACTCGATCGGGTGCTTGTTGCATCGTTTCCATGGCTTGCGTCTCCTTGGATTTGAATGCCCACCGTGCAGTGTGGGATCCCTGCGACTCGCGGCTTTGGCCGTCTTGCGCTCCAATGATCCCTTAGCAAGCTAGGATCCCTTAGCAAGCTAGGTGCCTGCCGGCCAGAGAATCGCATCGGGATAACCATGAAGATCGACCACTGCGTTGCCCTCGTCAGTGACGCCAACCGCGGCATCGATCTGGCCTTCGCACGCGTGCGCTGCAACCTCGGCCGGCTTGCTCCTTGTGCGGCGAGCGAGTCGGCGGCGTGGTCGCTGCCGACGCGTTGCGCCACGAGCTCGTCGCGCAGAAGACGCAGGTGGTGGCGCTGCATTTGGGCTTCGTCGACACCGACATGGTCCGCTCGATCGAAGCGCCGAAGGCGGGCGCGGAGGAGATCGTGAAGAGAGCGATCGACGACCTCGAGGCCGGCCTCGACGAAGGGCTGGCCGACGAGCGCACGCGACTCGTCAAGCAAGGCCTGACGGCAGCGCGGCCGAGCTACCTGTCGCCGGTCGCGTAAGCGCCGGAATGCGGGTTCGCCGTCCAGAAGGCAAACGATCGCGGACGTAACATCGGCTCGCCACGGCGGCATCGCCCCGCGGCAGGAGACCCGATGGCGACGAAGAAGAAGCGCGAGCCGACGATCGTCCGGCCCGAGGACATCGACCCGCACCACGACTGGACGCGGCCACTGCAGGCGCCCGGCCACATGCAGGTCGACTTCGAGCAGCGCGTCGACTTCCGCCGTCTGCACGACTATCGCCTGGCGCGCACCCGCGGCGCCCTCGCCCGCTCGGGGCTCGGCGCCCTGCTCTGCTTCGACCAGCACAACATCCGCTACACGACGAGCACCGTGATCGGCGAGTGGGCGCGCGACAAGCTGACGCGCTACTCGCTCCTGACCGGCAACGGCGACCCCTACCTCTGGGACTTCGGCTCGGCGGCCAAGCATCACCGCCTCTACACGCCGTGGCTCTGCAAGGACCACTGCAAGGCAGGCTTGCTCGGCATGCGCGGCGCGGTCGGCGGCGACGGCAAGCTGTTTCGCAGCGCGGCGCGCGAGATCAAGGCGCTGCTCGAGGCCGAAGGCGTCGTCGACCTGCCGCTCGGCGTCGACATCGTCGAGGTGCCGATGATGCTCGAGCTGCAAAAGCTCGGCATCGAGGTGCGCGACGCGCAGCAGACGATGCTCGAGGCGCGCGAGATCAAGAACATCGACGAGCTGATGCTGCTCAACATGGCCGCGGCGATGGTCGACGGCGTCTACCAGGACATCGCCGAAGCGCTCAAGCCCGGAGTGCGCGAGAGCGACATCGTCGCGCTCGCGACGATGCGGCTCTACAGCATGGGCTCGGACTGCGTCGAGGCGATCAACGCGATCTCGGGCGAGCGCTGCAACCCGCACCCGCACACCTTCACCGACCGCCTGATTCGCCCCGGCGACCAGGCGTTCTTCGACATCATCCATTCGTACATGGGCTACCGCACGTGCTACTACCGCACCTTCAGCGTCGGCATGGCGACCCGGTCGCAGCGCGACGCGTATACGAAGGCACGCGAATGGATGGACACAGCGATCGCGCTCCTCAAGCCCGGCATCTCGTCGGACGTCGTCGCGCGCTCGTTCCCGACCGCCGAGGAGATCGGCATCGCCGGCGAGATGGAGGCGTTCGGCCTCAACTTCTGCCACGGCCTCGGCCTCGGCCTGCACGAGCGGCCGCTGATCTCGCGCCTCAGCTCGCTCGACGAGCCGATCGAGTTGAAGACCGGCATGGTGTTCGCCGTCGAGACCTACTGCCCGGCAAGCGACGGCTTCTCCGCAGCGCGGATCGAGGAAGAGGTGATCCTGACGCCGAGCGGCCCGAAGGTGATCTCGCTCTACCCGGCGCAGGAGCTGCCGATCGCCAACCCCTACTGAACCGCATCCGATGGCAACGAACACGCAGAAGATCGGCTGGATCGGCATCGGCCGCATGGGTTATGCGATGGCCGAGCGCCTCGCCAGGGCCGGAGCCGACCTCACGGTCTGGAACCGCACGCGCGCGAAGGCCGAGCCGCTGACGAAGAGCGGCGCCAAGGTCGCTGGCGCGCTCGTCGAGCTCGCTTCGTGCGACATCGTCTTCGTCATGGTCTCGACCTGGGACGACGTCAAGGAGGTGATCGCCGGCCGCGGCGGACTCCTCAGCGGCGAGCGCGCGCCCAAGCTCGTCGTCGAGTGCTCGTCGATCTCTCTCGAAGGCTCGGCCGAGCTGCGCGCGATCCTCGCCGCGCGCGACGTCGCCCTGCTCGCGGCGCCCGTCTCGGGCAACGCCAAGGTGATCAAGGCCGGCCGACTGTCGTTCGTCTGCTCGGGGCCGAAGAGCGCATACGACGCCGCTCTGCCCTGGCTGCGCGCGATTGCGCCCGCGGCGAGCTACGTCGGCGAAGGCGAGCTCGCGCGCATCGTCAAGATCTGCCACAACGTCTTCCTCGGCGTCGTCACCCAGTCGCTCGCCGAAATCACGGTGCTCGCGCAAAAGGCCGGCGTGCCGCGCCACGCTTTCCTCGACTTCATGAACCAGAGCGTGATGGGATCGACCTTCTCGCGCTACAAGAGCCCGGCGTTCGTCAACCTCGACTTCAAGGTCACCTTCACGCCCAAGCTGCTGAGGAAAGACCTCGACCTCGGCCTCGACGCGGCGCGCCGCTTCGACGTGCCGATGCCGCTCGCCTCGGTCACCCGCGATCTCGTGCAGACGCTGATCGGCCATGGCATGGACGAAGAAGACTTCGCCAAGCTGATCGTGCTGCAGGCGATGGCGTCGGGGCTCGAGCTGGCGCCGGAGAACGTTGCGGTCGACGACGGCCTCGCCGAGGCGGCGCGATGAGCACGGCCGGCACGCTTGCCGGGCAGGTCGCCTGGGTCACCGGCGGCGGCAGCGGCATCGGCCTCGGCGGCGCGATCGAGCTCGCGAAGGCGGGCTGCAGCGTCGTCGTCTCCGGCCGCGACTCGGCCAAGCTCGATGCCGCGATCGCGGTGGCCCGGGAGCGCGGCGCACCGCCCGGCTCGCTCGCCGCGTTGCCGCTCGACGTCGCCGACGCCGCCGCCGTCGCCCGCGTCGCCGCCGCGATCGAATCGCGCCACGGCGGCGTCGACATCCTCGTCAACAGCGCCGGCGTCAACGTGCCGAGGCGCTTCTGGAGCCAGACCGACGCGGCGACCTTCGCCAACGTCGTCGCCATCAATCTCAACGGCGCGACCGCGTGCACGCTCGCCGTCGTCGCCGGGATGCGGCAGCGCCGGCGCGGCACGGTGATCAACGTCGCATCGTTCGCCGGCTGGGTCCTCGGCTATCTCACCGGGCCGGCGTACACGGCGAGCAAGGCCGGGATGATCGCGCTCAGCCATTCGTTCAACATCGAGGAGTGCGTCAACGGGTTGCGCGCGACGGCGCTCTGCCCGGGCGAGGTCGCGACGCCGATCCTGAAGAACCGCCCGGTCGAGCCGAGCGCCGAAGAGAAGGCGCGCATGCTGCAGGAAGACGATCTCGGCCGGACGATCCGCTTCATCGCCGAGATGCCGCCGCACGCGTGCATCAACGAGCTCGTCATCACGCCGGTCTGGAACCGCCTCTACATCGGCGGTGAGGACCTGAAGCGGAAATGAAACGCCGCTCGCGCGCAAGCGACGAGACGACGACGACGACAAGGAGACGAGCGATGGCAGCCGTGTCGACCAGCGAAGTGCGTGCGGTCCGACCCGCGACCGAAGTCCTGACGCGACAGCAGTTGCCGTACTTCGTCGGCATCTCGGGCGCGACGGTCGGCGCGCAGGGCCTTTCGATGCACATGGTCGTGATCCCACCGGGGGCGCGCGCCGAGCCGCATTCGCACCGCGGCTACGAGACCGCGATCTACGTCCTCGAGGGCCGGGTCGAGACGCGCTACGGCGACGGCTTGCGCTCGTCGGTGATCAGCGAAGCCGGCGACTTCCTGTTCATTCCGCCCGGCGTGCCGCACGAGGCGATCAACCTGAGCGCGAGCGAGCCGGCACGCGCGATCGTCGCGCGCAACGATCCGGCCGAGCAGGACAACGTCGTTCCCTACCAACCCCGGAGCTGACCGCGACGGCGCGACGGCGCGGGCCGTCGCCGCTCAGAACGTCGGCTGGGTCTCGAGCAGCGCATCGTAGAGCTTGGCGAAGCCCGCGTCGGGCTTGCCGTCGGCGCCGGCGACCTTCGCGCGCACGCTCTCGGGCAGCGTCGCGAGCGCCGTCTCGGCGTCGCTCTTCTGCACCACCGCAGCGGCGACGGCGCAGGCGCTGCGCAGCGCGAGGTCGAGCGGCGCGTCGCTCGGCGCCAGCGGCTGCGCGACCTTGCGGATGGTGTCGGCGACCGGCTGCGGGAAGCCGATCGTGTCGACCCAGAGCGCGCCGACCGTCGGATGGTCGATGCCGAACGACTCGGCCTCGATCGCGGCGAGCTCGGCACCGCGCACCGACGTGTAGCCGGCGAACATGAACTTGGCGATGTCAGGATAGGTCTGACAGAGGATCAGATGGCCGGTCGCGTGCAGCAGCCCGCACACGTACGCCGCTTCCGGATCGGCACCGAGGCGGCCGGCCAGCTTGTTGGCGGCGGTCGCCGCGAGCAGCGCATCGCGCCAGAAGCTCTTCAGGTCGATCCCGGGAATCTCGTTGAACGACGACGAGACGCCGCTCGCGACGATCAGCCGGTTGAGCGCCTGCGTGCCGATCAGCGCGATCGCCGCGTCGATCGACGCCATCGACCGCTGGCCGCCGAAGAACGACGAGTTCGCGAGGCGCAGCACCTTGGCGCTCAGCACCGGGTCCTGCGCCAGCGCCTGGCCGATCTTGCGGGTGTCGACGTCGGGGTCGCGCAGCGCGACGATGAGCTTCTGGACGACGCTCGGAATCGTCGGCAGCTCGACCTTGCCGGCAGCGATGTCGTTGATGAAGTTGGGCGCCTGGACGGCCGGCTTCTCGTGCACCTCGGCGGCGCGCTGGGTCGCCTCCAGCGTGAAGGCCGGCACGTAGGTGGCGGAACGATCTTGCGTCTGCTTCATCGGCTTGAAGTTGGGCCGTCACGAGCGACGGCGGGGATCGCGCAAGTGTTCCTCAGGCGCCGGCGGCCGGCGACCCGATCAGGCGGCCGAATCGCGGCTTTCTTCGCGCTTCGACGGCCGGCGTGCGGCCGTGGCGACGGCCGGTCGGCTCAGGTTGGCTCGCTGCCCCGGAACAATCGCACGCCCATCACCGGCGGCCGGCAGCCGGTCGGGCAGCACTTGCCGGGCTGCGTCCGCGACGCTTCGCTGCCCTCGGCGAGAACGCCGCGTTCGAGCAGCGTCGCCACCAGCGCCGTCTTCTCGGCGATCGGATAGTGGCGCCAGATCTCGCGCTTCATCGCTTCCGGCGAGCCGCCGCCGTGCAGCGAGATCACCGAGTACCAGCCGCCCTGGCTCGACACCGTCAGGTCCTCGAGCACCCGCGCCAGCTCGACGCGGCGGCCCTCCGGCAGCCCGGGCCGACCGGCGAAGATCTGGTCGAGCTGCGCCGCGACGGCCGGGTTGTGGTCCTCGTCGGGCGTCGGCAAGGCGACCAAGAGGCCGCCCGAGACCTCGTGCGCGAGCCGATGCATGTCGTAGATCTGAGTCGACATCAGGAGCTTGCCGACGTTGGCGAACACCGGGTCGGGCATCGCACAGCCGCTCTCGTCGACGGAGGCATAGACCGACGACGCGACGCCGCAGGCGTAGAAGCCTTCGACGATCTTGATCAGCTCGACCATCGCGTCGCGGACGTGATGGTGGCGCTCCGGGTCGAGGCCGTTGGCGTCGATCATCATCGCGCCGGCGCCGATCAGGAGGTCGCCGAAACCGGCGCGCGCGCCGACGCACGAGTGGCGGTGGTGCGTCGCGTAGCTCGTCGTCGCGTAGCCCGCTTCCTCGGTCTCACCGGCGAGGAAGACGCGCTCCCACGGCACGAACACGTCGTCGAGGACGACGACGCCGGTCGACTGGCCGAACCTCTTGGAGAACTTCGCGTTCTTGACGCCGGGCCGGCCGGCGGGCGTCGCGTGGATCGTGATGCCGTCGGCGTCGACCGGTACCGCGCAGCAGACCGCGTATGCCGCCTCGTCGGCCTGCATGACGCGGCACGGCATGACGATCAGCTCATGCATGTACGGCGCCCCGGTGACGATCGCCTTGACGCCGCGGATCACGATCCCGCCGGGCTTCTTCTCGACGATGCGCACGTAGGCATCGCCGCCGCCTTGCGCGCCGGGGCGGCGCGAGCGGTCGCCCTTGGCGTCGGTCATCGCGCCGCCGATCGCGAGGTCTTCCTCCTGGACCCGGTGCAGGTAGGCGAGCAGACGCTGGTGATAGTCGGTGCCGCGATTGGCGTCGCAGCGCCGCGTCGCCTGGTAGAGCCCGTTCAGCATGTCCTGCGCGATGTAGCGCTGCGCACAGCCGACCTCGCGGCAGACGAGGCGCGTCGCCTCGAGCTTGTCGAGCAGGTCGTCGGCCGTCCGGTTGACGTGCAGCATGCGGTTGACGCGTTGTCCCGAGCTACGCTCGGTCGCCGTCATGATCTTTTCGAACTGCGGGTCGAGCGCGAAGTCATAGCTGACGCCGACGGCGGCGATCCCGGGCGCGAACATCGGCTCGTCGGCGACGCTTTCCACCGCGCGGCCGTCGACGGTCACGCGCGGCTTGTATCGGCGCAGCGACTCCCGATACTGTTGCGAGCTGATGAGCATGGCGTGGGTCTCCGATGGCCGCGGTCCACGGCCAGTGAACCAGAGCTCTCGTCCAGCGTCAATCGGCGCTCGGCCGCGTCCCCCGTGCCACGCTCAGGACGCCTTCGCCACCGCCGCTTCAGCGAGGCGCTTCTTCTCGCGCAGCGCCGCGAGCTCGGCGTCCTCGCGTTTGCGCCGCGCGTCGTGGTCCGCCTCGAGATCGGCGGGCTGAGTCAGGGGATTGAGCGCGAGGCCGCCGAAATCGGTCGCCTGCGGCTCGCCGCGCTTGCTCTTCAGCTTGATGTTGAGGCGCAGCTCGTTGGTCGAATCGGCGTTGCGCAGCGCCTCGTCGAAGCCGATCAGGCCGGCGTCGTAGAGGTCGAACAACGCCGCGTCGAAGGTGCACATGCCGAGCTCGCGTGAGCGCGACATGATCGTCTTGATCTCGTGGAACTCGCCGTTGAAGATCTTCTCGGCGAGGGTCGGCGTGTTGAGCAGGATCTCGATCGCCGCCGAGCGGCCGTTGCCGTCCTCGCGCCGCACCAGCCGCTGCGAGACGATCGCGCGCAGGTTGGCCGAGAGGTCCATCAGCAATTGCTTGCGCCGCTCTTCCGAGAAGAAGTTGATGATCCGCTCGATCGTCTGGCTGGCGCTGTTGGCGTGCAGCGTGCCGAGGCAGAGGTGCCCGGTCTCGGCGAAGGCGATCGCGTGCTCCATCGTCTCGGCGTCGCGGATCTCGCCGATCAGGATGACGTCGGGCGCCTGGCGCAGGGTGTTCTTGAGCGCGTGGTGCCAGGAGTGGGTGTCGATGCCGATCTCGCGGTGGCTGACGAGCGACATCTGCGACGGGTGGACATACTCGACCGGATCCTCGACCGTGATGATGTGGCCGGGCGACGTCCGGTTGCGGTGGTCGATCATCGCCGCGAGCGTCGTCGACTTGCCCGAGCCGGTCGCGCCGACGACGAGGACGAGGCCGCGCTTGGTCATCACCACGTCCTTCAGGATCGGCGGCAGCTTCAGCTTCTCGAAGCTCGGGATCTCGGAGGCGATCGTGCGGATCACCATGCCGACCGAGCGCTGCTGGACGAAGACGTTGACGCGAAAGCGCGAGACGCCGGGGATGGCGATCGCGAAGTTGCATTCCATCTCCTTCGCGAACTCGGCGCGCTGCGCCTCGTTCATCAGCGAATGCGCGAGCAGCCGGGTGATGTCGGAACCGAGCTTTTGCGTCGTCAGCGGCTTCATCGCGCCCTGCGACTTCATGCTCGGCGGGAACTCGGCGGCGATGAACAGGTCGGAGCCTCCGGCCTGGCTCATGGTCGCCAGCAGCTTGTGCATGTAGGCGCGGGCTTGGTCTTCGGTGAACGCTGCAGACATGGTGCTCCGTGACAAAGAGAAGGCGTCGGCCCGGACTGCGGACGCGACGCCATGGAAGGAGCACCGAGCTTGACAGAAACTCAGCGCCGCGTGGGCTGCGGCGCCGGGGAAAAAACCACGCTCGCTGCGTTCAGCCGCTGGACTGTGGGCGCGACGACGAGCGCGCCAACGCTCTCTCGATCCGGCGGTCGGGGACGAGCCAGAGCAGCGCGACGCCGACGTAGATCGCCTGCGCGATCCAGGGGGCATAGAACGCGGCGCCGATGGCGAGCGGATAGAAGACGGGCGACGCCTTGCCTTTCAGGTCGGCGCCGAGCGCGGCCTTCAGGAACGAAGACGGCCCGTCGGCGGCGATGATCGTCTGCTGCAACAGCAAGTACGACAACGCCGCCATCAGCAGCACGACGCCGTACGCGGCCGAAGGCATCGAGGCGAAGTGGTTCTCGCCCATCCACGCGGTCGCGAACGGGAACAGCGACAGCCAGAAGAGAAGCAGCAGATTCGCCCACAGCACGGCACCGGAAACCTGCCCCGCCGCGCGCAGCATGTGGTGATGGTTGTTCCAGTAGATGCCGACGTAGATGAAGCTCAGCACGTAGCTGAGGAAGGTCGGCACGAGCGGCAGCAGCGCCTCGGGTCGATCGCTGTGCGGCGCCCTGAGCTCCAGCACCATGATCGTGATGATGATGGCGATGACGCCATCGCTGAACGCCTCGAGGCGACCCTTCTCCACGGCGTCCTCAGGTGCCGCAGAACGTCCGGTAGCGCGCCGTGACCTCGGCCGGCGCCGGCTCGGCGTAGACCGCCAGCGCCGGCGACTCGTCGTAGGGCCGGCGCACCGCATCGAGGAGACGCTCGAAGGGGCCGAGATCGTCGTCGCCGGACGCTGCGGCAAGCGCTTCTTCGACGCGGTGGTTGCGCGGGATCACGAGCGGGCTGGCGCGGTGCATCCGGGCGGCGCGCCCGGCGGCGAGCGCGGCCGCTGCGGCCGCGCCGCTCTCGCCACCCTCGCCGTTGCCGGAGCGCGCGCGCCAGCGCCCGAGCCACCCATCGAGCGCGGCTGCATCGGCGAACAGCGCGTGCAACGGCGCCGTGTCGCCGCCCGCGGCATCGGCGAGGCGACGCCAGGCGAGCGTGAAGTCGACGTGCTGCGCGTGCAGGAGCGAAAGCCAGTCGTCCGCGAGCGCAGCGTCGGCTGCGTCATCGCCGCCGTCGTCGAGGCCGAGCTTGGCGCGCTGGCCGCGCAGAAGATGGCTGCGGTAGCGCGCCGGGAACGCTTCGAGGACCTGCGTCGCTTGCGCTGCGGCGTCCTCGGGCTCGTCGGCGAGCAAGGGCAGCAGCGTCTCGGCGAGGCGGGCCAGGTTCCACAACGCGATGTCGGGCTGGTTGCCGAACGCGTAGCGGCCGTGCTGGTCGATCGAGCTGAAGACCGCGGCGGGATCGTAGGCCTCCATGAACGCGCACGGGCCGTAGTCGATCGTCTCGCCCGAGAGCGTCATGTTGTCGGTGTTCATCACGCCGTGGATGAAGCCGACGTTCATCCATTGCGCGATCAGCGCCGCCTGGCGCTCGGCGGCGTTCTCGAGCAGACCGAGGAAGCGCCCCGGCATGCCGACGAGCGCGGAGTCATGGCGCGCGATCGTGTACTCGGCGAGCTGGCGGACGCGCTCGACGTCGCCGCGCATGGCGAAGAACTGGAAGGTGCCGACGCGGATGTGGCTGGCGGCGACGCGCGTCAGGACCGCGCCGGGCAGCACTTCCTCCCGCAACACCGGCTCGCCGGTCGCGACGACGGCGAGCGCCCGCGTCGTCGGGATGCCGAGCGCATGCATGGCCTCGCCGATCAGCACCTCGCGCAGCATCGGCCCGACCGCGGCCTTGCCGTCGCCGCCGCGCGAGAAGGGCGTGCGGCCCGAGCCCTTCATCGCGATGTCGCGGCGGTGGCCGGCACGATCGATGACCTCGCCGAGCAGCACCGCGCGACCGTCGCCTAGCTGCGGCGAAAAGCCGCCGAACTGGTGGCCGGCATACGCCTGCGCGATCGGCTCGGCACCCTCTGGCAGCGCGTTGCCGGCGAAGAGGGCCGCACCGGCATCGCCTTCGAGCGCGGCGACCTCGAGGCCGAGCTCTTCGGCGAGCGAGCGGTTGAAGAACAGCCACTTCGGCGCCGGCACGGCCGCGGGCCGCCACGGCAAGGCGAAGTCCTTGAGGTCGCGGGCGTACGAGTTGTCGAAGCGAAAGGCGGTGGCGGCAGTCATGGCGTGTGCGGCGAGGCGCAGACTCGAAGTGTGCGCGATGGCGGCGATCGCGTCGCGCCAGGGGATGAGCGGCTAGCGGTCGTCGGCGTGGTCTGTCGTCGATCCATCGGGATCGAGCGCGTCTGCATCGCTCGGGCGGGCCCCGCCGATGCCGACGCCCGCACCGATGCCCGCGCCCATGCCCACACCCATGCCGGCGCCGCCACCGCGGCCAGCGCCGGCGCCGCCTCCGCGCTCACCGCCACCACCGGCGCGCGCCGACCCGGCGACACGCAGCGGACCTTGCTTTGGAATCGTCAGCGCGGCTGGAACGGGGTCGAGATCGAGCGCATCGCGGATGAATGTGCGCAACGACACGACGAGCTCCGCGAGCTCGATGCTGCAGCCGGCGACCATCTCGTCGGCGGCGCGCACCGCGAGCCGCACCTGCTCCCCGGTGCCGAGCAGGATGACGTCGGCGAGTGCCGCCTCGACCGCGTCGCGCACCCGGCGGCGGCGGTCGGTGCCGCGGCCGCCCGCGTGCGCACCGACTTCGGCCATGGGTGCCGACCCTTGGAACTCCGCGCCAGCGGCATCGATGCCGGTCTCGGGCGCGGACGCGCGCGCTCGCAGGTCGCGCAGGTGGCTCGGGTCGACCGCGAGATCGCCGGTGAACGACCCGCCCAATGTCTTGTAGGCGGCGATGAGGGTCTTCAACCGCTCGTTGATCTGCCGGTTCTCGCGCTCGCGTCGCCGCTGCACGCTCTGCATGACGATGAGGCGGATCCCCACCGCGACGAGCGAGACGACGACAAGACCGATGAGGGTCGACACGATGCCCTGCCACGAGCTGAAATCGATCGAGTTGCGCATTCGGGATGGCGAGGCACGGGGTCATGCTCATTGCAGATCGCCTCGCGACGAGGATAGCGCCCTCGCCGCAACGCGGACTCGCCGAAACCACGAGAATCAAGGTCGAGCCGCATCGCGCCATCGACCAGACGCGTCGTCGCCCCAAGCATCGCACCCCGAAAGCCTGTCATGACCCTGCGCAGCATCGCTTCCCTGTTCGCCTTGATGGCGGCGACGACGACGGCGTTCGCCGCGCTCAAGGCGGGCGACGTCGCGCCCGCGTTCACGGCACCGGCGTCGCTCGCGGGCAAGCCGTTCACGTACTCGCTGAAGGAGGGCCTCGCCAAGGGGCCGGTCGTCGTCTACTTCTATCCCTCGGCCTACACGAGCGGGTGCAACATCCAGGCGCACGAGTTTTCGACCCAGGCCGAGCGGTTCGCTGCTGCCGGCGCCAGCGTGATCGGCGTCTCGCTCGACAGCATCGAGCGGCTGAACGCGTTCTCCGCCGACCCCGACTACTGCGCCGGCAAGCTCGCGGTCGCCTCCGACGGCGAGGGCAGGATCGCGCGTTCGTTCGGTCTCAAGGTGAGCGGCGCGATTCGCGGCGCCACCGACACCCGCGGCAAGGACATCGAACACGGCTTCACCGAGCGCACGACCTTCGTCGTCAAGCCCGACGGCACCGTGCACGCGGTCGTCGGCGGCGTCTCGCCGGAGCAAAACGTCGCCCGGGCGCTGGAGCTGGTGCACAAGCTCGCGTCGGCGCGCTGATCCGATCGAGCGGCGGCTCGCCGCACCCGCGGCAAGCCCGCGCACCGCGGCTGCTCAGCGCGCGCCGCCGGCCAGCTGCGCGTCGTACAGCGCGCGCACGGTCTCGATGGTGTCGGCGTCCTCGGCGCGCTTGTCCGGCCGGTAGCCCTTGACGCGCGCGAAGCGAAGCGCGAGGCCGCCGGGGTACTGCGGGCTCGCCTGCAGGTCGTTGAACGCGACCTCGGCGACGAGCTCGGCGCGGACGTGGACCGTGTACGCATCGCGCGCGCTCTCGCGGGCGAGCAGCTCGCGCGTCTGCCACTCGAGCAGCGCATCCGTCATGCCCTTGAACGTCTTGCCGAGCATCACCCAGCCGCCGGCCGGGTCGCGGGCGCCGAGGTGCAGGTTCGAGAGCCAGCCGTGGCGACGCCCGTGTCCCCACTCTGCGGCAAGGACGACGAGGTCGAGCGTATGCGCGCGCTTGACCTTGAGCCAGCTCGCGCCGCGGCCGCCGGCTTCGTACCGCGCGTCGAGCGCCTTCACCATCACGCCCTCGTGGCCGCGTGCGAGCGCATCGGCATAGAAGTCCTCGGCCGCGGCGACATCGGCGGTGACGAGGCGCGGAATCACCAGCGCCGGCGGCAGCGCGGCCGCGAGCGCATCGAAGCGCTCCTGCGCCGGCCGCTCGACGAGCCGCGTGCCGTCGCGATAGAGGCAGTCGAAGAAGTAGGCAGCCAGCGGCAGCTCGACGCGCAGGCGCTCGACATCGAGCTTGCGGCCGAAGCGCCGCATCGTGACCTGGAACGCGAGCGGCGCACCGCCGGCGTCGAGCGCGACCGCCTCGCCATCGAGGATCAATTCGTCGGCCGGCAGCTCGCGCAACGCCTCGACGATCTCCGGCACCGACGCCGTCACCTCGTTCAGCGCCCGCGTGTAGACGCGAACATCGCGACCGGCCTTGTGGACCTGCACGCGTGCGCCGTCGACCTTCCACTCGACCGCCGCCGTGCCGAGCCTCGTCATCGCGTCGGCGATGTCGTCGGCAGGCTGGGCGAGCATCGGCTGGACCGGCCGCTGCAGCGCGATCGCGAACCGAGCCAGGCCGGCCGCGCCCTCGGTCATCGCGACGCGCACGACCGTACCGAGGCTGCCGGTGACCATGGCGGCGCGGCGCACGTCGGCCGCGGGCAGGCCAGCGGCCGCCGCGATCGCCTCGATCATCACGCCTTCGAGCGCGCCCTGGCGGAGCTCGCCGACGAGGAGGCGAACGAGAAACTCCTGCTCGGCCGCAGTCGCGCGCGCGAACAGGTCGCGCAGCAATTCGCCGCGTGCTTCCGTCGAGCCCTTGCCGGTCGTCGCCGCGATGCGCGTGAGCGCCGCGTCGACGTCGCCGACGGCGAGCCTCGCCTCACCGGCGGGCGCGCCGCGCAGCGAAGCCAGGGTCCGATAGCCGATGCCGATCCGGCCCTGCGGCGTCTCGCCGGAGAGATAGGCGACGATGATCCCGACCTCGTCGGCGCCGGCGCGGCGCAGGCACTCGGCGATCGCGTCGCGCTTGGCGATCCGGCCGCTTGTCTTCGCCACCCGTCCGGAGACATCGACCACGGCGGCAAGCGACGTCGTCATTGGCGCATTCGAGTCGAGAGCCGCTCCACCTCGCGCGATCAGCGCGTGATCGCCACCGTGTTGTCGCCGAGGTCGCGGTCGATGAGCTTGCCGAGCGGATCGATGCCGGCCCGCGCCGCGCCGGGCTTCAGCGCGAGCTCGAAGCGGTTCTCGCCCGAGCGGATGCGGCGCTTTTCGATCGCGAGCACGTTGCCCTTGTCGTCGAGCGCGCCGATGTCGACCTCGCCGTCGAACGGCACCTCGGTCTCGTTGCCGGCGCCGTCGGCGCGGATCTTCTTCGCCGTGACGCGCAACAGGGCGACTTCGCTGCCGTCACCCTGGCGCTTCGCGACGGCGTCGATCGCGCGCACGTCGTACAGCGTGATCGTCTCGAACAGGTCGGCGATCAGCGGCTGCAGCGCCGGTGGCGTGACGCGGCGGAACTCGGCGAGCAGATCGACCGAGCGCGCGTACGGCGGCCCGGCGAAATGCCAGCGCTTCAGGAACGCCGACAGCGCATCGTCGATCGCCGGCTCGCCGATCGCGTCCTGGAGCGCGTAGAGCGCGAGCGCGCCCTTCTGGTAATGCACATAGGCGGCGCCGTCGGCGCGCACGAGCGGCTGCTCCTGCTTCTGCTCGGTGCCGCGGCCGAGCAGGTAGCGGTCGAGCTCGTACTTCAGGAAGCGGCGCATCTTGGCATCGCCGTACTTCTGCTTGAGCACCATCAGCGCCGAGTACTCGGCCAGGCTCTCGGTGATGAACTCGGCGCCCTGCACGTTGGCCGGCATCTCCTGGTGCGCCCACCATTGATGCGCGACCTCGTGGGCAGTGACGAAGTACGGGTAGTCGACGTCGTTCGGGTCGCGGTCGTCGACCTTGGCGGTGAAGCCGATCGCCTCGTTGAACGGCACCGTGTTCGGGAACGACTCGGCGAAGCCGCCGCTGCGCGAGAAGCGCGGGAACTCGATGATGCGCACGATCTTGTGCTGGTACGGGCCGTAGTGCGCCGTGTAGTACGCCAGCGAGTCCTTGACGCCGGCGGCCATCCGCTCGAGGTTGTATTCGTGGCCGCGCTGGTAGTCGATCTCGATCGCGACGTCGCCGCCCGGACCGTGCCAGACGTCGCGGCGGATCTCGTAGCGCGCCGAGACGAACGAGTAGATGTCGGCCATCTTCGTGTCCATCCGGTAGTCGATGCAGCGGCGGCCGTTCTCGACCGTGTCGCTCGCGACGTAGCCCGAGGTCACGGGGAGCTGGTCGGCAGCGGTGCAGAAACGCGCCCGATAGTCGATGAAGTCGGCGTCGCGCGACAAGGCGTTCTGCATCACCTGCGCAGGATCGGCAAGGTCGTGCATGCGCGGCTTCGGCGCCAGGCCGTGCTCCTTGCGATCGCGGTCGGACGACAGCTCGGCGTCCTCGAAATAGCCGAAGCTCGGCATCAGCGTCGTCTCGGGAGTCAGGCCGGCGTTCAGGAAGGTGCCGTTGCCGAGCACGACCGGATCGGCGCCGCTGTTGCCGAAGCCCGTGGCGCCGTAGCCGATGTCGAAGCTGAACGTCGTCGTCGCCGTCGGCGCGAGCGCCTCGGCGAGCACGTAATGGTGCCAGTACAGATCGGGTTCCTGGTCGGCGAGCTTCGCGGCCACGCCGAAGGCCATCGCGTGCACGTCGGCGGTGCGCGGATAGACGACGTAGACGTCGCGGATCGGCACCGCGGTCCGGTTGACGAGCGTGTACGTCGCGGCGATGCGGACCCGGTTCACCTCGGGATGCAGGTCGACCCGGACGTCGACCGCGGCGATGCGTGGCTGCGGCGCAGCGGCGAGCGCCTTGTAGCGTCGCTCGTACTCGGCGCGTCGCTCCTGGCCCTCGCTGCGCGAGGCGAACGCGTTCAGGACATGGGTGTTGTAGAAGATCCAGCCGCCCGTCGCCGCGAAGACGATCGCCGCAGCGCCGACGATCGACCATGCCGGAACGTGCATGCGCGCTGCGGCCGAGCGCCAGCGGCGGCGCCAGCGGTCCTCGCGGCCGCGGATCCAGAGCGCATACGAGAGCACCAGCAGCAGCGTCGCGAACGCCAGCCAGTAGACGCGGAACCAGAACACCGCCGGCAGGAGGTGGCCCCAGCCGTTCATGTCCGAATAGACCAGCGACGGGCTGCTGCCGTAGAGATAGAGACGGTCCTCGAAACCGAACGACGGCAACCGCACGGTGATCAGGAAGAGCAGGCCGACGACGAAATGGCCGAGGTACTTGTTGTTGACGATCGTGTGGACGACGAACGCAAGCACGGCGACCATGACATAGCCGCTGAACTGGATGACGAACAGCTCGAACAGGTACTGGTCGAAGTCGATCCGGTAGAAGCCCTGCAGCACCTGGACGCCGATGCTGCAGACGAGCACCACGCAGAGCAGCAGCAACTGCAGGACGAGGATGGTGATGAACTTGGCGAGAAACCCGAGCCACGTCGGCGCCGGCGTGCTGTCGCCGATCTCGTCCATGCGGGCGTCGCGCTCGCGCCAGACCAGCTCGCCGGTGTAGATCGCGGTGACGATCAGCACGAACAGCCCGAACAGGCCCGAGACGAGGTCGAGCACCTTGTAGGTCAGCGGGTAGGTGTTGGTGCCGTAGAAGGAGCCGAGTGTCGATGCGTTGCCGGCGACGAGCATGACGCCGCCGAGAACGATCGTGAGGAAGCGCGGGCTGCGAACGATCTCGCGGATGTAGAGGCTTGCGAGGCCGGGCAGCATGCGGGCGAACGCCGCCGCGCTGCGGTCGGGAAGCGCCGCCGGCAACGGCGCGGCGGCACTCGCCGACGCCACGGCAACGCCGTCGGCCTCGACGTCGGCGACCGCGCGGGCCTTGCGCCGCAGCGAGGGTGCCACCGCCTCCATCCTGAACGCGCGATAGCCGAGCAGCGTGACGATGGCGCCGAGCCCGACCCAGAGCAGCCGGTTCCAGAGCAGCACCCCGGCGAGCGGCAGCTGCTGCTCGTTCTTCTGCGCGACGCTCCAGTAGCGCGCGAGGACGTCGACTGCGGTCGCCCCCGACGGATCGATCAGCGCGGCGAGCGTCTTGTTCTCCATATCACCGAGCAGGTTCACCGCGAACAGGTAGCCGACGAGAGCGATCACGCCGGCAACGTAGACCGGCGCCATCTGCCGTGTCAGCGCTGCGAGCACGAAGAAGCAGCCGCCGAGCCAGAGCACGTTCGGGATCAGGACGAAGAGGTACGGCCGGGCAAAGCTCTGCCAGTCGGGCGCGGCGAGCACGCGCGCGGCGTCGACTCCCGGCCAGTGGGTTCCGATCACGACGCCGATCGCGATGCCGACGAAGACGAGCAGAAGCGTCAGCCAGGCGCCGAACAGGCGGCCGAAGAAGTAGTCGCGCTTGGTGATCGGCGCGCTGAAGAAGAACGGGTGGATGCCGGCCTCGAAGTCCTGCTGCACCGCGCGCCCGGCGATCGAGCCGATCACGGTGATGCCGGTGAAGGCGAGGACACCGATGCCGACGGCGAGCGCGTAGCTGCCGTTGATCAGCACCTTGTCGCCACCGAAGTTGACGCCCGCACCCGGGACCGCGCCGCCTGCCGCGGCCATCCACAGGCCGGCGACGACGGCATAGAGGACGAAGTACACCCAGGTCGAGACCATCCGCAAGCGGCGGCCGAAGTCGAACCCGGCGATGGTCCAGAAGGGCGAGCCCACGTCAGGCCACCGCCTCGACGGGCTCGCGCAGGTAGCCGGCGATGCTGCAGAAATAGACGTCCTCGAGCTCGGCGGCGACCGGCTCGAAGCCGGCCTCGGGCCGTCCTTCGTCGTACGCACGCACGATCGTCTGGCCGGCCTGCAGGCGCGTCGAGACGAGGCTGAGCCGCGTCTTCATCGCCTCGATCTCGTTCTTGTCCGCGGCCTTTCGCCAGATGCGCCCGGCGAGCCCGGCGACGAGCGCGTCGGGCTCGCCGCTGAGCAGGACGCGGCCCTTGTCGATGACCGCGAACTGGCCGCACAGGTCGGCGACGTCGCTGACGATGTGGGTCGACAGGATCACAACCACGTCGGAAGCGATGTCGGCGAGCAGGTTGTGGAAGCGGACGCGCTCCTCCGGGTCGAGGCCCGCGGTCGGCTCGTCGACGATCACCAGCTTCGGGTTGCAGAGCAGCGCCTGCGCAATACCGAAGCGCTGCCGCATGCCGCCGGAAAAGCCGCCCAGGTGCTGCTTGCGAACGGCATGCAGGTTGACGCGCTCGAGAAGCGCGTCGACCGTCTGTCGCCGCGCCCGGCCGTCGACCAGGCCCTTCAGCCGCGCGAAGTGATCGAGCAGGGCCTGCGCCGACACCTTCGGATAGACGCCGAAGTCCTGCGGCAGGTAGCCGAGCACCTGGCGGACCGCGTCCTTGTCACGCAGGACGTCGATGTCGCCGCTCGCGAGCCCCGTCAACGCCGCGCTGCCGCTGTCGGCCTCCTGCAGCGTCGCGAGCGTTCGCATCAGGGTCGACTTGCCGGCGCCGTTCGGGCCGAGCAGGCCGAACATGCCGGTCGGAATCGCGAGCGTGACGCGGTCGAGCGCGCGGACGCCGTTGGCGTAGGTCTTCGTGAGGTCGCGGATCTGCAGGTTCATACGGGCCCCGAGTCGATCGGGCGAGATCGTACAAGGCGGTGAATCGGGTGCGCGACGGCTGTCCCTGGCCACGATTCGGCGCTACCCTGCCGCACCCTCACCCCGGAGCGCGTGATGGGCGCAGCCCGCGATGCGGCGAAGATCCGCGGCCGGTACCGACTGGCGACCTGATCGGTGACAAGCGACGAGCGACCGTTGACGGCGCATCTGCGCATCGCGCGCCCGGTGCGTGAGCTCGAGCGTGCGCTGCGTCTCTACCGCAAAGGCCTCGGCCTGGTCGAGATCGGCCGCTTCGCGGACCACGCCGGCTTCGACGGCGTCATGCTCGGCGCTCCGGCGATGGACTATCACCTCGAGTTCACGCGCAGTCGATTGCATGCCGTCGAGCCGAGCCCGAGCGCCGACGATCTGCTCGTCTTCTACATCGCCGACAGGGGTGAATGGAAGGCGGCGTGCGCGCGCATGCTCGCGGCGGGGTTCACGCCGGTGCAGCCGCTCAACCCGTATTGGCAGCAGCGCGGACGAACCTTCCGCGACGACGACGGCTACCGAACCGTGCTCGAGCAGTCGGCCTGGGCGCCGGCGACTCCGGGCGAAGATCGCTAGTCGCGCCGAGTGCCGAGCGCTCCCAGCGAACGCTGCCGGCAGACGATGGCCCCGCGACGCCGATGGACTCGCTGATCGCTGCCGCCGGGCGCGCGCTCGGCTCCGGCGACGCCCTCGGCGCGCTCAAGCACGTCGCCCTGCGCGACGACCCGCCAGCGCTCGCGTTGCGCGGCATCGCCCTGGCCCAGCTCGGCGAGCTCGCGCGCGCACGCGAGCTGCTGCGGCGCGCGGCGCGCCGCTTCGGCCACCACGAGGAGCTCGCGCGCGCCCGTTGCGTCGTCGCCGAAGCGGAAGTGGCGCTCGCCATGCGCGACCTCGGCGGCTCGCCGCGTACGCTGGCGGCCGCGACGACCGCGCTCGAGGCACGCGGCGACTTCGCCAACGCGCTGCATGCACGGCTCCTCGCCGCGCGCCGGCTGCTGCTGCTCGGCCGCCTCGACGAGGCCGCGGCGGCGCTCGCCGCGCTCGATGGCCACGGCCTGCCGCCGTCGCTCACCGCCATCGCCGAGCTGACGGCCGCCGAGCTTGCGCTGCGCTCGCTGCGCATCGAGCCGGCGCGCGCGGCGCTCGCGCGCGCCCAGGTCGCGGCCGATCGTGCCGGCGTGCCGGCGCTGCAGGCCGAAGTCGCGGATGCGAGGTCGGCGCTCGGCCGGCCGGCCGCGCGGCGCCGGATCGCGGGCGGCGAGCACACCCTGCGCCTGGACGAGGTCGCGACGCTGCTCGGCTCCGATGCGCTCGTGCTCGATGCCTGTCGCCGTGGCCTGCGCGCTGGCGACGCGTGGCGGCCGCTGGCACGCCGTCCGGTGCTGTTCACGCTCGCGCGCGCGCTCGCCGAAGCATGGCCCGGCGATGTCGATCGCGAGGCCTTGATCGCCGGAGCGTTCCGCACCCGTCGGCCCGACGAGACGCATCGCGCCCGGCTGCGGGTCGAGATCGGCCGGCTGCGTCGCCTCGTCGCCGCGCTCGCCGGCATCGAGGCCACCGCGCGCGGCTTCGTCCTGAGGCCGCACGACGGCCGCGACGTCGTCGTCCTGGAGCCACCGATCGACGGCGAGCAGGCGTCGTTGCTGGCCCTCCTCGGCGACGGTGCGGCCTGGTCGACGTCGGCGCTGGCGCTGGCACTCGGTGCCAGCCAGCGGACCGTGCAGCGCGCGCTGGTCGAGCTCGAGAGCGAGCGCCGCGTGCGCTCGATCGGCCGCGCTCGCGCGCAGCGCTGGCTGGCGCCGCCGCTGGCCGGTTTCACGACGATCTTGTTACTCCCCGCGGCGCTGCCGCTCGACTAGATTGCCGGCACGCGCCGATCGCGGCGTGACGGACAAGGAGCGGGCGATGAGCCTCAAGACAGCCAACGACAGCACCGGAGCGCCGGCGCGTGCCGCCGAGATCGTGCGCGAATACGGCCCCTTCCCGGGCGCAGAGAAGATCGCCGGCGTCAGCCACGACGGCCGCTCGGTGTGGGCCGCGACCGGCGCCTCGCTGATCGCGTTCGACCCGGCGAGCGGCGAGCCCGTTCGCAGGCTCGCCTGCGCCGGCGACGCCGGCACCGCGTTCGACGGCACCTATCTCTACCAGATCGCCGAGGCGCGGATCGACAAGATCGATCCGGCGAGCGGCGACGTCGTCCGCTCGATCCCCGCGCCCGGCCACGGCAGCGACTCGGGCCTGGCGTGGGCCGAAGGAAGCCTGTGGGTCGGCCAGTATCGCGACCGCAAGATCCATCGCGTCGATCCGGAGACCGGCGAGGTGCTGCGCACGATCGAGTCGAACCGGTTCGTGACCGGAGTCACGTGGGTCGACGGCGAGCTCTGGCACGGCACCTGGGAGGGCGACGAGAGCGACATCCGCCGCATCGACCCGAAGACCGGTGCCGTGATCGAGCGGCTCGAGATGCCGCGCGGCGTCGGCGTCAGCGGGCTCGAGTCCGACGGTGCCGATCTCTTCTATGCCGGTGGCGGCAAGGGCGGCAAGGTCCGCGCCGTGCGCCGCCCGAAGAAGACCACGGGCGCGCCGGCGACCTCGTGACATCGATGTGCGTTTCCAGCGATCGAGCGTATTCTCCAACGCCCTGCCCGCGGTCAGCGCACGCAGGCCCGGCAGGAGGGGAGCTTCGATGGCCATTCGACGACTGTTCCTCGCACGAGCCGGGCGATGCGCCCTGCTGGCCGCCGCGACGCTCGCGGCGGCTTGCACCACGCCGGGCTACGTCATCGAGCAGCCTCTCGATGCCTCGACGGTACCGTGCACGCCGGCCACCGGCACCGGGCCGTGCATGGTGACGGCACATGTCGCCTGGCGCGGCGTCAGCGTCCACCCGACGCCCGATCTGAGCCTCGATGGCGCGCTGGTGGCGAACGCGCTCAGCGTGCCACCGCCGCCCGACAAGTTCGTCAGCGGCACGCTGTCGATGCCGCCGGGCCCGCACCAGATCGGCATCGCCGGGCTGTTGTCCGACGGCGGCTCGATCCAGACCTACACCGCGTCCTCGAGCTTCACCGTCGCGCCGCGGCCGACGCCCGTGGGCAGCGTCTCGATCTCGATGCCGACGATGCCCGCCCTGCTCGAGCGCGGCAAGACTGCGACAGTGACCGTCATGATCACGCGGACGACGCCGTTCACCGGGCCGGTCGGCGTCGCCTTCGCGGTCAGTGCGCCGGCGTCGGGAGTCACCGCGGCGCCGATCACGATCGCGACCGGGTCGACCAGTGGAGCGATGACCTTCAGCGCCACGAACGCTGCCTCGCTCGGCAACGTCGGCGGCACGCTGACCGCGACCGGCACCGGCATCCCGACGGCGACGCGATCGGTCCTGACGCATATCGGGCGCATCGTCGGCGCGTTCGCGGAGGCGAGCCCGACGCCCTACTCGAGCACCTTGCCATCGACCGTGAACAGCGCGAGCGGCAGCTATCGCGTCGAGATCTCGACCGGCTCGCCCGGCCTGCCGCAGCCGCGCAAGGCCAGCTTCTTCAAGGGCGCGACGCACCTGGGCAACGATGTCGGCTTCACGCTCGGCCCGGTGTCGACGCTCGGCGGCGCTGGCTTCTGCAAGGACACCGGCGGCGTGCCGGGACAAGGCGTGGTGCTTTCGGGAATGCTGCCCGGGTTCGCGTCGCAGAACGTGTTCACGTTCGTCGATCTCGACGGCGCCGCGCACCTCGAGCGGCAGATGACAGCCGACATGCAGTCGTCGGCGGGAACCCTGCACGTCTTCCAGCCGCGGGTGTTCTTCAGCGCCGATTGCAGCGTCGCCATGGTCGTCGGCGTGAGCACGCTCGGGCCGCTGAAGAACACGCTGCGCCTGCTCGACCTGAACAGCGGCAATCCGCTCGGCAGCGACCTCAACTTCGATACCAACATCTTCAGCGCGACGCTGCAGACCGTCGGCACGTCGCAGCGGGTCCAGGTCACGACCGACACCGGGGCGGCGACGGTGCAGACGATGAACGCGACGCTGCCCTGACCGCCGCAACGACGGACGAACGCCACCACTGGGGATGCACGGATGAAGGCCAGGAAGATCGCGCTCGGATTGCTCGCCGCCGTCGTCGTCGTCGGCAGCGCCGGCTGGTTCAGCCTCGACAAGGAAACGCGCGGCCTGCTGGCGACGCTGCCGACCAACCGCGATCTTCTGTTCTGGAGCCAGCCGCAGCGCGATGCCGCGTTTCGCGCCCTCGATCGGCTGCCGGTGCTCGCGAAGTCGCATGTCGTGCCGGCAGGCGGCGCGGCGAGCGTGCTGCCGCCAGGTCCGCCGCTGAAGCTGCCGCTCGACGTCGACGCCTACATGGCCGGCCAGCGCGCGGCGGCGCTGATCGTCGTCCACGACGGCAAGGTGCGCCTCGAACGCTATGGCCTCGGCTTCGATGCGAGCGGTCGCTGGACAAGCTTCTCGGTCGCCAAGTCGGTCACCTCGACGCTGGTCGGCGCGGCGCTGCGCGACGGCTCGATCCGCAGCATGGACGACAAGGTCACCGACTACATCGCGGAGATGAAGGGCTCGGCCTACGACGACGTCAGCGTCCGCCAGCTCCTGACGATGACCTCGGGCGTGCGCTGGAACGAGGACTACAACGACCCGAACTCCGACGTCGCCCGCTTCAACAACCACAAGCCGGAAGAAGGCGTCGATGCGCTCGTGAGCTACATGCGGCAGCTGCCGCGGGACGTGCCCGCCGGCACGCGTTGGAACTACAGCACCGGCGAGACCAACCTGGTCGGCATCCTCCTCAGCCAGGCGACGAGAAAGCCGCTCGCGACGTATCTGTCGGAGAAGATCTGGGTCCCGGCGGGGATGGAGCAGCAGGCCACCTGGCTTCTCAGCAAGACGGGCAAGGAGATCAGCGGTTGCTGCCTGCAGGCTGCAACGCGCGACTTCGCCCGCATTGGCCTGTTCGTCCTCGGCGGCGCCCGCGTCGACGGCCAGAGCATCGTGCCCGACGGCTGGCTCGCCGAAGCGACGAGCAAGCGCACCGACATCGGGCAGCCGGGTCGCGGCTACGGCTACCAGTGGTGGACCTACGACGACGGCAGCTTCGCGGCGCGCGGCATCTTCGGCCAGGGCATCTTCATCGACCCGAAGCGCAAGCTCGTGATCGCCTCGAACGCCGACTGGGCCGGCGGCGCGCGCGACCGCGCTGCGAGCAGCGAGCGGGAGCGCTTCTATCGCGCGGTGCAGAAGGCCGTCGACGACGAGGTCGCCGCGCCGGCGGTCGCCGCCGCTCGGCCGTGACGCGGCGAAAGCTGCGCGGCTGAGCTAGCCGCCCGGCCGCTCGCCGAGCGCCTTGACGAGGAACGGCAGGCTCACGTCCATGCGGTAGTCGATGTCCGAGTGGTTGTCGTCGAACTCCTCGTAGCTGTGCGCGATGCCGAGCTCGGCCAGCCGTTGCGAGAGGATGCGGCTGCCGTAGTGGATGTGGTACTGGTCGGCCCAGCCGCAGTCGATGTAGATGCCACGCAGCCGGCGCAACGCCTTGGCATGGCGGCGCACCATGTGGATCGGATCGTGCGCGAGCCAGGCGCGCCAGCGCGCCTCGATGCGCTCGCCGGTCTCGAGGTTGAACGGCAGGCGAAAGCCGTTCGGCGCTTTCGGGTCGGGGTCGTAGGTCGCGGCCATGCACAGATTCATCACGGTGTGGCCGTCGGCCGGGCCGAGCTTCTTCTTGCGCCGCAGCTCGGCGAGGAAGCGCGCGACGCGGCCGTCGTCGAGCCCCTCGGCGAGCGGCTTCGTCGCCCGCTTCTGGACGTCGATCGCACCTGCCTTGCGCTTGGGCTTCGCGTACTTGGCGAGAGCATCGAGCGTGTTCGGCCAATCGCTGCCGTAGACGAAGTCGAAATACGCATCGCCCGAGTGGTCGGCAATGGCGCCCCAGTGCTCCGGATACAGCATGCCGTGGACGATCGCGCCGTAGCCGCCCGAGCTCTTGCCGAAGCAGCCGCGGTGCTCGCGCGAGGCGAGCGTGCGAAAGCTGCCATCGACGACCGGGATGAGCTCTTGCGTGAGGTAGTCGGCGTAGCGGCCGATCGCCGACGAGTTGATGTACTGGTTGCCGCCGAGCGCGGTGAAGCAGTCGGGAAAGACGATGATGACCGGCGCCATCTTCTGCTGCTGGACGAGCCGCGCCGCGCGCTCGGGGACGTTCTCGCCGAAGCCCTTCCAGTTGGTGTGGCTCGGCCCACCGCCCATGAAGCCGACCATGTCGAACAGGACCGGAAAGCGCCGCCCGGCGAACTCCGGCAGGTCGTACTGCGGCGGCAGCCAGACGTGCAACGGTCGCACTGCCGGATCGCCGAGCGGATTGCCCGCGAGCACTTTCGATCGGTGCGTGAGCACGACGACCCGGCCCGGCGGGACCGAGGAACGCTTGATCGGCATCGCGAAGCTCCCGAAGCAGGACACCGACGATAGCGCCCGGACGCGCGCCCGGTGGGTGCGGCCGGCCTCAGCGAGCGAGCGGCGCAGCGCGCGGCAACGTCACCCCGACGGTGGTGCCGTCCACCGGCGACGACTGCGCGGTCACGCCGCCGCCGTGGGCTCGCGCAATCTCGCGGACGATGAAGAGGCCCAGACCCACGCCGTGCGACGAGTCCCCGGCGTTGCCGCGCGTCATCGCATCGAACAGCCTCGGCAGCTGCCCGGCGGGAATCACCGGTCCCGTGTTGTGCACCGAGAGACGCAGCTGCTTATCGTCGACGATCGAGGTCACGGTCACCGTCCCGGCCGGGTCGCCGTGGAGAGCGGCATTCGCGACCAGGTTGCCGAGCAGCTGGGTGAGGCGATCGGGGTCGGCGCTGCACTGGCCGGCGCCGACTGCCGAGTGCCGCAGGCGCCCCGGGAACGCCACCCGAAGATCGTCGATCGCCTGGGCGAGAACGCTGTGCGGATCGATCTCGCGCGGCTGGATGCGAAGGCCGCCGCCGAGGCGCGCCTGCGTGAAGTCGAGCAGATCGCCGAGCAGCCGGGCGCTGCGCTTGGTAGCTCGCAGGATCGCTTCGACGCGCTCGCGCCCTTTCGGCGTCAGCTCGTGCGCTTTCAGCACCGTCGCGCTCAACTGAATCGTCGACAGGGGATTGCGCAGGTCGTGGCTGACGATGCCGATCATCTGCTCGGCCAGCAGCGCCCGGTCCTCGGCCGCCTGTTTCTGCAGGTCGAGCTCGGTCTGGGCGCTCACCAGCGCGCGCTGCGACTCGATGCTCCTGGTGTGCAGCTCCTCGGCGCGACCTCTCGCCTGCAACAGCTCGCGCTCGTAGTGATGGCGATCCTCGGCGCTGAACGCGGCGATCTCATGGCGCACCACGTTGCCCGCCGCTCGGGCGACCGCGTTCAGGATCATCGGCTTGACGACGCCGCTCGCGTCGATCAGGTCGAGCTTGACCTCGGCCACCGAGCCCTGGATCTGCAGCAGCGGTGCCCAGTGCGTCTGGTGGAAGGTCCGCCCCCCCATCGTCAGCAGGTCCTGCAGCCTGCGGCGGCCGATCAGGTCCTCGCGCGGGTATCCCGTCCACTGGCAGAACGTCGCGTTGACGATCCTGATCGTGCCGTCGGCATCGGTGACGAGCAGGCCGCAAGCGGCGTGGTCGTAGAGCTCGGCGACGGCCGCGAGATCGGTCTCGTCGGCCATCGGGTCACGCCCCGTGGGTCGCCAGGAACTCGTCGCGCCTTCGTCCACGCCACGATTCTGCCTTGCCGCAGGCGGGATCCGTGACCGCGCTTCGGGGTGCGGCCTCGCGCGGGCGCGGGCCTCAGTCGACGCGCAGGAAGCGCGCCCGCACGTGCTCGCGCTCGAGCATCTCGAAGTGCCACCACTCGTTGGCGATGCCGCGAAAGCCCGCTGCGCCGAGAGTGGCGCGCAGCAGCTCGCGGGCCCCGTGCTGCGCCGCGGTCAGCGCGCCGCTGGCGAGATGACGCGTCTCGAGCCGCGGCTGCGAGAGCTCGATCATCTCGTCGAAGCCGCTGCCCATGTCGAGCTCGCGGCCCTCGCCGTCGATCAGGGTCGCGTCGAGCGCCATGCCGAACGAATGGATCGATCCGCGCGCAGGATCGGCGACGTACTGGCGCAGGCCGGTGCCGTCGAGGTGATCCCAGAGCTGGATCTGGACGCGGTGCGGACGCAGCGCATCGAGCACCAGCAGCCGGTGCTCCGGCGCCGTCGCGGCGAGGCGGGCGACTGCGCGCTCCAGCCCGTCCGCGGCCTGGCGATGCAGCCAGGCGCAATCGAGCGCGCGGTAGAGATCGCGGCCGACGAAGTTGCGCGTGCTCGCGTAGCGAAGGTCGACTGCGATGCCCCGGATCGTCGAGAGCCGGCGGAACTCGGAGTGCGAGGCGATCTCTTCGCAGCGCACCTTTCGTCAGCGCACCAGACGCTTCTCGATCATGTGCGCGACGCAATCCTGGACGTGCTTGCCGAGGGTCGCCTGCGCCGTCTTCCAGTCGCGCTTGAGCGCGGCGTCGAGCAGCCGGCGGTGCTCGCCGGCGGCGACCTCGCCGCGGTACACGCCGGCGATCACCTGGTAGCGGAGGTAGCGGTCGTAGATCTGGGCGTGCGTCTCGAGCAGCACCTGCGACCCGCACGCCGCGATGAGCGCGCGGTGGAACTCCCAGTCGTATCGCTTCCAGGTCTCGGCGCCCGAGCGCTCGCCCGAACCCATGCGCCGCTCCATCAACGCCAGCTTGTGGTGCGCGGCGACGACGCTGCCCTCCCAGTCCATGTCGCCGGCCGCAAACGAGAGCTGCAACGCATGCGTCTCGAGCAGGCAGCGCATCGCCGCGACCTCGCGCAGGTTGGCGACCGAGATCGGCGTCACCTGGAAGCCGCGCGAGCCTTCGGCGACGACGAGGCCCTCCGAGCTCAGCCGGTTCAGCATCTCGCGCAGCGTGCTGACGCTGGTCTCGTAGGCGTCACGCATGCGGTCGAGCGTCAGCCGCTCGCCGGGCGGCAGGCGGCCGAAGACGATGTCGGCGCGGATGCGCCGATAGGTCTTTTCGCCGACGGTTTCGGTGTGCTGCGCCTCGTCCAGCATGGGCCTTCACGCTTGCCTCGCCATCTTAGCGCCGAAGTCATGCGTTTACGTCATCGTCACGCTCTATTGAAATCCTCTGACGAAACGTCTAGCGTCTGAACCGTTCGCTACCGGTCCAGGAGACGCTATGTCCTTCACGCTCTCACGCCGCCGTGCCCTCCAGGCCGGCGCTTCGACTCTCGCGCTGGCCGCTGCCGGGCGCTCGCTCGCCCAGGGCCAGCCGAAGATGCGCTTCAGCAGCGCGTTCACCGAGCAGGATCTGCGCGCCGAGGGCTACAAGGCATTCGCCGCGGCGATGAAGAACGACTTCGAGTTCCAGCCGTACTGGGGCAACACGCTCTTCAAGCAGGGCACCGAGCTGGTGGCGCTGCAGCGAGGCAACCTCGAGATGGCCAATCTCGCGCCGCAGGACATTTCCAAGCAGGTGCCGGCCTGGTCGCTGCTCACCTCGGCCTACCTCTTTCGCGACGTCGGCCACCTGAAGAAGACGTTCAAGAGCGATGTCGGCCGCGATTTCATCAAGATGGCGCGCGACCAGCTCGAGATCGAGGTCATCACACCCGTTTATTTCGGCGCCCGCCACGTCAACCTCAAACCCGAGAAGACGATCCGCACGCCAGCCGACCTGGCCGGCATCAAGCTGCGCATGCCGCCGGGGGAGTTCTGGCAGTTCCTCGGCGAGTCGATCGGCGTCAGCCCGACGCCGGTCGCTTTCGCCGAGGTCTACACCGCGCTCCAGACCGGTGCCATCGACGGCCAGGACAACCCGCTCGTCCTCAGCAAGCTGATGAAGTTCGACGAGGTGACGACGCAGTTCGTGCTGACCTCGCACGTGATCGGCTTCGACGTGATGACGATCTCGTCGAAAGCGTGGAACACGCTCAAGCCGGACCAGCAGTCGCGGTTCCGCGCCGCCGCGGAGAAGGCCGTCGACGACTACACCGCCAAGTTCGAAGCCCAGGAGCAGAGCATCGTCACGGCGCTGAAGGGCGAGGGAAAGAAGGTCTACACACCGGACCTCGCGGCGTTCCGCAGCTACGCCCAGAAGCGCTACCTGACCAAGTACGGCAGCGAGTGGCCGAGCGGCGCGCTCGAGAAGATCAACGCGCTCTAGGCGGCGGCCGCTCATGGCTCCCGAGACGCCGCCCGGCGGCGCTTCGATCGTGCGCTGGCTGCGCCGGCGTGCCGACGACGTCGCGGTCGCGCTGATCGCGACGATGTTCGTCTCGTTCCTGCTCCAGATCTTCTTCCGCTATGTCCTCAACCGGCCGCTCGGCTGGACCGAGGAGGTGACGGTGCTGTGCTGGGTGTGGGTGGTGCTGTGGGGCGCGTCCTTCGTCGTCGCCGACGCCGAGGAGGTGCGCTTCGACATCGTCTACAACGCCGTGCCGGCCGGGGCCCGGCGCGTCTTCACGATCGTCGCCTGCCTCGCGCTGGTCGTGCTGATGGCGCTGTCGCTGCCGGCGACGTGGCGCTACGTCGCCTTCATGCGGCGCGAGCACTCCGCCTACCTCGGCATGCGGTTCGACGTCCTGTACTCGATCTACGTCGTCTTCGCCGTCGTCTGCATCGTCCGCCAGGCGCGGGTCGCGTGGCGCGCCTGGCGAGGCCGCCCGCCCGCCGCGGTGGCCGAGGTCATCGGAGAGCACGCGGCGTGATCGGCCTCTCGCCGTTCGCGCTCTGCGTGATCGCGCTGGTCGCGCTGGCGGCGCTCGGGCTGCCGATCGGCCTGTCGATGATCGGCGCCTCGATCCTCTACCTGTTCGTCGCCGGGCTCGACCCGGGAACGGCGGCCGAGCAGATCCTGAACGGCCTCTACAACAGCTACGTGCTGCTCGCGGTGCCGCTCTTCATCCTCGCTGCCGACCTGATGAACACCGGCAGCCTCACCGACCGGCTGCTGCGCTTCTGCATGGTTCTCGTCGGCCGCATGCGCGGCGGTCTCGGCCACGTCAACGTCGTCTCCAACGTCATCTTCGCGGGCATGTCGGGCTCGGCGATCGCCGACGCCGTCGGCATCGGGCGAATCATCATCGGCATGATGACGCGTGACGGCAAGTATCCGGTCGCGTACGCGGCAGCGATCACCGCGTCGGCCGCGATCATCGGCCCGATCATCCCGCCGTCGATCCCGATGGTCGTCTACGCGCTCGTCTCCGACACGTCGATCGGCTACCTGTTTCTCGGCGGCGTCGTCCCCGGGCTGCTGCTCGGCGTCGCCTTCATGACGACCAACGCCGTGATCGCGCGGCGAAGGAACTATCCGGTCGAGCCGTCGGTGCGATGGCGCGAGCTGCCGCGCGTCACGGTCGAGGCGTTCCCGGCATTGCTCCTGCCCGTCATCCTGCTGTTCGGCATCTACGGCGGCGTGATGACGCCGACCGAAGGCGCGGCCGCGGCGGCGGCGTACGCGCTGCTCGCAGCCGCCTTCATCTACCGCGCGCTCACGCTTCGCCAGCTCTACGGCGTGCTGCTCTCGAGCGCCAAGGCGACGACGTCGGTGGGCATGCTGATCGCCGGTGCGCTGGTTTTCAACTACGTCGTCACGGCCGAGAACATCCCCAACGCGGTCCAGCATTTCTTCGCCGGCTTTCACCTCTCGAAGGTCGGATTCATGCTGATGGTCAACGCGATCCTGCTGGTGCTCGGCTGCCTGCTCGAAGGCACGACCATCCTGCTCGTCATCGTGCCGATCTTCATCCCGGCGATGAAGGCGCTCGGCATCGACGGCGTGCAGTTCGGCGTCGTCGTCGTCGTCAACGTCATGATCGGCCTGCTGACGCCGCCGTTCGGGTTGCTGCTGTTCATCGTCGCGAACATGACCGGCCAGCCGCTCGTCGCCATCGTGCGCGAGTGCCTGCCGTTCGTCGGCCTCGCGATCGTCGTGCTGGCGCTGATCACGTTCGTTCCCGAGACCGTCCTCTGGCTGCCGCACGTCATGGGCTACAAGGGCTGAGCGCGGGAATGCCGGAGACCGTCATGGACAAGCCGCTCTACATCCTCAACGGCCCGAACCTGAACCGCCTCGGCACGCGCGAGCCCGAGATCTACGGCTCGACGACGCTGGCCGAGATCGAGGCGATGTGCCGCAAGGCAGCGGCTGCGCGACCGATCGAGTTCAGGCAGACCAACAGCGAAGCGACGCTGATCGAATGGATCCACGAGGCGATCGACCGCGCCGCGGGCATCGTCATCAATCCGGCGGCGTTCTCGTTCACCTCGATCGCGATCCTCGACGCGCTGAAGATGTTCCCGGGGCCGATCGTCGAGCTGCACATCACCAACATCCACCGGCGCGACGAGATCTACCAGCGATCGCTGGTGTCGACGGCGGCGACGGCGGTGATCGCGGGCCTCGGCGCTGCCGGCTATGGCGTCGCCGTGCGGGCGATCGGCGATCTGATCGCAGCGGGCGCGAAGTGAGGCGGCGACAGCGTCGCCCGCGCGGGCCGCTCAGAACTGGTAGGAGACGCCGGCCGAGTAGACGATCGGCCGGAAGTCGACGGTGGTCGTGATCACCGTCGCGCCGCTGGCGACGACCTTGCTCTTGACATTGACCTTGGCGATGCTCGCGAAGAGGCCCAGCTGCTTGTTGATGGCGTAGTTGATGCCGCCTTGCAATGCCAGGCCGGTCGAGTTGCCCATCTGGACGTCAGGCGCCAGGCTCGACTTGATATCGGTGTAGTGGGTGTAGTTGATGCCGATGCCGAGGTACGGGCGCCAGGCCGTGTCGGGACCGAAGAAGTGATAGTTCAGCAGCAGCGTCGGCGCGACGATCTTCGCCGACAGGACTTCGCCGAGGAACGCAACGCTGCCGGTGCCGTGGGCATGCAGCGTCGGCGGAACTCCGAGCACGAACTCCAGGCCGAGGTTCGGCGAGATCGGGGTCAGCAGGCGCTCGTAGACGAAGATCGCCGTCGTCGCCGAGTCGACGTCGGCATCGGCGCCCGCCGGCACGCCGATGCCGGTGATGCCGTTCGTCTTCGAATGGGTGTCGTATCGGGTGATGCCGATCTTGACGACGTTGTCGCCGTCGGCGAAGGCGGTGCCGGAAGCGAGCGCCAGGGCCACGAGTGCAAGCGTCGGGAGGGTCTTCATGGTGCGGCTTCCTCGGTCGTGCGATGGCTCAGATCCAGCCGAAAGACTGCAGTTGCGCGATGAATGCGTCGCTGATGGCCTTGTGGCCGCCGGTCGTCGGATGCACGGAATCGGCGAAGAACGAGGTGTTCACGTCGGCGCCCGTGACGAGGCCGTTGTACGGCGCGCCCGGCGTGGCATTGCAGAAGAGCGACGAGCCGTCGGTCACCGCGCCGCCGGTGATGGCGGAGATCTTGGTCGGATCGCACGCCGGCGTCGTCGTGTCGACGAAGCCGAGCTGCGCGGCGTTCGCGGCCAGGGTCTGGAACAGCGTGAAGGTGTCGATGATCTGCACCGGTTGGCCGGTCAGTGCATCGCGCAGCCACAGGTTGAACACTTCGGAGAGTTGCGTCAGCACCGGCTGGGCCGTCGCCGGCAGCGAACGCCCGAACGGCGTCGCCGCGATGTCGCTCAGCGTCATCACCGCAACGTACTTGCCGCCTTTGGCGAGGATCTGCGTCGTGATGTCGTTCGCGAGCTCGAGCGCCGCCTGCTTCATCGCTGCCATCGCCGCCTGCTGGGCGGCGAACAGCTGCAGGTTCATCTGGTCGGCGGTCAGCGTCGGGTCGGCCTGGATCTGCGCCGCCGTCGCGGCGAAGACGCCGAACTGCGTGAACACGTCGTTGTTGCCGGCGTAGACGAAGACGAGGTCGGTGTCCTTGAAGCTGGCAAAGCGCGCCAGATGGTTGGCGAGCTGCTGGACGACCGGCACGGTCAGCGCGCCGGAGCCGTCGGCGTTGTGGCCGATCCCCATCGGATCGGTCACCCGCGAGCCGCCCTGGCCATACCCGGTGCAGGTGCCGGCCAGCGGCGGCGCCGCGGCGGCGATCGGGCACTTGACCGAGACGCCATTGAAGCCGACCTCGGCCGGCGTGACCACGAGACCGAGCGAAGCCGCGACGTTCTCGACCCAGATCTTGCCGAGCGGATTGGCGTCGGGTGCACCATTGCTGGTCTCGTTGGTGGTGAACTTGCCGCCGAAGAATGGCGGTTGGCCGTTGCCGGCGAGCGAGGTGGCGGGCGAATACGCGCCGACGTCGCTCAGGCTGTCGCCGAAGGAGACGACCGCGGTGAAGCTGCCCTTGGTCGACGGTGCGCCCGACGGCGAGCCGGTGCCCGGGACGTCCGGGTCGCCGCCACCGCACGCGGCGAGCAGCAGCGCGGAGAGGATCCAGGGGCTCAGGGAGCGAAATGCTTTCATGCAGACCTCGACGGTGCGGGTGATCCGGGTCGGCCACTCTGCAGGCCACTATAGATGCGGGCTCGGGCGATCGGCAAGGACCGGATCGACTTCGCCAACGAGCCTGTGGCCGATCGCAGACGACTTCGCTCTCGGCGCACTTTGCTAGAGTGCTTGCGTGGACCGATTTCGTCGCCGACTGAAAACGTTCGCCTCGATCGCGCTCGTAGCCTTCGCGGGCCTGGCGCTGGCGCCGACGATCTCGCGCGCGCTCCTCCTCCGCGATGAAGCTCCGCCGCACGCTCCCGGCGCTCATCATCAGATAGGGGCGATGGAACCAGCGCCGGCGCATCACCATCACGGCGACCACCACGACGGCGCCACGCCGCCGCCGGCCGAGCATCGGCATTCGCTCGACCACTGCGCTCTGTGTCTGGTCGCCGCGTGTGCGGTCGCGTTCGACGCGACGCCGCACGCATTCACCGTCCACGATGGCGGCCGCGAGCGCGTCGCCCCTCCGGCGAGCGTCGTCCCGCGCTGGAGCGACGACTGGTCGCCGGCGACCTCGCGCGGGCCCCCTTTCATCGCGTGAGGGAACGCGGCGCGAGCTGTCGCAAGACGCCCGCGCTGCGCGTTCGCGCCGCGATCTCGCGGCCCTGACGTCGAATATCCACGCCCAGGTTCGGCACGCCCTTCTGATCCGGTCGTCCACTGACGATCGCGTCGCAGTCGGTTCGGACCGTCCGGAGCCTCGACGCCGTCTCTCGATGAAAGCCCATCATGACCGCCTCGATGACCCCCTCCACTGGCTCGCGTCGGCGGCCGCTGCCGCGGCGGCCGCTTCGCTCGGGCATTGCCCTCCTCGCCGGCGTGAGCACGCTGTGCTTCGTGCCCGTCGATCAGGCTTTCGGCCACGGCTTTGCGGGCAAGCGGTTCTTTCCGGCGACGCTGGCCACCGACGATCCCTTCGTCGCCGACGAACTCTCGCTGCCGACGATCGCGAGCCGGCGGACGGTCGATGACACCGTCGAGCAAAGCGCGTCGATCGACTTCAGCAAGCGCATCAGCGCCGATTTCGGCATCGGCGTCGGGGCGACCTACCTCCGGCTGCGCCCCGCCGACGGGCCGGTGCAACATGGCTTCGACAACTTCGCGCTCAACGCGAAATACCAGTTCTACAAGAGCGACGAGAAGGAAACGCTCATCTCGGTAGGCATCGACTGGGACGTCGGCGGCTCCGGAGCCAGGCGCGTCGACGCGGAGTCCTTCAGCACGGTCAGCCCGACGCTGTTCTTCGGCAAGGGCTTCGGCGACCTCGCGGAGTCGGCAAAATGGCTGCGCCCGTTCGCGCTCACCGGAAGCGCGGGCGTCAGCATCCCGAGCCGCGCCAGCTCGACCACGACCGACGACAGCGGCAACGTCGCGACCGAGCCGCACCCGAACGTTCTCCAGCTCGGGCTGGCGCTCGAATACAGCCTTCCCTATCTGCAATCGTTCGTGAAGGACATCGGCCTGCGCGAACCCTTCAATCGATTCATCCCGGTCGTCGAGCTCGCCCTGGAAAAGCCGCTCAATCGAGGTGGCGGGCCGTGGGTCGGCACGCTCAACCCGGGTGTCCTCGTCGCCGGCAAGTACATGCAGTTCGGCATCGAGGCGGTGATCCCGGTCGGCAAGGCGGGCGGCAAGACAGGCATCCTCGCCCAGCTCCACTTCTTCCTCGACGATCTCTTGCCGACGACCTTCGGCAAGCCGCTGCTGGGCCGCTGAGATGAAGGTCGCACGCTGGATCGCATCGTTGTTGGCGGTCCTGGTCGCCGGATCGGTGTCGGCGCACGCCTTCCTGGACCATGCCGAGCCACCCGTCGGCGGCGTCGTCCACGCCGCGCCGGCTCGGGTCGAGGTCTGGTTCTCGGAAGACCTCGAGCCGGCGTTCAGCACGCTGAAGGTGATCAACGCCGCGGACAAGCAAGTGGACCGGATGGACAAGTCGGTCCCTGGCGGCGACAGGAGCCGGATGAGCGTGTCCCTGAACGCAGCACTTCCGCCGGGCAAGTACCGCGTGCGATGGCGCGCGGTTTCGGTCGACACGCATGTCACCCAAGGTGACTTCACGTTCGAGATCGCGCCCTAGCGCCAATCGACTCGCGATGGAAGCAACGTTCGTGATCGTGCGGGCGGTCCACCTCGGCGCGCTCGTCGCGCTGACCGGCGGTCTCGTCTTCGCGATCTCGATCGCCGGCGCGGATCGCTCGCCGGGCGACACGATCGTCGGGCGCGATCGGAGCGCGACCTGGAAGCGCTCGTCGGCCCTCTGGCTGGCCTTGGCGATGGCCTCGGGTCTGGCCTGGCTCGGCCTCGAAGCAGCCTCGATGAGCGGGCAGCCTCTCGCCCAAGCCCTCGGTCGCCAGACCCTGGGCACCGTGATCGCCGAGACCGACTTCGGCAACGTCTGGCTCGTGCGAGGTGCGCTGTCGCTGGGCCTCGCCGCCCTCCTCGCCGTGGCGTCCCGGTCTTCGCCGACAGCGGCGCGCAGCGTGCTCCTGCTCTGCACGATCGTGGCCGCAGCGCTGCTCTCCAGCCTTGCTCTGGTCGGCCACGCGAATGCAGAGCACGGCACCCAGCGCGGGATCCATCTCGTCGCCGACGCCGTCCACCTTCTCGCTGCCGGCGCCTGGCTCGGAGCACTGGTCCCGCTGGCGGCCTTGCTGCGCCGACAGAGCACAGCCGGCGCCGGCGCGCCGCTCGACGACGTCGCCGACGCGGTCCGTCGGTTCTCGTCGCTCGGACTGCTCGCCGTCGGCACGCTGCTCTTGACCGGCGTCGTCAACGCCTCGTTCACCGTGGCCACGATCCCGGCGCTCCTCACCACCCGCTATGGCCACTTGCTGCTGTGCAAGCTCGCCTTGTTCGGCGGCATGCTCGCCCTGGCGGCGAACAATCGGACCAGGCTGACGCCGTCGCTCGCCGACGCGGCCCTGGCTCCCTCGACGCGCGCCGTCGTCGTCGCGCGCCTGGGCCGAAACGCGATGGCGGAAATCGCCCTCGGCCTCGCCGTGCTGGCCGTCGTCGGCGTTCTCGGCGCGACGATGCCGGCGTCTCACGCATCGGCAATGGCGCCGGCGATGCGCATGCCCTGAGGAAGCCGTCGCGACTGTCGTCGCCTCGCCGCGCTACGACTCCGCGGGCTCGATCGGCTGGTGGCGTTCGCGCACGGTGAGCCAGGCGCCGGCGGCGCCGCAGACCGCGATCAGCGCCATGCCGACGAGCGACGTTCGGTCGGGCACCTGCGCGAACACCAGCCAGCCGCCGAGCATCGCGCAGGCGATCTGCGCATAGAGATAGGGCGTGAGCGTCGATGCCGGCGCGCGCTGGTAGGCGAGGATCAGGAAGAAGTGCCCGACCGTTGCCATCAATCCCATCAGGCTGAGCAGTCCCCACCAACGCCATCCGGCGAGCTCGGTCCAGACGAAGGGCAGCGCGACCGTGGCGATCAGCGTGCCGACCCAGCCGGTGTAGAAATGCATGGTCAATGGCTGCTCGGTGCGCGCGAGCCGGCTGGTCAGGACCTGGAACCAGGCGTTGCTGACGACGAGGCCGATCGGCAGCAGGATCGCCCAGCTGAAGACGGTGCCGCCGGGCCGCAGGATGATCAGCGTGCCGGCGAAGCCGCCCGCCACCAGTGCCCATCGCAACGGCGAGACTTCTTCCTTCAGCGTCGTCGCGGCGAGCAAGGTGACGACGAGGGGGGCGATCAGGACGATCGACGTGAACTCGGCGAGCGGCATGTAGCGCAGGCTGAAGAACGCGAGCGTGCTCGACACCAGCAGGAGGCTGCCGCGCAGCAGCTGGTAGCGCGGATGCTCGGTTCTGAGCACCGCGGTGCCGTAGAGCGGCAGCAGCACCGCCGTCGTCGCGACGGCCTGGAAGGCATAGCGAAACCAGACGCCCATCAGGATCGGCACGCCGGCGGTCGACAGCTTGGTGGCGGCGTCGAGGGTCGCGAAGCAGGCGACGGCGAGGATGACGAGGCCGATGCCGGCGAGGATGCGTTCGGATTCGCGGTCGCGGGTGCGAATGGCCACCGTCGCGTCGCCACGACGCTCACCGCTTGCTGCTGAGGGTTCCAGGCCAGGCCTCCCGAGGTGCGATGCCGAAACCGCTCGCGTCGGCTGGGCGCTCATTCTCGTCGAGCCTCGGCGAAGGCCTCAATCGGCGATCGTGCAGGTCATCGTGCCGAGCCATTCGCGGCAGACGATCGTCTGCGGCTGCGGCGCGCTCCGGCATTGCGCGCTGTCGTGCTCACGCCCTGCCCAGCCGCGATTGAGCGCGCACTCGTTGAGCGCCACCTGCCTTGCCCGGCGTTCCTGCAGCGCGAGAAACTTCTGGCGCACGCAGACGTCGGGCTCGGGCGAGGCCTCGCACTGCCAGCGAAAGCCTCGCTCGAGGGCCTCGTACGTCGGCGCGGTCTCGGGGCCCGCGGCACATCCCGCCAGCGCCGACGCAGCAATTGCAGCGGCCATGCGCACCAACGTCGGGTCGAACGCGTTCATGCAACCGATCGTCACACGGTACCCGGCGCTGGCAATGAAGCAGGCGTGAAGCGGTCGTGAAGCGACCGCCTTGGGTTCGACGCGCTCAGAAGAGGCGCGGCGTCAGCGCTGACAATAGGCGTTCGGCGAGACAGGAGCTTTTCGATGAGATGTGTTCTGGCGGGATCCCGCTATTTCGGTGCGACGGTGCTCGAGGCGCTGCGCCGCGAAGACGGCGTCGAGTTCGTCACCGTGATCGTGCCCGCAGCGGACGACCGCCTCGCGCTGGCAGCGCAGGCAGCGGGATTGCCGGTTCACGTGCTCGCGAATCCGAAGGTCGTTCCCGGCGATGCCATCCCCGACGGCACCGAGCTGATCGTCGCCGCGCACACGCACGCGCGCGTCAGCCCGGAGGCGCTGACGCGGTCGCGGCTCGGCGGGATCGGTTATCACCCCTCGCTGCTGCCGCGCCATCGCGGCATCGCCGCGGTCGAATGGACCATTCTCGAGGGCGATCCGATCGCCGGCGGCTCGGTCTATCACCTCGCCGATGGCTGGGACGCCGGCGCGATCGCGGCGCAGGACTGGTGCTTCGTCGCCCGCGGCGAATCGGCCCGCGAGCTGTGGGAACGGGCGCTCGCGCCGATGGGCCTGGCGCTGCTCGCCCGCGTCGTCCGCCATGCGCGCGACCACGGCGTGCTGCCGGCGGCCGCGCAGGACGTACGCTTCGCGACGCGCGCACCGATGATCCGGCGCTCGGTGGTGCTGACCGACGACGCGCCGGCGACGACGACGTCGCTCGTCGTCACGGTGATGGGGCCCGATCGGCCCGGCATCGTCAGGCTGCTGTCCGACCGCGCCCAGCGCTTCGGCGCGAATTGGGCGGCGAGCCGGCTCTCGCGTCTGGCCGGCGAGTTCGCGGGGATGGTGCACTTCGAAGTGCCGCGCGAGAACGCCGAGGCCCTCGCCGCGTCGCTGCGCAGCCTCGAATCGTCGGACCTGAAGCTGGTGATCGCGAAGAGCGATTCGTCTCAGGTCGCCGCGGGTCTGCGCGGCGTCGAGCTCGAGCTCGTCGGCGACGATCGCGTCGGCATCGTCAGCACCCTGACGCGCATCCTCGCCGAGTCGGGAATCAGCATCGAGCACATCCACACCGAGATCGTCGGCACCCACGCGACCGCGCCCAAGACGTTCAAGGTCGCGGCGCACCTGCTGGTGCCGAACACGCTGTCATCCGACGAACTGCGCCGCAAGCTCGAGACGGTGGCGAGCGAGATGATGCTCGACATCGCGCTCGGCGACCGCGCCGACTGAGGCTCGGCGCCTCAGTCTCCGGCTCGGCCGGCGCGCGGTTGCAGCGAGGCCCAGGCGGCGCGAACGCGGCGCGCCCTGTCCTCGAGCAGGTACGAGGCGACGAGCGCGAGCATTGCCGACACCGCGCCGGTCAGGAGCGCCTCGGCATGGAAGAAGCCGTAGTGGTTCGAGTGCGAATACGCGTCGCCGAGTGCGGTGATGCTGCCGACGACGAGCGCGTTGCCGTAACGATTCCGGTACAGCCGGGCGACCGGGGTGAAGCTCAGCAGCAGCGCGACCAGCCCGGTGACGAGGCCGGTCCGCAACGCCAGCGACCAGTGCACCGCGCTCCAGAGATTGCCGAGGCTGCCGGGCATGCACAGCATGCAGGCGCTCGTCGGTTGCCAGAAGCGCTCGACGAAGAGCCTGGTGCGCAGTCTCCAGCCGACGGCCGACACGATCGGCATCGTCAGAACACCGAGTCGGGCTTGATCATCGTGCGACTGTCCTCGTCGTCGGCGCTCGCGTGCGACAGGTCGGTGAGGCGCAGGGTCAGGGTATTGGCGACGCCGATCCGCGTGCCGCGGCGTACCGGAACGTCGACTCCCTTGCCGACCGGGCGGCCGTCGATGGTCGTCAAGCCGTCGGAGAGCGTCCGCAGCCGCAGACCGTCGGGGCCGCGCCGCAGCTCGAAGTGCCAGCGACTGATCTGCCGCGTGCTGGCCGGGTCCGGATGCTGCAGCACGATGTCGTTGGCGCGCGCACCGTCGGGCTCGTGCAGGCGGCCGAAGCTGACGATGTCCTTTTGCGGCAGCGCGATCTGCTCGCCGGTCTCCTCGATCAGGACGCGGCGCGGAAACGCAGCGGGGTCGCGCCAGTCGAGCTCGAGCAGCTCGACCGGCTGCGCGACTCCCTTCAGCTCGCGGGTGCCGATCGGGCGGCAATGCAGCCGCTGCTCGGGCCCGAGCTCGAGGAACACGCCGCGTGTGAGACAGACCCCGCCCGGCTCGGCGGCGCGCGCGACCCGCGCGGCGACGTGGACGGAGTCGCCGGTCACCATCGCGCCGTCGGTCAGCACCGACCCCCAGTGCAGGCCGATGCGGACCGCGAGCTGATGCTCGCGGGCCCGGGCCGCGTTCTCGCGCGCCATCGCCTGCTGGAACTCGACGATGCCGCGCACTCCCGCCTCGACGTCGGGAAAGACGCAGAAGACGCCGTCGCCGACGGCATCGACGATGCGGCCCTGGGCATCGGCGGCGGCTTTGCCGAGCAGATCGAAGTGCAACTGGTGGAGCTGGCGGCCGGTCGCGTCGCCGAAGCGAGAGAAGTACGCCGTCGAGCCGACGATGTCGGAGAACGCCATCAGCAGCGAGCGCTCGAAGCGGCGCCTCAGCTCGTTCTGCAGCTGATTCTGCAGACGGACGATCTCCGTCATGCTGAGAGTGCTGAGCTCGATCATCGGCGGCGGCCACGCGAACGGTCTCGATTGTGATCGTTGCCGCAGGCGTTGGTCCGGCGCCGATGCGCGCGGTTCACGGCAGCGCCTCTTCGGCGCAACGCCGGATGCGCTCGGCGCGCTCGCGCGGGCTGCCGTAGCGGCGGCTGTCGTCTTCGCCGCGGGCGCGAAAGAGCGCGATCGCCGCATCGAGCGAGCGACGGCCGTGACGCACGCCGACGAGCTCGTGCGCGGCCCAGCAGTCGGCCGCCGCTTCGTCCGACGTCTGCAGCGCGATGTGGCCGAACTCGTGGACGAGGAAGAAGTGCTCGGCGCCCGGATGGTCCTTGCGGACGAGCCGGACGACCGTGGGACAGACGTAGATGGTCGGCGGATCGAGCCGCGAGACCATGACGTCGCCGCCGGTTTCGTTGCAGTCGTCGACGACGAGCACCGATGCGAGCGGTCCCGTCGGCCGCCACTGCGCCGCTGCGCGAAGCGGCGCGACGACGAGGATGACGACGAGAGCGACGGCGAGCGGATGAAGCGCCACGGGCATTCGAAGGGCCCGCCATTCTGCGGCCCGCGGTCGGCCGGCGCTCAAAGCGCCATCGGCGGCCGCCCGGCCATCGCCAGCCGCCAGCGCTGCACGTGCGGGTGCTCCTCGCCTGGCTTGACCTTGACGACGCGGGCGAAGTCGACCGCCACCACCGCAGTGATGTCGGCGATGCTGAAGCGATCGGCGGCGATGAAATCGCGACCGGCCAGGCGATCGTTCAGATCGATGAAGAACTTCTGCAACCTCGCCAGCCCGCGCTGCGTCAGCTCGGGGATCTGGCGATAGTCGACCGGGCCGGGCAGCGCCCGGTTGGCCAGCGACGGCGCACTGTTGCGCATCGATTCGGCGATGGCCAGCAGGCCCTCGAATTCGATCCGCCAGTTCCAGCTCGCGATTTCCGCCTTCTCGGCCGCCGTGCTGCCGAGCAGCACGGGCTCGGGAAAGCGCGCTTCCAGCCAGGCGGTGATGGCGGCGTTGTCGGTCAACCGCAAGCCGTCGTCGGTGCAGAGGACCGGCACGGTGCAGCGCGGGTTGACGCGTCGGAACGCTTCGCCGAGTTGCTCGTTGGCCCGCAAGTCGACCTCGATCGTTGCATGGCGGACGCCCTTCTCGGCGAGCAGGATGCGGGCCCGGCGCGGGCTCGGCGCGGTGCTGCAGTCGTACAAGGTCATCGTCGTCATGGCTGCTTGTCCTGGGTCTTGGTGTCGAAGTCGCCGGCAGCGTGGCGCTCGTGCAGCTGGCTCGACGGCTGGCCCCAGGTCCGGTTGACCATCCGGCCGCGCTGCACGGCCCGACGCTTGGCAATCGCGTCGGTCCAGCGCACGACGTTCGCATAGCCGTGCGCCTGCAGGAAATCGCCCGCGCCGTACAGCTGGCCCTTGGCGAGCGTGCCGTACCACGGCCAGACCGCCATGTCGGCGATGGTGTAGTCGTCGCCGGCGAGATACCGGCTCTCGGCGAGGCGTCGATCGAGGACGTCGAGCTGGCGCTTGACCTCCATCGCGTAGCGATCGATGGCGTACTCGATCTTGCTCGGCGCATAGGCATAGAAATGGCCGAACCCGCCGCCGAGGTACGGTGCGCTGCCGACCTGCCAGAACAGCCACGACAGGCACTCGGCCCGCGCCGGCCCGGTGGCGGGAAGAAAGGCGCTGCCGAACTTCTCGGCCAGGTAGAGCAGGATCGCGCCCGATTCGAAGACCCGCACCGGCGCGGCGCCGCTGCGGTCGAGCAGGGCCGGAATCTTCGAGTTCGGATTGACGGCAACGAAGCCGCTGCCGAACTGGGCGCCTTCGTTGATCCTGATCAGCCAGGCGTCGTACTCGGCGCCGGCATGATCGAGCGCGAGCAGCTCTTCGAGCAGCACCGTGACCTTGACTCCGTTCGGCGTGCCGACCGAATAGAGCTGCAGCGGATGGCGGCCGACCGGCAGCTCGTGCTCGTGGGTGGCGCCCGCGGTCGGCCGGTTGATGTTGGCGAAGCGGCCGCCGTTCTGCTGGTTCCACGACCAGATCGGCGGCGGCGTGTACGAAGCGGAGTCGTTCATCGGCTGTCTTCCAGGCGTCGCGGCTGCACGCATTCTCGGCGCCAGCCGAGCCCGACCGCTCAGCGCGCGGCCGCGCCGCCGACCGAGACGATCTTGTAGTAGGTGTCACCGCCGATGACGAGCTTTCTCGTCTCGACGGCGTAGGGCGCGCCGCCGTAGCGGAGCTCGATCCGCCCGTCCGAGCTGACCCTGGCATTCGCACAATGCGCGACGACGATGATTCCCAGCGTGCTTTCGTCCAGCGTCTCGCCGGCGCGCAGGATGTCCTCGGGGTCGGTGCCGCACTCGAAGCGGCTGCTGAAGACGCGGTGGTGCTCGCGCTCGCCGACGACGAGAACCCACACCATGACGAGCGCCCAGCTGACGCCGACTGCCCGCGCGAAGACGTCGGCGAGGCTCGGGCGGCGCGCCGGTGAACTGTCCAGGGTCGCCATGGCGGCTTGTAGCCGCAAACGGAGGAGCGGGCAATGGGTGTCGCGAAGGCCGCGCCGACGGCGATCAGATCCCCATGCTGCCGAGGCTCTCCATGACTTCGTTCAGGACGCCGGCAAGTCGCGGATGCGCGGCCTCGAGCTTGAGGATCGACATCCGCAGCTGGTCGCCGAAGGTCTCGTCGCCGCCGCGCGAGTTCCGGCGCTCGACCGCCTGCTCGAGCTGCCGGATGAGCGTATCGAGGCGCTGCCTCGCCTCGGCATCGCTGATCGCGAGCGCGTCGATCTCCGAGCGCAGGCTCTGCAGCGACGCCTCGAGGCGCTTGGCGTCGGTCATGGCGCGGCCACCCGGCACAGCACCCACTCGCCGGGGACGCCCTTCAGCACGTGCGCCCCGCGCGGCTCGAAGCCGAGCCCCGCGCCCGCCGTCAGATCCTTGACCGTCGCCGACACCAGCACTTCACCGGCAGCGGCCAGGCTCATGACGCGCGCGCCGATGTGGACGGCGATGCCCGCGACCTTGTCGCCGCTCGCCTCGATCTCGCCGGTGTGCACGCCGGCGCGGACCGCGAAGAGACGCGGCCGAGCAGGTGGTAGACCACCGGCCGCGACAGGCGCTCGCGTTCGACCGGCAGGTCGTTGACGCGGTTCGGTGCATAGGCCACGACCTCGGTCTGCGGCGCGCCGCCGAAGCGCTCGGCATTGATCGCCTGCTCGAGCAGCGGGTCGAACGTCGTGCTCACGAACAGGTCGAAGTCGGCGATCTGGGCGAGCTGCGCGAACGCCCGCGGCGGCGCGAAGGCGCTGTCGCGCAGCACGCCGCGCAGCCGGCGCGTACGCTTCCTCGCGACGGCCGCACGAAGCGAGGAACCAGCAGACGACGTCGTTCAGCGTGTACGGCGCCGGCAGCTGCGCGGTGTCGACGCCGAGGCGGACGGCGAGCTTTTCGGCCAGCCAGTCGTAGAGCAGCCGCGGCCCGTTGTCGCCTTCGACGCGGAGCAGCTCGGGCCCGACGATCGGGATGACGCGCCGGTCCTCGATGTAGTCGAGCAGGTCGTCCCAGGCGTCGTCGTCGAAGGTGGCCAGCGCGGGCGGCTGCAGCACGGCGCTCATGGCGAAACGGGACGTCGATGCATCGCGGCCGAGTGTCGGCGAAGACCCGGGGGCGGTCAAACCGGTGGCGACCGGCGGCTTCGCGTCGTCGTGGCGCTGTGTGATGATCCGCGCCCATGACCGAGCCCGCAGTCGATTGCGCGCAGCCGTGGCTCGGGCTGCATTCGTTCGGCGAGGCGACGCGCGCCTATTTCTAAGGCCGCGAAGACGCGTTCGCGCGCGGCGACCTCGCTGGCGCGCGGCGCGCCGCCAAGGGTGCTCGCGAGGCGCTGTTGCAGATGGATCCCGGCCCCGAGCCGGGCCGCCGTCAGCCGCTGGCCATGATGCTGCGCCGGCTGCACGCCGGCATGTTGCGGGTCGAGATCGAGGCCAACGACTTCACCGCTGCCGCGCTGCACGTGCAATGGCTCACGGCGGCCAATCGCGACCTGACGAGCGCCACGCGCGAGGCGCGGCGCGGGCAGGCGAACGACGAGGCACTGTCGGCGCTGGTGCTGGCACGGCTCGGCCGCGTCGACGAAGCGCGGCCGCTCGCGGCCGAGGCCCTCGCCTTCGAGCGCGAGCTGCACGGGCTCGGCAGCGACGACCAGATGCACAAGGTGAACCTGGCGCTGGCGCTGGTCGCGTCGGCGTGGCTCGACCCGGCGCAGGCGACAGCGCTGCTGGGCGAGGCGCGCGCGGCGCTCGATTCGCTCCCCGCGGAGGCGCGCGCTACGAACGGCGCGGTCGACCGAAGGACTGATCAACCAGGCGGCTCGCCGCGTGCACTGAGCTTCGCAGCCGGCTAGGTCTGCTCGATCTTTCGACCGTTCACCGGCTGCACCGGGCGTGCGTTCATGGGGTAGAGCTTGCGGAAGGCTGCGATCTGTGCCTTCGAGGCTTCGATCGGCTCCTTCAGCACTTGCCAGCGGACGCCCTCGGTGCACGGCGGCGTCGTCAGCGAGCCGATGAATTTGTAGTAGCCGTGGTCGGCCGGAAGAATGTCGCCGGCATTGAAGTCGGCGGCGAGAGGCGCCTTCGCACCTTCGGCCTGCGGCAGCTTGCCGAGGACCGGAGCCAGGGCCGCGTTGGTCCTGCCTTCCTTGAGCAGCACGGCCACGACCGCCACCTTGCCATCGGCACTCGTGTGCACCATGTGCACGACCATCGCGTAGGCCTTGCCGTCGACCTTTTCTTCACTCGGCGTATGAAAGTGGAATTGCACCAGCCGATAGGCAACGCCATCCAGATTCAGCACGCCGCCATCGGCAAGGTTCACCTGAACGGTATGGCCGTTGTTGACGACCTCGGCGCCGCTCGCCTTGTAGTGCAGGTCGAGCGCGGGCAAGGCTTGGACCTTGGCGTCGCGGATGTCGATCGGCGATTGTTCCTTGCCGAGCCCGCAGGCCGAGAACTCCGGCTCCAGACCGCCCCAGGCCTTGGGGCCGTGGTCGCCGCCGTACTTCCAGTGCACTTCGTGGTCAGCGGCATGCGCAACCATCGCCGCCATGAAGACCAGGCATGCGCCCAAAGACTGCTTTCTCATGTCGAGCCTCCGCCAAAAAGCCTGCCGGACCCGGCGCAACCTCGCGCGGACGTCCGCGTCGGCCACGGTAGTCCTCGGCCTGGGGGTGGCCAATGAGACCTTGGTCCCATCGGCTTCCCGCTCCCGCCGTTGCCGCTAGACCTTGTTCGCCTGCGCGCTCGCCTTCGCGGCGAGGTTCCGTGTGAATAGTCAGTTGACTTGACTATAATGATCAGTCAGACTGACTACCATGTCAAGCCGCGATGCCGCGGTGGACCGCAGCCCGATGCTCGGCGCGATGTTCCGCCTCATCCATTCCGCGCTCGTCCAGGAGTACGGCCGCTGGCTGGCCACCTCCTCCTACCTCGACGTCAGGCCGGCGCACGCCGCGGTGATGCAGCCGCTCTGGCAGGTCCCCGAGGGCGAGCGCCTCACGACGCTGGCGCGCACGGCGAGCATCACCAAGCAGGCCGCAGGTGCGCTCGTCGACGCCCTGGAGCAGGCGGGCTACGTCGAGCGGATCCCCGACCCTGACGATCGCCGGGCGACGCGCATCCGCCTGACCGCGCGCGGGCGCGCCTACGGGCGCGACGTGCGCAGGTTCGGCCGCGAGCTCGAAGGCCGCCTCGCCGATCGTCTCGGCGAGCGCAGGTTGAAGGAGCTGCGGGCCACGCTCGATCTGCTCTGGGAGTCGTTGCAGAGCAAGCTCTAGCGACCGAGGCGCCCGGCCGCCGGCGCCGGCCATGCCAAGATGCTCGGCGAAAGGAAAGCACCGTGGACCAGCCGCCGGCCCTCGATTTCTTCGACCCCTACCGCCACGGCTTCGCGCGCGTCGCGGTGGCGGTGCCGCGAATGCGCGTCGCCGACCCGGCGTTCAACGCCGCCGAGTCGATCGTGCTGCTGCGCCGGGCCGCCGCGCAGGGCGCCGTCCTGGTCGCCTTCCCCGAGCTCGGCATTTCGGCCTACACCTGCGACGACCTGTTCCACCAGCGTGCCCTGCTCGACGCCTGCGAGGCGGCGCTCGCGAGCGTCGCCGCGGCGACGCGCGAGGTCGCGGCGATCGCGATCGTCGGCGTGCCGCTGCGCGTCGACCATCGGCTCTTCAACTGCGCCGCGGTGATTGCCGGCGGGCGCGTCCTCGGTGTCGTGCCGAAGACCTACCTGCCGAACTACGGCGAGTTCTACGAGGGGCGCCAGTTCCAGGCCGCAGACACGGCGCTGGCGACGACGATCCGCCTGCTCGGCAGCGACGTGCCGTTCGGCGCCGACCTCATCTTCGAAGCGACGAACCTGCCGCTCCTCAAGATCGCGTGCGAGATCTGCGAGGACGTCTGGGTGCCGATCCCGCCCTCGAGCTACGCCGCGCTCGCCGGCGCGACGGTGCTCGTCAACCTTTCGGCCTCCAACATCACGATCGGCAAGTCGGACTATCGGCACCGGCTCGTCAGCGTGCAGTCGTCGCGTTGCCTCGCTGCCTATCTCTACTCGTCGGCCGGGCTCGGCGAGTCGACCACCGATCTCGGCTGGGACGGCGAGGCACTGATCTACGAGAGCGGCGAGCTGCTCGCCGAATCGGAGCGCTTCGTCACCGGCTCGCACTTCATCAGCGCAGACGTCGATCTCGAGCGCGTCTCGCGCGAGCGCATGCGCCTGAACTCGTTCGGCACCGCGGTCGAGAAGCACGGGGCGCGGCTGCGCGAGTTCCGGCGCGTCGCGTTCGACATCACGCTGCCGGCAACCGGGGTCGGGCTCGTGCTGCAGCGGCCGATCGAGCGATTTCCCTACGTGCCGGCCGACGCGACGCAGCGCGACCAGCGCTGCATGGAGGTCTACAACATCCAGGTCAACGCGCTGCTGCAGCGGCTCGAGGCGATCGGCGCGAAGAAGCTCGTCATCGGCATCTCCGGCGGCCTCGACTCGACCCATGCGCTCCTCGTTTGCGCCGCTGCGATGGACCGCGCCGGCCTGCCGCGCGGCAATATCCTCGGCTACACCATGCCGGGCTTTGCGACGAGCACGCGCACGCTCGACCAGGCCAGGCGCCTGATGGCCGCGGTGCGCTGCACGGCCGGGGAGATCGACATCCGGCCGAGCTGCGAGCGCATGCTCGCCGACATCGGCCACCCGTACTCGCGCGGCGAGAAGGTGTATGACGTCACCTTCGAGAACGTGCAGGCGGGCGAGCGCACCAGCCACCTGTTCCGGCTCGCCAACCTGCACGGCGGCCTGGTCGTCGGCACCGGCGACCTCTCCGAGCTCGCGCTCGGCTGGAGCACGTACGGCGTCGGCGACCACATGTCGCACTACAACGTCAACGCGAGCGTGCCGAAGACGCTGATCAAGCACCTCGTGCGCTGGGTCGCGGCGAGCGGCTCGGTCGAGCGCGGCGACGATCCCGTGCTCGACGAGATCCTCGCCACGCAGATCAGCCCCGAGTTGGTCCCGGTCGCAGCGAACGACGCGCCGCCGCAGAGCAGCGAGGCGAGCGTCGGCCCGTACGAGCTGCAGGACTTCCACCTCTACCAGATCCTGCGCTACGGCTACGCGCCGACCAAGGTCGCCTTCCTCGCCTGGACGGCGTGGCACGACGCGAGCCAGGGCGCCTGGCCGGACGCCCCCGACGTCGAAAGGAACGCTTACTCGCTGGCGGAGATCAAGAAGTACTTGCGCATCTTCTGCTGGCGCTTCTTCAAGACGAGCCAGTTCAAGCGCTCGTGCGTGCCCAACGCGCCCAAGGTCGGCTCGGGCGGATCGCTCTCGCCGCGCGGCGACTGGCGGGCGCCGAGCGATGCGGAAGCGACGGTGTGGCTCGCGGACGTGGAGCGAATTCCGGACGCGTGAGGCAAAGGTGCGGCGGCGCCTGCCTGCCGCTTCGGCCGGTCGCGCGGTCCTTGCGCCACCGCGCGCCGACGGCCGACGCTGCCCACCGAGCCCGCGCCCGAGCCACTTCGGGAAGGTCAGTACCGACGCCGGCGCCGACGAAGGGTATCTTCGGCCGTCCCGGCAAAGGAACATCCCATGCCCATCGCACGCCTCCGGCTGCTCCACTTCGCCTTTGTCGGCGCCCTCGCCGCGGCCGTCGTGACTCCGGCGCTCGCCGCCGACGACATCAACGCCGGATCGCTCACCAACAGCCCGCCGCTGATTTCCTACGCCGCCGACGGCACGACGCTGCAGGGCATGATCATCGACCTCGCCGCGGCCATGAGCCGGCAGATGGGCCGCACGATCGTCTTCAAGCCGATGGCCTTCCCGGCCATCATCCCCGCGCTCGAGGCGAAGAGCATCGACATCGCCTTCACGGTGATGAACGACACGCCGGAGCGCGAGCAGGTGATCGACTTCGTCGACTACTTCAACTTCGGCACCATGCTGCTGGTGAAGAAGAGCAACCCCGAGCAGGTCGCGAGCCTCGAGACCGCCTGCGGCAAGACCGTCTCGACGGTCCAGGGATCGACCCAGATCAAGCTGGCCGAGGGCATGAGCGAGGCCTGCGTCAAGAACGGCAAGGCGGCGATCACGGTGATGCAATACGCACAGCCGGCCGACGCGCGCCTGCAGGTGCAGACCGGTCGCGTCGCGGCCTTCCTCGGCAATTCGCCGGTGATGGTCTACCTGGCGAAGACGGCCGGCGACGGCACCGTCTTCGACGTCGTCGCCGACCACGAGTACCAGCCGGTGCCGGTCGGGATCGGCGTGCCGAAGTCGACCCCGCAGCTGCGCGACCAGCTGAAGAATGCGCTCGACGCGCTGATCGCCGACGGCAGCTACGCGAAGATCCTGCAGAAGCACGGCCTGCAAGGCGGGGCCGTGAAGAGCGCCGTCATCAACGGCGGCAAGAACGTCAAGTACTAGCACGCGATGACTGCGCCCCGCGTCGTCCCGTTGCGGCGACCGTGGCTCTGGCTCGCGAGCGCCGTGGTGCTCGCGATCGTCGCCTCGCTGGCGATCTCGATCTGGCAGAACCCGCACATCGACCACGCCGCGATCGCGAACTACCAGTTCGCGCCGGCGATCCTGCGGGGCTTGCGCCTGACCGTCGTCCTCGCCCTGCTCGCAGCGGTGATCGGCAGCGCGCTCGGCGTCGCCCTCGCGGTGATGCGGCTGTCGTCGAGCCCGGTGCTTCGCCTCGGCAGCGGCCTCTACACCTGGCTCCTGCGCGGCACGCCGCTCTTGGTCCAGATCCTGATCTGGGGCAACCTCGCGCTGCTCTTCCAGCACCTCGGCCCGTTCGACACCAACAAGGTGCTGACGCCGTTCGTCGCATCGGTCGTCGCGCTCGGCCTCAACGAAGCAGCCTACATGGCCGAGATCGTCCGTGCCGGCGTCCTCGCCGTCGATCGCGGCCAGGCCGACGCGTCGCTGGCGCTCGGCATGTCGCGCGCGCTGGCGATGCGCCGCATCATCCTGCCGCAGGCGCTGCGCGTGATCGTGCCGCCGGCCGGCAACCAGTTCGTCTCGCTGCTGAAGGCGACCTCGCTGGTTTCGGTGATCGCTGGCGGCGACCTGTTGACCGCGGCCGAGAACATTTCGTCGGCGAACCTGAAGACGATCGAGCTGATGCTCGTCGCGACGTTCTGGTACCTCGTGGTGACGACGCTGGCGAGCATCGGCCAGCATTTCCTCGAGCGGCGCCTCGCACGCACCGGCACCGGGCTCGACGCGCGATGACCGGGCCCGGTGCGACCGCGCCGATGCTGCGTGCCGAGGACGTCCACAAGCGCTTCGGCCGCGACGAGGTGCTGAAGGGCATCGACCTCGAGGTCGCCGCCGGCGAGGTGCTGTGCCTGATCGGCCCGTCGGGCTCGGGCAAGAGCACGTTCCTGCGCTGCATCAACCATCTCGAGCAGATCGATGCCGGCCGGATCGTCGTCGACGGCGAGCTGGTCGGCTATCGCGAGCACGGCGGCCGTCTCTACGAGCGGACCGAGCGAGAGGTCTGCCGGCAGCGGGCGGCGATCGGCATGGTGTTCCAGCGCTTCAACCTGTTCGCGCACATGTCCGTGCTCGACAACGTCGTCGAGGCGCCGATCCGCGTCGGCGGCGAGCCGAAGGCCGAGGCCCATGCGCATGCGCGCGAGCTGCTTGCGCGCGTCGGCCTGGCGGACAAGGCCGGCGCCTACCCGAGCCGCCTCTCTGGCGGCCAGCAGCAGCGCGTCGCGATCGCGCGCGCGCTGGCGATGCGGCCGAAGCTGATGCTGTTCGACGAGCCGACGTCTGCCCTTGATCCCGAGCTCGTCGACGACGTCCTCGCCGTCATGCGCGGCCTCGCCGACGACGGCATGACGATGATCGTCGTCACCCACGAGATGGCGTTCGCGCGCGACGCCGGCGACCGCGTCGCCTTCATGGACGGCGGCATCGTGGTCGAGGAAGGCAGCCCCGACGAGGTGCTCTCGCGGCCGCGCCACGAGAGGACGCGAGCGTTCCTGACCCGCCTGCTCGGCAACGCGCAGGCGGGTTGACCGGCGGCGGCCGGTGTCGACGGCTATCGAGTTGCCGCGCCGGCCGGACCGGCGCGCCGTGCAGCACGCCAAGCGAGCCGTTCGCCGTTGTGGCTAGCATCGCTGCGATGACGACGAAGCGGCCCGATTTCCTGCTCGGCGGCGGCGAGATGGGCGCGCTGATGCGGGCCCACGACTGGTCCGGCTCGTCGCTCGGCGCTCCCGCCGAATGGCCGCAGTCGCTGCGCACCGTCGTTCGCGTCATGCTCAACACCGGGCACCCGATGTACATCTGGTGGGGGGCCGAGCTGGCGTGCCTCTACAACGACGCCTATCGCGAGTCGATCGGGCCCGAGCGGCATCCGGTGTCGCTGGGCAGGCCGGCACGCGAAGTCTGGGGCGAGATCTGGCCGATCATCGGCCCCCAGATCGACCAGGTCATGTCGGGCCGCGGAGCGACGTGGCAGGTCGACCAGCTCGTGCCGGTCACCCGCCACGGCCGTCTCGACGACGTCTACTGGACCTACAGCTACAGCCCGATCGACGACGAGACGGCGGCCAACGGCATCGGCGGCGTCCTCGTCGTCTGCACCGAAACGACGAAGCAGGTCCTCGCTGCGCGCCGGCTGGCGAAGGAGCGCGACCGCCTGGCGCAGCTGTTCGAGCAGGCGCCGATCTTCATGGCCGTCCTCGAGGGGCCCGCGCACACGATCAGGATCGCCAACCCGGCCTACCTGCAGCTCGTCGGCCATCGCCCCGTGCTCGGCAAGACCGTCGCCGAGGCGTTGCCCGAAGTGGCCGCGCAGGGCTATGTCGCGCTCCTCGACAGCGTCTTCGCCAGCGGCGACGCGTATGCGGCCAGCGGCTCTAAATACGAGGTGCAGCCGATCCCGGGCGGCGCCGTCACGGAGTGCTTCCTCGACTTCGTCTATCAGCCGATCCGGGACGGCGGCGACAGGGTCTCCGGCATCTTCATCGTCGGCGCCGACGTCACCGAGCGGATGCGCGCCTTCGCCGCCATGCGCGAAAGCGAGACGCGCTTTCGCGCCGCTCTGAAGGCCGGCCGCATGGGCTACTGGGAGACTGACTTCACGACCGCGACCCGGATCTGGTCGCGCGAAGCGATGGCGCTCTTCGGCCTCGACCTGGTCGACGGCAGGGGACGCGTCGGCGGCCCGGACGACGAGTACGTGGCCGCGCTGCATCCCGACGATCGCCCTCTGGTGAAGCGGTTTCACGAGCTGGCCGAACAGCAGGACTCGTTCGCTGCCGACTACCGCGTCGTCCGTCCGGACGGCGCGACGCTCTGGCTTTCCGGCCGCGGCTCGGTCACGGCGCGCGGCCCCGGCGGCCAGCCGCAGCGGCTGATCAGCGTCATGGCCGACGTCACCGAGACGCGGCAGGCCGAGGCGATGCTTCGCGTCGAGCGCGAGCGCCTGCGACTGGCGCTGAGCGCCGGCCAGATGGGCGCCTACGAGCTCGACATCGATGCCGACACGCTGTGGTGGTCGCCGGAAACGTACGACCTGTTCGGCGTCGACAGGACGAAGTTCGCGCTGACGCGCGAGAGCGTCATCGACCTGCTCCATCCCGAGGACCGGCCCGGGTTCGCGAAGCGGCGCCGCGAAGCGATCGAGCAGCACAAGCCCTTCTTCGACGAGTTCAGGATCAGGCGCGCCGATGGCAGCCAGATCTGGATCGGCTACCGCGGCCAGGCCGAATACGACTCCGAGGGTCGGCCGGTGCGCACCTTCGGCGTCGTCATGGACATCACCGAGCGCAAGAAGGCCGAGCAGGTCCTGCGCGACGCCGATCGCGAGAAGGACGACTTCATCGCCACGCTGTCGCACGAGCTGCGCAACCCGCTGGCGCCGATCCGCAACGCGGTCAACGCGCTGCGCCAGCTGCCGCCCGGTGACCCCAGGGCGGCCTGGTGCCACGACGTCATCGGCCGTCAGACCGACCAGATGGCGCACCTGCTCGACGACCTGCTCGACGTCTCGCGCCTGACGCGCGGCCAACTGACGTTGCGGATGCGGCGGCTCGATCTCGCCACCGTGATCGAGCAGGCGATCGAGATCGCGCAGCCGCTGATCGACGCCGCCGGCCACGCCTTGCGCGTCGAGCTGCCGCCGGAGACGCTCCAGCTCGAAGGCGACCTGACGCGACTGGCGCAAGTCTTCTCGAACGTGCTGATCAACTCGGCCAAGTACACGCCCGCGAACGGTCGCATCGCGGTGACCGCCTCGCGCGACGCCGATGCGGTGGTCGTGAAGGTTAAGGACACGGGCATCGGCATCGCCGAGGAGCACATCGCGCAGATCTTCGAGATGTTCGGCCAGGTGGAATCGGCGCGCATCCGCTCGCAAGGCGGCCAGGGCATCGGCCTGTCGCTCGCCAGAGGGTTGGTCGATCTCCACGGCGGGTCGATCCAGGCCCGCAGCGAAGGCGTCGGCAAGGGCAGCGAGTTCGAGATCAGGCTGCCGCTCGTCGCGCCGTAGGATGCACGGATGACGATCGGCTCCGACCGCGCCATCCTCAGCTGGCACGCGCACGTCTACTTCGATCCGGCAGCGACGCGGCCGCAGGCCGAGCAGGTGCGAGCCGGCATCGCGCAGCGCTTCGAGGTCCAGCTCGGCCGCTGGCACGAAGTGCCCGTCGGCCCGCACACGGCGGCGATGTACCAGGTCGCGTTCGAGCCGCGCGTCTTTGCCGCCCTGGTGCCCTGGCTCGCGCTGCATCGCCAGGGGCTGAGCGTGCTGGTTCATCCCAACACCCTGGCGCCGCGCGCCGACCACCTGAGGCACGCGCTCTGGCTCGGCGCGCCGCTGCCGTTGCGCGACGCCGTGCTGCCCGAAGCGATTGCGGCAGACGAGGAATCGCCGATCGTTCCCAACACCTGAGGGCCTCGGCCCTCGCGCTCAGCGCCGGTCGAGCCAGACGCCGACGCAAAGGCCGATGCCGACGAGGTAGAGCATGGCCGTGTTCCAGACGACGTACGGATAGAGCATCAGCGCGAGGCCGAGCCAGCGCGTGCGCGGCAGACCGACGCGGCGGCCGTGGATGTACGCGGCCAGGCCGACGAGGCCGAAGACGATCGCGCCCACGATGTAGGCCGGGCTCGGCAGCGTGATGCCGAGCTCCGACAAGGTCTCCAATTCCTGCTGCATGCGCATCCTGGCCCCGGACGTCGATCCGCCGCCTCGCCCTGGCTCCAGCGTCGACAACGCGCCTATGATGGCTCGCGGAGGCCGACGGACATGTCCTTCGCCTCATTCAAAGGAGCAAGACATGGCAAAAAAGGCAGCTAACTCCGGCATTTACCGTGTCACGGAGATCATTGGCACGAGCCCGAGTTCCTGGGAGGACGCGGCGAGGAGCGCAGTCGAGACCGCGAGCAAGTCACTGCGCGATTTGCGCGTCGCCGAGGTCAACAAGCTCGACCTGAAGATCGAAGGCGGCAAGGTGGTGGCGTACAGGGCGAAGGTTTCCCTCTCCTTCAAGTACGAAGCCTGAGGCGGAACTGCCGGCGCGGCAGCGCGGGCGCGCGAGGCGCCGGGGGAAGCGACCCGGTGGAGGACGTGCGCGTGGTCTTCATGACGCAGCTGATCCCGTCGACCACGTACCCGATCCGGCGCGAGCTGCGCACGATGGTCAACGCGGCGATCATGGAGACGAGCTGAAGCGCCTGCGGAGCTCCCGAAAGCCTAGACTCGACGAGCGGAGTCATTGCGGAGAATGTCATGAGCGCACACGTCTACAAGCTTCTCGAGCTCACCGGCTCTTCCACCACCAGCATCGAGGACGCCGTGCAGACGGCAATCGCGAAGGCGAGCCAGACCGTCCGCAACATCCAATGGTTCACGGTCACCGAGACCCGCGGCCACGTCACCGACGGCAAGATCGCGCACTGGCAGGTGTCGCTGAAAGTCGGCTTTACATTGGAGTAACCGGCGTTCCGGCGCCGGCGCCGGAACGCCGAGGGTTTTCGCGGAAGCGGCGCGTCTCCCGGGTCGCGAAACTCATCTCGACCCGCGGTCACGAGCCGCGGCAGGAGTGGAGATGAATCGCACCGCTGCATCGGCGCGCACGCTCGCGCGCACCTCGACCAGAACCTTGCTTGGCGCCGCGTTGCTCGCGGCCGCGGCCGGCGCGCAAGCCGGGCGCGCATATCCGGGCCCGAAGACACCGCCGCCCCAGGACGTGGGCGCAATGGAGCTCGCGCGCGGAGCGCCTGCCGTCACCGCGACCGTGGCCCTCAAGCTGCGCGACCTCGACCAGCTCGAGACGCTCGCGACCGCGCTGCACACGCCGGGCTCGCCGCAGTTCGGCAAGTTCCTTTCACCCGAGCAGTTCCACGCCCGCTTCGACCCGCGGCCCGAGGTCGTGAACGCCGCGCTCGCGCACTTCACGCAGGCCGGGCTTTCGGCGCGCGTCGAATCCGGCAACCTGATCCGCGTCAGCGGCAGCGCGCAGGCCATCGAGCGCGCATTCAACACCCAGCTGCGCCTCTACGACGTGGCGGCGCACGGTGCGAGCCCCGGCTACCGTTTCCACGCGCCGACGCGCGCACCGCAGGTCACGGCGCCCGACGTCGCGGCCAACGTCGATGCGATCCTCGGCCTCGACGACCGGCCACGCTTTCGGCCTCGGATGGAGCGCGCGGCCGGCCGGCCCGGCGCCACGGCGCTGCCCGGCGTCGCGATCCGCAAGATGCCCAACACCGCGAACCCGCCCGGCGACTGGACGGTGGCCGACTTCGCGCAGTTCTACAACGTCGGCCCGCTCTACGCGCAGGACGTTCGCGGCCAAGGCCGCACGGTCGGCATCGTGACGCTTGCATCGTTCACGCCGAGCGACGCGTTCGCCTACTGGAGCCTGGTCGGCCTGAACGTCGACAGCCATCGGCTGACGATCGTCGACATCGACGGCGGCCCCGGCGCGCCGAGCGACGACTCGGGCTCCGACGAGACGACGCTCGACGTCGAGCAATCGGGCGGCGTCGCGCCGGCAGCGAAGGTCATCGTCTACCAGGCACCCAACACCGACCAGGCCTTCTTCGACGCCTTCGTCGGCGCGGTCAACGCCAACAAGGCCGAGACGGTGTCGGTGAGCTGGGGCGAGTGGGAGTGGTTCGACACCCAGGTCACCGTCAACGCCGGCTCGCACATGGTCGATTCGCTCCACGCGCTCAACAGCGTGCTGCTGCAGGGCGCGGTGCAGGGGCAATCATTCTTCGCGTCCTCGGGCGACGGCGGCGCCTATGACGCGAACGACTCGAGCTTCGCGCCCGTCCCGCAGTTCACCAAGGTGCTGAGCGTCGACTTCCCATCGTCGTCGAGCTGGATCAGCGCCGCTGGCGGCACCACGCTGCCGGGCCCGCAGACGTTCGTGTTCAGCGACGGCTCGACGTTCACCGTGCACGTGCCGAAGGAGCGCGTCTGGGGCTGGGACTACCTGATTCCGCTCTGCGACTCGCTCGGGCTCGATCCGGTCTCGTGCGGCATCTTCCCGGCCGGTGCCGGCGGCGGCGTCAGCGCGTACGTGCCGCTGCCCTTCTACCAGCTGCTCATGCCGACGAAGACGACCGAGCCGAACCAGCAGCTCATCGACACCTCGACCCACACCACGATCGTGACGCTGCCATCGCACTATCGCGGCCGCAACGTGCCGGACGTGTCGATGAACGCCGATCCCGACACCGGATACATCATCGTCTACACGTCGTCGGTCGACGGCGGCCCGTTCGTCTACGACTTCTTCGGCGGCACCAGCTTCGTCGCCCCGCAGCTGAACGGCGTCGCCGCGCTGCTCGGGCAGAGCGTCCACAGCCGGCTCGGCCTCTTCAACGTGCCGCTCTATCTCGCGGCGTCGACGCAAGCCGGCTACGCGGGACCGGACGCGCCGCTGCGCGACATCAAGGCCGGCAACAACTGGTTCTACAAGGGCGAGCCGGGCTACGACCAGGGCTCCGGCGTGGGCTCGCTCGACGTCGCCAACTTCGCGCACACGCTGCAGACGTTGGGATATTGATCGCGAGGCGGCGGAGCCGCTAAGGAGACCGCATGTCCGACCTCGCCGATTTCGCCGCGATCCTCGCCCACTGGGAAGCTCGGCAGCCGGACGCGATTGCGATCAGCTTCGGCGGATCGAACCGGACCTGGGCCGAGCTCGCTCGGCGCGTGCGCCGCGCCGCGGCGGCGTTGCGGGCCGCGGGGCTCGCGCCCGGCGACCGGATCGCAGTGCTCGACCTCAACCACCCCTCGTGCCTGGAGCTGACGCTGGCCTGCGCCCAGGTCGGCACCGCGAACGCCGTCGTCAACTTCCGGCTGGCCCCGCCCGAGATCGCCTATGTGATCAACGATTCGAAGGCACGCCTGCTGTTCGTCGGCCCGGAGTTCGCCGGCGCGGTCGAAAAGCTTCGCGCCCATCTGCCGGCCGTCGAGCGCGTGATCCGCATCGGCGGCGCCGACGACGAATACGAAGCCTGGCTGGCCGCGCACGAGCCCGATGCCCGCGCCCATCCGGCCGCGCCGAACGACTGCTTCGTGCAGCTCTACACCTCGGGCACGACCGGCTTTCCGAAGGGCTCGATGCTGACGCACCGCGGCATGCTGGCGCACTCGCGCAACGTCTCGGCCAGCCAGGACTTCGCCGGCGAGTCGCGGGTGCAGGTCGCGATGCCGCTCTTCCATGTCGGCGGGACGAGCTACGCGCTGATGGCGATCAGCCTGGGGGCGCGCGTCTTCGTCATGCGCACGCCCGACCCGGCGGCGGCGCTGGCGATGATCGAGGCCGAGAAGATCACGCACACCTTCTTCGTGCCGGCGCTGATGGCCATGATCAACCAGGTGCCGGGCGCCGCCGACCGCGACTATTCGTCGTTGCAGGCACTGTCGTACGGCGCATCGCCGATGCCGCTGCCGGTGATGCGGGCCTCGCTCAAGCTCTTTCCGAACGTGATGCAGCAGGTCTACGGCATGACCGAGCAGTCGGGTGCGGTCAGCGTGCTCGGCCCCGCGGATCACATCGATCCCGCCGTGGCGCACCGGCTGGTCTCTGCGGGGCAGGCGATCGCCGGCGTCGAGATCGAGATCCGCGACCCCGCCACCGGCGAGCCCGTCGCCGCCGGCGAGCGCGGCGAGGTCTGGGTGCGCAGCGACCAGATCATGGGCGGCTACTGGAACCAGCCCGACGCCTCCGCCGCGACGATCACGGCCGACGGGTGGCTGCGCTCGGGCGACGGCGGCTATCTCGACGCCGACGGCTACCTCTACGTCACCGACCGCATCAAGGACATGATCATCAGCGGCGGCGAGAACATCTACCCGGCCGAGATCGAGCGCGTGATGGCCGAGCACCCGCAGGTCCAGGACGTCGCCGTCATCGGCGTGCCGGACGAGCGCTGGGGCGAAGTGCCCAAGGCGGTCGTCGTCGCCGCTCCGGGGACGACCGTGGACACCGAGCAGCTGCTTGCGTGGTGTCGCGAACGCATGGCGTCGTTCAAATGCCCGAAGTCCGTCGACGTCGTGACGGAGCTGCCGCGCAATCCAACGGGGAAGATCCTGAAGAAGGACTTGCGCAAGCCCTATTGGGCAGGGCGCGAACGGCAGGTCGTGTAGCCGGCCGGATGCGCGGAACTGTCAAGCCTTCGATTGACGGCTCGCCGAAGAAGCGCTTTCAGGTTCGGTCCGATGCGGCGCAGCTCCATCACCAATGACGGTCACGTCGCCCACGAAGGCATCGCCAGCGACGTCAAGGCGCAGCCGGAGATCCCGCATCGACACCTCGGGGTGTAGGTAGCGCCCTTTCAAGGGAAGCTCCCATGGTTCCGCAGACGAACTACGCGCGCAGCGGCGACATCAACATCGCCTACCAGGTGTTCGGTGCCGGTGCCGTCGATCTCGTCGTGGTGCCGGGCTGGATTTCGAGCATCGATGTGTACTGGGAAGACCCCGGCTTCACGCGCTTTCTCCAGCGGCTCGGCTCGTTTGCGCGCGTCATCCTGTTCGACAAGCGCGGCACCGGCCTGTCGGACCGGGTGACCGACACGCCGACGCTCGAAGAACGGATGGACGACGTGCGCGCGGTGATGGACGCAGTGGGTTCGCGGCGCGCCGCACTGCTGGGCTACTCCGAGGGCGGCCCGATGTGCATCCTGTTCGCCGTCACGTACCCGGAGCGCACCGAGGCCCTCGTCACCGTGGGTTCGTTCGCGCGCATCGCCTGGGGACCCGACTACCCGTTCGGCAGGACACGCGAGCAGCAGGACGCCTGGCTGCGGGAGATCAGCGAGCATTGGGGCGAGCCGGTCGGGGTCGAGGCGCGGGCGCCGAGCCTGGCCAAGGATGAGCGCTTCCGCGCCTGGTGGTCGAAGCTGCTGCGGGCAGGCGGCAGCCCGACGACGGCGGTGGCGCTGACGCGAATGAACTACGACATCGACGTTCGCCACGTCCTGCCCGTGGTGCGGGTGCCGACGCTGCTGCTGCATCCGAGCCGCGACAAGACCGCGTCGGTGGAGTGCTCACGCTACATGGTCGCGCGCATTCCGGGCGCCAAGCTGATCGAGCTCGATTCCGACGACCACCTCTCGTTTCTCGTCCGCCCCGCGGAGATCCCGGGCCTGGTGCAGGAATTCCTGACCGGTGGCCGCGGTGTGGTGGAAGACGACCGCGTCGTCAAGACCGTGATGTTCAGCGACATCGTCAGCTCCACCGAACTGGCCACGAAGCTCGGCGATGCACGCTGGCGCGACCTGCGCGACGCGCACCACGCCGCCGTGCGTCGCGAACTCGCGATCTACCGGGGCGAGGAGGTCGATACCGCCGGCGACGGCTTCTACGCCGCCTTCGACGGCCCGGCGCGCGCCATTCGCTGCGCCTGCGAGGTCCGCAAGTCGCTGCAGTCGCTCGGCCTCACGAGCCGCCTGGGCTTGCACACCGGCGAGTGCATCGTCGGTGGCGAGAAGATCTCGGGGCTTGCCGTGCATATCGGAGCCCGCGTCGCCGGGCTGGCACCGGCCGGCAAGGTGCTGGTGTCGCAGACGGTGAAAGATCTCGTCGCCGGCTCCGGCCTCGAGTTCGAGGACTTCGGCGTCCATGCCCTCAAGGGCGTGCCCGACTCCTGGCACCTCTACTCGGTCAAGGAAGACGCGCGCGCCTGAGCCGCGGGCGATCGCGGCGGGCTGTTCACTCGTTCACTGCTTCAGGAGCGCGACCGATCGTCTTTCGTCGATGAGATGGCGGCGGCCGTCCGGCGACGTCGTCGCGCCGGCGCGGATGAGCTCGATCGCGCGCGCCGGCGTCAGCGTCGGATCGAGCGCGTACAGCTTGGCAGCGAGATTGACGACGTTGGGCGCCGCCATCGAGGTGCCCGACAGCCGCAGCCGCGCGCCACCGGGAACGAAGCTGTCGACCTGGTAGCCGTTCGCATGGACGACGACGACGTCGCCGTGGCTCGTGAACGAGGTCTCCTCGCCCGCCTGGTTGACCGCGCCGACGGTCAGCAGGTTGGGCAAGCGGAGCGACGCCGGCACGTCCTCGATGAAGGCGACGTTGCTGTCGCTGTTGCCGGCCGCGGTGACGAACAGGGTATCGGGCGCCGCCCGGATGGCCGCCTCGATCGCCGTCTTCCAGATCGCGAACAGCGCGTCGGCGCGGCGCTTGCGTTCGGCCGGATCGGCGACGCTGCTCGTCTTCGAGAGCCAGTCCTCGAACTCGGCCGGATCGTCGCCCCAGCTCATATTGACGACGCGGACGTGACGGCTGCGGAAGTAGTCGCCCATCTGCCGAAACGCAGCGCCCATCTTGCGCGCCCAGTCCTCGGTCGGCTCGAACGGCAGGTACGGAAGCTCGTCGTTGAAGCGGGCGACGACCAGGCGCGCGGCCGGATTGCCGCGCACCGCGATGCCGGCGCAATGCGTGCCGTGGATGTAGTGCCGAAGGGGCTTGCCGATCTCGAACCAGTCGTGCATCTGCTCCGGCGAGAAGGTCGCGAACTTCTTCTGCACCTCGGTCGCCTCGGGCGAATCGATGCCGTTCTGCAAGTCGAGGATGCCCTTGATCTGGCCGCGGAACTCGGGGTACGCCTTCTGCTCCGCTGCGCTCAGCGGATACAGCCACTCCGCCTCCGGGTTGCCCACCGCGTCGAACGCGAGACCGTGCGTGCCGCTCGCCGTCGGCATCGGGTCGGTGAAGAGCTGGTCGGGAAAGAGCGCGACGTCGATCCCCGAATCCCAGATCGCGACCGGAACCGGCGTTGTCTTGTCGCTCGCCGTGAGCGTCACCTCGCGCGCCGCCCAGATGTCCGGCAGCGGCGCGTCGTGCTTCGCGATGTACGTGTGCAACACCTCGGTCCTGAGCACGTTCAGCGGCAGCGCCCGCGACAGGGTGACGCGGGTCGCGAGCAGCGTCCATGCCTGGTCGAGGTCGACCGCACCCGACTTGGCGACGGCCGGATCGATCTCGGATTGCAGGTTGCCGAGCAACGACGCACGACTCGTGAGGCGTCCGTACGCGTACGACGCCTTGACGCTGTCTTGCACCTGCTGCCACGGCAGCGGCATCACCAGCGCCTCGAAGTTCTTGCGAAACGCCTGCGCATACGGCGCGCCCGAGGTGCCCCCCGACTGCAGCGCCGCCTGCAGGCGCGCCTGCTCGGAGAGACCGCTCGTGAGTCGGCTCGCCGGCTTGTCCTCGAGGCCGCGCAGCGTGGCGACCGTCTCCAGGCCGCCGCGAGCGTCGCCCGCCAGCTCCTGCAGATGGAGCTTCGCGGTCACGATGCGGCGCAGCGTCGAGCGATCGTCGATCTCGTACTTGGAGAGCAGCGTGTCGACGTCGGCGCGGACCTTGGCGGCAAAGGCATCGAAGCTGGCCGGGCTCGCCTCGACGAACTCCGACGCCAGGCCGGGGATCGGGTAGCTGTAGCGCGGCAGGTCCGCGATGCTCGCGACCTTGATGCGCGGCGCGTCCGCGGCGAGGGCTCCGCTCGCGGCCGAAGCCAGCATGGCGGCCCCAAGGAGACGGATCCACGAGCGGTGTCTCGGCACTTGCAATTGAATCAACGCTGCCTCACGAGGCGAGAGGGGGAGCCGCAATATATCCGGCGGCTCGCGGTGCTGTTCACGCGGCCGCCAACGCGGCCGCTGCACGATCGCCCGCTCGACCCTGTGCAGCGGATTCCCGACGTCAGGACATCGACGCCGGCCTCGGCGCTTGATCGGTCGCGCTCCTTCGCGTCAGAACTCCAGCGCGATGTCGGTCATCCTGACCAGCGGCTTCCTGTCGAAGCGCTTGCGCTGGACGACCGTGCGCTCGCTCTGTTCGGCACGACCGCTGCCGGTGGGCTGGATCGACCAGGTCGATTCCTGGATCGAGGTGTTGAAGTTCGCCGAGCGGCTGACCTCGACGCAGACTTCGCCGCGACCGAGCTCGAGCTCCGGGCAGAAGTTGCGATTGCGATCGAAGCCTTCGCCGCCGCACTCGGTGGACCGCATCCAGCTCGACTGCGTGGTACCGATCAGGACCCACTCGCCGGCCTGGTAGCGGAACTGGTAGCTCTGCTCTCCTCCGGAGCCGCCCGCGCACGACGACCCGCCCCCGCCGAATGACAAGGTCCGGCCACGGAGCTTCATGCCCTCGAAGTGATCGCCGTGGTTGCCGACCCCGGAGGGGATCTCCTTGGCGATCGAGAGCCGATAGCCGCCCTTCGCCTGGCGAAAGACGACGACGAGCATCCGACCGTCCGCCTCGCATTGCTCCCGCTCCAGAGGAGAGCTCTCCGCGAGCTCCTTGCAGTCGGGCACCACCAGGAGCGCCGCATCGCGCAGCCCATCGCCATCGAAGTCTGCCTCGACCTTGACGGCGATGCGGTGCTGCGGCGGAACGAAGCTTTCGATCGTCGTGCCGGACTGGCGGATGCGGAGCAAAGCGCCGTCATCCGCTGCTTGGGCGAACGGGCAGCACGCGCCGAGGAGCGGCGCAACCCATCCCGAGAGCCTCAGGAGCTGTTGGCAATGCATGATCATGGCGGTTCCCTTCGTCTCCCGATCGGCCGAACGCCGGGTGCCCGACGGCCCTGCCAGGGCTCGCAGTGTCGACCCGCGATGCGAAGGCAAGTCGAAGTCGATGCGAACGGCGTGAGAAGGCGCGGGATGCCGCTCGCCGACGGCTCTTCGCCGACAGACTGTTCCTTCGCGGCGCTATCCTGCCGTCGCGCCACTCGGCGCCGACGCCATGGGCCAGCCTCGGATCTTTATCAGCTACCGCCGTGACGATGCAGCGGGCTATGCGCGCGCCGTCAGCAACGAGCTCGGCCGCCGCTTCGGCGACGATGCCGTCTTCATCGACGTCGACGACATCCACGCCGGACAGCCGTTCAGCGAGGTCATCCAGCGCTCGGTCGGAGGCTCGGCGGTGCTGCTGGCGCTGATCGGCAAGCGCTGGCTAGGCGAGCGCGAGGGCGCTCCGCCGCGCATCCGCGACGACGCCGATTTCGTTCGCCAGGAAGTCGCGGCCGGGCTCGCCGTCCCGAGCATGCGCGTCATTCCGGTCCTGCTGGACGGGACGACAATGCCCGACCCGGCGCAGCTGCCGCCGGAGCTGCGCGCCCTGGCCGGGCGCAACGCGCTCGAGCTCGACAATTCGCGCTTCGCCGCCGACACGGCTCATCTGCTGCGAGAGGTCGAGGAGGCGCTCGGCGAAGGAGCGCAGGCGCCGGCGACGCGTAGGTCGTTCACGAAGTGGTGGCTGGCCGGTGCCGCGCTGGCCGCCGTTGCCCTGGCGACCGCGCTGTGGCAGCTGCGATCGTCGTCGCCCGAAGCGCAGGCCGGTGCACCGACGGCGCGCCCGCCCGTCAACGGCGAATGGCGCGCCCAGGTCGACTACGACTGGCCCGGCGCCCGCTACGTCGAGCACTTCGCCTTTTCCGGCGAAGGCGATGCCGTGCACGGCAGCGCCTCGTTCCTCGGCGTCGCGCGCGGCGTCCTCGAGAGCCGCATCGACGGCGCGGGCCTGGGCTTCGTCACCCGGACGGGCGAACTGGCGGGGGCCGCTGCCAACGCCGAGGTCGTGCACCGCTACCGCGGCCAGCTCGTCGGCGACGAGCTTCGCTTCGTCATGCAGACCGAAGGCGGCAGCTCCGCGCACGTGCCGGTCGAGTTCGTCGCCCGCCGAGTGGCGTCGAGCGCGCCCGCGGGCAACCGCTGACACCCGTCTGCCCTCGAGTCCGGCAGCGGGGCCTTCGTCCCGGCTCCGCTAGCATCGGCACTCGCTCCCCCAGGACACCGCCATGATCGAACCGCGCGACCGCGTCCGCAAGCCTGCTCTCCTGGTGGTCGACATGCAGAACGACTTCGTGCGTGTCGGCGCTGCGCTCGAAGTCGCCGACGCGCGGTCGACGATCCCGGCGAACCAGTCGTTGATCGACTGCTTTCGCGCCAAGAAGCTCCCGGTCGTCTACACCAAGTTCATCACCTTCCCCGCCCCCGTGCTGCTGTGGGAGTGGTCGCCGCAGGCGCTGCCGCCGACCAAGTGCTGCTGGAAAGGTCATCGCCGCTGGTACCCGGACCTCGGCCGCGAAGAGGAATGCACGGCCGTGATCGACGAGCTCGCGCCGCTGCCGGGTGAGCACCAGATCGAGAAGTTCAACTACGGCGCTTTCCACGCCACCACGCTCGAGCCCGTCCTGCGCTCGCTCGGTGTCGAGTCGGTGGTGGTGACCGGGACGGTCACGCAGATCTGCGTCGAGGAGACGGCGCGCCAGGCTTTCCACCACGGCTTTCGGACGACGCTCGTGCGCGACGCCGTCTCTTCGTTCGCGCCCGACCTGCACGCGGCCACGCTGAAGAACTTCGCAAGCAAGTTCGGCTGGGTCGAGGACAGCGCTGCGGTGATCCGTCTGCTCGACTGATGGCGTTCGACGCCGCCGCCGCGGCGCGGTCGGCACGCAACGCCGGCATCTACGGCTTGCTCGTCGCTGGCGTCGTCCTCTCGACGCTGTTCGTGCCGGGGTTCGCCACGCCGACGAACCTCGGCAACGTGATCACGCAGTCGGCGGCGCTCGGCTTCGTCGCGATCGGCCAGACCTTCGTGATCGCTGCCGGGTTGATCGATCTCTCGGTCGGCCAGCTGCTCGGGCTGTCGGTGGTGCTCACCTGCGCACTGACCGACGGCCGCGCCGAGCTGCTGCTGCCGGTCGCGCTCGCCATGGTGGCGCTCGGTGCCGCCGTCGGCAGCGCGCACGGCTGGATGGTCAACCGTCTGCGCCTGGAGCCGCTGATCCTCACCTTCGGAACGCTGAGCATCCTGCAGGGCGCGATCTTCACTTACACCGATCGCAGCGTCGGCCGCGCTCCCGACGCGCTGCGCTGGATCGCCAACGAGCGCGTGCTCGGCTGGCCGGTCGCGGGTCTGCTGCTGGTGGGCGTCGGCGTGCTCGCGCACGGCCTCTTGCGGCACACCCGCTTCGGCCTGCGCCTGCTCGCCACCGGCGACGACGCCGAGAGCGCCCGTCGCGCCGGCGTCAACGTCGCCCGCGTCCGCTGGGGCGCGTTCATGCTCTCCGGCATCGGCGCCACCGCCGGTGGCCTGCTCGTCGCGGGGCGGCTCGGCACCGGCTATCCGAACGCCGGCCAGGGCTTCGAGCTCGATGCCATCGTTGCCGCCGTGCTCGGCGGCACCTCGCTCGCCGGCGGCCGGGCATCGATCGTCGGCACGATCGGCGCCGTGCTGCTGCTCGGCCTGATCGCGAACGTGCTGAACCTGCTCGAGGTCTCGGCATTCGTGCAGACGCTCGCCAAGGGAATCATCGTCGTCGGCGCGATCCTTGCGACAAGAGGTGCGACGAGGGGCGGCGTTCATAGCCCCGACGCGGTCGCGGCGCCCTGATGGCGGCGGCAGGCGCGCTGCGCGATGCCCTCGGCCGCTGGGCGATCGTGTTCGTGTTCGCCCTCCTCTACGCAGTGGCGATCGCCCTTTCCGACGCCTTCCTGGAGCCGGTCTACGTCGGCAACATCCTGCGCCAGGCGGCGCCGGTCGGCATCGCGGCGATCGGCACGACGCTGGTCATGATCCTCGGCGCCGTCGATCTCTCGATCGGCGCGATCATCTCGTTCAGCGCCGTGTTCTGCGCGGTGCTGATGCAGGGCGAGGCAGGCAACATCGCAGTCGCAATCGGCACGACGCTGATCGTCGCGGCGGGCCTGGGTGCGATCAACGGCGCTCTCAATCTCGCCGCCCCGGGGTCTTCGTTCATCCTGACGCTCGGCTCGGGACTCGCCCTCTATGGCCTGACCCAGCTCTATTCCGGCGGCACGGCGCGCGGCATCGTCGCGCCGGGCTTTCGCGAGTTCTTCAACCACCGGCTCGGCAACGTGCTGCCCGTCCTGGCGCTCGCGATGCTCGGCATCGCCGCGCTGATGGAAATCGTGCTGCGCACCACCCGCTTCGGTCGCCAGATCTACCTCATCGGCAGCAACCGCGAGGCGGCACGCCTGTCGGGCCTGCCGGTTGCGGGCGTGACCTTCGCGTGCTACGTGATCTCGGGCCTCTTCGCAGGGCTCGGCGGCATCGCATTGCTGGCGCGCTCCGGCGTCTCGAGCACCTTTGCCGGCCGCGGCCTCGAGTTCGACGCGCTTGCCGCCATCGTGCTGGGCGGCACCGTGTTCAGCGGCGGCCGCGGCACGGTGCTCGGCACCGTCGCCGGGACACTGGTGCTTTTCATGGCCTTCAATCTGGTCAACATCCTCGGCTTCAACTACAACCTGCAGTTGGTGCTGAAGGGCGCGATCATCATCCTGGCCTCCGCCGGCTACGCCTGGCTGGGGCGCGATCGCTGACGTCGCTTTCGGCTCACCAGGCGCACCATTCACCAAGGAGGCCCCATGCGCATTCAGACATCCCGCAGAACCTTCGTCGGCGGCTCGCTTGCCGTTGCCATGGGCGGCGCCTCGTCGCTGCTGGCGCCGCTCGCGGCACGCGCCCAGCCGGCCGACCGCGCCATGCAGAAGAAGCAGATGGCCGAGACGGTCGACACGTCGAAGTTCAAGAAGGCGGGGCCGTACACGATCGGCGTCGCGGCCGGCTACATGAGCAACTCCTGGGTCGTGTTCTGCCTGCAGCACATCCGCTGGGAAGCATCGCTGCACAAGGACGTCAAGGACGTGATCGTCACCGACGCCGCCTTCAACCCCGGCAAGCAGGTCGCCGACATCGAAGACCTGATCGCGAAGAACGTGAGCCTGATCATCTACTGGCCGGTCGACGAGAAGGCGATCCAGCCCGCGCTCGAAAAGGCCGTCGCCAAAGGAATTCCGACCGTCAACGCCGGCGGCGGCTTCACCTATTCGGCCGGAACGGTCTCGAATGCGTTCATCGACCAGTACACGCTCGGCGAGATGGTGGCGCAGCACTTCGTCACCGACCTCGGTGGCAAGGGCAAGGTGTTTGCGATGCTGCCGATCGCCGGCACGACGGCCGCCGTCGACCAGCTCGCGGCGCTGAAGGACGTGCTGGCGAAGCATCCGGGCATCGAGCTGCTGGCGGCCGAGCATGGCGACTGGAATCGCGCCAAGGCCAAGCAGATCACCGAGAACCTGTTGCAGCGTTACCCGAAGATCGATGGCGTGTATTCGCCGGCCGGCCAGATGTCGATGGGTGTCATCGAAGCGTTCGAGGAGGCCGGCCGCGCGAAGAGCGTCGTGATGTCGCCGGGCGACGAATACAACGGCTGGATGAAGTGGGTGGCGAAGAACAAGAAAGGCGGTGCGGTCACGTTCCCGACCCGCGCCGGCCAGGAAGCGACCAAGCTCGGCCTCAAGATCCTCGCCGGCCAGCCGGTGCCGCGCGGGCTCGTGATCCCGTCGCAGTACATCGCGCCTGGCGAGGCGGCGAAATACGCCGAGATGGACAAGCCCGACGACTGGTGGGCGAGCAACCTGCCCGCGAACTTCAAGCCCAAGGCCTGAGGCGCCGCGGCGGCGCTGCGTCGAACCCGATGCCTGACGCATCGCGCGCCGTAGCCGATCCGGCACCAGGCACGGCGCCGCTCCTCGAGCTGCGCGGAGTCGGCAAGCGTTACGGCGCGATGTGGGCGCTCGAAGGCGTGGACCTCGCGGCGCGCGCCGGCGAGGTCCACGCACTGCTCGGCGCCAACGGCGCCGGCAAGACGACGCTGCTGCACGTGCTCGGTGGCATCACCTCGCCGAGCGCCGGCGAGATCCGGTTCGATGGCCGACCGGTCGTGCTCCGGTCGCCGGCGGACGCGGCGCGGGCCGGCATCGCTTCGGTGCACCAGGAGCTGGCCGTGCTGCCGCAGCTCACGGTGGCAGAGAACGTCTGGCTCGCGCGCGAGCCCCGCACCGCCTGGGCCGCGCTCGACCGGCGCGCGATGCGGCGCCAGACCGTCGAGCTGCTCGACGCGTACGGATTGCCGCTCGACCCCGACGCGACGGCCGGAACGCTCAGCGTGGCCGGCCGCCAGCTGGTCGAGATCGCGCGCGCGCTCTCCGCCTCGACACGCATCCTCGCGCTCGACGAGCCGAGCGCGGTGCTGTCGATGCGTGAGCGCGACCGGCTGTTCGAAATCGTGCGGCGTCTCAAAGCGAAGGGCCTGCTGGTGCTGTTCGTGTCGCATCGGCTCGAGGAAGCGTTCGAGATCACCGATCGCGTGACGGTGCTGCGCAACGGGCGCAAGGTGTTCGAGGGCGAGACCGCCGCAGTGAGCCGGGGCGAGCTGGTGCGGCAGATGGTGGGACATGCGGTCGACGATCGCGAGGCGGCAGCGCCGAGGCGTTCGGGTGCGAGCAAAGTCGTCGTCGAAGTCCGGCCGAGCGCTGCCGAGCCGGTCGCGATGGAGCTGCGAGCCGGCGAGATCGTCGGCCTCGGCGGCCTCGTCGGCGGCGGCCGGACGCGGCTCGCCCGCCGGCTCGCAGGGCTCGACCTAGCGACCACCGCAACCTATCGCATCGGCGATGAGCCGCCCTTCACGATCCGCTCCGCAAGGCAGGCGATCGAGCACGGGATCGTCTACCTGACCGAGGACCGCAAGCGAGACGGCCTGTTCCTCGACCTGCCGGTCGCGAGCAACGCCAGTGCCGCCTCGCTCGGGCGCATCGTGCGCTTCGGCGTGCTGACGGCACGTCGCGAACAGGCCAGCGTGGCGCCGACGCTCGCAAGGCTGCAGCTCGTCTCGGCTTCGCTGCGCATGCCGGTGCGCAGGCTGAGTGGCGGCAACCAGCAGAAGGTGCTGTTCGGGCGCGCCCTGCTGGCGCGGCCGCGCCTCCTGGTGTGCGACGAGCCGACCCGGGGCGTCGACGTCGGCGCGCGCGAGGAGATCTATCGGGTGATCGAGTCGCTTGCCGAGGCAGGCGTCGCGGTCGTGGTCATCTCGTCCGACCTCAAGGAGTTGCTCGCGCTCTCGCACCGCGTGCTGGTGGTGCGAGCCGCGCGCATCGTCGCCGATCTGCCGCCCACCGCGCAGGAGCGAGACATCATCGAAGCGGCGATGCCGGCCTGAGTGTCTTCATGCCGCACGGCCCATCGCGGCCGCTCGTCTACGATGATTGCGGCCTCGCCGCACACCGCGGCCTCGCCCCACCATGCACATCGCGATCCTCACCTTCGACGGCACGCTGATCCTCGCCAAGCTCGGGCTGCTGGGCAGCGTCCCCGCATGCACCGACCTGACGACCAGGCCGTTGGTGCAGGAAGCCGGCGTGGAGGTGCTGAACCAGCCGTTCCATGCGGAAGGCAACGTCGCGACGGCGGGCGGGTGTCTGGCGTCACCGTATGTGGCGGCGTGGATCATCGCGCGCACGGAAGGGATCGAGGCGGCGGCGACGGCGCTGCACGACGTGGCGCCGGTGGGCGAGAAGGAGGCGTACGTGGCGAATGCGCTCGCGCGGCTCGGACCCTATGTGAACGTAGCGCCCTCAGCGCGGAAGTCCCGATGACGGAGCCGCCACCACTGGAGCTTCAACCGCCAGCCATCGCTCGCTGGCAGGACGGCGGCACCGGCGTCGATTGGGTCCATGCCTTCGATTCGGGGCGGCCCGGCGCGAACGTGATGGTGCAGGCGCTGACCCACGGCAACGAGATCTGCGGCGCGATCGCGCTCGACTGGCTGCTCTCGGAGCGCTTTCGCCCGCGGTGCGGCCGCTTGACGCTGGCGTTCGCGAACGTCGCCGCCTATGCGCGCTTCGACCCGGACGAACCCTTCGCTTCGCGCCTGGTCGACGAGGACTACAACCGCGTCTGGTCCGATGCCGCGCTCTTCGGCGCGGGCGACACGGTGGAGCTGCGGCGCGCGCGCGAGCTGCGGCCGTTCGTCGACGCCGCCGAGCGGATGCTCGACATCCACAGCATGAGCGAACCGTGCCGGCCGCTGATGGTCTGCGGCACGGTCGAGAAGAACGTCGCCTTCGCGCGCGAGCTCGGCGTTCCCGCCGACCTGTTGATCGACACCGGCCATCCGGCCGGCGTGCGCATGGTCGAGCGCGGCGGCTTCGGCGATCCGCACAGCCCCAAGCTCGCGCTGCTCATCGAGTGCGGCCAGCATTGGGAGCAGTCAGCCGGCGACGTCGCCATCGACGCGCTCGTGCGCTTTCTCGGCCTCACAGGGCTGGCCGACGTCGATTGGGTGCAGGCGCATGTCCGCTTGCCGTTGCCACCGGTCCAGCGACTCGTGCGCGTGACCGAGCCGGTGGTCGCGCGCAGCGCCGACTTTCGCTTCCTGGTGCCGATGATCGGGCTCTCAGTCATCGCGAAGGCGGGCACGCCGATCGCGCGGGACGGCGACCACGTCTGGGTGACTCCCTACGACGATGCCGTGCTGGTCATGCCGGGCACGCACAACCTCAAGCCCGGCGGCACCGCGGTGCGGATCGGACGCGTTGCGACGGACAACGCGAACCGTCATGGCTGATACCGTGCTGCGGCTCGAAATCCGCGGCCGGGTCCAGGGTGTCGGCTACCGATGGTGCATGGCCGAGGAGGCCCGACGATGCGGCGTTTGCGGCTGGGTGCGCAATCGTCACGACGGCTCGGTCGAGGCCATGCTGGCAGGCCCCTCGGAGGCGGTCGACCGGCTCGTCGAGTGGGCACGTGTCGGCCCGGAGCAAGCAGTCGTCACGCGAGTCGATGTCTTTGCCGGCGAAGGGACGTTCGCCTCGTTCGAGGAGCTGCCGACGGCGGGCGGCCTCTGAAATCCACCGGTACTGCGCGCGCACGACAAGCGCCAACGATTCCGCCGTCAGCGCCGGCGTGCCGTTGCGGCAGCACGACCCCACGCTGGTGCTTCTCGTTGCCGATCGGCGCACACTGCCAAGACGTGCGGCGCCGCGCCGCAGCGGCGGCGTGATTGCAGCATGAGCAGAAGAGGGCAGGCGGAGGCGCGAGTGCGGCGCCAGGCTCGCGCACCTTCGAGCGAGGGCGCGCGGCGGAGCGGACCGGGCGCCTGGCGGCCGGGCGCCTCGGCGAGGGTCGATCCTCGCGCCGTCGCCGCACTGCTGACGACCCTGCTGCATCTCGTGATCCTGATCGCCCTCCTGCGCGTCCCCGTCCGAGTCGTCGCGCCGCTGCCACCCACTCTGCAGCTCGCGAGCGCCGACCGTCTCCGCGATGCTGGCGAGCGGATCGTCGGCGTCGACATCCGACCCGGCCTGTCGACAGGCGCCTTCGCGTGCGCGGGCAGCAGGTACATCGGCATCGGCATCACCTCCGATCCGCGCACCCAACGCATCTTGATGGTGGGCGACGACACGCCCGCTTCGAGAGCCGGCTTGCAGCACGACGACATCGTCCTCAATCCCGAGGCTTGGCGCGACGCCCACCGCGAAGGGTTCTTGCTGCGCTTGCGGGTTCTGCGTGAAGGCGTGAAGACGATCGTGCCGGTGCGGGTCGGCTGGATCTGCATCGGGTAGTAGCTCCGGCGAAAGCGGTCGGGCGAGACTGCGAATTCGCGACGATCTTGTTACTCCCCGCGGCGGCGTCGCTCACGTAGATTTGGCAGCGCAACATCGAAGCGCTGAAAGGATCACGTCATGAACACCGTTAGCGAAAAGAGCACGCCAGCCATCGTGTCGCCCGACGAATGGAACGCGGCGCACGCCCTGATGCTCGCCAAGGAGAAGGCGTTCACCCGCACGCGTGACGCATTGGCCGCCGAGCGGCGGCGCATGCCGTGGCTGGCGGTAGCGAAGGGATACGAATTCGAGGGGCCTCGGGGCAAGGCGACTCTGCTCGACCTGTTCGAGGGGCGTCGTCAATTGATCGTGTATCGCGCCTTCTTCGAGCCCGGCGTCTACGGTTGGCCCGAGCACGCTTGCCGTGGCTGCTCCCTAGGGGCAGATCAGGTCTCCAACCTGGCCCATTTGAACGCGCGTGACACCACCCTGGCCTTCGCTTCGCGTGCGCCGCAGGCCGACATCCAGAGGCTGAAGGCGCGAATGGGCTGGGCGATGCCGTGGTACACGCTGACCGGCAGTTTCGACGTCGATTTCGGCGTCGATCAATGGCATGGCCACAACATCTTCATCCGCGACGGCGATCAGGTGTTCCGAACCTACTTCATCAACTCTCGCGGCGACGAGGCGATGGGTACCGTCTGGAGCTATCTCGATGCGACCCCGCTCGGCCGCCAGGAAGCATGGGAGGACTCTCCCACGGGGTACCCGCAGACCGCTCCCTACCACTGGTGGAGATGGCACGACGAATATGCCGCCGGAGCCGCCCCCGACAAGCGCTGGATCGAAGTCGCCGAGGCGGGACAGACGTGGAAAGACCCCGAGCATTCTTAGGGCTCACGGTGCCCGCGGCGACCATGAACCAGACGGCGAGCGCGCTGCCCGTCGGCATCAACGCCGTCCGTGGGGCGGCCAAGTGGTTGAGCCTTGCGGCAGCGCCGACGTTCGGGATCATGGCCTTGCTGTCGATCGTCTTGAGCGATGAGCGATCGGCGCTGATCTGCTCGAGCGTGCACGGACCGTCCTGGCTGATGGGCATGATCCCGATGTACCTGCTCATGAGCGCGTTCCATGTTGGGTCTTGGCTCAGGCTGATCGCCAACCGACGAAGCCGCGCCCGCCCTAGGGCCGCCTTTGTCAGAGGCATTCCGTAGCACTCGGCGTCGCGCGCAATCGCTGGCGGCCCGGTGGGTGATTTCCTCCCGCAGGGATTGGCAGCCGAGTCCTACAGACCGGGGAAGCCCCTCCGGGCAGCATCGAGATGACCGACCAGTTGCGTTCGACGAATGTCGTGCCCTGGCCGAGTAGGAGATGCTTATGAACACAGCGCTGAAACTTGTCTCGATGAGCGCCGCGGCGGCGATGGTCGCCGCCTGCTCCCATACCACCGAACGCGAGATCGTGCGCGAGCAACCGGTCGCGCAAGCGGCGCCCGCGCCGGCGACGACGGTCGAGCACGTGACGGTCCTGCAGCCGCCGGCGGCACCGCAGGAAACGATGCCCGCGCCGCCGTCGGCGAGCGGCTATAGCTGGGTGCCGGGGCACTACGCATTCCGTAGTGGCCAGTGGCAATGGGAGTCGGGCACGTGGCATGCGGGCGCGGTCCCGCCGATGCCGCCTGTACTCGCGGAAACCGTTCCGCAACCGCCGCCGTATCCGGGCGACCGCTGGGTGCCGGGCTACTGGGCCCTCGGTGACAACAACTGGACGTGGGTGAAGGGCCACTGGCAGTAAGTCCGCGACTCACATCCAGGTCATGCTCGATCACGACTGCGCTGCGCCCGCCTTATCAGCGGGCGCAGCGCCGTTGAGTGGGCGCATGGTCGTAGGCCCTCGACTTGATGGAGCCCTATCATGGGCTCCAACGTCAACGCTGCTCGAGCCGACTGTCGCTTGTCGACGTGCGGGTGGCACCCTGCAGCCATGAAGCCCGTACCTCCTGCAATCGGCCTCCTGATCGCTCTCGCGGCGTCGCTCTGCGCAGCAGCATCCTTGCCGGTGGCCGAAACTCGGCCGGTCACCGATACCTACTTCGGAAAGACGATCACCGATCCCTACCGATACATGGAGGACCTGGCGCTGCCCGAAGTGCAGCGCTGGGCCAGGGCACAGAACGACGCGACCCGCGCGTTGCTCGACGCGATCCCTGCCCGAGCCAAGCTCTTGGCACGCATCGAGGAACTCGAAGGATCGGTGCAGGCACGTATCAGTGCCGTGCATCGGCTGCCCGGCGAGTTGTACTTCTACGAGAAGCGAGGCGCGAACGACAACCAGTTCAAGCTGTTCATGCGCCGTGGCCTCAAAGGACAGGAGGTGCTTCTCGTCGACCCTGAGGCTCTGACCCAGGCCACCGGTTCGCCTCACGCCATCAATTTCTATGCGCAGTCCGACAGCGGCCGCTATGTCGCGTATGGCATGTCGGAGGGAGGCTCCGAAGAGGCCTCTATCCACGTTCTCGAAGTCGCGACCAAGAAGGAAATCATCGAGCCCATCGACCGGGCGCACTACAGCCACGCGGCGTGGCTGCCGGACGACAGCGGTTTCTTCTACTTCCGCCAGCGCGAACTACCCAAGGGCACTCCTGCGGCAGAAAAGTACCGCTTTCAGACTGCGTATCTCCACCTGCTGAAAGACGTCAGCCCCGACCGACCGATCCTCGAATCGGGCAAGCCGGGAAGAATCGAGACCACGCCGGAGGAGTTCCCGAACGTCTTCCCGATCCTGGGTACGCCCTTTGTCGGCGCCATCCCGGGGAATGGCGTCCAGCGCGAATTCTCTCTCTATGTCGCGCCGCTGGCGGACGCGACGAAGCCGGCGATCCGTTGGCGCAAGCTGGTCGATGCCAAGGACGATGTCACCGACTTCGCCATTCACGGCGACGACCTGTACCTGCTCTCGCACCAAGACGCCTTGCGCTTCAAGGTGTTGCGGACGAGCGTCGCCAAGCCGGACCTGGTGCACGCAGAGGTTGTCGTGGCGGCGAGTCGCGAGGTCATCGTCGGCATCACTGCGGCAAAGGACGCGCTTTACGTGCAGGCGCGAGACGGTACTGTCGGCAAGCTGTATCGCCTGCAGTACGGCGGCGGCTCCAAGGCACAGCCTGTCGCGTTGCCGCGCGAGGGATCGCTCGAAATCGCCTCGTCCGATCCCCGCCTCCCCGGGTTGCTGATCTCCATGGGTTCGTGGACCCGCGACTTCGGCTATTACCTGCTCGACTCCCGAAGCCGGCGCTTCACCGATACCGGGCTCCAACCCCTGGGCCCGTTCGGCGCGCCGGCCGGACTCGCGACCAAGGAGGTCACCGTCAAGAGCTGGGATGGCGTCGAGGTGCCGCTTTCGATCGTCTATCCGAAGGACGCGAAGTTGGACGGTGGCAACCCGGTCTTGCTGTACGGCTACGGGTCCTATGGCATCACCGACGACCCTGTCTACATTCCACGATTCCTGGCTTGGTACGAGCTTGGCGGCGTGCGCGCCACCTGCCACGTGCGCGGTGGAGGCGCCTACGGAGAGGAATGGCACCTCGCCGGCAAGCTGGCGACCAAGCCGAACACCTGGAAAGACTTCATCGCGTGCGGCGAGTACCTGATCAAGGAAGGGTGGACCACCAAGGCCAAGCTTGCGATCCATGGCGGAAGCGCCGGCGGCATTCTGGTCGGACGAGCGATGACCGAGCGGCCCGACCTTTTCGCGGTCGCAGTCCCCGAAGTCGGCGTGCTCAATGCGCTTCGCGGCGAAACCTCGGCCAATGGCGTCCCCAACATTCCCGAATTCGGGACGGTCAAGGATGAAAAGCAATTCGCGGCGCTACAAGAGATGGATGCCCTGGACCACGTCAGGGACGGCGTCGCCTATCCCGCGACCCTGCTGGTGCACGGCATCAACGACCCGCGCGTGCCGGTTTGGGAATCGTTCAAGATGGCGGCGCGGTTGCAGGCGGCAACCAGTTCGGGCAAGCCGGTGCTGCTTCGTCTCGACTACGCCGGCGGCCACGGCATCGGCAGCACGAAGTCGCAGCGCCAGGAGCAGTACGCAGACATTTGGACCTTCATGCTCTGGCAATTCGGGGATCAGCGCTTTCAGCCGTCGCCGAAGTAGCCCACGAACAGCGCGGCCCGCTCGAGCAGCCGGGCTCAGCGGCGGGAGGCGGCTACTTGCGGATGCCGACCCAAGGTCCGCCGTTGGTCCGCGAGGTGCCGCCGCCCCAGGTGCCGGTGAAGCTCTTGCCGTCTGGCTTGAAGTCGAGCACGAAGCCACCGTTGTCGCCGGGGACGGTGCCCGCCCAAGTGCCGGTCAAGACTCGGCCGGCGATCGTCCCGGTGACCTTGCCCTGGTTGCTGCCGGAATAGGCGCCGGTGATCTTGGTGCCGGTCTGCGTCAGGTCGAGCACGGCATGGCTATCGCCCCACTCGGTGTCCCAGGAGCCGCCGACTTGGGCGGCCGGTGCGGCAGCTTGAGCGCTCGCGGGAGGGCTGTGAAACACCACCGCCGCAGCCGAGACGGCGAACACAGCCAGCGTGAGTGCGCGACGGACGGATTCGGTCATGGCCTCACCCTCCTCTCGCTGGGCCGAAACCCCGTTCCGGCGCGACCGGTCGCTTCAGCGCCGAGCTGCAGCGTATGCCGCCTCGACAGTGTCCGCGAGGAGCAATTGACCAGACTGGCTGGGATGGACATCGCACAGCAGCTGATTCTGCGGGCTCGCGTTGAGCAAACCCGCCATGCACGTCTTGCCGCCGGCGAAGGGCGTCGACGCGGCGATCTGGAACGCGGTGAAGACGTCGGCGACCACCGCGCGGTTCGCCGCGGCGGCGGCGGCGAGGGTCTGGTTGAGAGCGATCGTGAAGCCGGTTTGCACCGGATCGCTGTAGTCGACGGAGTAGTAGTTGACCACCATCAGCACACCGCGAAACCCGGTCGCGCGCAGATTGCTGAGGATGGTGTTCATGTTCGAGTGGATCATGGCCAACAGCGCGGGAAGGCCGTTCTGGATGCAGGCGATGTTGCCGCCGCACGCGCTCTCCAGCAGGAAGCCGTCGTTGGCCCCGAGGCTGATCGTCACCAGACGGGTCTGCTTGTGCGCCGCAAGAAAGGCGGTCGCGAAGTCGAGCTGGGTCGAGGCGTACGCGACGTGCAGCGGATAGTTGGCCCGGTACGGCCGGCATCCGTTGTCGGCACCGGTCAACGAGATGAAGCCGCTGGTCGTCTCGCCGGGGCAGGAGGCGTTGGCGGTGTCGAAGCGCAGATCGCGGCCGACGTACGCTGGATAGCCGACGAAATTTTCGGCGTTCAAGTACGCGAAGCCGTCCTGGGTGATGTAGCCGAAGACGACGCTGTCGCCCAGAGCAAGGAGGGCGCTGTCGCCCAGAGCAAGGAAGGCGCTGTTGCCCAGTGCAGCGGGCGAAGCGGCCGACGCAAGCGTCGCCACTCCGGTCATGAACAGCGCCAGCATCAGGCGCAGCAGCGTGTTCGCATGGCGTGAAAAAGAAAATCCTTGGCTCGGGTTCATGGGGGTCATCCTCTGTGCGTTGCAGGGAGAAAGCGCCGGGCCCGATGGGGTCTCCTCCCGACGATCGGAATCACGTTGCGGTCTCTGGTCGAGAACCGCGACGGTGTAAACCCTCGCCCTTCGGAGTTGTGGTCGCCGGCTCGGCCGGAACGATTTCAGTCCGCGAGCTGCTCGCTTTGCAGGAAGAGCAGCGCGGCGCCCCATGCCAGCGACGTCAGCAGGCAGAGCGTGCCCAGCACCTTCATGAGCACCGCCCAGCCGCGCGCGTGGGCGAGCTGGCCGTAGCGCTCGAAGAGGAAGACGAAATCGTGGAAGCTGTCGGCGCCGGTGCCTCCGCCGATGAGCGGCAGCACCGGATCGAAGGCGTCGTACGCGTACACCGATGCGTCGATGAGGCTGAGCGCCATCCACGCTCCGGCGATGGCAGCGCCGAAGTTGTCGCCCCGGCGATAAAGGGCGACCGCGCAGACGAGCGGCACGAGCAGCTGGCCGAGCGTGCCGCCGGCGACGCGTAGCGCCTCGCCGAAGGGGCCGAAGAAGATGTGGCCCGCCTCGTGAAACAGGATGACGGTGAGGTGAAGCACGGTCGGCGGCTCGGTCATCCTGCCGAGCACGACACTCGCACCCCAGATCGCAACGAGGGTGAGGAGCGCGATGCGCCCGTACCAGGCGGACCGCGGCACGTCGTAGGGCACCTCGAACAGGCGCTCCCGCCAGAGCGGTGCGTCGTCGTCGCGGGTTGCGATCCGATCCATGGCGACATCTTCGCTGCCTCGCCAGGTCCGGGAGCATCGGCGATGCGAGACCGGCGCGCGCCGCGTCGATTCCTTCTCGCCATCAAGGCGCCGCGCGCTACAGTGCGCTCGACACATACGGAGACGAACCATGGCAATGCCCGGCTCACCCGTGGGCAACGGCGAGGTGCTGTTCTTCATCCCGGACATTGGCGGCTTCACCAAGTTCGTCAGCGAAACCGAGATTCGCCACAGCCAGCACATCATCCAGGAGCTGCTGGAGCTGCTCGTCGACGCCAACAATCTCGGCCTCGAGGTTGCCGAGTTCGAGGGCGACGCGGTGCTGTTCGTGCGCAGCGGTGCGCCGCCTTCGGTCGATGCGCTGATCGAGCAGGCGCGGGCGATGTTCGTCGCCTTCCACGCCCACCTGCAGCGCATCGAGTACTACCGCGTCTGCCAGTGCGGGGCCTGCTCGACCGCGAGCAGCATCACGCTGAAGATCGTCGCCCACGCCGGCTCGGCCGGAACGATGAAGGTCAAGGATCATCGCAAGTTCATCGGCAAGGACATCATCGTCGCGCATCGATTGCTGAAGAACTCGGTCCCGACGCGCGAATACCTTCTCGTGACGCAGGCCACGCTCGACCGCGTCGGCGCCGCGAGCGATGCCCTCGGCGAATTCGCCGGTGGCAGCAATGCCTACGACGAATTGGGCGACATCCCCTACCGCTACAAGCCGCTGGATGGCTATCTGTCGGATGTCAAGGTCGACCCACCGAAACCCTTCTCGCTCGAGAATCCGGTCCGCGTGCTGCGGCTCGAGCAGCGCGTCAACGCGCCGGCCGATCGTGTCTATCAATTGCTGATCGATTTGCCGGCGCGCATGCAGTGGATCGCGGGCATCAAGTCGGTACAGATGGCCGACAACCAGCCGAACCACATCGGCAAGGTGCACCGCTGCATCAGCGAGGGCGGCGGCGACCCGGAACTGGTCACCAGCGCGATCGAGGTTCGGCCCGAGACGATGGCGCTTTGGGAGACCGACGTCGGCAAGCGCGCCGCCTGCAGCTACCTGGTCACCCGGCTGCCCGACGCGGCGTCCGAGATCGCGGTCGAGTTCTACCTCCAGGGCAATGCGCTGGTGCGGCTGCTGTTCAAGGCCTTCGCCCAGCCCAAGCTCAAGGCCCGGTTCGAGCAGTCGCTACGCAAGCTGGCGTCGATCTGCGAGGCGGCGCCTGCGGCCTGAGGTGGCCGGCGAACGCCCAGGTCCGCCGGCACAGTGGTGACGGCCTATCGAATGGCGAACACCGCGATCCCGGCATTGTTGAAACCGTTGGCGGCACAGGTCGCACAGCCAGCCGGAGCGGCCGCCGACGAAATCGGCACGAACGCCAATCCGGACGTCGGATCGACGCCCACCGAGTGAGCGTTGTTGCCGCTGGGCAGCTGCATCACGAGAGTGCGGGTGGCCGCATCGATGATGGACAGGACCGGCGTGCAGGGCGACGCCGCGCTGCAGGCGCCGTTGACCGCCGCATTGCCGGTCGCCGTCCAGCGGCTGGCGGCGTTGTAGTACCGGTTCGAGCCCGCGTCGTATTCGATCTGGTCTCCGCCGCCGGCGTTGACCGAAGCCACGATCGTCCCGGTGTTGCGATTGAGGATCTGGACCAGCAATGGCGCCGCGGTCGTCCCCTCCCTGCATCCCACTGCGATATCGGTCCCGGGACCGAGCGCCAGGCCAGTCGGATCGCAATTGCCTTCGCTGTACATCTGCACCCCGGCCAGGGCCGTGTAATTCACGCTGCCTCCTGCCGGGATTGCGCGGACGGCTGCGGCCGGCAACGCGTCGAGTTCACCGTGCGGATTGGCGGTCGTTCCATCGTTGTTCACGAAGAACGTGTCGCTCCCGGCGTCATAGCGGCATTGCTCGAGGCCGGCGGCGGGTGCGCTCGCCGAGTCGGTGAACGTGACCGTCGCGACGATCGTCTGCGTGACGGCATCGATGAAGGTCGCGAACGGCGGCACCGCCTCGGGCGTGGAAATCATGTAGAGGCCGTGGACGGCGTCGAAGCAGCCTTCGTCGGCACGAACACCGTTGGCGCCGATGACGATGGTCTTGACGATTTGCTTGGTCGTCGGATCGATCACCTTGACCGAGTCCACATCGCCCGCGAATAGCTGCGTGCCGACAGCGTTGAGGCCATCCGGCCCGGAAACCGCGTTCGACGCCCCTTGGCCCGCGAAGGCGTCGGCGCCCGTGCCTGTGATCTGGGCCGTGACCTTCAGTGTCGGAATGTCGACCACCTCCACGGCAGCGTTGGTGCGGTCGGTGTAGTAGTAGGTCGTGCCGTTTACGAGACTGAGATCGAACGAGTAGTTGGTTCCGGCGCCGACTCCGGGAACGGCGACCTGTTGCACGAAACGTGGACCGGTCGGCGTGTTGTCGTCGCCGCCGCAGGCGGCGAGGAGCAGTCCTGCAAAGGCGCCAGTGATGAGAGTCTTCTTCATGCGGATGTCTCCTCGGTAGGACTAGAGCCGACGACGGGCCCGCGGCTCGCTTGCAGATCGGCTCGACGAGTAGCAAACGACGTTCCCGCATTCGCCGCACCACACGATGGCTTGTGGCGTCCTCGCGGTTCGATGTACACCGGCATCGATCAGTCGCAGAATGATTGAAAAGAGTCAGGCCCGACGACGACTCAACCGGAGGAAGACAAATGTGCACACTCTGTGACGCGGGGTTCCCGCAACAGCACTTTGGCTCACGTCGCAAGTTCCTGAGGGCCACGACCGCAGCGGGTATTGCCGCCAGCGGCCTCGGTCTCCTGGCGCCGCGAGCCGCCGTCGCGGCGGGCGACGAGAGGGAGCCCGAAGAGAGCGGTGGGCCGGGCCGGCGCTACCTCATCCGGGGCGGTGCCGTCATGTCGATGGACCCGAAGGTCGGCGATTTCCCCCAGGCCGACGTGCTGGTCGAGGGCAAGAAGATCGTCGCCGTCGGGCCGAGCCTGCATGCCGGCGGCGCGGCGGTCATCGACGCGCGCGGGCGCATCGTCATGCCGGGCTTCATCGATACGCACCATCACCAGTTCGAGACCGCTCTGCGCAGCTTTCTCGCCGACGGCGTGCTGATCAACGACATGTCGGGCTCGCCGAGCGGCAGCACGACCTACTTCGAATACATCCTGCTCAAGTTCGCCCCTGTGTACCGACCGCAGGATGTGTACATCAACGAGCTGTTCGGCGGCCTGAGCCAGCTCGACGACGGCGTCACGACGGTTCACGACGTCTCGCAGATCCATCATTCGCCTCAGCACTCGGATGCCGCCATCCAGGCGCTGTTCGACACCAAACGCCGCGCCGCGTTCGGTTTCTTCGAGAGCGCAGGTGCCAACATCCTCGGCACCAACCCCGGCAACCAATATCCGACCGACGCCTTCCGCATCCAGCAGAAATGGTTCTCGTCGAGCGACCAGCTCGTTCACATGATCATGGGCGGCGAGGTCTATCTCGGCGATCCGTCGACCGACCTGTCGTGGACGATCGGACGCCAGCTCGGGCTGCAGATCGCCGCGCACATCCTCTCGCCGTTCGGCATCCGGCCGATCTTCGACAGCCTCGCCGCCGGAACGGGCGGCAACGGCCACATCGGGATCGGGCCCGACAACCTGTTCATCCACATGACCGGGATGTCCGATACCGCCTGGCAGAAGGTCAAGGACGTCGGCGCGCAGGTCTCGCTCGCGGTCCCGATCGAGATGAACATGCGCCACGGCATGCCGCCGATCCTCAAGCTGCAAAGCCTGGGCATGGAGCCGTCTCTGAGCGTCGACGTGGAATGCACGCTGACGGCCGACTTCTTCACCCAGATGCGCTCGACGATGAATGTACAGCGCGCCCTCGTGAACCAGATGGTCCTGGAGCAGGGCAACTTCTATCCGCCCAATCAGTGGCCGACGCCGGCCCCGAGCCTGCCGCAACTTCTCACGACTCGCGACGTGCTTCGCTTCGCCACCATCAACGGCGCCAAAGCATTGCGCCTCGACGGCAAGACCGGTTCGCTCACGCCGGGCAAGGAGGCCGACATCATCATCCTCGATGCGACCGCGATCAACGTGGCGCCGCTCAACCAGGTGCCGGGAGCGGTCGTCTCGCTGATGGATCGCACCAACGTGGAGACGGTGATCGTCGCCGGCAAGGTGCGCAAGTGGAAAGGGCGGCTGCTCGACGTCGACCTGCCGCGGCTGCGCAGGCAGCTCGAGGACTCGCGCGACTATGTATTTTCCGCGGCGGGAATTGCGAAGAACCTCTTCAGCCCTCAATGACAGTCTGCTGACCGGCCGGAACGCAGGGGCGGCGCCGGGCTGACGCCGCGACGTCAGCGGCGCGCGGCGTGAAGCCGGTAGCGCGCGACGCGACGGCGGTGGCGCACCCGGATCGGCCGATGGGACGCCTCTATGATCGAGAACCCATCGCAGGAGCACCGACCATGTCCGCTCGAATCCATCGCCGCTCGCTGCTCGCCATCGCCGTCGCGGCCGTGGCGCCGGCTGCCTGGTCGCAGGCCTCTGCGGATTCCACCCTCGCCCAGATCAAGCAACGCGGAGCGCTCCGCGTCGGCGTCACGCAAGCGCCGCCGTGGTATTCCAAGGATCCGAAGTCGGGCGACTGGTCGAGCGGCGTCGGCGTTTCGCTGGGCAAGGCGATGGCCGCCGACCTCGGCGTCAAGTTCGAGCCGGTCGAGGTGACGTGGGGCACGGCGATCGCCGCGCTGCAGGGCAACAAGATCGACATGATGTCGATGATGGACGCGACGCCCGAGCGGGCGCAGGCGGTCGACTTCCCGAAGACGGCGTTCCTCTACTACTCGCTCGCGGTGCTGGCGCGCGACGACCTGCCAGTGAAGGCGTGGGCCGATCTCGACAAGCCCGAGGTGCGCATCGCCGTGCCGCAGGCGAGCAGCATGGACAAGTTCCTGAGCGAGAACGTCGCCAAGGCACAGATCTCGCGCTTCCCCGACAACGCCGCCGCGATCGCCGCGTTCCAGGCCGGCCGCGCCGACGCCGTGTGCCTGTTCCACCCGCCGCTGCTCGTGGCGCGGCAGAAGCTCGGCAGCGGCAAGATCGTCGTGCCGACGCCGCCGCAGACGCAGGCCTCGAGCGTCGCCGTCAGGAAGGAAGCCGACAAGTCCTTCGTCGACTGGGTCGACAAGGAGATCGGCAAGTTCTATGCGAACGGCCAGACGCAGAAGTGGTACGAGGAGTTCCTGGTCGGCTTCGGCCTCGACCCCAAGGCCTCGCCGCCGGTGATGAAAGAGATGCTCGGCAAGTCGTAGCCGCCGGCCGCGCGGCAAGCCGCTCGATCACGCCACATCCTGCTCGTCGATGCACGCCTGGAACTTCGCCCCGGTGTGGGCGAACGCGGACCTGCTGGCGCTCGGCCTCCTCAACACGCTGAAGGTGACAGCCGCGGCGCTCGCCTTCGGCGTGCCGCTCGGTCTCGTCCTCGCGCTGATGCGGCTCTCGCCGTCGCGGCTGCTGGCATGGCCGGCGGGCGCGGTGATCGAGGTCTTCCGCACCACGCCGCCGCTGGTGCAGCTGTTCTGGTTCTTTTTCGCGCTGCCGATCCTGATCCAGGTCGAGATGACGCCGTACGTCGCCGCGGTGCTGACGTTCTCGATCCAGTCGGCGGCGTTCTTCGCCGAGGTGTTCCGCGGCGGCATCGTCTCGGTCGAGCGCGGCCAGTGGGAAGCGGGTCGCGCGCTCGGCATGGCGCCGCATCAGGTGATGCGCCGCGTCGTCCTGCCCCAGGCCGTCAAGCGGATGATCCCCGCGTTCCTCGAGCGCGCGATCGAGCTCATGAAGACGACGACGCTGGTCGCCATCGTCTCGTACGCCGACCTCCTGTTCGAGACCAACGAGGTGGCGCAGAAGACGTTCCGTCCGCTCGAGGTCTTCACGGTGACGGCGCTGATCTATTTCGTCGTCATCTTCGCGGCGAGCAGGCTGGTGCGCGGGCTCGAGCGGCGCCTCGCCGCCAGCGGTGAAGGGATGGCGCGCTGATGGCCTCGCTCTACCGCTGGAACTTTGCGCCGGTGTTCGAGAACGCCGACGTGCTCTGGGCCGGCGCGATCGGCACGCTCAGGCTGTTCGCGATCTGCATGGTGGTCGGCCTGGGCTTCGGCCTCGTCGTCGGCCTCGGCCGGCACGCGAAGGCGCGCTGGATCTACTTGCCGGCGACCGTGTTCGTCGAGTTCTTCCGCAACACGCCGGTGCTGGTGCAGATCCTGTGGTTCTATTACGCGCTGCCGATCCTGCTGCCGTTCGAGATCAGCCCGCTGACCGCGGCCGCGCTCGGCATCTCGCTGAACTCGGCCGCGTTCTCGGCCGAGATCTACCGCGGCGGCATCGAGTCGATCGACCGCGGCCAGGCCGAGGCGGCGCGCGCGCTCGGCATGACGCCGGCGCAGGCGATGCGCCGCGTCATCCTGCCGCAGGCGCTGCGAAGGATGCTGCCCGCGCTCACCAACCGCGGCATCGAGATCTTCAAGATGACGACGCTGGCTTCGGCGGTCGCCTACGTCGAGCTGCTCCAGCAAGGCAAGCTCCTCGCCTCGCTCAACTTCAACCCGATCGAGACCTACACGGTGATCGCGGTCGTCTTCTTCCTCTGCCTGTTTCCGCTCGTGCAGGCGACGTACGCGCTGGAGCGGCGGCTCGGCAGGTCGGACGCATGACGATCGCCGATTCGTCGGGCGCCGCCGCCACCACGACTGCGGTGGTCGCGCGACCGCTGATGCGGATCGGCGGGCTGCAGAAGAGCTTCGGCGACCACGCCGTGCTGCGCGGCATCGACCTCGACGTCATGCCGGGCGACCGCATCGCCATCCTCGGCGCGTCGGGCTCGGGCAAGAGCACGCTGCTACGCTGCCTCAATTTCATGGAGCTGCCGAGCGCCGGCGTCGTCGAGCTGGCAGGCCAGGCGATCGGCCGGGCGGCGCCGGGCAAGGCCGATCCCGGCCGGCGCAGCTACGACGAAGCCGAGCTGACGCGCGTGCGCCAGCGCGTCGGCATGGTGTTCCAGCAGTTCAACCTGTTCCCGCACATGACCGCGCTCGGCAACGTCATGGAGGGGCTCCGCACGGTGCGCGGCCAGCGCGAGGCCGAGGCGCGCACGCGCGCACTGGCCGAGCTCGCCCGCGTCGGCCTCGCCGACAAGGCCGAGGCCTATCCGGCGCGGCTTTCGGGCGGCCAGAAGCAGCGCGTCGCGATCGCCCGTGCGCTGGCGATGGACCCCGAGGTGCTCCTCTTCGACGAGCCGACGTCGGCTCTCGATCCCGAGCTGGTCGGCGAGGTGCTGCGCGTCATCCGCGCGCTCGCCGAGGAAGGCCGCACGATGCTGCTGGTGACGCACGAGATCGGCTTCGCGTATCACGTCGCCAACCGCGTGCTCTTCATCGCCGACGGCGTGATCCACGAGCAGGGCACGCCGGACCAGGTGCTGAAGCACCCGAGCCAGCCGCGCACGCGCGTCTTCGTCGAGCGCCACCGCGAATTCGACTTCTGATCCTCCGATCCTTTCTTGTCACGCCGGAGAGCGCCATGACCGCTGCCACACCGACCGGCCTCGCCCAGGGCGAGAGCGCCCAGGGCTATCTCGCCGACCCGCGCAACGACGCCGTCCTCGTCTATGTCAACGGCGAGTTCGTGCCGCGCGACGAGGCGCGCGTCTCCGTCTTCGACAGCGGCTTCGTCCTCGGCGACGGCATCTGGGAGGGGCTGCGCCTGGTGCAGGGCCGGATCATCAGCCTCGACGCCCACCTCGACCGGCTCTACGAAGGCGCGACCTCGATCGCGCTCGACATCGGCCTGACGCGTGCCGAGCTGACCGAAGCCCTCCTCGACACGCTGGCGAAGAACGCGATGACCGACGGCGCGCACATCCGGCTGATGGTGACGCGCGGCCTCAAGCGGACGCCGAACCAGGACCCGCGCTTCGTGATCGGCAAGGCGACCGTCGTCATCGTCGCCGAGTGGAAGACGCCGAAGCCGGAGTCGAAGGCGCGCGGCCTCGCGCTCTTCACTTCGACCTTTCGCACCAGCGGCCCCGATGTCTTCGACCTGCGCCTCAACTCGCACAGTCGCCTGAACCTGATCCAGGCGCTGATCCAGGCGATCCACGCCGGTGCCGACGAAGCGCTGATGCTCGATCCGCGCGGCTTCGTCGCGAGCTGCAACTCGACCAACTTCTTCGTCGTCCGCGACGGCGAGCTGTGGACCTCGACCGGCGCGTACTCGTTCAAGGGCATCACCCAGGGCAACGTGATCGACGCGTGGCGGGCGGCGGGCGGCGTCGCCCGCGAATGCGACTTCACGCTCGCGCAGGTGTACTCGGGGGACGAGGCGTTCGTCACCGGAACGCTCGGCGGCGTGACGCCGGTGACAAAGGTCGACGGGCGGACGATCGGCGAGGGGCGGCCGGGCGCGCAGACGACCCGCGCCGGCGAGCTCTATCTGCGGATGGTGACGGGCTCGACGCGGGCTTGAAGCGAACTACGCCTTCGGGCCGGAATGGAAACGGGTGTCGTGCACGACCTCGCCGTCTTCCTTGGTGAAGGGCGCCATCGTCACCGGAAGAATCTCCAGCACTGCTTCGGAAGGGCGGCACAGCCGGGTGCCGAGCGACGTCACCACGATCGGCCGGTTGATGAGAATGGGATCGCGCAGCATCGCATCGAGCAGCTCGTCGTCGCTCCACTTGGGATCGTCGAGCCGCAGCGCTTCGTAGGGCGTCCCTTTCTTGCGCAGCAGGTCGCGGGCCGACAACCCCATGGCGGCCAGCAGCTCGCGCAACCTTTCCTTGGAAGGCGGCGTCTTCAGATACTCGATCACTGTCGGCTCGATCCCGGCGTGGCGAAGCATCGCCAGCGTGTTGCGAGAGGTGCCGCAGGCGGGGTTGTGATAGATCGTGACGTCGGACATCGGGCGAATTTGGCGGCGGAGGGGTGATGACCAGCAGCCTACGGCATCGGGAAGCGCTCTTGAAACCACCCTTGCCACTGCGGTGTCTCGCGGGCGACGGTCTACCAGGACGAGATACCAGGCCCGGTGGCAATGGCCTGCCACACTTCCTTTCCTCGCGGCACACCCGCACGCAGAGCCGCCTTTCGCGGCGTGTACGCTGGCGTTGGCCGGCGGATCCAGTCGCCGGCGGAGGACGACGTGATCACGCTCTATGGCTTCGGCAACATCTTTCCCGCCGGGCACGGCGAGACGAAAGACCTCTGGGCGCAGTGGGCGCTCGAGGAGACCGGCCTGCCGTATCGAGTCCACGCGCTCGACCACGGCGGCGGCGAGCTCGACGGTGACGCCTACAGTCGAATCAGCCCCTTCCACCAAGCGCCGGTCATCGACGACGACGGCTTCGTGATCGCCGAGTCGGCCGCGATCGTGCTCTACCTGGCCGAGAAGGCCGGCAAGCTGATCCCGGAAGACGTCGAGGGCCGCACCGGCGTCGTCCAGTGGTGCTTCGCCGCCGTCGGCACCGTCGGGACGACCCTGGTGTGCATCGACCTCATCGAGATCTTCGACAGCGGCAATGCCGCCCACAAGATCAAGGCGGAGGTCCGCAAGATTGCCGGCCGCTGGCTCGGCGACGTCGAGCGACGCCTCGAAGACCGCGAGTGGATCGCCTGCGCCGGCTTCACGGTGGCCGACATCATGATGGCCGGCGTGCTGCGCGGCATCCGCAAGACCGACCTGATGGATCCCTTCCCGAAGGTCAAGGCCTACTACGCGCGCTGCACGGCCCGCCCGGCCTGGCAGCGCACCCTCGCCCTGTACGCCGAGCGACTCGGCGTGAGCGTCGACGACATCCGCTAGCTGTCGGTGCGAGGGTCGAATGAGACCGTCGACGCGGACGACCGGAGCTAGAGCTTGTACCTGGCGAGCACCTCGTAGTGCGGGCGCGCTGCGTCTGCGATCTGCTGCAGTTCGCTGCCCAGCGCCACCGCGTCACGGGCTGCCGGCGGTTCGAAGCCGGTCGAGCGCTCGACGGCGTCGTACCAGGCGGGCGCCCACACGCCATCGCTGTCGCGCCGCCCTGCGGCCCAATGGAGCATGGCATCGGTGTACGCGATGCCGAGCGCCGCGCACAGTCTCGCCAGCACGCGAGCCGGGTCGGCGAGGATGTCGGAGCCCTCGACGGTCGGCGGCGCCCGGCCGAGCCGATCCGCCTCCTGCTCGAACAGCTCCCGCTGCTGGACGATGCCGATGTCGGCCAGCGTCACTTCGCCGCGCTTGACGACGTACGACGCGAGCACAGCGGCCGGATCGCGAATGAGGAACGCGTTGCGAATCTGCGCGAGCCATCCCCTGCCGAAGGCCGGGATCATGTGATGCGTCATGTGCTTCTGGTAGTAGACCGGCTTGTCTCCGGGCACGCGACCCAGCAGCCCGGTCACCACATCGCGCCAGTCGTTCGGCTGCGAGCCGATCACCTCCTGTCGCAGCGGATGAACGATGCCCGTACCCAAGAGGTACGCCGCGTAGAACGGCTCGTCGATGACGGCAGTATCGGGACGAGCGCCGAAGGAGCGCATCATCGCCGTGGAGATGTTGCGCGGACCGGACCACATTGCGATCCGAAGCGGTGGCTCCTGCATCTGCCGTGCTCGCGCGTCGAGATGAACAACTGAGACTGTCATCATGCCTCTTCGCGCTGGGGTGCCGACTCGGCACCTGATCGCCTCCCGTGGGGCTCGATGACGGAGAACGCCATGCTTCGACCGATGAAAACCCTAGCGTTCGCATCCGCACTGGCGCTCAGCGCCTGCGTCATTGCGACGCACGGCACCGAGCCGCAGGCCGTCGAGAACCAAGCCGACACCTATCGCTTCAGGATCTTCGCCAACGCCTTCGTGATGGAAGGAACCGTGGCCGATCATGCGGCTGACGAAGAGATCGTGAAGTTCCGCGCGGCGAACGGCTACGCCTCCAGCAGGATCGTTTCGCGAGACCACCGCGATAGCGCCTTCGTCTACACGGTCGTATTTGCTCGATAGTTCGAAGGCCCGAGCCGACCAACATTCGGGGTCACGCGCACCTCTGCCCCTGGGTCGCTGACCGCCGCCTGCTGGCCACTTACCCCTTGCGTCGCTACGATTCGTCCCAAGGACGGGGCGCGCGAGATGGTCCAGCGTGTGCTGCTCTTCAGCGACGTGGTCGACAGCACCGCGGTGGTCCAGCGCCTGGGCGATGTGGCCGCCTCCGCGCTGTGGGCCGAGCACGATCACCGCGCGCGCGAACTGCTGAGCGCCCACGAGGGCAGCGAGATGGAGCGCACGGACGGCTTCTTCGTGCTCTTCGACGACATCGCGCATGCCGCGAGCTTCGCGTGTGCCTACCAGGATGACGTCCGCGAGCTCGGACTCGCAGCGCGCGTCGGCCTGCATGTCGGCTCGGTGATCCTGCGGCACAACCGCGCCTCCGATGTCGCCCGCGGCGCGAAGCCGATCGAGGTCGAGGGCCTCGCCAAGCCGCTGGCGGCGCGCATCATGGCGCTGGCGCGGGGCGGACAGACGCTGCTGAGCCAGGCGGCGGCCCGTGCATTGGCCGACTCGCAGCCCCAAGGCTTGACCATTTGCAGGCACGGCCACTACCGCCTGAAAGGCGTCGACGCGCCCGAGGAGGTGTTCGAGGTCGGCCGGAACGCTGCCGCCTTCGCACCTCCCGCGGATGGCGACAAAGCCTACCGCGTCGTGCTCACCGACGGACTGTGGACGCCGCTGCGCGAGGTGCGGCACAACCTCGCATCCGAGCGCGACGAGTTCGTCGGCCGCCAGCGCGAGCTGCGCGAGATATCGCTGCGATTCGAAAGCAGCTGCCGGTTGCTGACGCTGGTCGGCCCGGGCGGCACCGGCAAGACGCGCGTGGCGCGCCGATACGCCCGAACCTGGCTCGGCGAATGGCCCGGGGGCGTCTACTTCTGCGACCTCAGCGAGTCGCGCGGGATCGACGGCATCCACTTTGCGATCGCGCTGGCGCTCGAGATCGCGCTCGGCAAGGGCAACGCCACGTCGCAACTCGGCAACGCCATTGCCGGCCGCGGACGATGCCTTGTCATCCTGGACAACTTCGAGCAGGTGGTCGCGCACGCCGCGGCCACGATCGGACGCTGGATCGACCGCGCTCTGCAGGCGACGTTCCTCGTCACCAGCCGCGAGCGACTGCAGCTTGCCGGCGAAGCGGTCATCGACATCCAACCGCTCTCCTTGGCCGACGAGGCCGTCGAACTGTTTGCCGTGCGGGCACGCGCGCAGCAGCCGGACTTCGTCGGCGACGTCAACAACCGCGGCGCGGTGGCCCGGCTCGTCGAGTTGCTCGACGGACTGCCGCTCGCGATCGAGCTTGCTGCCGCGCGGATCCGGATCTTGTCGCCGCAGCAGATCGTGCAGCGGCTGCAGGACCGCTTCAACCTGCTGGCCGGCGCGCGCGGTGCAACGGCGCGGCAGTCAACGCTCAGGGCGACGATCGACTGGAGCTGGGAGTTGCTCCAGCCCTGGGAGCAGGCGGCCCTGGCGCAGTGCTCCGTCTTCGAGGGTGGCCTCACGCTCGAGGCCGCGGAAGCCGTGCTCGACCTCACGCGCTGGCCGAGCGCGCCACTGGTGATGGACGTCGTGCAGAGCCTTGTCGACAAGAGCCTGCTGCGTAGCTGGGTGCCACCAGCCCCGCTCGGACTGCAAACCGGCGCGCGGCGCTTCGCGATGTACTTCAGTGTCCACGACTATGCCGCCGAGAGACTGGCCAGCGATGGCGGAGCGTTGGCGACGCAACATGCCCACGGAAATTGGTTTGCACGCTTCGGTCACGAGTTCATGGCGTCGCCGAACCTCCAGGGCAGCTACGGCCGTACCCGCGAGCTGTCGCCCGAGATCGACAATTTGCTGGCTGCCTGCGGACGCGCCGTCCAGGCAGGTGACGCGCAGATCGCGGGCCCTGCGTATTGGGCCGCCGCCGCCGTCCTGCTCATGCAAGGGCCGGCCGCTGCCGGCATCGCGCTCGGCGCCCAGGTCATGGCGATGCGCGATGCAGATGATTCGACACGCGCAGCCACCTTCGCCACCGCCGGCCGGCTGGCGCTGCGCGCAGGCCAGGTGCACGACGCGGATACCTGGCTCGGCATGGCGATCACGCTCGCCCGCAAGGTCGGCGACGAGACGCGCGAGCTCGCAGACATGGCGCGCCAGGCCGATCTCTTCCGCCAGCAAGGTCGCGTGGACGAGGCTCGCGCCCAGTTCGACGTCGCCCTGCCGCGCATCCGGCAACTCGGCGACCCGGGCCTGCTCGGCAGCACGCTCGGGATGCTCGGCGCCTTGCACCACGAACAGGGCCGGCTCGACGACACAAAGGACTGCCTCCGCGAGGCCATCGAGTTGTGCCACCTCGTCGGCAACCTTCGCGGCGAGGCGAATGCTCGAGGCAATCTCGCCAACCTGCATTTCGATCAGAGCAGGTTCGATGAAGCTGCCCAGGATTTCTCGAGATGCGCGGCGATGCATCGCGAGATCGGCGATCGCGCCGGTGCGGCGATCAGTCTGCTCAACCTGGGTTCGTTGCGAGAGCGCCAGGGACGCTACCCCGAGGCCCGGCAGCACATCGAGGAAGCCCTGGCCGACTACCGCGACATCGGCGCCCGGTCGTTCGAGGGCATCGCGCTCGACACTCTCGGCATGATCTGTCACGGACAGCGAGATGCGACGGGAGCCCGTGACCGTTGCCTGGCGGCACTGGCGATTCACCGCGAGACGGGGAACCGGCGTTACGAAGGCCTCGACCTCCTCCACCTCGGCGGTATCGAGGCCGACGAGGGCCACCTCGAGGAGGCCCGGGGCTATCTCGAGCTGACGATCACGATCTCCGCCGGCATCGGCGACCGCCGCATGACGGCGCTGGCCCACCGTGACATGGCGAAGGTGCTGCTTGCGTCGGGCGATGCGACCGCGGCAGACACGCGTCTTGCCGACGCCGAGCGCGAGCTCGCCGAGATGGGGGACGCCTATGAACTGGCCGTCGCCTGGTGCGTCCGCGGCCAGCTGAAGACGAGACAGGGCGACGCGGAAGGGGCGCGCTCGCTGCTCGCGGCGGCACGGGGGACCGCGAGTGCCACAGCGGCAAACTGCGAATCCGCGCTTGGTCGTGCCATCGCCGAACTAACCGACGCGCTGCTCTGAAGAGATCGGGCCGGCGAGTGCGGCGGTGCGGATATCTGTTGGTCGTTTGACTCGACACTCGTAACGTCTCCGTAACGGCGCGGCGCTACGGTGACGCCCGCCGATCGATGCACTCGCGGTTTGACGGGCCGCCCGCTATCGTCGCCGAAGCGCCTTCCGGATCCACAGGGGGAGTATCGCCATGAACAGTCGATTCGAGCCATCGCCGACGAGCCGCTTGTCGCGGCTCGGCCTGCTCGCCGCGCTCGCCCTCGCGGCCTCTACCGGTGCCGTCGCGCAGAACAACAACTCCTACGCGACCATGCTGCAGAACAACGGCATCCGGCAGTCGAACCTGACGCAGCAGATGATCAATATCAACGCCTCTCGCGGCACCGCTTCCGGCGGCAGTTCCTCGGGGCCGAACTGCATGCCGCCGTACGACCTGATGCGCGGCCTCGATGCGCACGTGCCCCCGGAGCTGCAGGGCGATCCGCGCTACCAGGCCTACCTGCGATGCATGCAAGGACAGCCGGCGCCGCAGGGCGCGCGCCCGGCGCAAGCCGGCACGCCGCTCTCCGGAGCGCCGCACCTGCCGATCAGCGCCACCGACTTCGTTCCCGTGCAGCAGGGCCATCCGATCGTCGACCAGGCGATCGCCAACCTCGCCCTCACGCCCGAGCAGCGGCTGCAGCTGCGCAACGGCGTGGAAGAGATGTTCAGGCGCGTCGCCGCGCGCTACCGTGGCAACAACGTCGCCGTTGCGGTGGCGGTGGCCTACGCCACGGCGACGCTGGCCGCAAGCGGCACCGACATGAGCGACCCGCAGACCCGCGAGCTCGTGTTCACCATCAACGACCAGCTCGCGCGCAACCCGCGGTTCGCGGCGATGTCGCCGGTGCAGAAGCAGAACGACTCCGACGGGCTGATCTTCCAGAGCGTCATCATCTCGGTGCTGCGCGAGATGGGCGCGCGCGATCCGCAGGCGCGGCAGCAGTCGGTGGAGCTGGCGCGGGCCGTGCTCAAGCAATTGAATGGCGCTTAGCGCAGACACCGCGCCGCCGCGCGTCAAGTAGGGGCGCCGGAAGGAACCCTGGGGCCCCTCCGGGCCGGTCATGTCAGGACTGCCGGCGGCGGCGACCTGCCATCAGGCCGATCAAACTAAAGCCGGCCAGCATCAGTGCGTAGGTCTGCGGCTCCGGAACAGCTCCCACCGGCCCCTGATCGACCAAGACGACGTTGTCGAGGAAGTTGCTGTTGTCCGTTCCGGGATCGCCGTTTACAAAACCGAGTGCGGTGGATGCACCGGTAGCAACGAAGTCGAAGCTGAACTGCTGCCAGGTAAGCCCCGTGGTGTTGACGGCCGAGTTCACAGCCGCCAGGACCTGACCTCCGTTGAGCAGCAGATCGACGGTGCTCGTGGTACCGAAAATGCCGCCGCCGGTCGTATTCCCGACATAGAAGGTCAAGTGGTACCGATCGCCAATCGTCGTTGCGATCGTCTGGGCCACTCCTTCGGTCGAATTGTCGTTGAAGCCGGTCAGATCGAGCGACTGATTGCCGCTTTGCGCTGCGAAGGTCACTCCGTTCTGAGAAAAGTTGTTGACGTTCGCGATGTCGCGACCGGCTGGTCCGATGACACTCCAGCCGGTGAGGCCACTGGAGCCCACGACAAACAGTTGAAAGGTACCCGGATTGACGACCGGAGTCTCGAAACTCCCGTTGGCTATCAATTGCGCATTGGCCGCTCCACACGCGAGTAGCGCAACCGTTGCAGCAATGGTGGAGATTTTGAATGTCTTCACGGCGGGTCTCCTTACGGGATATGGTCCAGCGGCAAAGCGACGAGAAATCACGCGTCACGGTAGCCCTTCAGGGGGGCGAAATCAACAATGTTCAAGCTCGGCGACGCGCAGCACACCCCCCGTTCACGGGGGCCTCTAGAGAAGGTCGCCGCCTAGGCCTATGCGACAGCGTCTCATTGGTCCCGCGGCCTGCACGCTGCTCCTCCCCGTGCTAGTGGCGATTGCCGGCTGCGACGGCAGGCCCACACCGAAAGTGGAACTTCGACCCAACGATCCGGAGATCGTCGAGCTGGGCCAGAAGGTCTATCAACAACGGTGCGCGGCGTGCCACGGCGCCCAGCTGGAGGGACAGCCGCGCTGGCGCGAGCGCGACTCGACGGGACGCTTCCCGGCCCCGCCACATGACGCGACCGGACACACTTGGCATCACCCTGACGATCTCTTGTTCAGGATCACGAAGTACGGTGTGGCAAAGGCGTCCGACCTGAAGGACTACGACTCAGCCATGCCGGCATTCGAAGGCGTGCTCACCGACGCCGAAATCATCGCGGTGCTCTCCTGGATCAAGGCGCAGTGGCCGCCCGAGATCCGCAAGCACCAAGAGGAGATCAACGCCGAGTCGTTACGCAACAAGTGACGATGCGGCGGCTCCCGGCTCGGCCGGATTCGCGCAGCCGTGCTTGACGCAGTGAACGGAACCGAAGGAGCGAATTCCCATGAGATGTCTCTTCGCGATCATTGCGGTCTTCGGAGTCTTCATTTCGAGCTCGCCGGCCTGGGCCGCAGGGGATGCCGCGCGCGGTGCCGCGCTCTTCCAGCAATGCGCGGCCTGCCACTCGACGAGAGAGGGCGAGCAGCTGACCGGTCCGAGCCTCGCCAACGTCTGGCAGAAGAAGGCGGGAGGCGTCGTCGATTTCCACCGGTACTCCGATGCCATGAAGCGCGCCAATGTCGTATGGAACGCGGTGACGCTCGACAAGTGGCTCGCCGATCCCGAGGCCTTGATCCCGGGCACCAGCATGACGTTCCCGGGCCTGCGCGACAGCAACGCCCGCCAAGACCTCATCACCTATCTAAAAGCGGTCTCCGAGGGTAAAGCTCCGACGGTGGCTCGGCGGGGCGGCGGCGGGATGATGATGAACATGCAATCCGCTCACATGGACCTCAAAGCCGCGCCAGCGGAAGGACAGGTGACGGCGATCAAGCACTGCGCTGATGCCTACACGGTGACTACTGCCGACGGCAAGAACAACAAGGTATGGGAGTTCAACCTGCGTTTCAAAACCGATTCGAGCCGGCTCGGGCCGAATCCAGGCAAGCCAGTCATCGTCGGGGCGGGTATGCAGGGCGATCGCGCATCGGTGGTGTTTGCGGCTCCCGGCGAGATCAGCGGATTCGTCAAGGAGGGCTGTCCATGAGCCGACAGACCTATCCTGACCGGGCACGCGCCGACGCCCTCATGACCACGACGCTTCCCCTCGCCCGCCCCGCCGCGCTCGGCTTCGACGGCGAGCGCCTCGCCCGCATCGACCGCTTCCTCGCCGAGCGCTACATCGAGCCCGGGCTCTTGCCGTGCGCGCTGCTGCTGGTGGCGAGGAAGGGCGAGCTCGTCCACAAGTGCGTGCTCGGCCACGCCTCGCTCGCGAAGAAGAAGCGGCTCGAGGAAGACACGATCTTTCGCATCTACTCGATGACCAAGCCGGTCACGAGCATCGCGCTCATGATGCTCGTCGAGGAAGGACGGATCTCGCTCGACGACCCGGTCGCCCGCTGGATCCCGTCATGGCGCGACATGACGGTGTTTCGCGCCGGGCAGCCGGGAACCTACACGACGCGGCCGGTCGATGCGCCGATTCGCGTGATCGACCTGATGCGCCACACCTCGGGCCTGACGTACGGGTTCCAGAACCGCACCAACGTCGACGCCGCGTATCGCAGCCTTCGCCTCGACGCCTTCGAGGCGGAGAGCCTCGCGGCGCTGGTCGAGGGGCTGGCCCGCGTGCCGCTCGAGTTCTCGCCGGGCACTTCGTGGAACTACGGCGTCTCGACCGACGTCGTCGGCCACCTCGTGAGCCTCGCCTCGGGGCTGCCGTTCGACGAGTTCGTGCGCACGCGCATCCTCGTGCCGCTCGGCATGCACGACACCGACTTCCACGTTCCCGAGGCGAAGCTCGCGCGCTTCGCCGACTGCTACGTGCGATCGGCCGCGGGCACGCTCGCGCCCGGCGAGCTCGGCAGCTTCCTCGCGCCGCCGCGCGCGCCGTCGGGCGGCGGCGGCCTGGTCGGCACCGCCGCCGACTACCTTCGCTTCTGCGAGATGCTGCGCCGCGGCGGCGAGCTCGGCGGCGTGCGGCTCGTCGGCCGGAAGACGCTCGCGCTCATGCGCATGAACCACCTGCCCGGCGGCAAGGAAATCGCCGACCTCGCGCCGCCCGGCATGTTCTCGGAGGCGGCGTACCAGGGGATGGGCTTCGGCCTCGGCTTCGCGATGATCACCGACCCGGCGCGCTACGGCATCGCCGTGTCGTCGGGCGAGTTCTCGTGGGGCGGGATGGCGTCGACCACTTTCTGGGTCGACCCGGTCGAGGACGTGTGCGTCGTCTTCATGACCCAGCTGATGCCGTCGAGCACGTACCCGGTACGGCGCGAGCTGAGGACGATGGTGAACGCGGCGATCGTCGAGCCGGGGTGAGGTTCACGAAATCTCGAGGCGGCCTCGTCGCTGCTCGAGCTGGCCGCCATCGAAGAGCCTGGACGTCCTGCTTCGCACACCATCGGCGTCGGGACCGCCGTTGCTTGCGTTACCGTGCCGAGCCATGTCTCACGCTGCCTCCGCCGCCCCGTCCATTGAAGTCGATGCGCCCACCGCCTGCCTGAATTGCGGTGAATCGTTCGGCGAGCGAGGCGAGCGCCGCCGCCGCTTCTGCCCTGAATGCGGGCAGGAAACCACGGTGCGGGCACCGACGCTGGGCGAATTCGCCCAGCAGTTCGGCGGCGCCTATTTCGCCGCCGAAGGTGCGCTGTGGCGCAGCCTGAAGCTGCTGCTTCTGAAGCCCGGTGCGCTGACCGTGCAGTACCTGGAGGGGCGGCGCAAGCACTATGTCCTGCCCTTGCGGCTCTACTTGACGATCAGCCTGCTGGTCTTGCTGGCGGTGCGCGTGGCGGCCAGCGGCCCGGTGGAGATCAAGGGGGGCGACCCGGCCACGATCGCCGAGGAGAACCGCAACTTCGCGCTCGATCTGGGAGCGGGCCGGGCCGGCCTTCGGGACGGCGTGTTCTTTTGCGAAGACCTGCCCGGCTGGCTGTGCAATCGCATCCAGCGCCGCATCGATATCGATCCCAAGAGAATGCTCGTCGAGGTCGAGACCTTGAAGGACCGCTTCCTCGGCAATCTGGGCCCGGCCATGTTCGTGCTGCTGCCGAGCTTTGCGCTCTGGCTGATGCTGGCCTATCGCAACCGGCGCTTGCGCTACACCGAACACCTGGTGTTCGCGTTGCACGTGCACGCCTTCTGGTTCGTCGCCTTGCTGTTCGCGCTGCCGGACTGGGGCCCGCTGACGGCCTTGGCCTTGCTGGCCGTGCCGGTCTACACGCTCTTCGCCATGAAGCGCGTGTACGGCGGCCGCCTCGGGTCGCGGCTGCTGCGAGCCTGCCTGGTGTCGGCCTTGTATGGCATGACGCTCGGCCTCGCCCTGGCCGGGGTGGCCTTGGTCAGCTTGTTGTCGTAGCGCGCCTCAGGCCGACCGTCAGCAGCAGGCCGGCGACGGAACATGCGCCCGTGACGACCCACGTCCACTGCCAGCCGCCCGCGCTGCTCGCCACTGCGGCGACCAGCGGCGGCCCCGCGAACTGGCCGAGCGCCGACCACTGCTGGACCCAGCCGATCGTGGTCGCCAACGTGCCTTCGCTCGGTGCGAGCCGCACCGCCAGCGCGAACAACGTCGCCGGGATCAGCCCGCCGACGCCTGAGAACAGCAGCACCGCTGCGTAGCGCAGCGCGGGCGCGAGGCCGTCATCGCCGCTGCCGGCGAAGGCGGCCGTCGCGGCCAGGGCCATCGTGACGAAGCCGATCACGAGCAGGCGCGACGGCGCGACGCCGCGTTGCAGCAGTCGGCCCGAGCCGATGTTGCCGACCATGTTGGCGGCCGCGACGGCGGCCGTGAGCACGCCGGCCGCAGCACCCGCGATGCCGCTCTGGAGGTAGATCGACGGCAGGAAGCCGATCACCGCCAGCCATTGGCCCGAGTACATCGCGAACGAAAGCGCGACCAGCCACGGGCCGCGCGCCGCCAGTGTCATGCGCAGGCGCGTGAGCGACGGCAACGGTGATGATGCGGCCGCGTCCGGACGAGCACCTGCAGGCACGGCGTGCCGCAGCCACATCGCCATCGCGGCGGACAACGCCGCCAGCGCCTCCCACCAGCCGCGCCAGCCGATCGCAGCGATCGCCAACGGCCCGAACAGCAGCGCCAATGCGATCGCGAGAGGCATGTAGGCGCCCCACAGGCCCATCATCGCGCTGGCCCGGTGCGGCTCGACCAGCGAGCGCACCAGGCCCGGCGCCGGCAGCACGACGAGCAGGAAGCCGAAGCCTTCGGCGGCGCGCAACAGCATCAACGGCGCCACCCCTTGCGTCAGGCCGCCGAGTGCGCTGACGATCGCCAGGAGCACGAGCCCCAGTGTCATGCTGCGGCGACTTCCCAACGTGTCGGCGACGACGCCGAAGACCACGCCGAGCGTCATGCCGGCGAGCTGCACCAGCGACAGCAGGAAGCCGGCCTGCACCAGCGTCAGGCCGAGCGCTTCGCGCAGCACCGGGATCGCGGGCGGCAGCTTGCCGATGTGCAGTGCGGCGACGACGCCGGCGAGGATCACGAGCAGTGCGGGATCGGCGCGGCGCGCGGGAGTGGTTGCCATGGCCCGCGAGTATCGCCAGGCGAAGTGGCTCGCTGGCCGCGATGGCGCTGGGGCCAGAACGGGCGAACGTCAGCCACTAAAGGCGACTAGCGCACAAGCTCGTTCTTCATCACTCGGCCGCCCTTCATCACGAACTTGACCCGCTGCAAGACGGTGATGTCGGCGGTCGGGTCCCCTTGCACCGCGATCAGATCGGCGAACTTGCCAGCGTCGACCGAGCCGACGTCGTCGGCCCATCCCATCAGGTCGGCTGCCGAGGTTGTCGCTGCGCGGATCGCCTCCAACGCGGACCAGCCACGACGGGTCATCGATTCGAGTTCCTCCGCGTTTCTGCCGTGGCGATCGGCTGCTGCCGGATCAGAGCCGTCGGCGATCCTGACGCCGAGCTCCTGGGCGATCGCCATCGCCTGACGGATCGACTCCAGGAAGGACCGGCCCTGCTGCGACGTCCACTGCTCGGGCTCCTTCGCGACCATCGCGTCGACCACGGACAGGGTCGGCACCAGGTACACGCCTCTCGCCTTCATCAGCTCGAGCGCGCCCCGGTCCGCGCCGTGCCCATGCTCGATCGAGTCGACGCCGGCCAGGACGGCGTTGCGGATGCCCTCGGGCGTCGTCGCGTGGGCGGCGACCTTGCGCTTGGCGCGATGTGCCTCCTGCACGACGACTTCCATCTCGGCGATCGTGAGCGTCGGCTGGCGCCAGTCGGCGTAGATCTTGATCAGGTCGGCGCCGCGGCCGAGTTGCTCGCGTACGGCGCGCCTGGCCTCCTCGACACCGCTGACCATCTGCGCACCCGTCGGGAACGCGGCGAGATCGGACGAGGTTCCGAACGGAGGGTACTGACCGACCGCGGCGATTCCTCGCGTCGCCACCTGCATGCGGGGACCTTCGACGAGACCCTCGCGGATCGCATTGCGCAGCGCCACATCGGCGTAGCCGGAGCCCTCGTTCTCGACGTCGCGCACGCTCGTGAACCCGGCCTGGAGCGTGGCTCGAGCATTGGCCGCGCCTTCCAGCGCGCGGTAGGCCTGCGACTTCGTGAGCAGGTTGACCTCGTAGCCGTACCGCCCGTCCGGAATCCTGGCCATGAGGTGCGTATGGCAGTCGATCAGGCCCGGCAGCACGGTGGCTGCGCCGAGATCGATGACCTGCGCGCCGACGGGAGCAGCGCTGACGATGTCGTCCGCCGGGCCGACCGCCCGGATACGCTCGCCGGCGATCGAGATCGCGACGTTCGTCAGATATTGGCCGGACCGAACGTCGAGCAGACGCCCGACTCGAACGACGACGACCTGTGGCGTGGGCGCTTCGCTCGGCGCGGTCTGGGCGAGCGCTGTCGAGGTCGCAGCGAGCGCGAGGACCATGGCGAAGATTCTCGGTTGCTGTGAGCGAACGTGGATCACACTGCCTCCTCTGTTTCGACGGGTGCCGCCTTCCGGCTTGCGCCTAAGCGTTTTCGCACAGTGACTCGATGGCCTCGAGACCGCGCGTGTAGTCGGCAAGTATTGCGCTGGTGTACGCCGTCGCCGCTGCGGTCAACGCCGCGAAAGTGACCGGACGGACGCCGGTCGACCTGAGCAAGGAGCCGGAGGTTGTCGACATCGCTGCGAAGCTCGATCGCGAGTCCATGGAAACCGGCATCGAGCAGGGCCGCAAGTACGCAGAGAAGTGGAAGGAAGAGTTGGTGAGCCGCGCGCTCAGGAGACAGTGAATCCAGCTGTCGGGCGCGGCAAATGTCGGCGCGGCGCGCCTGGCCGACAGTCGTTCGCGCGTGACGGCGGAAGGTGTGGCGATCATCCGTGGTCGAACGCATCCAGGACATTCGCGGCGTTGACACCGAGCGCCGCGACGGCGTAGCCACCTTCCAGGATGAAAGCGGTGGGCAGATTCAGCTGCCTCAGCCGGGCACCCAGCTTCGAGAAATCGTCCCCTACCAACCCGAACTTCGAGATCGGGTCATCGACGAAGGTATCGAGGCCCAGCGATACCACCAGCGCATCCGGGCGATGCCGCTCGACGCGCTCGCAGGCGACTTCCAGTGCCGAAAACCATTCGCGCGGAGCGGTCCGCGCCGGCAGGGGCAGGTTCAGGTTGAAGCCCAGCCCTTCGCCTGCGCCGGTTTCGTCGACGTGGCCCGAGTAGAACGGATACTCGGTGCGCGGGTCGCCATGAAGGCTCACGACCAGGACGTCCGGCCGTGCGTAGAAGATGGCCTGGGTTCCATTGCCATGGTGATAGTCGACGTCGAGGACGGCGACGCGCGAACATCCGCTGTCGCGCAGGGCCTGGGCGGCAACCGCAGCGTTGTTGAGGAAGCAGTACCCGCCCATGAAGTCGCCCCCGGCGTGATGACCCGGGGGCGCGTTGCACAAAAGGCACTGCGCTCGCCGGCAGCGAGCAGCGCGGCCGCGCTGGCTGCCGCATCGGCACCGGCCTTGGCCGCGACCCAGGTTCCCGCGGACAGCGGACTGCCGTTGTCCATCGAATACAGGCCGAGCCGCGCAATGAAGTCGATCGGTTCCCGGTCGCTGCGCAGGGTGCGAATCGGCCAGGCGGATGGAAATGGCTGAGAAGCGGCATTGGCCGGGTCGAGCGCTGCCCACTGTTCCCATGCCGATTCCAGGAACGCGAGATATCGCGGCGCGTGAACCTTGGCAAGCACGTCCCGACTGTCGCAAGTCGGTGATCGGACCTCGTGTCCCCGGGCGGCAACCTCTGCCCGCACCAGGTCTGCTCTCGATGGTGTTTCGAAGCAGGGCACCCGCTCGCCGCGAAAGAACTCGTGCGTCGGCGCGTGCAGGTCGTGCTGGGCGGAGAAGAACGTGAGCATCGTGTGCGCGGAGGGGCGGTTCTGGCTAGGCGGCCGCAGTCTCCGCAACGGGCCGCTCCGACGGAAGCCACATCACCTGAGCGCGGTGCACAGCGCCACACCGGCCAGGATGAGGAGCAGCATGTCGAAGCCCATGCCCTTGACCAACGGCCCCAACAGCCAGACGGCGAGCGAGCTGATGCCGAGCGACACCGCCAGCCGCACGCCCGCGACGCGCGAGCGCATGTGGTCGTCGACGTAGCGGACGATCATCGCGTCGGTGAAGGGAATGGCGCCGAAGATGAAGATCATCATGCCCAGCATGCCGACGTAGAGCCCCCAGCCCTGCTCCTGCGCCGAGTAGAGCAGCACCGGGACCTGGAGCAGGGCGATGGTCAGGTAGAGCGGCTTGAGCGCCACACGGTCGATGAGCCGGCCGACGACCACCTGGGCCACCGACGCGATGGCGTAGATGCTCGCGAGCAGCAGGCCAAGCGTCGCCGGATCGCTCATCACGCCGCGGAATCGTTCGGTCAGCAGCTGCGCGTTGCCGTTGGTGGTGAGATTGAACAGGATGCCGCCGGTGGCCGACGCCAGCGTCATCACGGCCAGCGCCCGCGCGACCTGCGAGCGCGACAGCCGCGCGTTGGCGCCCCCCTTGCGCTTGGCGGGCGATTCGGTCTCCGGCGGCACGACACGCATGAAGACGATCCCGAGCGCGAGGCAGGCCGCGCCCGGCACCGCGAACGCCATCCGCCAGCCGAACCATTGCATCAGCAAGCCCGTCAGCGCGGCAGCCACGGCGATGCCGAGGTTGCCCGCCAGGCCGTTGACGCCGATCGTCGCGCCCGGCCGTGCCGCGCCCTGCAGCAGCATCGGGATGCCCACCGGGTGGTAGATCGATGCGAAGGCGCCGATCAAGGTGAGCGCCGCCGCCAACTGCCATGGCCCTTGCGCCACGGATGCCAGCAGCGAGGACGCGCCCATCCCGAAGAAGAAGACGATCATCATCGCGCGGCGGCCCCACAGATCGCCGAGCCGGCCCGAGGGCAACGAGCCGAGGCCGAACATCACGAACGCGCCGACGCCGAACGGCATCAGGTCTTCCCAGCGCGCGAAGCCGAACTCGGCGGCGATGGTGGCCACGGCGGTGGCGAAGATCAGCAGGAACATGTGGTCCACCGCGTGGGCCACGTTGAGAAGGAAGATCGCGTTGCGCTTGTGCATGGGCTGTCGCTCGGATACGAAGCCTGCAGGCATCGTCGATGGGATTCGATTCTGCCCCGCTCCCGCGATCCCCTTGCCCGACGACTACGGCTGAGCCAGGGAACTCGACCAGCCGGCAAGGCTCCCACCCATCCTGCGTGCACCCCGGGCCGCCGCGAGAGCGATCGAATGCTCGTTCCCTTCGGAGAGGATCTCTGTCTGGCCGACGGGCCGGACGTGTCGTTCTTCGGTTTTCCTTACCCCACCCGCATGGCAGTCGCACGCCTCTCGACGGGTCGGCTCTGGGTGTGGTCGCCGATCGCGTTGACGGACGAATTGGCGACGGCCGTCGAGGCCCTCGGAACCGTCAGCTACATCGTGTCGCCGAACAAGCTGCACCACCTGTTTCTCGCCGAGTGGAGCGATCGCTGGCCCGATGCAAGGCTCTATGCGCCGCCCGGCCTGGCTCGCAAGAAGCCGCAGCTTCGCTTCGCGGCCGAACTCGGCGACGGCAGCAGCAGCCCCTGGAGGGTGGAGATCGATCAGACGGTGTTTCGCGGATCGCTCTTCCTGGAAGAGGTCGTGTTCTTCCACCGTGCATCGCGCACCGCGATCTTCGGTGACCTGATCCAGCGCTTTCCCGAGCAGGCCGCCAAGGGTTGGAAAGGGCTGATGATGCGGCTCGACGGCCTGGTCGGTCCGGAGGGGAGCACGCCGCGCGAATGGCGGCTGAGCTTCCTGCCACGGGGCCCGGCGCGCGCCGCACGACGAACCGTGCTCGGCTGGAAGCCGCAGCGCCTCCTGATCGCGCATGGCGAGTGCGCCGCCCGCGGCGCGACCGAGACGATCGAAGCCGCCTTGCGCTGGATCTGATGCGCGCGGAAGCCCCACACTCGACGCGGATGGAGACGAACCATGGTCAAGGCAAGAGACCGCGCGGTGGAATCGATCCCGGTTCCGCTCGAAGCGCAAGGCGCGGCGTTCGACAAGTCCGGCAACCTGTGGGTTTCGGCCAGCAACGGCAGCTGGGGCAAGCTGTACCGGCTGAACCGGCAGGGGCAGGTGCAAGCGGAGTACGCGATGGTCGCCGGGCTCGAAGACCTCACCGTCGACGACGACGGGCGCCTGTGGGAGTTGTCGGAATCGGGAACACGCAAGTACATCGACTGGCAGACCAAGTTCCCATACATATTCCAGATCGACACGGCGAAGCTGCGTTGAGCCGAGCCTCCGGAGGTCCGTTGCCGACCAACGGGTCGTCTCGCAAAGTGGGGGCGTTAGACCTCTGGCCCAACGAGACGCTCAGGAGCTGTGTTCGACGACGTGACGGATATCGTCGCTATCTGGCAGCCCCTTGACGTTCCAACGCACAAGGCGGATACCGGCGGCACTGGCTGCGCGAGATTTCTTGATGTCCGACTCGATCCGGTCGGCTGAATCATGGCTGCGGTCGTCCAGTTCGATGGCTGCCACGACGGTGGAGTCTTTGAGGCACACCACGAAGTCGAAGCTCATGCGGTTGATCCGGTTCAACCATCCACGGGCGTTGAAGCCCTTCTTCACGCCCATTACCCGCGATAGCTGCACCTGCGCCAGGACAATGTGCTCGGGCAACGCCGCAACCAGCCGGTGGTACAGCACCTGCTCCGGCTGTGACAGCGGCCTTTTCGAATAGAACGGCCAAGGCGTATCGTCGTCGGCCTCGGCTTCGGCAGCGCGCTTTCTGACCGCAGAGAACACGGCGAACGTCACAAGCAACAGGAACGCCGCCAGTACGAACATCAGCGTCTTCATGACGCAAGTTTGATCGCGCGCTTGCCTGGCCGGGGCGCCCGAGTGCGACAGAGTTCACGGGCAACACGGGCCAGATGGCGCATTTGGAGAGATCTCGGGCCCATGGCTCTGGTCGTCCGTCTGACCCATGTACCGGCGGCCACAATATTCCCCGCGTCCATTCGTCTACCTGGCATGGACGCCCTCGCCGGCCCGATCCCGCCAGCCCACCTCGCCATGCTCGCCAACGCCCCGCGCTTCACGGAAATCGTCGCGCGCGAGCGCTCGCGGCTGGGCAACTTCATCCGCGGCCAGGTGCGCGATGCGGCCGAGGCCGAAGACATCCTGCAAGACGTCTGGCTCGAGTTCTACGCCGCCACGGACGCGATCGAGCAAGCCGGCGCATGGCTGTTTCGTGTGGCCAGGAATCGCATCGTCGACCGCACGCGCAAGAAGAAGGAAGAGCCGCTGCCGGTCATCGGTGATGAAGACGGCCGCAGGTGGCTCGAAGAGAACCTGCCCGACCCCGCCGCAGGCCCCGATGCGGCCTATGCCCGCTCGGTGTTGCTGGGCTCCATACAAGCCGCGCTGCACGCGCTGCCGCCAGAGCAGCGCGATGTGTTCATGGCGCACGAGATCGAGGGCGTTTCGTTCGCCGAGATGTCAACGCAATGGCACGTGCCGCTGAACACGCTTCTCGCGCGCAGGCGCTACGCCGTGCTCGCCCTGCGTGCGCAGCTGCGGGCCGAGTACGGCGACCTCGTCGTCTAGCGAACACGCACCACATTCGTACGGAGAGAACCCATGCGCATTTTTCCGCTCGTCCTCATCGGCATCGGCGTGTTCGGGGTGCTCAAGCACTTCGGCCTCATCGACCCCGCGTTCTTCCATCTGTTCTGGCCCCTCCTTCTCATCGGCATCGGCGTGGCGCTGCTTGCGCGCGGCCCGCGTTGGCGCGCGGACATGCGTGAACGCATGCAAGACCGCTGGGAGCGCCGCATGCACCGCCATTTCGGCCCTGGCTGGGCCAACCTGAGCGAAGCGGAGCGCGAACGCTTCCGCGCCGGGATGCAGCAGTGGAACCGCCATGAAGCCGGTGCCGGCAACGCTTCGGCTCCCACGCCTTCGAGCGATGGCGCCTTCCCGAAGGCACCCGCTCAACCGCCCGCGCCAGGCGAGCAACGCTGACGCTTGCCGACCTCGGCCTCTTCACTTCACCCCATTCGACTCATCCCGGAGCCCACCATGCGAATCTTCCCCATCGCCCTCATCGTCATCGGCGCGCTCGGCGTCGCCAAGTACCTGGGCCTCATCCCCATCGGCACGTTTCACCTGATCGGCCCGCTGTTGCTGATCGCGCTCGGTGCGGCGCTTCTCTTTCGCCGCCCGCACCGCTGCGGGAACGATTGGCGCGCGCGCGACCTCACTTCTCGAACGGATGGAACCCGTCCATCAGGGTCTTGATCCTGAACAGATTCGCGCGTGCCGTCACGTACAGGGTGCGACGCTCGTCGCCGCGCCCGAACCCGAGGTTCGTCGGGTTGTCCTGCGTCGGCACGAAGGCCAGCTCCTGTCCCGACGGGGAGAAGACGGCGATGCCGCGGTCTTGCGGCACGGCGCTGACCCGGGCGGCGTAGAGGTTGCCCTCGACATCGACGGCCATGCCGTCGATCCCCGTGCGCCTGCCCCCGTAGTCGACGAGGGTTCGCCGCGGCCCGACGCTGCCGTCGGCTGCCAAGGGATAGGCATAGACCGCGTTCCAGTTCATGGCGGCCGGCAGGTTGCCGGCCATCTGCGCCGTGGCCGGCGGCCCGATGCTCGAGACGTACAGGGTGCGCTGGTCCGGCGAGATGGCGATGCCGTTGGGTTTGCCGGCGTCGGCGATCAGAAGGTGAACGGCACCGCCGGGATCGATCCTGTACACGGCCGCGATGGGCTGCTCGACGGATTCATGACGCCCCGTTCGGCGGGGTGCGGGGCGTCGCCGACTACGCAGGGCCGCCATGGTGCGCAAGTATCCGCGCATGCGCGCCGCTGAGTCGATGATGTGTCGCGGCCGACGGCTATGCAGCGGTTGCTGTCGGTCATGCATGCAGCTCGAACGGCAGCTGTCCGTTGCACTGCCGTCATCCGTTTCGGATGGACCGATTCCGCTGAGGGCCGCTTTGAGCGGTACTGTCGACGTTCGGCGAACTGCGGCCCGGTCGGCTCTTCCAAACGTCTGCTTCGCGTTGCTGCCAACTCACACTCTCGACCCTCTGCTGCCAATCGCGATATCAAATACTCAGCCGAAAAGCTGACATCGGGAACAAAGGAATCGGCGCGCGATGCGCCGATCCGCCGTTGATTGCCCTAGGGCCACCGACTCCACTGTGCCACCGCTTGTTGGCCGGCGCCTGGCTTGCTGTAGTCGCAAGTGCCGCTCGGGAAGACTGCCTGTAGCTGGGAGACTTGCCCGGCTGTGACGCCAGGGTAGTCCGCCGGATCCACGGCCTTCAGCTGACACTTCAAGATCCAGTCGGTCAAACCTTCGCCTGCCGCGATGCGCGGGTCGCTGTAGTTAGGGAACTGAGTGGCGCAGGCGGTCTGGTCAGTGACCTTTGCGCCAGCGATGAGGCATGTGTCGACGGCCAAGGCCGGCTTGGCGCGAATCACCTTCGTGGCCAGCGGATCAGTGCTGGTGTCGGCCTTGATGGCGGTGAGCCATTGGTCCATGGTCGTGAACGCGTCGGTGGCAAACGTGCCAGGCGAGCCTTGGAAGGTCCAAATCGCCTGGTTTGCTGACGTCCCGTTAGTCGCTTGCAGCCGTGCGCGCAGCGAGTAGTTGTAGAACGTGTCGTGGAAGATTTGATTGTTGTAGCTCTGGTAGGCAATGATTGGCACGCTAGCCAATCCCTTCCCGTCGACCACTTGGCCACTCTTGTAAGCAAGAGGCAACGCGGGCGCATCGGCCACCGAACGAGCACTCGCGATGTTGCCGTCGACGTCGAGGCCACCGACGTTCTGGTTGAGGTCGATGAACTGCTGCAGCGAGATCGTCCCGGCCTTCAAAGCGTTGAGGCCGTACTGTGTACCGACGTTGTCGTAAGTTCGATTTGCGAATCCATCGGGCCGCTTGCCATAAATGGCAGCCAGGCTCTCGTAGTAGGTGCAGCGCAGGCCACTTGGAGTGGTGGTCGCGTTGTAAACACCCGGAGCGGGCAGCTGCGCCGCCAGATCGGTCGGCGGGACGGCGTTGTCCGGTTTGGCGCAAGCCGCAGTCGGATCGAACACGACTCGCCAGAACGCGTATCCCAAGCCGAAGGCGTTGGTATCAACCACGACGCAGGAGCTGAGGTCGAACTTGCCCAGCACCGCTGCCTTCTGAGCGACCGTGGGCCAGAGTGTCGGCGAGATGTTGTTGAAGTAGTTCAACAGCAAGTGGCAATCGCCGAAGTCGGCGCCGAGCTTCACGACCTCCGGAAAAGACGTGCCGGTCATGATGATGCCGTCGAGAAGCCCGGGGTAGTTGTTGGCCACGCCGTGCTGCTGAATGGAGCCGCCCGAGCTGCCGTCGCTGATGGTGTAGCGAACCTTTCCGTAGGCGACTGCGATGTGCGACTTGGTCGTCAGCACTGTCTCCGCCGAGAGCGTCGTGTCGCAATGGTTGCCGAGCACGCTCAGGCCTGACGAAGCGACCGCAAACCCCTTTCCGAGAGCGTTGTTCGCGTTGTCAACCACTTGAGCCGAGTTCGAAGCTTGAACATGGCCCGGCGTGCACCCGCCACCGAAGCGCCAGAAAAGCTTGTGGTTCCACGCAGCCTGAGGAGCAGTAGCTGTCCAGGGCTTGGTGGGGTCGAAGAGCACGGCCACGTCGTAGATGGTGCGGTCAATGACGCCGCGCTCGTTTCGGACAATGAAGGGCACCGTCACCCCGGCGTCGGTCGTCGTCGTGGCGACGTCGATAGCGGGATGCGCAGGGTCGTAGGAGAGCAGCGACGTCTGGGTGGTGTCGGTCGACTTGTAGAGATAGGTGTAGACGGTCGCGGTGTTGCAATCGGCGTCGACTGCCGCGCCCAAGCCGAGCTGAGCGGTCCGGCAAAGCAGCGGTTGCAGCGTGCGCACGAGAATTCCCGAGGTCTTCGAGGTGTTTGTCACGCTGAGGCTGCCCTGATGGGTAACACCTCCACTGTCTGCGGCCGAGACCACGGCAATCGTGCTGACTCCAGCTGAAAGCGCGGAGATCACGCCGAGCACCTGACCACTCGACGTCGTCACGAACGGATTCGCCACCCCGCTGCCGTTCACCGAAACGCTCAGCGTCGACGCTGACACGCCGCTCGGCAATGTAAGTTCCACCAGCGTCGTGCCCCCCGACACCGCGTCGGCCGGCGATGACGCGACTTGCACTGAAACGTCGTTCGCCGCCGCTGGCGTGTCGTCGCCACCGCCGCATGCTGAAACCAGCGCTGCGCTCGCCAGTGCGAATGCGTACCCGAATGTCGATCGTGTCATCTCCGAATCCTCTGTTGTTCAGGGGTCTGCCCCAGCTGATGGGGTTGTAGGAGAGGCGTTAGCGATTGGCTTTCGGAATCCTGCGGGTTTGCAATATCTTGAGTTGGGTCGGACGCGACATACCATGGGTAAATCGGGCTGGGCTTAACCAACCTACGGGACTTCCCTGATGGCAGCGACAACCACCTTTGCTGAGCGATTCGACGTGGCTTCAGGAACACGTGAGCGCTTCACCCCTGCCGTCGTCGCTTTGCAAGATGCTGGGCAGTGGGCCGGCTTGCGTCTCGAGAAGTGGGAAGGTGAGGGAAGCGACTTGCCCGAGAGCGTGCTGCTGCAGCATACTTTGGCCGTCAACTTGAACACGCCGGTGGAATCCGAGATCCACTGGTCAGGGCATCGGCCAAAGCGCGGCATTTTCCGCCCAGAAACCTTGATGGTGATGCCGGCGGGGCTTCCCTACAGCTCGCGCAGCAAAGGCTACTGGCGAGGGCTGATCGTTGCGATCGATCCTGAGTTCATTCAGTCAGTTGCCTCGACGCGCATGAATCGACCTGTCGAATTGAAGCCAAGCTTCGGCGCCGAGGATCCTTTTCTTTGGCACGGGGCACGATCGTTGGCACATGATGTCCAGGAGGGATCGCCGACAGGCAAGCTATACGGCGAAGCCATCGGACTGGCGCTTATTGCGCATCTGATTCGCAACTATGCGACCGATGATCGCTTGCGAAAGGACGAGTCGGGCCCAACACCCCTTCTTCGCGAGCGTATCAAGGAACGCATCCTGGACCAGCTAGATCAGCCGCTTGCGCTCTCCGATCTGGCTGCCTTCGTGCAGATGGATGTTTTCTCGTTTGCGAGATGGTTTAAGACCGCTTTTGGCTGCCCGCCCTATCAATACATCTTGTCGGCCCGGATTGAGCGAGCTCGTGAGCTGCTCGTTCGATCGTCGGAGAGCGTCATGCAGGTGGCCTTGGACTGCGGATTCACCAGCCACAGCCATTTCACGACAACCTTTCGTCGATTTGTTGGCGTCTCACCAACCGCATATCGAACACGGCTTAGGTAGTAAGCCGTCCAGGCTATAGAACTAAACACCGGTTTGAGCGACCCGCAAGCGGACGTTTGCGAATGACCTCAACTGGCCGGGACTGCCCGTTCGAACCCGTTCCTGGGAGCGGTCACCGGGCGCCTCTGCCGCCCGCCCGGCCGGCCGTCCTTCCAGACAGCGGTGGGCTGGCGGCCTGTGGTCAGATCTCCGTCTGCTCAGAGATCTCCAAGGCATCGTCGACTTCGATGCCGAGATAGCGCACGGTGGACTCCAGTTTGGAATGCCCGAGCAGCAACTGAACGGCACGAAGGTTCTTGGTGCGCCGGTAGATCAACGTCGCCTTAGTGCGCCGCATCGAGTGCGTACCGTAGTCGGCGGGATCAAGCCCCAGTTCCGCGACCCAGCCTTCCAGGATCCGAGCGTATTGGCGCCTCCCCAAATGCGGCGAGTCGTGGATGCGACTCGGGAACACGAAGTCGTCAGACCTCAGTCCGGCTTGCTTGATCCACTTCTGGACGGCTTCGCGAGTTCCTGGTGTCATCTCGAACTGAACCGGGCGCTGGGTCTTGTGCTGCATGACGACCGCGCGAGACGCCACTTGGTCACCGTGGCAGATGTCCCGGACCCTGAGGCTGACGAGGTCACAGCCGCGCAGCTTGCTGTCGATCCCGAGGTTGAAAAGGGCGAGCTCGCGCAGCCGTTCGTCCATCTGTAGACGGACTCGAAGCGCCCAGATAAACGGCGCCTTCTGGCCGACGATCTTGCCCTTGTTCCATGGCTCGCGGTGACCAGCGTTGACGTTGGATTCCATGATGGACTCCCATCAAGTTGAGGGCCAACGAGAATGCTCCTGCGCGGGGTCGCGACGAGTGTTTGGGTCAGATCAGCCTCCGCTCGGGCGGATGCCATAAGTCAGCTTTCTGGCGCGCTGTCGTACTCACACTCCCGGCCAGGAGCAGCCGAGCGCGAGCGACCGTTTCAGGCCGCTTCAGTGATCGTGCTTAACCGAGCGCCCCCCGGCTCAGGATTCGACGGCGGCACGGCCCTTGCGGCGCGATGCAGTATTGGACCAAGGTCCAATACGCCCTTGCCGACCTGCGCAAGAAAATGCGACAGCGATGCAAGACTGCACCAAGCGAAGCAGGACCTCCGGCGCCCAGGTGAATCGCGATTAACCACCAGTTGTCTTCGCGTGCGTGTGCGGACGTGCTGATCACCCGGCACGCGCGATCGATCCACGACATTAGGTTGTTCCGGTCGCGATCACTCTTGCTTTGCTGATGTTCCGATCGTAGAGAGAGAGCGATGACGCTGGCCGAACTAATCCCGCTGACGCTGCAGCTCAGCATCGCGATGATCGTCTTCAGCATCGCGCTCCACGCCCGCTTCTCGGACCTGACGTACCTGCTGCAACGTCCCGGGCTGCTCGCGCGCTCGCTCCTCGCGATGTTCGTCGTGATGCCGGTGCTCGCGGTCGCGCTGGCGGTGCTGCTCGACCTCCACCCCGTCATCGAAGTGGCGCTCGTCGCGCTGGCGCTGGCGCCGGTGCCGCCGGTCCTGCCGAAGAAGCAGATCAAGGCTGGTGGCGCGCCGTCGTACGGGGTAGGCCTGCTCGTCATTGCTGGGTTGATCGCGATCGTGTACGTTCCAGCGGCGCTTGCGCTGCTCGGCCGAATCTTCGGCCGGCCGGTGCACGCCGACGCCGCGACGGTCGCGAAGATCGTCGCGACGTCAATCCTCGCGCCGCTGCTCGCGGGACTGGTTGTGGGCAAGCTGGCGCCATCGTTCGCCGGCAGGGCGGCCAAGCCCGTCTCGATTGCCGCGACGGTGCTGCTGGTCGTCGCGGCGCTGCCGATCCTCGTCAAGGAATGGCCGGCGATCGCGGCGCAGATCAGCGTCTTCAGCGTCGTTGCGATCGCGCTGTTCTCGGCTGCCGGGCTTGCCGTTGGCAACGCGCTCGGAGGCCCTGATCCCGACGACCGTACGGTGCTCGCGCTGGCGACCGCCACGCGCCATCCCGGCATCGCGATGGCGATCGCGGCCGACGCGCCCGACAAGCAGGCGCTGCTCGCGGCGATGCTGCTCGTCGTCATCGTCGGCACGGCCATCGCCGGTCCTTACGTGAAGTGGCGAACCCGCGGCCACGCGATGGTGGCGGCAGCGCGTGCTCCGCCGCCTTCTTGAGAGGGCGCAGTGCCGACGATCCCTGGCTCCGCAGGTCGCACGAACCGACCGACCGACGATGCAGCAGCCCCGCCTGCGGGCGACGCGTTGCCGGGGCGGAGCGGCCTTTCGTCAGCCTCCGCCGTCGACGATCTCTTCGACGGCGGCCCGGCGCTCAAGCTGCAGGCAAGGATCGGCCTGCTGCGGCCGGGCAAGTTTCACGGGGCCACGCGCGCGCTTCTCTTCGTCGTGTTCACCTGGCTGCCGCTGCTGATCCTGGCCGCCATCGAAGGAACCCTGCGCGGCCGCGAAGGCGGGATCCACTTCCTGCTCGATCTCGGCTCGGTCGGTCGCTACGTGGTCGCAGGCCCGTTGATGATCGCGGGCGAAGCGGTTTGCATCGTCATGCTCGGCAAGATCGTGCGGCGTCTGGTCGAGCTGTGCGAAACCGAGGGCGTCGACAGCTCGAGCTTCCTCGATGTGCTCTCGTCGATCAGGCGCTGGCGGGATGCACCGATGGCGGAGGTCGTCGTCGTGCTTGCCGCGTTCGGCGTGAGCTTCGCGGTGATCCGCGCGGCTCCGCCCTCGCAGCTGCCGGTCTGGCACGGAGCGGGCGCCGATCGCGCATCGCTGTCCCTGGCGGGATGGTGGTACGCCCTCGTCAGCCTGCCGCTGCTGCTGATGCTGATCCTCGGCTGGGCGTGGCGGCTCGTGCTGTGGATCCGCGTCCTCGTCGCCGCGGCGCGCTTGCGCCTGCACCTGGTGGCGGTCCACCCGGACAAGTCGGGCGGGCTCGGTTTCTTCGGTCGATCGGTGCGGGCGTTCGCGCTGTTCGGCGCCGCGCTCGGCGCGATCGTCGCCGGCACCGTCGCCAACGAGGTCGTGCATCGTGGCGCGCCGCTGGTGGAGTTCAAGTACATGATCCTCGCGCTCGTTGCGGGCACAGTCGTCGTGTTCACCGGGCCGCTGCTCATCCTGACGCCGATGCTGCACGCCGCCTGGCGACGCGGCGCGCACGAGTACGACGAGCTCGCGACGGCGTTCGGGCTCGAGTTCGAACGCGCGTGGTTCGCCCGGCGAAAACCCAGGGACCAGAGCCTGCTCGAGCGCGAAGACTTCTCCGCTGCGACCGACCTCTACCAAGTGGTCGACCGCGTGCACGACATGCGACTGATTCCCGTGGAGTACAAGAGCGTCGCGGTGCTCGCCGGGGCCACGCTGCTGCCATTCGTTCCCGTCGTCATCATCGCGCTGCCGTTCGATGTGATGCTCCACACGCTGGTGGGGCTGCTGCGATGACTCGGGTCGACAGGAAGCGCGACTCGACGCGCATTTTCGAACCCGTGAAGGGAAGTTCAAGCGAAGGAGCGAGCAATGGCAACGAAGGGCAAGCCCAACATCCTCGTCATCTGGGGCGACGATATCGGCATCTCGAACCTGAGCTGCTACTCGCACGGACTGATGGGGTATCGCACCCCGAACATCGACCGGATCGCGAAGGAAGGAATGATGTTCACCGATGCCTATGGCGAACAGTCGTGCACGGCGGGGCGCTCGTCGTTCATCACCGGGCAGAGCGTCTACCGCACGGGGCTCTCGAAGGTGGGCGCGCCCGCCGCGCCGCAGGGCTTGAAGGCCGGGACCGTCACGATCGCCGACCTGCTGAAGGACCAGGGCTACGCCACCGGCCAGTTCGGCAAGAACCACCTGGGCGACCGCAACGAGTATCTGCCCACCGTGCACGGCTTCGACGAGTTCTTCGGCAACCTCTATCACCTCAATGCCGAGGAAGAGCCGGAGATGGCCAACTATCCGAAGGACCCGAAGTACCGCGAAACGTTCGGGCCGCGCGGGGTCATCCACTCGTGGGCCACCGACCAGGACGACACCACCGAGCAGCCGCGCTGGGGCCGCATCGGCAAGCAGAGGATCGAGGACACCGGGCCGCTCAACTCGAAGCGGATGGAGACCTGCGACGACGAGTTCGCCGCCGCCGCGACCGACTTCATCAAGCGCCAGCACGAGGCCAGTGAGCCCTTCTTCGTGTGGCTCAACACCAGCCACATGCACTGGATCACCCACACGAAGCCCGAAAGCCTGGGCCAGTCCGGCCGCTGGCAGTCGCCGTACCACGACACGATGATCGACCACGACAAGCTGGTGGGCCAGATGCTCGACCTGCTCGACGAGCTCGCCATCGCCGAAGACACCTTCGTGATGTATTCGTCCGACAACGGCCCGCACATGAACTCCTGGCCGGACGCCGGGATGACGCCGTTCCGCAGCGAGAAGAACACCAACTGGGAAGGCGCATTCCGGGTGCCGAAGCTGGTGCGCTGGCCCGGCAAGATCTCGCCGGGCAGCATCTCCAACGGCATCGTCCAGCACCACGACTGGCTGCCGACCTTCCTCGCGATGGCGGGCGACACCGACCTCGTCGAAAGGCTGAAGAAGGGCGCCACCGTCAACGGCAAGAAGTTCAAGAACCACATCGACGGCTACGACATGCTGCCGCACCTGACCGGCGCGCAGAAGGAGAGCCCGCGGCAGGGGTTCTTCTACTTCAGCGACGACGGCGACGTGCTTGGGCTGCGCTTCGACAACTGGAAGATCGTCTTCATGGAGCAGCGTTGCCAGGGGACGCTGCAGGTCTGGGCCGAGCCCTTCACGCGCCTTCGCCTGCCGAAGCTGTTCAACCTGCGCACGGATCCGTACGAGCGCGCGGACACGACGTCGAACACGTACTACGACTGGTTGCTCCACAACGGCTACATCATGCTCGGCGCCCAGACGATCGTCGCCAAGTTCATGGCGACGTTCAAGGAGTTCCCTCCCGCGCAGAAGCCGGGCTCGTTCACGATCGAGAACGCGCACGAAAAGATCAACGACGTTGCCGGGTCGAACTGAGATGGCAGCCACGAAGCCGGCGAAGCAAGCCGCGGGACGCCCTTCCAACATCATCTATTTCCTGGTCGACAACCTCGGCTACGGCGAGCTCGGCTGCTATGGCGGCGGCGTCCTGCGCGGCGCCGACACCCGGCGCATCGACAACTTCGCCGGCGAAGGAATGAAGCTGCTCAACTTCGCGCCGGAAGCTCAATGCAGTCCGAGCCGCGCGGCGCTGATGACCGGTCGCTACGCGATCCGTTCGGGCAACCATACCGTCGCGCTGCCCGGCGACGAAGGCGGGCTGGTGGCCTGGGAGAAGACCATGGCCGACGTGCTGTCGGCCCAGGGCTATGCCACCGCGTGCTACGGCAAATGGCACATCGGGGCATCCGAGGGCCGCTGGCCCACCGATCACGGCTTCGACGAATGGCTCGGCATTCCGCGCACGTGGGACGAAAGCCTATGGCCCGACGATCCGTGGTACGACCCCAAGCGGGACGGGATCACCAGCGTCCTCGAGAGCCGCAAGGGCGGGAAGGTCCGCGAGGTGAGGCAGCTGACACAGCAAGTGCGGCGCGACATCGATGCCGAATTCCTCGAGCGCAGCAAGGCGTTCATGAAGCGCAGCGTGGAGGCGGACAAACCCTTCTTCCTGTACTTCAACCATTCGCTGATGCACTTTCCCATCCTCCCGCGCGCTGAGTTCAAGGGAAAGTCCGGCCAGGGCGAATGGGCCGACTGCTTGCTTCAGCTCGATGCTGATTTCGGCACCCTGCTCGACTACCTGAAAGAGCTTGGCGTCGAGGGCGACACGATCGTCGTTTTCTCCGGCGACAACGGCCCGGAGGAGATGGAGCCCTGGCGTGGTCATCCGGGGTTCTTCGACGGCTCCTATTTCACCGGGATGGAAGGGTCGCTGCGCACGCCCTGCCTGCTGCGCTACCCGGGCAGGGTGCCGGCCGGAGCGCATAGCAATGACATCGTCCACATCGCCGACATGTTCACCACCCTCCTGCGCTGGGCCGGCGCGGACGTACCGGAAGACCGCGTGATCGACGGCGTCGACCAGCGCGCATTTCTGGAAGGGAAGCAGAAACATTCCGCGCGCGACGGGTTCCCGTACTGGATGGGCGAGACGCTGTATGGCGTGAAGTGGCACGACTTCAAGCTGGTGTTCCAGATGCAGAAGACGTTCGCCGATCCAATCCAGAAGCTCGCCACGCCGTATCTCATCAACCTGATCGTCGATCCGAAGGAGCGCAAGCCCTTCGATTTCCCTTACGTGCATTCCTGGACATCGATCCACTTCGGAAAGATCCTGAAGGATTTCGCGGCCAGCGTGCGGCGCGAGCCTCTGATACCGGCAGGCGCACCGCTCGACCACGTCCCGCGCCAGGAGACAAAGAACCGGGGATGAAACATGAGTACGAGAGAAGGCAAGACAAGAGGGACGCAGTCGCAAGCGACGGCTGGAGAGAGTTCGACAAGCTCGCTTCTGTCCGACACGCTGCCGTTGCCCGATCCGCGGTTTCGGGGACGGATCGGCAGCACCTACGCCGACTCCGAGGCCGATGTCATTTCACTCCCGACGCCACCGGCTGGCGCACCGAACGTGCTGCTGGTGCTGCTGGACGATGTCGGCTTCGGTCAGACCAGCACCTTCGGAGGGCCGGCGAACACGCCGACCTTGCAGCGTCTCGCCGACGAGGGCCTGCGCTACAACCGCTTCCACACGACGGCGCTCTGCTCGCCGTCGCGCGCTGCGATGCTGTCCGGCCGCAACCATCACTCCGTCCACACGGGCGTCATCACGGAAATGGCGACCGGATTTCCGGGCTATGACGGCTCCTGGCCCAGGGAGGCAGCCTCGATCGCGGAGATCCTCAGAGGCAATCACTACAGCACGGCTGCCTTCGGCAAATGGCACAACACGCCTGACCACGAGCTGAGCGCCGCTGGCCCGTTCGACCGCTGGCCGACCGGAAAGGGCTTCGACTACTGGTACGGATTCCAGGGTGGAGAGGCGAGCCAATGGCACACACCCCTGTTCGAGAACACGGTGCCGAACGAGCCCCCACACGACGATCCCAACTGGCATTTCTCGGAAGCGATCGCCGACAAAGCGATCTCCTGGCTCAGCCAGCAGAAGGCGGGCGCGCCCGACAAGCCGTTCTTCATGTACTTCGCGCCGGGGGCTTGCCACAGCCCGCATCACGTCGCCAAGGAATGGGCCGACAAGTACAGAGGCAAGTTCGACCACGGCTGGGACCGGCAGCGCGAGATCGCCTTCGAAAACCAGAAGAAGCTCGGCCTCGTTCCGAAGGGGACGAAGCTCACGCCGCGGCCCGATTCGATTCCGTCATGGGAGTCGCGCTCGGCGGACGAGAAACGCCTCTACGCACGGATGCAGGAGGTCTTCGCCGGCTTCCTCGAGCATGTCGATGCCCAGGTCGGCAAGGTGGTGGACGCGATCGAAGGAATGGGCCTGCGCGACGACACGCTGATCATCTACGTCGTGGGCGACAACGGCCCGAGCGGCGAAGGTTCCCTGACGGGAACGCTCAACAACATGAAAACCCAGCTGGGTCTTCTCGACGACGTATCGTTCATGCTCAAGCACATCGACGAGATCGGTGGCCCCCTGCACGAGAACCACTACCCGGTGGGCTGGTGCTGGGCAGGCTCGTCGCCGTTCCAGTGGATGAAGCAGGTGGCGTCGCACTTCGGGGGAACGCGCAATGGCCTGGTCATGTCGTGGCCCAAAGGCATCCCCGACCGCGGCGGCATGCGCTCGCAGTTCCACCACTGCATCGACATCGCGCCGACGATCCTCGAGGTGGCGGGAATCCCCGAGCCGCGCGAAGTGAACGGCGTGCCGCAGAAGCCGATCGAGGGCATCAGCATGGCGTACACGTTCGCGGACAGGAACGCCTCCGGCCGGCGAGTCACGCAGTACTTCGAGATGCTCGGCAACCGTGCCCTGTATCACGACGGCTGGGTGGCTGGCTGCCTGCACGGCAGACTGCCCTGGCTCACCTCCGGGGGCGCGAGCTTCGACGAGGACAGCTGGGAGCTCTACAACATCGAGAAGGATTTTTCGCAGGCCGACGACCTGGCGGACCGGGAACCGCAGAAGCTGCGCGAGCTGCAGGATCGTTTCATGGCCGAGGCGGCCAAGTACAACGTGCTTCCGCTCGACGATCGCTTCGCTCAGCGCGCCGATCCGAAGCTGCACCCGAGCCATATTCGCGGCAAGACGCACTTCGTCTATGCCGCGGGTACTGTCCGGCTCGGTGAGCGCTCCTCGCCGAACACGAAGAACGTCCACCATACGCTGGCCGCCGAGGTCGAGATTCCGGAGAGCGGCGCCGAAGGCGTGCTTGTCTGCTGTGGTGGCATTTCCGGCGGGTTTTCCCTCTTCATCAAGGACGGCAAGCTTCATTGGGAGCACAACTACTACAACGAGGTTCACTATCGGGTGTCGTCCACGAAGACGATTCCGCCAGGACATCACGTGCTCTCCGCCGAAGTGAAAGTCGACCAGGAAGGCAAGTTCGGCGGCGGTGGGAACGTGACCCTTCGCCTGGGCAGAAAGAGCATCGGCCAGGGTCGCTTCGAGCAGCAGGTCGCCGGCTATTTCACCGTCAACGAGGGTTTCGACGTCGGCTGCGATACGGTCTCGCCGGTGTCTGATCTGTACGAGTCACCCTTCCCGTTCACCGGCAGGATGATCAAGGTGATGGTCGACGTCAGCGAAGCGAGCTTCGAGGAGCTCGCCGAGCAGCATGAGGCACGCGCCCGGCTTGCGATGGCGACGCAATAGCGAACGGATAGTTACCACAGCCGCCCGAGTTCAAGCGACCGATGATGAGCACGAACGCGCGTCGACAGGCAACGGTCTGTACCGGCATCGCACTGACAACGTTCTCACCATCGCTCTTTGCCGATGAAGGCGGAGTGAGCTTCTGGTTGCCCGGAAACTACGGCAGCTTCGCTGCTGCACCTTCCGAGCCCGGCTGGGCACTGCCGTTCATCTACTACCATGGTCCCGCATCGGCCGGTGATGACAAGACCTTTGTTCGCGGAGCCCGGCTCACGGCGGGCCTGAACGCGCGGGCAGACTTCGTTTTCGTTGCCCCGACCTACACCTTCGCGTCGCCTGTCGCGGGTGGCCAGGCTGCGGTGAGCGTGGCGGGTGCCCTTGGGAGAGTGAAGGCGGGCATCGAGGCCACGCTCACCGGACCGAGCGGCGCCGTGCTCTCGGGCAGCGAGAGCGATTCGCGCACCGGCCTCAGTGACCTGTATCCAACCGCCACGCTCAAGTGGAACCGCGGGGCGCATAACTACATGGTGTATGCCGCGGCAGACGTGCCGGTCGGCGCCTATGACCCGACCCGCCTTGCCAACATCGGCATCAACCACTGGGTGTTGGACGCGGGTAGCGGCTACACGTATTTCGACGAGAAGAGCGGCAACGAGTTCTCGGCCGCGATCGGCTTCACCTACAACTTCGAGAATCACGACACGAGCTACCGCAACGGGGTGGATGGGCATCTGGACGGGGCGGCGTCGCATTTCTTTTCGCCGACTTTCCATGCCGGTGTGGTCGGCTATGCCTACAACCAGCTCAGCGGCGACAGCGGCAGCGGCGCAACCCTCGGCGACTTCAAGTCGAAGGTATGGGGCATCGGACCGCAGGCCGGGTGGTTCTTCAAAGTCCGCGAAAAGAAGTGGTACCTCAACCTCAAGGGCTACCACGAATTCAACGCGCAGAACCGGCCCCATGGTTGGAACGCGTGGCTCACCCTCGCCATCCCGCTGTGGGAGGCCAAGCCATGAGTCGCTTGGCGCTGGCCCACCCCATTGCTTCGGCGCCGTGATCCGTGCCGACCCACATGACCCGCCTACCGGATCGCAAGGAGCACCCTATGTCTTCCCGTGACTCGCTCGAACGCGGCGTCCTGCCGATCCCCGACCGCAAGCCGGTCAGCCTCACGACCTACGACGCCAAGGACCCCGACACCAAGTTCCCGCCGATCGTGCCCTTGCGGCCGCCGACCGGTGCGCCCAACGTGCTGGTGATCCTGCTCGACGACGTCGGCTTCGGCGCGTCGAGCGCGTTCGGCGGCCCGTGCCGCACGCCGACGGCCGAGCGGCTCGCAGCCAACGGGCTCAAGTACAACCGCTTCCACACCACGGCGCTCTGCTCGCCGACGCGCGCGGCGATGCTGTCGGGCCGCAACCACCACGCGGTGGGCATGGGCGGCATCACCGAGATCGCGACCTCGGCGCCGGGCTACAACTCGCTGCGGCCCAACACCTGCGCGCCGCTCGCCGAGACCCTCAAGCTGAACGGCTACTCGACGGCGCAGTTCGGCAAGTGCCACGAAGTGCCGGTCTTCGAGACGACACCGATCGGCCCTTACGACCATTGGCCCACGGGCTCGGGCTTCGAGCACTTCTTCGGCTTCATCGGCGGCGAGAGCAACCAGTTCTACCCGAACCTCTTCGACGGCACCACGCCGGTCGAAGCGGATCGCACTCCGGAGGAGGGCTACCATCTGATGGAAGACCTCGCCGACAAGGCGATCGCCTACATCCGCCAGCAAAAGTCGATCGCGCCGGACAAGCCATTCTTCGTCTATTTCGCACCCGGCGCTACCCACGCACCGCACCAGGTGCCACCCGATTGGATCGCCAAGTACAAGGGCCAGTTCGACCAGGGCTGGGACCAGCTGCGCGAGGAGACCTTCGCGCGCCAGAAGAAGCTCGGCGTCATCCCGCCGGAGTGCGAGCTGACCAAGCGACCGCAGGACATTCCGGCGTGGGAGAAGATGGACCCGAAGCTGCGCCCCGTGCTCGCGCGCGAGATGGAGATCTACGCGGCGTTCCTCGAGTTCGCCGATCATCACGTCGGCCGCGTCGTCGATTCGCTCGCCGAGCTCGGGATCCTGGACGACACCCTCGTCTACTACATCATCGGCGACAACGGCGCTTCCGCCGAAGGCTCGCTGATCGGTGCCTGGAACGACAAGGCCGGCGCCGAAGCCCCCGACCTCGCCACCCCCGAGCTCATGATCGAGCGCATCGACGAGCTGGGCTCGGCGCGGGCGCAGAACCACTACGCCGTCGGCTGGGCGCACGCGATGGACACGCCGTACCAGTGGACCAAGCAGGTCGCGTCGCATTTCGGCGGCACCCGCAACGGCGCGGTCGTCCACTGGCCCAAGGGCATCAAGGCGAAGGGCGAGATCCGCTCGCAGTTCCATCACGTGATCGACGTCGCGCCGACCATCCTCGAAGCGGCCCGGTTACCCGAGCCGACCCTGGTCAACGGCGTGCTGCAGGAGCCGCTGCACGGCGTCAGCATGCTGTATTCGTTCGACGACGCGAAGGCGGGCGAGCGGCACGAGACGCAGTACTTCGAGATGGTGTGCAACCGCGGTATCTATCACCGGGGCTGGACGGCGGTCACCCGGCACGGCAACCTGCCCTGGGTGGTGGTGGGCGCGCAGCCGCCCTTGAGCGACGATGTCTGGGAGCTCTACGACACGACCAAGGACTGGTCGCAGGCGCGCGACCTCGCGAAGAAGATGCCGGAAAAGGTCGCCGAGCTGAAGCGCCTGTTCGATCTCGAGGCCACGAAGTACAACGTCTTTCCCCTGGACGACCGCAAGGCCGAGCGCGTGAACTCGGACATCGCCGGCCGCCCTCAGGTCGTGCGTGGCAGCACGCAGCTCCTCTTCCCGGGGATGCGCCGGCTGTCCGAGAACACGGCGATCAACACCAAGAACAAGTCGCACTCGGTCACCGCCGAGGTGGAGATCGCATCCGCCGGCACGAAGGGCGTCATCGCCGCCCACGGTGGCCACATGGGCGGCTGGAGCCTCTATGCGCACGAAGGAAAGCTCAAGTACCACTACAACTTCCTCGGCCTGCTCCGCTTTGAAGTCGCCGCGAGCGCGGCGCTTCCGCTCGGCAAGCATCAGGTGCGGATGGAATTTGCCTACGACGGCGGCGGCCTCGGCAAGGGCGCCGGCATCGCGCTCTTTGTCGATGGCGCGAAAGTCGGCGAGGGCCGCGTCGAGCGCTCGCATGCCTTCCTGTTCTCGATGGACGAGACGATGGATGTCGGCTGCGAGGCGGGCGAGCCCGTGTCGCCCGACTACGGCCCGCGCGACAACGCCTTCAGCGGCAAGATCGGCTGGGTGCGCGTCGACATCGACGAGGCCGCCAAGGATGACGACCACCTGATCGGTGCCGAGGAGCGATTCAACCTCGTAATGGCGCGGCAGTAGTGGCAAGGCAAGAGAACGCGGCGCACCCCGGCAGCGCAGCACGCGCTCCTGTGCTCGAGGGCATGGTGCGGATCCCCGGGGGTACGTTCCTGATGGGATCCGATGTCCACTACCCCGAGGAAGCGCCGGCGCACAAGGTGAGCGTGAACGGGTTCTGGATGGATATCCACGCCGTCACCAACGCCGAGTTCAAGCGCTTCGTCGATGCCACGCACCATGTGACGCTCGCCGAAAAGCCGGCCAAC
>DASXLD010000002.1:0-12089 GCA_036496385.1 Caldimonas sp. | reverse complement strand
CGTATCACCCCGACGGTGCGCCGCACGCGAACACCGCTCGCGCGCGGCGTTTTGCCCGCGAGCTCGGCCTGCGTTTCGGCTTGCCGGTGTACGAGGTCGACGAGCGCTACACGACCACCGACGCCAGGCGTGCTGGCGCCGTCGACGTCGACGCCGCAGCGGCGGCGATCCTGCTCGAGCAACACCTCGCGGGGCTGCCGTGAGCGTCCCCGCACGGCCGCTCCGAAGGGGGCACTCGGTCCCGCTCGGCGCGACCGTGAGGGTGCAGCCATGAGCAACTTCGACCGGCTCGACGCCGAAGCGCTCTACGCGCAGCTCCTCGAGGGCGTCCGCCGGCTGCTGAAGCCCGGTGGCGGCCTCGTCGGCATCTGGTCGGGCGGTGCCTGGCTCGCCGAACGGCTGCAGCGGGATCTGGGCCTCGCGGGTTCGCCCGGCGTCATCTCGAGTGCGCTGCATCGCGACGACTTCTCGCAACGTGGCCTTTCGGGAGGCGCCGACCACACCAAGCTGCCGTTCGACGTCGAGGGCCGCCACATCGTTCTCGTCGACGACGTCCTCTACACAGGGCGGACGATCCGCGCCGCCGTCAACGAGCTCTACGACTTCGGCCGGCCGGCGAGCGTGGCGCTCGCGGTGCTCGTCGACCGCGGCGGCCGCGAGCTGCCGATCGCGGCTGCCTTTGCGACCGCCACGATCGAGCTGGCGCCGGACAAGCGCATCTCGCTGGCGCGCGACGACGCCGGCCGCTTCAGCTTCGACATCCGGTAACGTCGCGTCCGTGGCAACCATGTTCGGCCGGCGCAACCCCCAGCTCAACCGCAACGACGAACTCATCCACCTGCTGTCGATCGAGGGGTTGCCGGCACCGATCCTGCAGCACATCCTCGACACCGCCGGGACCTTCCTCAGCGTCAACGAGCGCGACGTCAAGAAGGTGCCGCTGCTGCGCGGCAAGAGCGTCTTCAACCTGTTCTTCGAGAATTCGACGCGGACGCGGACGACCTTCGAGATCGCGGCCAAGCGGCTGTCGGCCGACGTCATCAACCTCGACATCGCGCGCTCGTCGACCGCCAAGGGCGAGAGCCTGCTCGATACGATCGCCAACCTGTCGGCGATGCATGCCGACATGTTCGTCGTCCGCCATTCGGAGAGCGGAGCGCCCTACCTCATCGCGCAGCACTGCGCGCCGCACGTGCACGTGGTCAACGCCGGCGACGGCCGCCATTCGCACCCGACGCAGGGGCTGCTCGACATGTACACGATCCGCCATTACAAGAAAGACTTCACCAATCTGACGGTGGCGATCGTCGGCGACATCGTCCACTCGCGCGTCGCCCGCTCCGACATCCACGCCCTGACGACGCTCGGCGTGCCGGAGATCCGCGCCGTCGGCCCGAAGACGCTCGTTCCGGGCGACCTCAAGGAGATGGGCGTTCGCGTCTGCCACGATATGGCCGAGGGCGTCCGCGGCGCCGACGTGGTGATCATGCTGCGGCTGCAGAACGAACGCATGAGCGGCGCGATGCTGCCGAGCGCGGGCGAGTACTTCAAGACCTTCGGCCTCAGCCCCGAGAAGCTCGCGCTCGCCAAGCCCGACGCGATCGTCATGCACCCGGGGCCGATCAACCGCGGCGTCGAGATCGACTCGGCCGTCGTCGACGGGCTGCAGAGCGTGATCCTGCCGCAGGTCACGTTCGGCATCGCGGTGCGGATGGCGGTGATGTCGATCATCGCCGGCAACACGCCGTGAGCTGCCGCCCTGCTGCCAGGGTCGACGCCGCGGTGCGCAGCGCGGAGGCCTGCCGATGACGAGCAGGATCCTGATCACCAATGCGCGCCTGGTTGATCCGGCGAGCGGCCGCGACGACGCCGGCGCGATCGGAATCGATGGCGGGCGGATCGCGATCGTCGCCCGCGGCGCTGGCGACACGCGCCTGCGCGACTTCGAGCCGACGCGGACGATCGACGCGCGCGGCGCGGTCGTTGTCCCGGGTCTGGTCGACCTCGCGGCTCGGCTCGGCGAGCCCGGCCACGAGCACGCGGGCCTGCTCGAGTCCGAGCTCGCGGCCGCGGTCGCCGGTGGTGTGACCAGCGTCGTCTGCCCGCCTGACACCGACCCCGTCCTCGATGAGCCCGGCCTCGTCGAGATGCTGAAATTCCGCGCCCGCAACCTCAACCTGGCGCACCTCCTTCCGCTCGGTGCGCTGACCCAAGGCCTGAGGGGCGAGGCGCTGACCGAGATGGCCGAGCTCAGCGAAGCCGGCTGCATCGGCTTCGCGCAGGCCGACGTTGCGATCCGCGACACCCTGGTCCTGCATCGCGCGCTGCAGTACGCGGCGACCTTCGGCTACACCGTCTGGCTGCGGCCGAACGACGCCTGGCTCGGCAACGGCGTCGCCGCCAAGGGACCGCTGGCGACGCGGCTCGGCTTGGCGGGCATCCCGGTGGTCGCCGAGACGATCGCGCTGGCGACGATCTTCGAGCTGGTGCGCGACACCGGTGCGCAGGTCCATCTCTGCCGATTGAGCAGCGCGGCCGGCGTCGATCTCGTTCGCAGGGCAAAGGCCGAGGGGCTGCCGTTGACCTGCGACGCGAGCATCCACCAGCTGCACTTGATCGATGTCGACATCGGCTACTTCGATTCCGCGATGCGCCTGGTGCCACCGCTGCGCCAGCAGCGTGATCGGGACGCGATCCGCAGCGCGCTCGCCGACGGCACGATCGATGCGCTCGTCAGCGATCACACGCCGGTCGGCGAGGATGCGAAGCACCTCCCGTTCGCCGAGGCTGAGCCGGGAGCGACGGGTCTCGAGCTGTTGCTCGGGCTGGCGCTCAAGTGGGGCGAAGCGACCAAGCTCGGCCTGGCGAAGACGCTGGCCACCGTCACCAGTCGGCCGGCCGCGGTGCTCGCGCGCTCGAGCGGGGCCGCGGTGAGCGCGGCGAGCGGCCTCGCGGAGGGCGCGCCTGCCGACCTCTGCATCTTCGCCGCCGACGAATCGTGGACCGTCGACGGCACGACGCTGGCGAGCCGCAGCCACCACACGCCGTTCGTGCGCCACGAGCTGCCGGGTCGCGTTCGCTGCACCCTGGTCGCCGGCGCGGTCGCCTACGACGCGGTCGGCTGACGGCATGGCGGCGGAGTGATGCGGCGCCTGCGCGCGCTGGCGCGGCTGGCGCACGCTGTCGGCCACGGGCTGCACGGCCTCGCGATCGTCCTCTTCTCGTTCCCGTCGCTGTCGCTCGAGGCGCGTCGCGACCGGATCCGCTGGTGGTCGATGAAGATGCTCGCCGTCCTCGGGATCGCGTTCGAGTGCGACGGCGTGCCGAGGCGCGAGCGCAGCCTGCTCGTCGCCAACCACATCTCCTGGCTCGACATCATGGCGGTGCACGCGGTCGTCCCGGAGGCGCGGTTCGTCTCCAAGGCCGACGTCAAGGGCTGGCCGCTCGTGTCGCGGCTGGTCGATTCGGCCGGCACGCTCTATCTCGAGCGCGAGCGGAAGCGCGATGCGCTGCGCGTCGTCCACGTCGTCGCCGAGGCACTCGTCGCCGGCCAGGTGGTGGCGATCTTTCCCGAGGGGACGACCTCGACCGGCCACGGCCTGCTGCCGTTCCACGCCAACCTGCTGCAGGCGGCGATCGCGACGGCGACGCCGGTGCAGCCTGTCGCTCTCCGCTTCGCCGATGCGACGCATGCCGTCAGCGAGGCGGTCGAGTTCATCGGCGAGACGAGCCTGCTGACGAGCCTGTGGCGGACGTCGTGCGGCGACGGCGTCCGCGTTCGCCTCACGTTCCTGCCGCCGCTCGCCAGCGCCGGCGTCGAGCGGCGCGCCCTCGCCGAACTGCTGCGCGCCGACATCGCGGCCGCGCTCGCTGTCGCCGCGCCGTGAGCTAGCGCGCCTTGCCTTGCGCCGCGACCGCCGCCGCGGCGCGCGCCACCGACTCGGCATCGCCGAGGTAGTAGCTGCGGATCGGCTGCAGTGTGTCGTCGAGCTCGTAGACGAGCGGGATGCCGTTCGGGATGTTGAGGGCGACGATCTCGGCGTCGCCGATGCCGTCGAGGTACTTCACCAACGCGCGCATGCTGTTGCCGTGCGCGGAGACGAGCAGCCGCTCGCCGCGCGCGATCGCCGGCGCGAGCTGCTCGTGCCACAGCGGCAGGACGCGCGCGACGGTGTCCTTGAGGCACTCCGTGAGCGGGATCTGCTCGGGCGCGAGCCGCGCGTAGCGCGGATCATTGCGCTCGCTGCGCGGATCGTCGGCGGCGAGCGGCGGCGGCGGCACGTCGTAGCTGCGCCGCCAGGCGAGCACTTGCGCGTCGCCGAACCTGGCGGCGGTCTCGGCCTTGTCGAGCCCCTGCAGCGCGCCGTAGTGGCGCTCGTTCAGGCGCCAGTCGTTCGTGATCGGCAGCCACGTCCGGTCCATCTCGTCGAGGGCGTGCCACAGGGTCCAGATCGCTCGCTGCAGCACCGACGTCCAGGCGCGGTCGAACTCGAAACCCTCGTCGCGCAGCAGCCGTCCGGCGGCGCGTGCCTGCTCGATGCCGGCCGGCGCGAGCTCGACGTCGGTCCAGCCGGTGAAGCGATTGGCCAGGTTCCAGGTCGATTCGCCGTGGCGAAGGAGGACGAGCTTGTGCATTGCGAGAAGAGGGGGTGGCCGCTGCGCAAGCCGCGCCGCGAAGGGGCAATGGGCACGCCCGGGCGGGCCGGCGGAGAGCGAATTCTATAATTCGAGCTTCGCCCGATCGCGAGACAGCGCTTTGCCGACCACCTTGAGATTCGTTCTCGACAACTGGTATCTCTTCGCCACGGCGATCGTTTCCGGAGGGCTTCTGCTCTGGCCGACGCTCGCCGGCGGCGTCGGCGGCGGCCGTGTCAGCGCTGCCGATGTCGTGCGGATGATTAACCGCGAGAAGGCAGTCCTGATCGACATCAGCGATCCGGCCGAGTTCGCGGCCGGCCACCCGGTCGGCGCGAAGAGCGTGCCGCTCGCCGGCCTCGAGACCTCGCGAGACCTGCCGAAGAACAAGGCGCTGCCGGTGGTCGTCGTCTGCCCCACCGGAACGCGGGCGCAGCGCGCCGTCGCGCAGCTGAAGAAGCTCGGCTTCGAGAACGCGACCGCGCTCGCCGGCGGCCTCGCCGCCTGGCGCGCCGCCAACCTGCCGACCGAGAAGACCGCCTAGCTCGCCGATGCAACCGGTCAAGATGTACAGCACGGCGACCTGCCCGTATTGCCTGCGTGCGAAGGCGCTCCTCAAGCAACGCGGCGTCGAGGCGATCGACGAGATCCGGGTCGATCTCGAGCCCGACGAGCGCGAAAACATGGTCCGGCTGACGCACCGCTGGACCGTGCCGCAGATCTTCATCGGCGAGACGCACGTCGGCGGCTGCGACGAGCTGGTCGCGCTCGACCGTCGCGGCGGCCTCGAGCCGCTCCTCGCCGGCACGCGATAATCGCCGCGCGCGTTCCGGCGCGTCCTTTCGCCCCACCGCTCGCCTGTCGGCGAGCCTTCACACGACCGAGACTTTCCATGGCCGCCGATCCCAGCACGCTCCCGATATTCCAGATCCAGCGCATGTACCTGAAGGATCTGTCGCTCGAGCAGCCGAACTCGCCGAAGATCCTCCTCGAGCAGGGCCAGCCGCAGGTCGAGATCAACCTGACGCTGGGCGCGGAGTCGATCGCCGACGGCGCCTACGAGGTGACGGTGACGGCGACGGTGACGACCAAGGTCAACGACAAGACCCTGTTCCTGGTCGAGGCCAAGCAAGGCGGCATCTTCGAGATTCGCAACGTCCCCGACGAGCAGCTGCGCCAGATCCTCGGCATCGCCTGCCCGAGCATGGTCTATCCATACCTGCGCGCGATCGTCTCCGATGTCTGCACGCGTGCCGGCTTTCCGCCGGTCGTGCTGACCGAGGTCAATTTCCAGGCGATGTACGAAGCGCAGCAAGCGCAGGCCCTCGCCCAGGCCGGCAACGCGGCGACGAACGGCTCGGGCGTCGTCGGCGCCGCCGGCTAGGCGCCCCTGCGCCGCGCGTCTTCGTCAGGCTCGTGCGGCGATGAACATCACGGTGCTCGGCGCCGGTGCGTGGGGAACCGCGCTCGCTGTCCATGCCGTCGCCGCCCACCCGACGCGCCTCTGGGCGCGCGATGCCGAGCAGGTGGCGCGGCTGCGCTCGACTCGCCGCAACACGCACTACCTGCCGGAGATCGGCCTTCCGCCGGCGTTGCAGCTCGACGACGACCTTGCTGCCGCGCTGCGTTACGCAGAACGCGGCATGGTCGTCATCGCCACGCCGATGGCGGGGCTCGAGCCGATGCTCGCGCGCCTGCCGCCCGGGCTCGACACGACCGTGCTCTGGCTGTGCAAGGGCTTCCAGGACGCCACTGGCGCGCTCGGCCACGAGATCGCGCGCGCCGTCTGCCCGACCGCGAAGGTCGGCGTGCTGTCGGGTCCGAGTTTCGCGATCGAGGTCGCACGCGGCCAGCCGACCGCGCTCGTCGCGGCGAGCCACGATGCCGCCGTGCCCGCCCGTGCGGTGGCGGCATTCCATCACGCCAGCATGCGTGTCTACACCTCGGTCGATCCGGTCGGCGTCGAGGTCGGTGGCGCGGTCAAGAACGTGCTCGCGATCGCGACCGGCATCGCCGACGGCATGGGGCTCGGCCAGAACGCGCGCGCCGCTCTCGTCACGCGCGGCCTCGCGGAGATGACGCGTCTCGGCGTCGCCCTCGGTGCCGACGCTGCGACCTTCATGGGTCTGTCCGGCCTCGGCGATCTCGTCCTCACCGCGACCGGCGACCTCTCCCGCAACCGCACGGTCGGCATCGAGCTCGCGGCCGGCAAGGACCTGGCGTCGATCCTCGCCGATCTCGGCCACGTCGCCGAGGGCGTGCGCAGCGCCTCGATGGTCCTCGCCCGCGCCGCGGCGAACGGCGTCGAGATGCCGATCGTCGCTGCCGTCGCCGACGTCCTCGCCGGCCGCATCGCTCCCGAGCGCGCGCTCGCGCAGCTGATGCGGCGCGAGGCGCGCGCCGAGTCGATCCGCGGCGACGGCGGCTGAGCGTGGCGGGGCCGTCCGTCGCCCGCTAGACGCCGCCGACGTAGCCGTTCTGCCGCCAACCCTCGAACACCGCGACCGCAACGGCGTTGCCGAGGTTGAGGCTGCGCTGTCCCGGCCGCATCGGCAAGCGCACGGTCTGATCGTCGTCGAAGCTCGCCCGCACGGCGGCCGGCAGTCCCGAAGTCTCGCCGCCGAAGACGAGCCAGTCGTCGGCAGCGAAGCGGACGTCGGCGAGGCGGCGCCGGCCGTCGGTCGTGAAGGCGAAGACGCGGCGCGGATCGGCGCCGCTCGTGGCAACGAACTGCGACCACGATGCGTGGCGGCGGACGTCGACGTACTCGTGGTAGTCGAGGCCGGCGCGGCGCAGCAGCGGATCGGTCATGGCGAAGCCGAGCGGCTCGACCAGGTGCAGCCGGCAGCCGGTGTTGGCGGCGAGGCGGATGACGTTGCCGGTGTTCGGCGGGATCTCGGGCTCGACGAGGACGATGTGGAACACGCCGCTCTCCGGCTGCGCTACGCGTCTTCGGGTCGCGGCGTTCGCGCCAGCACCCAGACCTCGACCCGCTTCGCGCCGGCCTGCTTGAGGACGCGCGCCAGCTCGGCCGCGGTGCTGCCGGTCGTCATCACGTCGTCGACGACGGCGACCTCGCGGCCGGCGATCTCGCTGCGTCGGCGCGGCTCGATGGCGAAGGCGCCGGTGACGTTGCCGGCGCGCGCCAGAGGCGGCAGCGCAAGCTGGTGAACGGTCTCGCGCAGGCGCAGCAGCAGCGCCGGCTCGGCGGCGATGCCGAGCGCGCGGGCAAGCCGCCGCGCGATCTCCCAGGCCTGGTTGTAGCCGCGCGTGCGCAGGCGCGTCGGCGCGAGCGGCACCGGCAGCAGCAGCGACGGCCGCGGTGCCGCGCGGGCACGCTCGGCCGCCGCGATCGCGCCGGCGAAGGGGCGGGCGAGGTCGAGCGCGTCGTGGAACTTGAACGCGGTCACGAGGCGGTCCCACGGCGCGCGATAGTCGACCGCGGCGAGCGCGGCGTCGAACGGCGGCGCGGCGGCCAGGCACGTGCCGCACACTGGCGTCGGCGCCGAGAGCGGCAGCGCGCAACGCGAACAGCGGGGCACCGCCGCGGCGAACCGGCCGAGGCACGCGCCGCAGACGCGGCCCCGGCCCCAGCCGTGGCAGACCGCACAGACGCTCGGCCCGTGCACGGCGAACGCCGCGCCGAGCGCATCGACGGTCGCCCAGCGCGTCGCAAGCATCGGCTCAATATACTGCCGGCGAATGGCCGCCAGCGAACGCAGCACGGCGCGCGGCGTCGATCCGGTGGCGGCGCGCGCCGCGCTCGCCCGCCTCGCGCGCAACGACGCGCTGCCATGGCTCCACGGCGAGATCGCGCGCCGCCTCGTCGAGCGGCTCGCGCCGATCCGCCTGCAGCCGCATCGCATCGTCGAGTGGTGGCCGGGAGTTGGCGGCGGCGACGACGTCGTGCGCGCGGCGTACCCACGCGCCGAGCGGGTCGCGGTCGAACCCGACGCGGCGTGGGCGGCGCGGTGGCGCGCCGGCGAGCGGCGGCGCTGGTGGTCGTTCGGCGCAGCGCCTGCGGCGGCCGTCGTCGAGGAAGGCGCGGGCGACGCCGCAATCGGTCGTGCCCAGCTCGTCTGGGCCAACATGGCGCTGCACCTCGTCGTCGATCCGCAGGCGCTCTTCGCGCGCTGGCTTCGCCTGCTCGAGGTCGAAGGCGTCGCCGTCTTTTCATGCCTCGGCCCGGGGACGCTGCGCGAGCTGCGCGAGCTCTATGCGGCAAGCGGGTGGCGGCAGCCGACGCCGGGCTTCATCGACATGCACGACCTCGGCGACATGCTCGTCGACGCCGGCTTCGCCGACCCGGTGCTCGATCAGGAAACGATCCAGTTGCGATGGCAGAGCGCGGAGGCGCTGCTCGCCGAGCTGCGCCAGCTCGGCGGCAACACCCACCCCGATCGTCATCCGGCATTGCGAACTCCGGCCTGGCGGCGGCGCCTCCTCGCCGCTCTCGGCGAGCGCGCCGATGCGAACGGCAGCATCGGCCTCGCGGTCGAAGTCGCGTACGGACATGGCTTCAAGCCGCCGCCGCGGTTGCGTGCCGACGCGCCGGTCGCAGTCTCGCTCGACGACATGCGCGCGATGGTGCGCAGGCAGCGGCCGTCGGGCCAGGGCGGTACGCTAAAATCTGCCGCTTTGTCGAAGGCGCTTGGCCTTCCGACATGACTGCGGTCGCGGTGGGCCGTGGCAGCAACGACCGGCACACCCTTCGGACCACAGCAGGATGTCCTCTCTCAGCGTACAGGCCTTCGGAGCCGGGTCGCCAGCCGCAGCAGCGCTGCGCTTCGGCAGCACCGTCGGCCTCGGCGACGGCTCGGTGCAATGGCTGCTGCGACGTAACTGCTCGATGACGCCGCTCCAGCTGCTCGCGTTCTATCTGTCGCTGTGCGCCTGGTCGCTCGCCATCGCCGGCGCGTTCTGGTGGCGCGGCGCGACGCTCGTGATGCCGTTCGCCAGCATCGAGCTGCTCGCCGTGGGCGCCGCTCTCTTCGTCTACGCCCGGCACGCGCGCGACCGCGAGCGCGTCGTCCTGGAGCCGGGCCGGCTGACCGTCGAATGCACGCTCGGCAGCCGCACCGAACAAGTCGAGTTCGCGCCGCCATGGGTACGCGTCGAGCCGGCGCACGGCGACCGTTCGCTGATCGAGATCTCCGGCGAAGGCAAGCGGGTCGCGATCGGCCGCTTCGTCCACCCCGAGCTGCGCCGAGCGCTCGCCGACGAGCTGCGCGCCGCGATCAGGCGCTCCGGCGCTCGCGGCCTGGCCTGACCAACGAACGACTACAAGCTTCAGTGGCAACACCGACCATGACGATGAGAGCCCTTTCGCGCCTGGCCTTCGGCCTCTCGGCGCTCGCGGCGACGAGCCTCGCGAGCGCCGCCTCGGCCGTGCGCGACCTCCCCGGCGGCCCGGGGGTCAACCAGCTCAACCTGCACCCGCCGGTCTCCGAGATCGCTGCCGATCAGATCTGGCTGCACAACTTCATGCTGGTCATCTGCCTGGTGATCTTCATCGGCGTGTTCGGCGTGATGTTCTATTCGATCTTCAAGCATCGCAAGTCGGTCGGTGCGCGTGCCGCCAACTTCCACGAGAGCACGACGGTCGAGATCGCGTGGACGGTGGTGCCGTTCATCATCATCATCGGGATGGCGCTGCCGGCGACCCGTGTCGTCGTCGCGATGAAGGACACCTCTGCTGCCGACCTCACGATCAAGGCGACCGGCATCCAGTGGAAGTGGGGCTACGACTACCTGAACGGCGAGGGCGCAGGCATCGGCTTCCTGTCGACGCTCGACGTCGCCCAGCGCGAAGCGTCGGATGCCGGCAAGCCCGAGGGCGACGACTACCTGCTCAGGGTCGACAACCCGCTCGTCGTTCCGGTCGACAAGAAGGTCCGCATCATCACGACCGCGGATGACGTCATCCATGCCTGGGGAGTGCCGGCGCTCGGCGTCAAGCAGGACGCGATCCCCGGTTTCGTGCGCGATACCTGGTTTCGCGCCTCGAAGACGGGCGACTACTACGGCCAGTGCTACGAGCTCTGCGGCAAGGAGCATGCGTACATGCCGATCCACGTCAAGGTGGTCTCGCAGCAGGACTACAGCGCCTGGGCGGGCGGCAAGATCAAGGAGCTTGCGGCCAAGGCCGACGATCCGGGCAAGGTCTGGGAGCTGCCGGCGCTGGTGGCGCGCGGCGAGCAGATCTACACCGCGAACTGCCAGGTCTGCCACCAGGCCAACGGCAAGGGTGGCGGCGCCGTCAAGCCTCTCGACGCATCGCCGACGGTGCTCGACGCCGACAAGACCAAGCAGATCCACGTCGTCCTGAACGGCCAGAACAACGGCGCGATGCCGTCCTGGAAGCAGCTCTCCGACACCGAGCTCGCCGCCGTCGTCACGTTCACCAAGAACCACTGGTCGAACGCCACCGGACAGATCGTGCAGCCGAGCGAAGTCGCGGCGGCGCGCAAGTAGACAGCAACCCCTGCAGAGGACATCCACTCCATGAGCGCAGTCATCGGACACGGCGGCACGGTCGACGCCGCCGGCCACGAGCACGGCCACGACGAGCACCACGGGGCGCCGCACGGCTGGCGCCGCTGGGTCTACGCGACCAACCACAAGGACATCGGCACGATGTACCTGGTGTTCGCGTTCACGATGTTCATGGTCGGCGGCACGCTCGCGCTGGCGATCCGCACCGAGCTGTTCCACCCGGGCCTGCAGTTCATGCACCCGCAGTTCTTCAACCAGCTGACGACCATGCACGGGCTGATCATGGTCTTCGGCGCGATCATGCCGGCGTTCGTCGGCTTCGCGAATTGGATGGTGCCGCTCATGATCGGCGCGCCCGACATGGCGTTCGCGCGGATGAACAACCTGAGCTTCTGGCTGCTCATCCCGGCGGCGCTGATGATCGTCGGCTCGTTCTTCATGCCCGGCGGCGCGCCGGCCGCCGGCTGGACGCTCTATGCGCCGCTGACGCTGCAGATGGGTCCCTCGATGGACGCCGCCATCTTCTCGCTGCACATCCTCGGCGCGAGCTCGATCATGGGCTCGATCAACATCATCGTCACCATCCTCAACATGCGCGCGCCGGGGATGACGCTGATGAAGATGCCGCTCTTCTGCTGGACCTGGCTGATCACCGCCTACCTGCTGATCGCCGTCATGCCGGTGCTCGCCGGCGCGATCACGATGACGCTCACCGACCGCCACTTCGGCACCACCTTCTTCAACCCTGGCGGCGGCGGCGACCCGGTGATGTACCAGCACATCTTCTGGTTCTTCGGCCACCCCGAGGTCTACATCATGATCCTGCCGGCGTTCGGGATCATCAGCGCGGTCATCCCGGCGTTCGCGAGGAAACGCCTGTTCGGCTACACCTCGATGGTCTACGCGACGGCGTCGATCGCGATCCTGTCGTTCATCGTCTGGGCGCACCACATGTTCAC
>DASXLD010000001.1:0-3845 GCA_036496385.1 Caldimonas sp. | reverse complement strand
CGACCGGCGACTTGCCGTCGACGCGGGCAAGCAGCAACCCGGGCAGGAGCATCGCCGCGCGGCGCTCGAGCGCCGCGCGCGGCTCCCAGTCGACGACACCGAGATAGCTCGTCGCGAGCGCCTCGAAGCAAGCGAGGAAGCGGTCGCGCGCGGCAGGCGTCCAGAGGCACTTGAGCAGCAGGTGGTTGAGGCAGAACGCGAGATCGAACGCCGGGTCGCCCCACCACGCGCACTCGGCGTCGAGGAAGACCGGGCCGTGCGGACCGAGGACGATGTTCTTCGGGCTGACGTCGCCGTGCACGAGCGCAACTTTGTGCGCGCGCACCTGCGCGACCAGCGCGGCAAGCGCCGGCGCGAGGTCGGGGTGGCGGCGGCCGGTCGCGAGCAGATACGGATCGAGGCGGATGTCGAAGAAGATCGCGTCGGTCGCGAACTGCGCCGCCAGCTCGCTTCGCGCCGCCGTGTAGGCGTGGATCCGCGCCAGCGTCGCGCCTACCGCGCCGGCGGTCTCGACGTCGACGACGCCGTCGCGCAGCTCGTTCTTCCACAGCCGATGGTCGTGCGGCGACAGATAGCGCATGACGAGCACACCGAGACGCTCGTGCTGGCCGAGCACCTCGGGCGCAGCGCCGGGCACTGCCGCGTTCGCGACCCGCAGCCAGCGCGCCTCGTAGACGTTGCGCTCGATCGGCGCCTGCCAGTCGGCGGCGACGCGCAGCCTCGACAGTGCGCGCTTCACGCACAGCGGCCCGTCGTCGGTGTCGACGCGCCAGATGTCGGAGGAGACGCCGCCGGCGAGCGGCTCGCCGCGAAGCGCGCTCGAGCGCGCGAGGCCGAGCTCGCGCAGCGCGGCGACGAAGTCGGACGGCAGCTCGCTGCAGTCGGCGTCGGCCGCGACCGGTGGCGTGCCGCGAGGGGAGGCAGCCGTCGTGCCCGTGCTCACGCGCTGCCCTTGCGCTGGCGCGCTTCGACCAGCTTGACGAGCGCGTGAAGGGCCTGGTTGGCGGGGGTCGGGACGCCGAGCTCGCGACCGCGGCGCGCGACGAAGCCGTTCAGGTGATCGATCTCGCTCGGCTTGCCACGCACCATGTCCTGCGCCGTCGACGACAGCTGCGCCGGCATCGCCGGCGCGATCCGCTCCATCGCATCGATCGCCGGCGCGAGCGGCAGCTCGACTCCCTCCGCAGCCGCGAGCGCGACCACCTCGGCGACGACCGCGTGCTGCAGCTCGCGGATCGGCGCCAGCGCGACGAGCTCGCCGTAGCTCGCCTGCGCCAGGCCCGAGATCGCGTTGTACGCGCAGTTGACCATCAGCTTCGACCAGAGCTCGGCCATCACGTCGGCCGAGATGCGCACCGGGACGGCGGCGCTCGCGAAGCAGGCGACGAGCGCGTCGAGCCGCTCGCGCGTCGCCGCATCGAAGGTTCGCGTCGCGGCGCCGATGACGAGATCGCCGCGGCCGTGGTGGCAGACGAGACCCGGCTCCGGCATCGAGGTCGCGACGTAGACGACGGCAGGGACGACGGTCGCCGCGACGTGGCGGGCGATCACGGCGGTGTTCTCGACGCCGTTCTGCAGGCTGACGACGAGCGCACCTGGGTCGAGCACGCCGGCGAGCTCGCGCGCGACCGCTTCGGTATCGGTCGACTTGACGCTGAAGAGGACGAGATCGGCGCCGCGCGCGGCAGCGATCTCGCTGCTCGCGTCGAGCGCGATCGTCTCGGTCCGGCCGGCCATCGCGAGGCGCAGGCCGCTGCGCCCGATCGCTTCGGCGTGGGCCGGCCGGCCGATGAGGACGACCGAATGCCCGGCGCGGGCGAGCATCGCGCCGAAGAAGCTGCCGACCGCGCCCGCACCGACGACGGCGACCCGCTGAAACGTCGTGCCCATGGCGCATTCTCGGCGACGACACCCGAAGGCGGCGACGGGACCACCGGAGCCGGGCGACATCGGTCGCATCCCCGCATCGGCACGCGCGCCCGGAGCAGGAAACGGCGTTTTCACGCACCGCGGTCGAGGTTGCAAAAAATAATTTTCCACCGCCGCCGTGAACAACTCTGTGAATAACCTGCGGCCAAGTTCGCCCCGTGCTCCATCGGCGCGGGCTGGCGACGCATTGCCGCCGTTTGTGGCAGTCGCCCGCGCGGGCAGATACGGGCGTGCGGTGACCTGTTCGGATCGCGTTCGGGTCGATATCCTTCGCCGCCATGCCCGCCACCATTGCTCCTCTTTCGCCGCGCGGGCGCGTGCTGGCGGTCGACGATTCAGTCGTCATGCGCGAGCTCGTCACGGCCTCGCTCGAGGCCGCGGGCTACCACGTCGAGGCCGTCGGCAGCGGCGACGCGGCGCTGGTCGCGGCGGCGCGCGAGGCGTTCGACGCGTTCATCCTCGACGTCGACATGCCCGGCATGGACGGCATGGCCGTCGGCCGTGCGCTGCGCCGCGATCCGCGCACGCAGTCGTCGATGATCGCGATGCACACCAGCCTCGAGGAGGCCGACGTGCGCAATGGCTTCGACGGCTACAACGCCTTCCTGCGCAAGCCCTTCGACGCGCGCCGCTTCGGCGAGTGCGTCGACCGCATGTTTCGCGATCGGCGCCAGCGCGCCCACGACGCTTGACACGAGCGCCCGTCAGGCGCCGTCGCAGATCGGTCCGGCTGCGCCGTCGAGCAGCCGCCCGAGCAGCGCCGGCAACGACACACGCGTCGTCAGCACCAGCGCCATGTTCTTTGCGCAGCTTGCGCCGACGTCGGCGAACGGCGTCCAGCGAAACGCGTCCATCTCCGGACGAACGCGGCCGAAGCGGTCGATGAAGGTGCTGGCGCAGACGCATCGGCCGACGTCGATCCGCTCGTTCAGGACCGCGTAGAGCACGAGATCCTTCTGCGGCCGGTAGGCGAAGTGCCCGACCGGCTGCAGCGCGCCAGGCTCGAGCACGAGGCCGCACTCCTCGCGCGCCTCGCGCACCGCCGCGGCGACGCTGCTCTCGCCGTCTTCGGCGGCGCCCTTGGCGATGTCCCAGTGGCGGGTGCCGGTCGCATGGCAGAGCAGCAGCTCGGCCGAGGGCGCGAAGACCAGGACGCCGTGCGTCGTCGTCTTCACGCCGCGTTGTCGTCCAATTCCTCTCCCCTTCCCGATCTCGCGCGGCGCTACGCGATCAGGCGCAAGACTTCTTCGTGGTCCACGGGCTTGACGAGATGGGCATCGAAGCCGGCGCTGGCGGAGGCGTCGCGATCGCTCTGCAGGCCGTACCCGGTCGTCGCGATGATCCGCGTGCCCTTCATCGACGGCAGCTCGCGCAGCCGCCGCGCGACGTCATAGCCCGACATGTCGGGCAGACCGATGTCGAGGAGGACAGCCGTGAGCGGCGTCGCGGCGGCGATGTCCAGCGCCTCCCGGCCGGAGTAGGCCGCGCGCACGTCGCAGCCGCCCGCCCGCAGCAGCTCGACCAGGCTCTCGGCGACGTCGTGGTTGTCGTCGACGACGAGAACGCGCGCCGACTTCGGGCGCGGTTGCGCGCCGACCGCGGCCGGCGTCACCACGCCGTCCTTCGCGAGCGGCATCGTGATCGTGAACGTGGCGCCCCTGTCGGTGCCTGCGCTCGAGGCGACGACCGAGCCGCCGTGGAGGTCGACGATCCGCTTGACGAGCGTCAGGCCGATGCCGAGCCCGCCTTGCGAGCGGTCGATCGCGCGCTCGCCCTGCACGAACGGGTCGAAGGCGCGCTGAATGAGCGATTCCGACATGCCGACGCCGTTGTCGCTCACCTCGAGCTGGGCCGCCGCAGGCAGGCGCGAGACGACGATCTCGATCCGGCCGTTCGGTGCGGTGTACTTCGCGGCG